>CALCVP010000058.1 GCA_937907705.1 uncultured Prevotella sp. | reverse complement strand
CTTGTCATGAAAATGGAACATGACTCGCTGCAACGGCCCTGCAAAGAGCTATGCTTTCAACTGCTTACAAGCACCAAAAACTACTTGAAAGCCATGCGGGGATCGGTAAGCGTTACCACCTCCAAATCTTTAAAGTTGGCGCCGTCAACTGTCAGTCTTACCAGTGTGCGATCTTTGTGCCACCCTTGTATGCCTGCCGCTCCCGGATTGATATGCAGCAAGTGCAGTGTCTTGTCATACTTTACTTTGAGTATATGCGAATGGCCACTGATAAACAGCTGTGGAGGATGGGCATAGATAGTGCTGCGTATGCTGGCATCATAATTGCCGGGATAGCCGCCGATATGCTTCATCAGCACATCAGCATCTTCGCATTTCCAGCGCAACGTCTCCGGATACATGCGCCTGAGGTCGCCCCCATCGCAATTGCCATAAACAGCACGGAAGGGTCTGAAGTCTGCCAAGCGCTGTACCACCTCCAACGAACCTATATCGCCTGCATGCCATATTTCGTCGCACTCTTCAAAATAGCGCAGATATTTATCGTCCCAATAGCTGTGAGTATCGCTGATAATGCCTATGCGCTTCACAGTCTGAACCTCCTTTTTACAAACTCCTTGATAAAGGCTTCTGTCTCGTCTATGCCCAACAGGCTTGAATTGATACATAAGTCATAAGAAGAGCTATGCCCCCACTCCTTTCCTGTATAGTAGTTATAGTAAGAGGAACGCACGCCTTCTTTGCGCTCAATGATTTTCTCTGCTTCTTCTACTGTACAGTCATAGCGTTTCGCCACGCGCTTGGCACGCTCGTCAAGATTGGCAGTAATGAACACGCTCACCATGTTTTTAAAGTCGCGCAGCACATAGTCGGCACAGCGGCCTACAAACACGCAAGAGTTATTTTCAGCAGCCTTGCGGATGGCATCGCTCTGAAACTGGAACAGGCTCTCTTGCGACAGTTTGTTGTTATAGAAGCTATTGTCTGACACAAAGGGGGCATGGGCATGGAAAAGCGACTGGAAAAAGCCTTTCTTTTCATCATTTTCCTCAAAAAATTCCTCATTGAAGCCACTCTCTTTAGCAGCCAAATTCAGCAGCTCGCGGTCGTAAAAGCCACAGCCAAAGTCATCAGCCAGCTTTTTGGCAATGACTCTTCCGCCACTGCCTAACTGTCGACCCACATTGATGATAATATTTTGTTTACTGTCCATAATTATTTCGCATTGATTTGTTTCTTGAATTTCCGCATGTAAATCACCATCATGACACCTGCCAAAATAGCCGATATGGTGTCTGCAGTAGGCAGTGAACACCAAATGCCGTCTACCCCCAGAATAGGCGGCAGCACTATCAGCAGAGGCAAGAGAAAGAGCATCTGCCTTGACAGAGACAAGAACATGCTTATCTTGGCTTTTCCTATACTTTGGAAGAAACCTGTAATAACCATCTGAAAGCCTACCAACGGGAAGGCCAACATATTGATTTGAATAGCCCTGATGGATATATTGATAAGGGTTTGGTCAGTAGTAAAGAGGCGTGCACACTGGTAAGGAATAACATGAGCTATTACAAAGCCCGTGGTAGTAATCAGCACACCTGTAATGACTGCTATGCGAAGCACTCGCAACAGGCGCGTAAAGTTTTGCGCACCGTAGTTATAACCGGCAATGGGAAGCATGCCCTGGTTCAGTCCCATGTTAATCATGATAAAGGTAAACGCCACCTTATTGGCTATTCCATAGGCTCCCACAGCCATGTCACCACCGTATTTTGCCAAGCCAGTGTTGATGAATATCACTACTACACAGGCACACACGTTCATGGCAAAAGGCGACATGCCGATACCCAAGATATTCTTTACGATAGTGGCATTAAAGCGATAGGTGCCGCGCTTGAAGTGGAGCAACTCGTTTTTATTGCAGAACAGCTTCAACTGCCATGCCAACACCACAGCCTGAGAGATAACCGTGGCAAGAGCTGCGCCCTGAATGCCCATGTGCATAGGCCATATAAAGATAGGTGCCAATATAACATTCAGCACCACAGTGGCAATGGTAGCCACCATGGCATGGCGCGGCTTGCTGGCTGCCCTAAGCACAGCATTCATGCCAAAGAACAGCTGTGTGACAACGTTTCCTGTCAATATCACCAGCATATATTCGCGTGCATAGGGCAACGTGTTGTCGCTGGCACCAAAGAAGCGAAGTATCGGATTGAGGAAAAGCAGCGTAATGATGCTAAAGGTAACACCTATCACCAGGTTCAAACTGAAGTTGTTGCCAAAGATATGCTGCGCCGTGTTGTAGTCTCGCTGGCCAAGCTTTACCGATATGCAAGTGGCTGCACCCACGCCTACACCGGCGCCGAAAGCTGCCATCAGGTTCTGCAGTGGAAAGGTAATGGCCAATCCGCTGATGGCCAACGGTCCTACGCCTTGTCCTATAAAGATACTGTCAATCATGTTGTACAGAGAAGAGGCTGTCATAGCCACAATGGCAGGCAGCGCATACTGCGCCAAGAGCTTGCCCACTGGCTTTGTTCCTAATTCAAGTGTCGCTTTTTTGTTATCCATTTCTTTCTTTTCTATTTTTTGCAAAAGTACGAAATATATTTCAGTATCTTTCTGAATGTTGCACGAATATTAACATTTATTCATGTGTTAATAACTGATGCCTATCACAGTATACCTGCATATTTATGCAGAAAAACAGTTTGTTTTTTCCGATTGCCAAAAGCATTTGAAGCAAATAACTGCCATCATTTTGCTGGAAGCTGTTTTTGCCGTCAAATAACGGCAAAAACAGTGTGCAAAAATAAATGGCTATCCATCAGCCGTTTACACGCTTTCTTTAAATAATGTGCCATTTATCAGCAGCCTAAAGCAGTGCTTTAGAAACGTAAAGCACCGCTTTACAAAAATAACTCAGCTGTTGTCTATGGCTAACTTCATTGTTTTCGCCCTGTAAAAGCAGCCCTTTTGAGGGGCGAAAGCTATGTTTTGGACAAACAATGGCCCGTTTTCAGGTGCAACAGTGCTGCTTTTTGCTGTTCAAGACCTACTGTTCCAAGCTGTTTTCTTCTAATTTACGAATTTCTCTTGTCATTATTTCAGAAAACAAACTACGCATATTTATTCACAATTTTGCATAAATATGCACCGGCAAGCACTGCAAAGCAAGATACCAACGGATGAAAATAAAATTAAGAAACGGTTTCATTCCAATTTATTTTGTAGTTCGTTCGCCTTGCACTATCTTTGCATAAGATAGACTGCGGCTAAGCAATAATGCAGCCAACAGAATGCAGCTGTTGCAAAAAGTGGCCTCAAAACATTGTAAACCCATAAAAGACAGATTAAGGAACCTATATGATGAACAGGATTTTTCTTGTCTTGTTATTCTCTCTCTTTGCCCTATTAACTCACGCAAAAAGTACTGACGATGACCAAAGGATAAAATACCCTGGCGGAAAAGCGGTCATGTATCGAATCGTGTTTACCGACAAGCACCACTCGCCCTACTCTCTTGACAGGCCTCAAGCTTTTCTATCAGCCAAGGCATTGGCGCGGCGCAAACGACAGGGTCTGCCATTGGACTCTACCGACCTGCCTGTTACGCCTGCTTATATAGACTCTGTCAGAGCAAGAGGCATTGATGTGGTGAGCCATAGCAAATGGAACAACTCCGTACTGGCAAGGGTCAAGAAGCCTCAACTTGTAAAGCAGCTGAACCTGCTGCCTTTTGTGGCTGACGTAAAGAAGGTGTGGACGGCACCCGACTCCATCAAGCCCCTGTCTACAAGAACAAAATACCACACCGAATTTCGGGCATGGGACACCGTGGACCAAATAGAATACGGAGCTGGCATGGAGCAGATAAACATGCTCAACGGCATCACACTGCACGAAAAGGGCTACATGGGCAGGGGCATGACCATAGCTGTATTAGACGGAGGATTTATGAACGCCGACATGATACCGTGTCTGCAAGCTGCCAACATAGTGGGTTGTGAGGATTTTGTGGTGCCCAAGAGCAAGACTATCTTCAGAGAGATGGACCATGGCACAAAGGTTCTTTCGGTCATGGCGGCCAATGTGCCTTATGTTTTCAAAGGCACTGCACCCGAAGCTGCCTACTGGCTGCTGCGCTGCGAAGACAACTACACCGAGAGTATGGCAGAAGAAGATTACTGGGCTGCCGCAGCCGAGTTTGCCGACAGTGCAGGGGTGGACATTATCAACAGCTCATTGGGCTTTCACGAATATGACGATGAAAGCACCAACTACCGCTACATACAGTTAGACGGACACTCCGCATTGGTGTCTGTAACCGCCTCTATGCTGGCAAAGAAAGGCATCGTGCTGGTAAACAGTGCCGGTAACGATGGCATGGATAGCTGGAAAAAGATAAATGTTCCTGCTGATGCAGACGATATCATCACTGTGGGAGCTGTGGGACCTAACCGCAAGAATGCAGCGTTTTGCAGCGTAGGCCCCACTGCCGATGGCCGTGTCAAGCCTGATGTAATGGCTATGGGCAGTCCTGCCACTGTACTGACAGGGCGCGGCACCATCATCAAAGACATGGGTACATCGTTTTCCACACCGGTAGTTACAGGTTTGGTGGCTTGCTTATGGCAAGCGCTGCCTACACTGAAAGCTACCGACATTATTGATATAGTGCGCAAATGTGCCGACAACTACGCCACACCAGACAACATCTACGGCTATGGCATACCCGACTTCAAGCGGGCACTCAGCTTAGGTAAGGCACTTCTAAGCAACAGGCAGCAGCAAGCTGCTGCCAAAGCCAAAGCAGCATCCACTCTAAAAGCACGACAATGAGACAACAACTCACACTCTACGAACTCAACACACTGGTAAAGGAGGTGGTGGAAACCACACTGCCCAATGAGTATTGGGTAGAAGCAGAACTGTCTGAAGTGCGCCAACAGTCGGGCCACTGCTACATGGAGCTGATACAGAAAGACCCTTTTACCAACACGCCAGTGGCAAAAGCCGCAGCCAAATGCTGGCGAAACACATGGGCATTGGCGCGCCCCCACTTTGAGCATGTTACGGGACAACCGCTGAAAGCCGGCATGAAAGTACTGCTGAAGGTGTACGCCCAATTTCACGAAAACTATGGTTTCTCGTGGATAGTAACCGACATTGACCCTACTTATACTATGGGCGACATGGCACGAAAGCGGCAAGAAATCATTCTGCAACTGAAGAAGCAAGGCGTGTTTGACCTTAACAAGCAGTTGCCCCTGCCCCTGTTTGCACAGCGCATAGCCGTCATATCCAGTCAGCAAGCAGCAGGATACGGCGACTTCTGCCAGCAGTTGGCAAACAACCAATATGGCTTTCAGTTTGAGGTTATGCTCTTTTCTGCTGTCATGCAAGGCGAACGGGTGGAGCAAAGCATTATCCATGCGTTAGATGAAATCAACCTGTATGCCGACCATTTTGACTGCGTGGTCATCATCAGAGGCGGCGGTGCCACCAGCGACTTGTCGGGTTTCGACACGCTGCCCTTGGCAGAAAACGTGGCCAACTTTCCCCTGCCCGTCATCACAGGCATAGGACACGACCGCGACGAATCGGTTATCGACATGGTGGCACATACCCGCGTAAAGACACCTACGGCAGCAGCGGCATTGCTCATAGACCATTTGGCACAGACACTCGGCCGCATTGACACTGCCACTGAGCGCATCTGCAAAAACGTGGACAGCAGGATGACAATGGAACATCTGCGCATAGACCGGCTGGCACGCGCCATTCCCGTGTTGTTTTCACTCGTAAAAACCCGGCAAGAGGCACACCTTGACCAGCTGTACACACGGCTGTCCACCGCCAGCCAACGGCAGATAGATGCGTCAAGCCACCGCATCAGCCTATTGCAACAGCAACTGAAGCCGTTGGCCACAGCCTTGCTTACCGGCCAACAGCACCGCATCAACATGCTGCAACAGCGGGTGGAGGCCTTGGACCCTACACTGCTGCTCAAGCGAGGCTACTCCATCACGCTGCACAACGGCAAAGCCGTTACGCAAGCAAAGACGCTGCAACAGGGCGATGAGATAGAAACCATCATGGCAACAGGCAGCATCAAATCAATCGTCAAGTAGCAACAGCCACATTATCAATATCACTCAGCAATACAGAATTATATGAAATACGAAGAAGCACTTAGGCAATTGGAAGCCATCGTCAACAAAATGGAAAGCAACGAACTTGATATAGACAGCCTGACAGCAGAGCTGAAGACAGCCCAGAAGCTCGTAAAAATATGTAAAGACAAGCTGACCAAGACCGATGAAGAAATAAAGAAAATACTTGACAGCGGCGAATAAAGCGCGCCCACACCACTGAAGTACAGTGAAGTGCCAAGCTAAACCGCCAACGCAAGCATGAAACGCGTAAAAGTAAAAAAGCAAATAAAAGATTGCGAATTAAGCGAAAACTTATTACTTTTGCAAAACAAACGTGGAAGTTTCAGCAAAAAGTGTAAACACAATATACACTTTCCTTACAACCTAATGGCCACAGCTGTCTGCCCACAGACACCCGCAAGCTGCAAAGCACCAAGGGTTTGGATACAACAATTTAAATAATATAGATAATGAAAAATTTGGATTGGGCCAATCTGTCGTTCGGATACAGAAAGACAGACTACAACGTTCGCTGTACATATCGCGACGGAAAATGGGGTGAAATAGAAGTTTGCTCCGATGAATACATTCACATGCACATGGCTGCCACTTGCCTTCACTACGGTCAAGAGGCCTTTGAGGGACTCAAAGCTTACCGCTGCCCTGACGGCAAAGTGCGCGTGTTCCGCATGGACGAGAATGCCGCACGTCTGCAATCTACATGCAGAGGCATCCTCATGCCAGAAGTTTCAACAGAGCTTTTTGAAGAAATGGTAAAAAAGGTAGTGCGCCTCAACCAAGAATATATACCTACTTATGAAAGCGGAGCTACCCTCTACATCCGTCCATTGCTCTTAGGCATGTCGCCACGAGTAGGTGTTCACCCTGCCACAGAGTACATGTTCCTTATCTTCGTTACACCAGTAGGACCTTACTTCAAAGGGGGCTTTGCTACAAATCCTTACGTCATCATCCGCGAGTATGACCGAGCTGCTCCTTTAGGGACCGGTATATTCAAGGTAGGTGGCAACTATGCCGCTTCATTACGTGCCAACAAGATGGCGCATGACTTGGGATACGCCTGCGAGTTCTATCTCGACGCGAAAGAGAAGAAATACATAGACGAGTGTGGCGCTGCCAACTTCTTTGGCATCAAGAACAATACTTACGTTACGCCAAAGTCTACCAGCATCCTGCCAAGCATCACCAACAAGAGCTTGATGCAGCTGGCTGAAGACATGGGAATGAAAGTTGAGCGCCGGCAAATACCTGAAGAGGAAATCGGCACCTTCGAAGAGGCTGGCGCTTGCGGCACAGCAGCAGTTATCAGCCCTATCTCCAAGATTGACGATCTTGAGAACCACAAGAGCTATGTCATCAGCAAAGACGGCAAACCAGGACCTATCAGCACCAAACTTTACAACAAACTGCGTGGCATACAGTATGGTACGGAACCTGATGTACACAACTGGACCACTGTAGTCATTGACTAACAGCCTAAAGGCAAGAGAGCAAACCTAAGGCCAAAGGCTGCCACAAGGCAACCCATAGAGGGCTATAAAGGGTTCGGCCTCTTGCCTTTTTCTGTGATTGAAGCTTGGAAACAGGCATGCAAAATGAATAACAAGACAAGGCATGTTCATACTTGCTAAAGGCAAATGTCTGCGCAACCAACCATACAGAAGCTTCAATCCTTTTACCCCAATCACCTATTTCATACGGCGGAAGCCCTGCATGGCTCGCCCTATAACAGTTTACCGTGTTAACGAATGAGTAAAGGAAAATTAGCAAAATTTGCCGATATGGAACGATACGAGAACGTATTTCAATATCCATACTCGGTAGTTGAAAACGTACCTTTCGGCATGAAAGGGCATTGGCGCGAACAATACTTCCACAACAGCAACCCTATCGTACTCGAATTAGGATGCGGCAGAGGCGAATATACCGTGGGATTGGCACGACTATACCCTGATGTCAACTTCATAGGAGTAGATATCAAAGGCGCAAGAATGTGGAGCGGTGCCACACAAGCACTGGAAGAAGAACTGAAAAACGTGGCATTCTTGCGCACGAACATAGAGATTATAGACCGCTTTTTCGGCCCTGATGAAGTGCAGGAAATATGGCTCACCTTCAGCGACCCGCAGATGAAGAACGCAAGAAAGAGACTTACGGGCACCACATTCATGGAGAGATACAGGCATTTTCTGGTAGACGGAGGACTGGTTCACCTCAAGACAGACAGCAACTTCTTGTTTACCTACACCACATATATGGTGGAACACAACCACCTGCCACTGCTTTTCCGCACCGAAGACTTGTATCACACAGAGGGAATAGACGAAGACACACGCCGCATTCTGTCTATACAGACTTACTATGAAAGTCAATGGATAGAGCGAGGACTCAATATCAAATACATGAAATTCCGCTTGCCACACAATGGAGAGCTGACAGAATCGGAAATGGAAATACCTATTGACGATTACAGAAGCTACCATCGCAACAATAGAAGCAGTATAGAAACGCGAAAATAGCACAGTTGCGGCACAGGCAGAACACAAATACTGCTGTGCCGCACTTTGTTTACACACCACGAGAAAGCAGCAGCACAAGGCCCAAACGATGCTACGCAATACCCAAAACAGAATAAAGCATAGACTGATAGCATAGACTTTACTTCATTATCAAAACAGAATAGCAACATGACTTTACAGCAATTGGAATACATAGTGGCAGTATACAGGCTCAGACATTTTGCCAAAGCTGCCGAATACTGTGGCGTTACACAGCCTACACTCAGTTCAATGATACAGAAATTAGAAACAGAACTTGGTGTTAAACTCTTTGAACGCTCCTCACAGCAAGTAACTCCTACTGACATAGGAAAGCTGATTGTGGCACAAGCATGGAAGGTACTGGTAAGGGCCAACAAGATAAAGGAAATAGTAGAAGAACAAAAGAAGTCGCTGCAAGGCACCTTCAGATTAGGCATTCTGCCCACTATCGCCCCTTATCTGCTGCCACGCTTCTTTCCACAACTGATGAAAGCACACCCTGAACTTGACATGCGCATCATCGAAATGAAAACACCTGAGCTCAAAACGGCACTCATACGCGAAGAGATAGACGCCGCCATACTGGTGAGCCTCGATGGAATGGACAACTATACGCAAACGCCTCTCTTCTACGAACAGTTTCTTGCATACGTTTCTAAAGACGATCCGCTCTATCAACACAAGAGCATCAAAACGGCAGACTTAAAGGGCGAGTTTCTTTGGATGCTGGAAGAAGGGCACTGCTTCCGCGACCAGTTGGTAAAGTTTTGCCACCTGAAAGAGGCAGAACAAAGCCAAAAGACCTACACATTGGGCAGCATTGAGACCTTTATGCGCATGGTAGAAAGTGGCAAAGGTATGACTTTTATACCAGAACTGGCACTCGACCAGCTCAACAATGACCAACGGCAACTGGTACGCCCCTTTGCATTGCCTATCCCAACACGCCAAATTGTGCTGCTCACAACAAAATCTTTTGTAAGGGAATCCATTCTTCAACTGCTCACCAAAGCCATCTGCCAAAGTGTGCCGCCACAGATGCTAAAGCTCAACAATATAGAACAAAGAGTATAAGAGTACTGCATGCACATTGCTTTTGATAAAAAGCAATCGTACATTATATATAATATAAGGCATCTCGTGAATAAAAATAAAAGCGCTTTTTTAACGCTTTTATTTTGTATTCAGCTCAACTTGCACTACCTTTCCATAAAGTAGGCGGCGTCTCGTGAATAAAAATAAAAGCGCTTTTTTAACGCTTTTATTTTGTATTCAGCTCAACTTGCACTACCTTTGCTATTCAGTTGGAGGCAGAAAGGAAAATCAAGAACCTGCAACTGCACTAATTTGTCAATAAAATACAACAACAATGACATACACAATCGAGAAAGTAACCACCCTCATAGGGGCGCGTCGCTATGGTACAAAAGACAGTATTATCGGCTGGATACTTACTGATAGCCGTAGTCTTTGCTTCGCAGAAGAAACTCTCTTCTTTGCTATTAAGTCTGAAAGAAATGACGGACACAAATATATAGCAGACTTATACCGCCGTGGAGTTCGTAATTTTGTAGTAGAAAACCTGCCGGAAAACTATGCCACAGCATACCCTGATGCCAATTTTCTCAAAGTTCCACATGCCTTGGAAGCACTGCAACGATTGGCAGAAAGACACAGAGATGAGTTTAATATACCTATTATCGGCATCACAGGAAGCAACGGAAAGACTATCGTAAAAGAGTGGCTGTACCAGCTTCTCTCGCCAACAAAGGTCGTTACACGTAGTCCGCGCAGCTATAATTCGCAGATTGGCGTGCCATTATCAGTGTGGTTGCTCAACGAACAGACACAAATAGGAGTGTTTGAAGCAGGCATTAGCCAACCTGGTGAGATGGAAGCACTGCACGATATAATACAACCCACAGTGGGAGTGCTTACCAACTTAGGAGCCGCTCATCAGGAAAACTTCAGCTCTTTGACTGAAAAATGCGAAGAGAAGCTGTTGCTTTTCCACGATGCAAAAGTCATTATCTATCCTTACGACAATGAAACAGTACGCCAATGTGTAGCCAAACACGACTATAAAGGGGAGCAAATAGCATGGTCTACGACAAATGCCGATGCACCACTCTATATCAACGGCATCAATAAAGCTGCTACAAGCACCACCGTTAGCTATGTATTCAAAGGTACAAAGGGCTCTTACTCTTTACCGTTTATTGACGAAGCATCTATCGAAAACTCCATTACCAGTGCGGCTGTTGCGCTCTATTTAGGCCTGACAACAGACGAGTTGGCAGCCAATATGTCCAAAATCGAACCCGTAGCCATGCGCCTTGAGGTGAAAGAAGGACAGCACGGATGCACCCTCATCAATGATTCCTACAACTCAGACATCAACTCTCTTGACATAGCTCTTGACTTCATGAACCGGCGTCCAGACCATGAAGGCAGGAAAAGAACACTTATCTTGAGCGATATATACCAGAGTGGAAAAGACGCCAACACCCTTTATAAAGAAGTGTCAGACCTTTGTCAGAAGCGTGGTGTACAGAAGTTTATAGGCATTGGCACAGAGATAAGCCGGCAAAAAGACCTCATCAAGGTGCCTGAAAAATACTTCTTCAACAGTTGCAAGGCCTTTATCAGCAGCCAAGTATTCAGTAACTTACGCAACGAAGTAATACTAATCAAAGGCGCACGCCAGTTTAGTTTTGACCAGCTTTCCGAGCTTTTGGAGCAGAAAGTGCATGAAACCATCTTGGAAGTCAACCTCAGTGCCGTGGTAAAGAACCTCAACTATTACCGATCTTTCATGAAACCTACCACCAAACTGGTGTGCATGGTAAAAGCAGATGCTTATGGAGCAGGTGCCGTAGAGGTAGCAAAGACCCTGCAAGATCACCGCGTTGACTACTTGGCTGTGGCGGTAGCAGATGAAGGTGTTACGCTAAGAAAAAACGGTATAACATCGAACATCATGATCATGAACCCCGAAATGACGGCTTTCAAGACTATGTTCGACTATGATTTGGAACCTGAAGTATACAGCTTTAGGCTGCTTGACGCACTTGTAAAGGCTGCCCAAAAAGAAGGAATAACGGGCTATCCCGTACACATAAAACTTGATACCGGCATGCACCGCCTTGGTTTTGACCCCCTAAAAGACATGGATGAACTGATAGACAGGTTGAAACACCAAAACGCCATCATCCCCCGTTCAGTATTCTCTCACTTCGTTGGGTCAGACAGTGACGACTTTGACAACTTCTCAAAGCATCAATTTGAACTATTTGAAGCAGGCAGCAAGAAGTTGCAAGCAGCCTTCACGCACAAGATTTTACGCCACATGGACAACAGTGCGGGCATAGAACACTTCCCGGAAAGACAGATGGACATGTGCCGTCTTGGTCTTGGACTATACGGAATTGACAGCAGAGACAACTCAATTATCAACACCGTAAGCACCTTGAAGACCACTATCTTGCAGATACATAATGTACCTAAAGAAGATACCGTGGGCTACAGCCGCAAAGGAAAGCTTACACGAGACAGCCGAATTGCCGCCATTCCTATCGGATATGCTGACGGATTGGACCGCCGCTTGGGCTGTGGCAGATGCTATTGCTTGGTAAACGGACAGAAAGCTCCTTATGTTGGCAATATATGTATGGACGTGGCAATGATTGATGTTACGGATATCAATTGCCAAGAAGGCGATTCTGTTGAGATATTCGGCAATAATCTGCCTGTTACAGCGCTTTCTGACGTAATGGAAACCATACCTTATGAGATGCTCACAGGTGTAAGCAGCCGTGTAAAACGAGTCTACTATCAAGATGAAAACTAATGTTCTGTATCTTGGTTGAATTGCTTGGGCATATTTCTTACTGAATATTTGCACTATTCACAACAAGAAGTCATCGCAAGGGAAACTGGAAACCATCATGGAAAAGACAAGACATAACATAGAAAGGCTACCCTTTTGGCTATTTACAACCAAAAGAGTAGCCTTTTACTATACGCTCTACTTCCACATCAGTCCAACCTTTATTCCCCATCCTGTCAAGCCTTCGCCGTAACCATTTTCATTCTTTTGAAGGTTACTTGCCCATAACGGGCGAAACGGAAAACTTAAATTACTGTTTAAAAGCCTCCTGATTACCTCATTACAAAAATCATATTGCACCGTCATTTCTATACGAAAGCACTGCAATCAGGCCGTACATTATGCTATTTTAACAACAATGCTTAGCTTTGTTAAATAAAAAATAAGTAACTTTGCAAAGTTATGAAAGCTTACCAAGCGACCTTTTGGTAGCCAATAATCATCTTGTTATACCACAGCGAAGAAGTTTTCCATAGAATATATGCATGTTATAAGGCTCTTCGGGAAATGTTATAAGGCCCTTCAAGTTACCGACAAGTCCATGGAGCAAGCCCTATTTATCAGCCAAGGCACTACAAAACAAATCATTCAAGCTGTACTTTCAGCTCTATCATAGCACTTTTTTCTGCTACAACAAGATACTAACTCTCAAGCCATTCTATGGTTATAAGGGTGCAGAAGCAGCTCATGAAAACAATACTTACTGAAATACTAAAAACAAATAATACAAAATGAACTCAATTAGAACTACCAAAATGACCAACTTCCGTTGGGTTATTTGTGCGTTGCTCTTCTTGGCAACCACGGTAAATTACATGGACCGACAAGTCCTCTCGTTAACATGGAAAGACTTTATTGCACCTGAATTTCACTGGACTGATGCCGACTATGGTACCATTACAGGTTGGTTCTCTATCTTCTATGCCATTACCAATCTCTTTGCAGGCAAGTTTGTAGATTGGATGGGCACAAAAAAAGGCTATCTGATTGCCATCTTCGTATGGTCAACAGGCGCGGTAATGCATGCCGGCTGCGGCTGGGTAGCCATGCAGATTGAAGGCTACGACTCTATCGAAGCATTGCGCTTGGTGCAGCGAGGCAGTGAAGCTGCAGTAGCTATTGCCACTGTCAGCGTGTGGCTGTTTCTTTCTTGCCGCTTGATTCTGGCTGCCGGTGAGGCTGGTAACTTTCCTGCTGCCATCAAAGTAACAGCAGAATACTTCCCAAAGAAAGACCGTGCTTTCGCTACTTCCATCTTTAACAGCGGTGCTTCTATCGGTGCCTTGGCAGCTCCTGCTACCATACCATTGCTGGCTCGCGCCATGGGCTGGGAGTGGGCTTTCGTCATTATCGGTGTACTCGGCTATGTATGGATGGGTCTTTGGATATGGCTTTATGACAAACCCAGCAAGAGCAACTTCGTCAACCAGGCTGAATTGAACTATATAGACCAAGATGAAGACTTGGCAGAGGTACAAAACAAGCAAGAGGCCAACACTGAAGACGAGAAGACTATAGGCTTCTTGAAATGCTTCTGCTACCGACAGACATGGTCATTCATTGTAGGTAAGTTCATGACCGATGGCGTATGGTGGTTCTTCCTCTTCTGGGCTCCAGCCTATTTTTCAGACCAATACGGTTACACTTCAGACTCAACGATGGCCATTGCCCTTATTTTCACACTCTATGCTATCGTTACTGTCTTGAGCATTGGCGGTGGTTACTTGCCTACTTACTTTGTAGACAAAAAAGGCATGAACCCTTATATCGGCCGTATGCGTGCAATGCTTATTTTCGCTTGCTTCCCATTGCTGGGCCTGGTAGCGCAACCTATGGGCGAGTTAAGCCCTTGGTGGCCTGCTATTATCATCGGTCTGTTAGGTGCAGGGCATCAGGCATGGTCTGCTAACCTTTATTCTACCATTGGCGACATGTTCCCTAAATCAACTATTGCCACTATCACAGGTATTGGCGCTATGGCAGGTGGTGTAGGTTCTTTCCTCATCAACAAGGGTTCCGGTATGCTCTTTACTTATGCCGAAGGTCAAGGTGCAGCCTTCTCTTTCTTAGGTTTTGACGGCAAACCTGCCGGCTACATGATTATCTTCTGCATCTGTGCCGTAGCTTACTTGGTTGGCTGGTGCATCATGAAAGCACTTGTACCCAAGTACAAACCTATCATTGTAGAATAATTTTCAGCTACTTGCAATAAAGCAGGTGTTCAATATCAATCGTATATACAAACCGTCTTATCCAACTTGGTTCTGAACACCTCTTAACCTATATATACAAAAAGAGGGTGCGCTAAAAGTCTTATGACTCTTAGCGCACCCTCTTTTTATTGTTTGCAGCAGTAAGAGCTTGACGACAAGCTCTTACTTTTCCATGTCTAATTCTTGAATATCAATCCATTGCTATCGGCATCTATAACGATAGGCTTCTCACGACTTACCTCTTCTGACAATATCTTCTTAGACAAGTCATTGAGCACATAACGCTGTATGGCACGCTTTACAGGACGTGCACCGAACTCAGGGTCGTATCCCATATCTGCCAAATAACTGATGGCGGCAGGTGTAACGCTGAGCCGGAAGCCTTGAGGTTCAAGCATCTTCTTCACGCTGTTCATCTGCAAGGTTACAACTTGCGCAATCTCTTTCTTGGTCAGTGGCAAGAACATGATGGTCTCATCAATACGGTTCAAGAACTCAGGCCGGATAGTCTTTTTCAACATATCCATTACCTTTGCCTTCGTGTCTGCTATCACATGGTCTTTATTCTGATCATTGATATTGGCAAACTGTGCCTGTATGTACTGGCTTCCCAAGTTAGAGGTCATGATAATGATAGTGTTCTTGAAGTTTACTGTACGGCCCTTGTTATCAGTCAAACGACCGTCATCCAGCACTTGCAGCAAGATGTTGAACACATCAGGGTGTGCCTTTTCTATCTCATCAAAGAGCACTACCGAGTAAGGTTTACGCCTTACAGCCTCAGTAAGCTGTCCACCCTCATCATAGCCAACGTATCCTGGAGGCGCTCCGATGAGTCGGGAGACACTGAACTTCTCTTGATACTCACTCATATCAATACGCGTCATCATGGTCTCATCGTTGAACAGATACTCTGCCAATGCCTTGGCCAACTCTGTTTTACCTACACCAGTGGTACCCAAGAAGATGAATGAAGCAATAGGACGCTTCGGATCTTGCAGTCCGGCACGGCTACGGCGCACAGCATCGCTTACGGCAGTGATGGCCTCATCCTGACCTATCACACGCTTATGGAGTTCTTCCTCCAGATGCAACAGCTTCTCACGCTCGCTTTGCATCATTCTGGTAACAGGTATTCCTGTCCAGCGGCTTACCACTTCGGCAATATCGTCTGCGGTAACTTCCTCTCTAATCATGGCAGAACCGCCTTGCGTGCTCTTCAGTTGCTCTTGAATATGCTTGATATCGTCTTCAAGATTCTTCAAGCGGCTATATCTTATTTCTGCCACACGCTCATAGTTGCCTTCACGTTCAGCACGCTCAGCCTCAAATTTCAACTGCTCTATCTGCTGCTTGTCTTGCTGTATTTTGTTGACCAATGCTTTCTCGCTTTCCCATTTTGCACGGAAAGTCTTGTCCTGATCTTTCAGCTCGGCAATCTCTTTGTCAAGCTGTGCAATCTTCGGCTGGTCGTTCTCACGCTTGATAGCTTCACGCTCTATCTCAAGTTGTTTCAGCTTACGCGTTATCTCGTCCAGTTCCTCAGGCACAGAGTCACGCTCCATACGCAACTTGGCAGCAGCCTCATCCATCAGGTCTATGGCCTTGTCCGGCAAGAAACGGTCACTGATGTAACGTTCAGAAAGCTTTACAGCGGCTATACAAGCATCATCTTGAATACGCACTTTGTGGTGATTCTCGTAGCGCTCCTTTAGTCCACGCAAGATGCTGATGGCACTCAGTTCGTCTGGTTCGTCAACCATTACGGTCTGGAAACGACGCTCCAAAGCCTTGTCTTTTTCAAAATACTTTTGGTATTCGTTCAGAGTAGTAGCACCAATGCTTCTGAGTTCGCCACGCGCCAAAGCAGGTTTCAAGATATTGGCAGCATCCATGGCGCCTTCACCTCCACCTGCACCTACCAAGGTGTGGATCTCATCGATAAACAGAATGATGTTGCCATTGCTGTTGGTTACTTCCTTGATTACGCTCTTCAAGCGCTCCTCAAATTCGCCTTTATACTTGGCACCTGCAACCAATGCACCCATATCGAGTGAGTAGAGTTGCTTGTCTTTCAAGTTTTCAGGCACATCACCTCTTACTATTCTCTCTGCCAATCCCTCTACGATAGCGGTCTTACCTACACCAGGTTCACCTATCAATATCGGGTTGTTTTTGGTACGACGAGACAGAATTTGCAATACACGTCTTATCTCTTCATCACGTCCTATTACCGGGTCAAGCTTGCCTTGTCTGGCCTGCTCCACCAAGTTTTTGGCGTATTTGGACAGGCTCTGATAGTTTTCATCGCCAGATTGCGACTGCACTTTCTGTCCTTGTCTGAGTTCATTGACAGCTTTCTTGGTTTCCTCCTCTGTCATGCCTGCATCTTTCAAAATACGGGCAGCAGTAGAGTTAACCGCCAGCAGCGCCAAAATAATAGGCTCTACACTTACAAACTCATCGCCCAACTTAGCCGAGATATCCTGTGCCTTCTGCAACACCTCATTGGCTTCGTTGCTTAAATATGGTTGTCCGCCTTGTACTTTCGGCAATCGGGCAATCTCTCTGTCAAGCACCGTTTCTACCTGTGCTGCATTGACACCCAGCTTTTGGAAGACGAAGTTGGTAACATCCTTGGCCTTCTCCATTACACCTTTCAAGAGGTGCACTGGCTCAATGGTCTGCTGACCGTTGCGCTGAGCTGTGTTGACTGCTGTCTGCACAGCCTCTTGCGCCTTGATGGTAAATTTGTCGAATGTCATATATTTAATCTCCTTTAATTATTTTCGTTATTGATTGAACGTTGTTCGTTTATGTTGGCAGCAAAGAATATGCCTTGAAATAATAAATGACAAAATGTCAGAATATCATAATAAATCAATACATTTTTATGCCAAACTGTCAATAATCAAATAAAATTACTGCTAATATTGCATGCCATTCATCAACCGATTGCAGTGCTTCCACAAATCGATTGCACTGCTTTCGCAAGCCGATTGCACCGCTTTCGCAAGCCGATTGCACCGCTTTTACAAGTCGATTGCACCGCTTTTACAAGTCGATTGCACCGCTTTCACAAGCCAATTGCACCGCTTTCACAAGCCAATTGCACCGCTTTCACAAATCGATTGCACCGCTTTCACAAATACATGACGACAGTGGCAGACACGAAAAAAGCCTATATAGTAGCTGCATGCTATGAGAACAGCTACTATATAGGCCGCTTATTATAATGCGTCCGAAGAACTTCGGCTACTTTATCTTGTCAAAGCCTTCGCCAAATACGCCCTGACAGAACGACTGCGAAACAAGGGCTTCAGGATCTATCTGCTTGATATAGTTAAAAACTTCCTGCGATTCATACTTACGGGCCAACACTATCAACACGTTTACTTCTTGCTTTGAATACCAGCCTTGACCCTGTATCAAAGTTACACCGCGGTGCACATCGTTGTTTATTTTGTCGGCTATCTCAACATACTTCTTTGAGATAATCAAGAATTGTACAGTCTGTCGCGTACCGTTTATCACATAGTCGCACACAATGCTGGCTATCAGTGTGAAGGCAATACCATAGACAATGGTCTCTACACTGTGGAAAAGAAACCAGGAAGAGCTGATAATCGTGCAGTCAATAAACTGCATGGCACGACCGAAGCTCATGCGGAAATACTTGTTGAGCAAGGCTATAATAATATCGGTACCACCCGTAGAGCCATTGTGAGAGAATACAATGCCCAAGCCGGCACCGCCCAAAGCGCCGCCTATCAGCACATGCATAAACTTGTCTTCGCCTGGAGTAATGATAGGATATGCCTGAAACACCGGTTGCAACGCACCCACCAAGAGAGACATGATAGACACGCCGATAATGGTACGAATGATAAACTGGCGAGTCAGCGCACGCAGCGCTATCAACAGCATCGTAATGTTGAGCACCCAAATAGAAATACCGGGCGCAATGCCAAAGGCATAATAGAGTAATGCCGAGATACCGGACACACCACCCATAACCACTTGTTCCGGCAGAATGTAAGCGGTATAGCCTATGGCATAAAGCAATATGCCAAAGAAAATAAAGAAAATATCTTTTGCCGTTGACTTGACAAGAGATTTGTTTACCACAGTTGTTGTGTTACTCATAACAGTTCATTATAATATTATAGCTGCAAAGATATTTTAATTTCTGTGAACAGCAAAGCATTTTCTACATAAAAATTGCCCTAATACCTATATCATTTGGTTTATAAGCAGGCTTTAGACGCCACTGCATCTTCTTTATGCTTATAATCTGAAATCTGTACGACTGTCACTTTCCCTCTCGTTTACCGTCTATCGCCCTCTAACAAAGGCTTGTCACGCAGTTGCAATCTGAAAGTCTGAGGAGTCATTCCCGTGTGCATTTTAAAGTATTTACAGAAAAACGACTGGTCGCTAAAGTTATACTGCCAGGCTATCTCTTTGGCAGACAAGCGGCTGTTTCCAAGGGTCAGCTTGAGCTGAAGCACCACATAGTGGTCTATTATCGTCTTTACATTATTGTGGGCAATGCTATGCGTGACAGTGTTAAGGTATTTGGGCGAAATGTGCATCAGCGAAGCATAGTAGCTCACATCGCGCGACAAGCGGTAGTCGCGCTCCAACAGCATCATAAACTGATTGAACAGCTCCCGCATGCGGCGAGACCCCAGCTCCACATGACGCTCTGAGGGAAAACGCTCCAAATAATCGTAAAAGCCCAAGAAGAAAGATTTGAGTTGCAGTACCACCAACTGGTCCAAGCACATGCAACCTTTTTGCACAAAGTAGGTCTTGAGCAGTGCAAACATAGCATTTATAATATTTGTAACCACGGGCGACTCTGTGCGGCAGCGGTCTTGACGCAACTGCGAATATACGGTCTGTTCCAACTGCAAGCTGGCTTCGCGCAGCATAGACTCATCATAGCGCAGATAAGCCACGCTAAAGTCTGCCGATGCCTCACTCAACTGTACCATATCATTGGGAAACAGCGTAATGACAGCCCCCTCGTGCAGCTGCCACTCGTCAAAATTGACACGCAGCATAGCCTTGCCGCCACGACAAATCAATATCATACCATAATCTATCACCACTGCTTCCGCAGTAAATTCGGAAAGATTGCACTCGCCCATACAAGCTTTTCCACTCTTTGTATTATAACGTATCAGCATTACACTTATTTCTTTTTTCGGCTACAAATATCGCTATTTTATGGTATATATCGGCACGTTTATTCCGAAATATACAATTCACAGTGAATTATTTAAAACCGTTTACCCACAAAAACACCGTACCTTTGCACCCGCAATTCAGTGATAACGACAAGTGATATCTGCGGCAGATATAGCTTGGCTTGCACGCATATAAACAGAAATCATAATATAACCATTTTATCAATAATGAGAAAATCTCTTTTCAACAGTTGCGTGTTGGGAGCTGCACTCATGATGGCAAGCACCACCCATGCGCAACGCAAGATGACAATTGACGAGCTCTTTAATCAGGTAGAAGCCGGCAGCAAGGTTATCAGCAGCCAAAAAGCCGGCATGGAAACAGCCAACGCCGCACTGCAAGTGGCGCGCGCACAGCGGCTGCCCGATGTCAACGCATCGCTGTCGGCTACCTACAACGGCAATGTGTTGATGACAGACCGCAACCTGTCCAACGCCAAAGGCATTACACAGCCGCACATCGGCAACAGCTTTGCCCTTGAAGCGCAACAAGTGGTCTATGCAGGTGGTGCCGTCAATGCCGGCATCAAGCTGGCAGAAGTGCAGAAGCTGCAAGCTGAAAATGCAGTGGACATAACCCGACAGCAGCAACGCTTCATGGCTTTGGGACAATATCTGGACCTGTTCAAGATGGACAACAGCATCAAGGTCTACGACAGCAACATTGCCCTTACGAAGCAACTCATTGCCAACGCCAACGAGAAACTGAAGCAAGGCATGGCACTCAAAAATGACGTTACACGCTACGAGCTGCAACTGGAGGCACTGCAATTAGGCAAGCGCAAGCTGGAAGACCAGCGAGATATTATCAATTACCAGCTGTGTAACACGCTCGGACTGCCGCAACAGCAGCTCGCTGCCGACGAAAATGTGGCTACCGCTGCTACTGACAATACTACACAAGCAGCATGGCAAGAGCGTGCGCAAGCTACATCGCCACAACTCAAGCAGTCGCAATTGGGGATCGATGCAGCCAAGGTGCAACTAAAGCTTAGCAAGAGCGACCTGCTGCCAAAGGTTGCTGTGTTTGCTGCCGACAACTTTAGCGGCCCTTTCGTTTACGACTTGCCCCCTATTGACAAGAATTTCAACCTATGGTACATTGGCATCGGTGTAAAATACTCGCTCAGCTCGCTCTTCAAGGGCAACCGAAACGTAAAGCGGGCAGAGGCAGTACTGCGCCAAACAGAACAAGGACGTGCTGTGGCAGTGCAGCAGGTAGACAACCAGGTACAACAGGCCTACACGCTCTATCAGCAATCATTCGTTGACCTGCGCACCCAGCAAAAGAGCGTGGAATTGGCCACTCAAAACTATGAGGTGGTCAACAACCGCTACCTCAACCAACTGGCTTTGGTGACAGACATGGTAGATGCTGCCAATGTAAAGCTCAACGCTGAACTGCAAGAGGTCAACGCACGCGTAAATACCGTGTATGCCTACTACCAAATGAAATTTGCCAGCGGCAATATATAAAATAGGGAAAAAGGCTACGTTTCATTCCTAAAGCACCACTTTACAGCAAAAAAGCACCGCCACAGATTTTAAAAGCACTGCTTTACAGCTAAAAGACTGTGCCTTACGAACAGAAAGCAGCCCCATAAAGCTACACCATTATTCACACATTCAGCAAACAACAGGTTGCCGGCCATAGGCTGGCAACCCCATTCAATACACACAACAATGAACAGCAAAAAACAAATAAAGAGAATCTACAATCTGGTAATCATTGCCCTGCTGATAGCATTTGCAGGATATGCCTTCAGTCATTTCTATCATCCATCCGATGTAGAATACACCGATGATGCACAAGTGCAGCGCCATATTACCCCTATCAATACCCGCGTGCAGGGCTTTATCAAGGAAATTCGCTTTGAAGAGTATCAGCATGTGAAGAAAGGCGACACCCTCGTTATCATAGAAGATGCCGAATATCGTCTGCAACTGGCACAGGCAGAGGCTGCCGTGCGTGGCTCCAAGTCTGGAGCATCTGCCGTATCTGCCGGTATCAACACCACACAGAGCAATGTCAAGGTGGCTTCGGCAGGCATAGCAGAGGCACGCGTCAATATGGTAAACGCCAAGAATGACTTTGAACGCTATGCTGCATTGCTCAAGAAAGACGCTATTACCCGTCAGCAATACGACAATGCGCAAGCACGATACTTGGCAGCCAAGGCACGCTATGAACAGGCTTCTGCCAGCAAACAAGCCACCAATATGGTCAAAAGCGAGCAGGCACAGCGCTTTCATCAGAACACGGCAGGCGTAAGTGTGGCTGAAGCAGCAGCCAATTTGGCACGCCTCAACCTGTCATACACAGTCATCGTAGCTACCGCTGACGGTGTGATGGGTCGCAAAGACATTCATGTAGGGCAGCTGGTACAGCCTGGCCAGCAATTGGCACGCATTGTAGACGACAATCAGGTGTGGGTAATTGCCAACTATCGTGAGACACAGTTACAGCATATTCAGCCCGGATGCAGCGTTGACTTCACAGCCGATGCACTGCCAGGGGTTACTTATCACGGCACAGTAGAGTCTCTCAGTCCTGCCACAGGCGCTGCCTACTCCATGGTAGCTGCCGACAATGCTACCGGCAACTTTGTAAAGGTGGAGCAGCGTGTGCCCGTGCGCATCGTGCTTGACAAAAACAACCAGACCGCCGATATAGCCCGCTTGCGCGCCGGACTCAACGTAGAGGTAAACGTAAAAGTGGCAAAGAAATAAAGCGGTATTCCGTGTTATATATCATCAAACCATAAAAATACACTGACAATGCCCCCTATACCTACTGGCCCATTCACCATGCCTATGATGAACAGCTTTGTGCCAAAGTGCATACAGCCGTGGATCTACTTGGTGTTTGCGCTTATATTCCAACTGGCAGGCAGTGTTTACCCCGGAGCCATGGCCCATTATATGGGCGACACATGCCTCATGAGAGAAGATGTGCTCATGATTGTGCTGTGTGGCGTGGTGGGAGTAAACATGCCATTTCCGTTCCTTTTCAGGTTCAAGTTCCGCTTTACCAACAGACAGCTGCTGCTCACTGCGGCTGCCGTAATAGGCGTGTGCAACTGGCTCTGCATGCTTACAGAGTCGGTGCCTGTACTCTGTATAATATCATATATAGCAGGTTTCTTCAAGCTCTGCGGCACATTTGAGTGCATGTCTACCATACAACTGTGGATGACTTCCAAACGCGACTTTGCCATATTCTTCCCTATTCTCTACTGTATCGTATTGGGAGACATGAGCCTTTCGCCTTGGATAACCATTCAGCTCACCTATATATTCCAGACATGGCAAGCCATGCACTGGTTCATGATAGGGCTGATGGCTGTAATGGTACTCCTCATCTACACCTTAACTCACGATTTCCGCTTCATGCGCCCACTGCCACTGCTCAGTCTTGACTGGTTAGGTTGCCTGCTGTGGTCAGCCATCATGATTGAGGTTATCTTCCTGTTCAACTATGGCGAATACTACAACTGGTGGGACGGCAAGCCGTTTAGAGTGGTTACATTCGCCCTGCCCGTAACATTCTACTTCGCCATACAGCGCATGCTACACATACGCCACGCCTATATAGCCAAAGAAGCTTGGCAATACAGGCGGTTGGTACCGATGCTGGTCATCTTCGTTTTGGTAGAGCTTATCAGCTCAACACCCAAGGTCATGCAGAACACTTTCGTAGGCGGTGTGCTCCACTTTGACTCCGTCATGACTGCTTCTGACTATATAGTAGAATGGTGCGGCACGATTGTTGGCTGCATGTTCGTACTGCTGTGGATAAAGGCATTTCACCTGAAGTTTACCCGTCTGCTCACCGTTGGCTTCATGGCACTGCTGGCATACGAGATATGGATGTACTTCTTGATAAGTCCAGGCATCACGGTAGAGATGTTTTATGTGCCCACTTTTATGAGATCCTTTGGCATAGCCATATTCTTCACAGCCCTCACTATCTTTTTGGAAGAGGTCATGCCGTTTCAACACTTCTTTATGGGACTCACCATGTTAGGCCTGATACGCAACGGTGTAGTGGAAACAGTATGCTCTGGAATCTACAGCTTCTATCTCAGACACCATATAACGGAAAACCTCATCAGAGGCATTCCTTATGATCCGCTGCAATCTATCATGATTAGCGTGAAACAGCTCTATGGTTTTACCTGCCTGTTAGGTGTGGCAATGTTGTTTGTCTTCTTACTATGGGATGTGCAGCCTGTACGCTCTACACTGAAGAAGATGCCTTACTGGAATGTGATAGGACGCATTTTAAAAAAGCAAATGAAGCACAACCGTAAAATGGCTAAAGCGCAATAAACTGTTATACATTATTCTATATAATAGAAAAAGTACTATTTAAATAAAGAGAGAAAGTATGGTAGAACACGTGTTTCTGCTGCACTTTCTCTCTTTTGTTATAGAATATGCTATGAAATAGAACATAATTTCTGTTTCATTTTATTTTGCATTCCGCTCGGCTTGCACTATCTTTACACAAGAAAGGCGGCGCCTCAGGAATAAAAATAAAATTCCGTTTCACTCCATTTTATTTTGTATTCCGCTCGGCTTGCACTATCTTTGCAAAAGATTTAGAACAAAATAAACACATAGCATAATGAAAACATGGAAACAATGGTTGCCTGATATACTGGCAATCGTCCTTTTTGCAATTATTTCTTTCGCATATTTCTTTCCGGCAGACATAGACGGAAAGATTTTGTTTCAACACGACTCTGCCGCCAGTAAAGGCATAGGCAAAGAGCTGTCTGACTATAAAGCGAAGACAGGTGAGACCTCACGATGGATGACTTCGCTGTTCTGTGGCATGCCTACCTACCAAACAGCCCCTACATACGGCAGCACACAGAAGTTAGACGCAGTAGTAAAGACTTACCACTTGTTTCTACCAGACTATGTTTGGTTTGTTTTTGCCTACCTGTTAGGCTTCTATATACTCCTAAGAGCTTTCGACTTCAAGCAGTCATTGGCTGCCTTGGGTTCTATTTTGTGGGCTTTCTCCAGTTACTTCCTTATCATTATTGCCGCCGGTCACTTCTGGAAAGTCATGGCGTTGGCTTATCTACCGCCTATGATTGCTGGTATCGTGTTGGCATATAGAGGCAAATACCTGTGGGGACTCTTTGTAACAGCTCTTTTTACAGCCTTCGAAGTGTATGCGAACCACGTTCAAATGACATATTACTTCCTGTTTGTCATCTTCTTTATGGTATTGGCTTTCTTGGCAGATGCTATCAGAAAGAAGCAAATGATGAACTTTTGGAAGGCCTCAGCAGTATGTGTTGTCGGTGCTGCCATTGGCGTATGCATCAACATAAGCAATCTGTATCACACCTGGGAGTATGGACAAGAAACCATGAGAGGCAAGAGCGAACTCGTGAAAAAGAACGCTGCCAACCAGACAAGCAGCGGTCTTGACCGCGACTATATTACCCAATGGAGCTATGGCATCGGTGAGACATGGACGCTATTAGTACCTAACACCAAGGGTGGAGCATCTGTGCCTTTGGCTCAGAACGCTACTGCCATGAGCAAGGCTGACCCTAACTTTACCGAAGTATATCAACAGCTCGGGCAATATTGGGGCGAACAACCAGGCACAAGTGGTCCTGTCTATGTAGGCGCTTTTGTGCTCATGCTGTTTATTCTCGGTCTATTCATTGTAAAAGGTCCTATGAAATGGGCATTGTTGGCCGCCACCGTGCTGTCTATATTGCTGTCGTGGGGTCGCAACTTCATGCCTTTCACCGACTTCTTCCTTGACTATGTGCCCATGTATGCCAAGTTCCGTACGGTAGCTTCCATATTGGTTATCGCAGAATTTACCATTCCTTTACTGGCTATGTTGGCACTGAAGCACATCGTAGAAGAGCCTGATGTGTTGGTAAAGAAAGCCAAATACCTGTATATTAGCTTAGGACTCACCGCAGGTGTTGCCCTGCTCTTTGCGCTCATGCCTACGCTGTTCTTCAGCGATTTCATCGCTTCCGAAGAAATGAAAGCCCTCCAGCAGATACCACAAGAATACCTGACACAGCTGCTCCCCAACCTGCGTGAAATGCGAGAAGCTATCTTTACCGCTGACTGTTGGCGCTCTTTCTTCATTGTTATGATTGGTTTCTTGTTCCTGATGCTTTACCGTTTCAAGAAACTTCGTGCGGAATACATGATCGGGGCCATCTTTGTGCTCTGCTTTATAGACCTCTGGCAGGTAGACAAACGATACCTCAACAACGACATGTTTGTAAACAAGAGCGTAAGAGACACTCCTATTGAAATGACCAATACAGACAAACAGATATTGCAAGACAAATCTGAATGTGGCAATTATCGTGTGCTCAACTTCGCATCCAATACCTTCAATGAAAACGAGACTTCTTATTATCACAAGAGTATCGGTGGCTATCACGCAGCAAAACTGCGCCGCTACCAAGAGCTGATTGATGCTCATATAGCACCTGAGATGCAGAAAGTGATGCCTGCAGTGGCACAAGCAGGCGGCGATATGACCAAGGTGAAAGGCGACAGCATCTGTCCTGTACTGAACATGCTTAACGCCCGCTACTTCATTCTGCCGTTACAAGGTGGTCAGACCGTACCTGTAAAGAACCCTTACGCTTACGGCAACGCTTGGTTTGTAGACAAAGTAAACTATGTAGACAATGCCAACCAAGAGATAGAAGCTCTCGGCAAGCTGAACCTCAGAAGCGAAGCTGTGGCTGACAAGGAGTTTGAGCCTCAACTGAAACAGTCTGTCAAGCAAGCCGGTACATCGGTTGTAAAGATCACTTCGTTTGCTCCCAACCATTTATCTTACGATGTCAACTCATCAACAGGTGGTGTAATCGTATTCTCTGAGGTATATTATCCAGGCTGGACAGCTACTGTCGACGGTAAGGATGTTGAGTTAGGACGTGCCAACTACGTGCTTCGCGCCCTCCATGTATCTCCCGGTCATCATAAGGTAGAGCTGATGTTCTATCCTAAATCCATTGACATGACCGAGACGATTGCCTACATTGCCTATGCATTACTGGTTATTGTAGTGCTTATATTGGCTTATACTGAATACAAGAAAAACAAGAACAAATAAGCTTCAAGTGTGCCGCTACCATTGTAGTGGCACACTTTTCATTGCAACAAGCTACACTTTACCACGCAAAAGAGAATGGTCTTTTCCATTAAAAGGTCCGCTTTTACGCTACTCTTACAATTTTATCTTTATGAAGAAATTACTTTCTTTGCCTCCTAATTTGGTGAATTGTTTCCACCAAATCACTGGTTTTGACAATAAAGAATGGTTTTGCACCAACGACCCCGTGGACCACAAGTTGGGCTCAGGCGGTGGTTCTACCTGGCTGCTCAAGGCTTGTTATGAGCACGAAGGACAAGGAATGAGTTTTGACGAGTGGCTTTCAAAAGACAGGAAGCTGCTTTTACACGCTGGCGGGCAAAGCCGACGACTGCCGGCTTACGCCCCTTCCGGCAAGATACTGACACCTATTCCCGTGTTTCGTTGGGAGCGTGGGCAACACCTTTCGCAAGATTTGCTATCGCTACAAGTTCCACTTTATGACCGTATGATGAACTATGCGCCTGCTCCTTTGCACACAATGATAGTGAGTGGCGATGTGTATATCAGAACCACACAACCGCTACAACCCATACCCGACGCTGACGTAGTGTGCTATGGACTATGGTTGGGACCCGAAATAGCCAAGGACCATGGCGTGTTTGTGGCAAAAAGCGATTCACCATCAGTACTTGAATGCATGCTGCAAAAGCCGTCTGTACAGACCTTAGGCAAGCTGCTGCAAGACCATTTCTATCTCACCGACATAGGCATTTGGCTGCTCAGCGACCGTGCTGTCAAGCTACTCATGAAGCGATCCATGAAAGACGGTGAAGTGATTAACTATGACTTGTATGCCCAGTTTGGCTGTGCCTTGGGAACTAACCCTACCATTGATGACAAAGAAATAAGCCAATTGAAAGTAGCCGTGCTTCCTCTGCCTGGCGGAGAGTTCTACCATTTCGGCACCAGTCATGAGCTATTGTCCTCTACTTTGTCCATTCAGAACCTTGTGAACGACCAACGCGAGATTATGCACCACTCCTTAAAGCCCCAGCCTTCCATGTTTGTGCAGAATGCTCTCACCCAAGTGGCTATTACAGAGCATAACGCTAACCTCTGGATAGAAAACAGCTATATAGGAAAGAACTGGACTTTGGCACATGAAAACATCATCACCGGTGTGCCGGAAAATGACTGGACTGTAACCTTGATGGATGGACAGTGTGTAGACATTGTGCCCATTAATGACACCCAATATGCGGTAAGGCCCTACGGCTACTACGACAAGTTTCGTGGAAACTTGCATGATGCTGACCTTATGTACATGGGGCAATCGTTCCAATCATGGGCTACTGCGCATCACATAGATATCAACAGCATTGCCGGAAGCCACGACCTGCAAGCGGCTTGTATCTTCCCTGTCTGTGATACAGCAGAAGAGGCTGGATTGGTACTGCGCTGGATGTTAGGCGAAACGCAGTTGGAACAAGGCAAGAAGATATGGAATGAAAGCAAAAAGATATGTGCCGACGATATATCTGCCAGGGCTAACTTAGTAAGACTGACCCAACAGCGTACCCATTTGCGTGCACTCAACTGGGAGGCACTGGCCAAGAACCATGAGCACAGCGTGTTTTATCAAGTCGATTTAGACAATGCTGCCCACGAGTTTGCCGCCTTTCACATTCCTGCTCCTGCCCCATTGGACGAACGAGTGCCACTGATGACCCGTATTCACGACAAGATGTTCCGCTCTGAGTTGTGCCGCCTATGCGGCGAAGCTTATCAAGCAGACGATGATGCAGCCTTTGCACTGCTCAGAGAAGGTCTTACACGCACTGTTGCAGCAGAGAAGCAAGCCCCTCGCTTATCTGTTTACAGCGACCAGATTGTATGGGGCAGAAGTCCTGTACGCATTGATATAGCTGGTGGATGGACCGATACGCCCCCCTATTGCCTGATGGAAGGCGGGAATGCGGTAAACCTTGCCATTGAGCTAAACGGCCAACCGCCCTTGCAAACCTATGTAAAACCTTGCAAACAGCCCCATATCGTGCTCAGAAGCATTGACTTGGGAGCCATGGAAGAGGTGCACACGTATGAACAGTTGGCTGCTTTCAACAAAGTAGGAAGTCCTTTCTCCATACCCAAAGCAGCATTGGCACTGGCCGGTTTTCTGCCACAATACTGCCAAGAGCACTACAACACACTGGAAGAACAGCTGAAGGCATTTGGCTGTGGCATAGAACTCACGCTGCTGTCTGCCATTCCAGCAGGCAGCGGATTGGGCACAAGCAGCGTGCTGTCTGCCACAGTATTAGGCGCACTGAACGACTTTTGCGGCTTGGCTTGGGACAAAAGCGAGATAGGCAGACGCACACTGGTGTTAGAACAGCTGCTCACCACGGGCGGTGGATGGCAAGACCAGTATGGCGGTTTGCTGCAAGGTGTCAAACTATTGCAGACCCACCGTGGCTTCAATCAGGTGCCCATGGTCAAGTGGTTGCCCCAAAATCTGTTCGTACAGTCTGAATATGCAGGCTGCCACCTGCTCTATTACACCGGCATTACGCGCACTGCCAAGAACATTTTGGCAGAGATAGTGCGCCGCATGTTTCTCAATCAGTGCGAGGAACTGGCACTGCTGCGCGAGATGAAGCAGCATGCACTCGACATGTATGATGCCATTCAGCGTGCCGACTTTCAAAGAATGGGTACCTTGGTGCGCAAAACATGGATGCAAAATCAGGTTATCGACAGTGGTACCAACCCCAGCTGCATACAGCTGATTACGCAACAGATAGACGACCTGTGCTTGGGCTACAAGCTGGCAGGGGCTGGCGGGGGCGGCTATCTGTACATGGTGGCCAAAGACCCCGATGCTGCCATGCGCATCAAGACACTGCTGCAAACCAACAGACCCAATGCCAACGCCCGTTTTGTAGAGATGACCCTAAGCGAAAAAGGACTGCAAGTAAGTCGCAGTTAAGTTAGAACAAGAAGATTTACACATACAAGGCAAGCCATGACAGCCATGCCACATGGCTATGGCTTGCCTTTTTCAATACAACAAATACCTCATGGATTTTAGAACCAAAGTAGCTATCAGCCGCCCGCCTTTTGCCATTGAGCCATGTGAAGAGATGCTTTTTGTAGGCTCATGCTTTGCCGACAATATGGGCAAACGATTTGTAGATGAATGCTTTCGCGCCACAGTCAATCCCTATGGCGTAATGTATAATCCTGCCAGCATACTGCACACCGTGAGCCACAGCACATGCAGTCCACGCACAGCCCTATTTACCTTAGGCACCAACCATGTGTATATACTCAACGAGACGGGTGAGATTGTAGACAATTGTGCCAAACGCCCCCAACGGCTGTTTACCGAGCGCTGCCTCACTGTGGATGAGTGTGTCGGCTATTTGCGCCAAGCAGTACAGCTATTGGTGCAACGTCGACCAGATGTAAGAGTAATTATCACCGTCAGCCCTATCCGCTATGCCAAATATGGCTATCATGGCAGCCAACTGTCCAAGGCAACCCTACTGCTGGCAGCCAACCAATTGGCGGAAGAGATGCCCGACAGGGTAAACTATTTTCCTGCTTATGAAATAGTGAATGACGAGCTGCGCGACTACCGCTTTTATGCAGCCGACATGCTGCACCCCTCAGCTCAAGCCGTAGAATATATCTGGGAGGTATTCTCTGAAGCCTATTTCTCTACCCGCACCCACACTTTTCTGTCGCTATGGCGCCCCATCAAGGAAGCCTTAGGCCACAAGCCGTTTAATCCTTCCGGTAAAGAATACCTGCAATTTATGGCAAAAAGCAAGCAGAAAGCCATTGACCTGATGCGCCAATACCCCGACTTGAAGATAGACCTTAGCCTGTTTGACCGCTACATAACGACTAAAATGTAGCAGCCTAAAAAGCTACTACCCCTCTTATATGTCAAGAGGTGGCTCTGTCCGCGCGGAACAGAACCACCTCTTCTTTTATACTCTCTTATCACTCTCTATTGCCAAAATCATTGTCGGACTTCCGGCATATCAATAATTCTCTGCTCTCAGCTCAAAGAAGCTTTGCTTGTGGGCACATACAGGGCACACCTGAGGCGCCTTCTTGCCTACTACTATGTGACCACAGTTGCGGCAAATCCATACACAGTCGCCCTCACGAGAGAACACCACCTGGTCTTCTATATTCTTGAGCAGCTTGCGATAGCGCTCCTCATGGTGCTTCTCGATGGCACCTACCATGCGAAACTTGGCAGCAATCTCCTTAAAGCCTTCCTCTTCAGCCTCAGCAGCCATACGGTCATACATGTCTGTCCACTCATAGTTTTCGCCTTCAGCAGCAGCCTTCAGGTTGTCTGGTGTGCTTGGTATTTCGCCACCCATCAGATATTTGAACCACAGTTTGGCATGCTCTTTCTCGTTGTTGGCTGTTTCTTCAAAAAGAGCTGCTATCTGCTCATAGCCGTCTTTGCGAGCTTTTGATGCAAAATATGTATACTTGTTACGCGCTTGAGACTCACCAGCAAATGCGTCCATCAAGTTTTTCTCTGTCTTTGTTCCTTTCAGTTCTTTCATAATGTCTTTATTTTTTAATTGGTTCTTGTTTTTGTTTCTGGTGCAAAGGTATTCATAATAACAATAGCGTCAAACAGAAAATATCTATGCCTAAATAGACATCCTCTATCCATACCCCTCCACAGGCTACGGACAGCATGTTCCGATAGCTATGCTTTCGGCTTGCGAAAGCATAGCTATCAGACGGCAACAGCACTGTTATCGGGAATCGATAGCATAGCTCTTGCAAGCCAACAACATAGCTATCGGAACAACAGGTATCTGCCCATATCTCCACTTCATCACTTTGTCCATCAGTAAAAAAGCTTCAACTTTTTTGGTTATCACAATAAGAAGCAGTATTTTTGCACCGCAATAAGGGTCTTCTCGACCTTTGCACAAGAGGTAAACATGCGTCTTTACGGTCAGACAGACTATCGTAAAGACGCTTGTTTTCTGTGTCTATGCCATCCACCGCACTGACACGCCCTCTGCAATACACGCAAATAACAGTAAAGACAAATATGGTAAACAAGACAACAACCGCAACCAAAACTGCCACCAAGCGCACCAAAGCCAAGCCTAAGCGCAGCACTGCCACTGCAAGACGCAGCAAAACTGCCAGCAGAAAGCCGGCTACAACCAAAGCAAAAGTGGCAGCTACAACCAACGATACTGCTGCCGCAGTGAGCAGCAGCAATGAAACAGCCAATCAGCCTGTTACACTACAAAACGAAAACACAATGGAAACAAACAACACCAAGATACAGCTACCAGGCGAAATCATTAGAGAAACCATAGAGGCACGTGGCTTCTCCCACAGCAAATTCGCCGCTGAAATAGGCTTGCTGCCCAACACTCTTGATAAAATCATGGACTGCCAGCAGCAGCTTACCGCTGAAGATGCACTGCTTTTTGAGGCAGCTTTAGGCTTGGACGCCCACCAACTGCTCGACATGCAAGTGCAATATGACCTTCAAATAGCTAAAGCCGATGCTGCACTTGCTGAGCGGCTGGAGCAAGTAAAGACTATATTGAAAGAGAAACATGCTGAAGAATAACAGTAAAAACACCTGTAAAGGTACAATATAAAAGCTCCCGTAAGAAAATGTTCTTACGGGAGCTTTTTGTATGTTTCAATTATCTGTATCTCTTACTTTACCACAAATTTCTTGCCTCCTTGAATATATACGCCCTTGGTAAGGTTTGCTTTTGCGGTATGTACAGCAGTACCGTCCAAACGATAAACAGGTGCATCAGCAGTTGGCCGGTTGACATTTACGCCATTGATACCCGTAGCAGTACCCACAAAGTATATCTTCTTGATGTCAGGATAATCTGTCATGTCAACATCCATGGTAGCATATACGCCCTTGGCATCAGCGTTGCAACTACCTGTAAGAGTCAGTTTTGCGGTAGAATCATATTGACTCTCGTTATAGGTATAGGTATAACTTTCCGTATTTTGAGCATCAATAGCTGTCATGTATTGCAACAAAGAGCAAGGTGTTTCTTCATCAAGCAGGGTGTAGTAGTAAGCCCCCTCTTCATTGTCTGCCGCTGTCAGCACATCAGGGTCTGCCTTGCCGTCGTTGCCTACAAAGTATCTTGCAAAGCGAGAGGATACGGTAGACACGCCACGCAGAGTGGTAAACTTTGCCATTGCAATGTTGTCGGGAGTAGAAAGCCCATTGTCAAAGCCATACACAATCACCTCATATTCTGTACCGGGAGAGTTTAAGCTCCAGTCTTTAGGGTTCATGGTGTAGGTACCGTTATGTGTCTCTATCTCGCCCAAGTTCTTTATTTGGCTCTGTGCCAGCACAAATGTCATGGAATCGAGTGAAATTCCGCTGTTAATATACCAGTCTACAAATTTCTTTTTCTGCACATCTATCACATAAGGGTCGTTATTGGAAGGTGTAACAGTGGCAGCCACAGAATTGGGATGCACCTCATTAATCTTCACATCAAAGGTATTGGCAGAAGCGTTTGGCTTGGTCGTGTCAAAATAGAACAGGCACATGGGTGTGGTGATATTGGCATTATCGTCTATTGCATAAGCATATACCACTATCTTGCCGCCCCACTGGGTTATGTCATTGTCGGTAGTCTTGAAGGTCTTGGTGCCTGTAACCAAGTCTGCCGCCCAATTCTCATACACCGTTCCACCATACACACTGGCTATATACTCATACCAAGAACGGTCGGTAGCAAACACCTTGCTCCAATCATCGCCAAAGGTTTGGCTGACATAAGCCATATCTCTTGAATAGAAATAGTACTTCATGTCAGGGTCTTTCGGCGTAACGGTAACTTCTCCGCCACACCAATTAACGTTTTTGACGCTAAAGCTGAAGTAGTCTGAGCCATCGGTCGTGGCTGTTACCTGTGCGTGAGCACCCAAGGTAAAAAGGGCAACTGCCAAAGAAAGTAAAAGCTTTTTCATAAGCAAAAAAATAAAATTAAAGAATTTAACATCTATTACTTGCACAAGTTTTCCAACCGCAGGTACGCTCTTTACAGGTACGCTTAGCTGCCAAAAACTGTGCTGTTGAATACCTATGCAATACAGCAAAGATAGCTAAAACTTACAAATAGGAATGCTTTTGTCTGCATATTTTTCATTGATAACGAAAAATCGTATAGAAGAAGCCTTATAACGACCACTTTCCTTGCATTTTTGCAATTACAAAAACATTGATACAATACTACCCAATAATGATGATTTTCACACATACCTGATACAACTTATGCCAAAACAGTGTATCTTTGCCACCGTCAGACCGCAGTTGAGACAATAAGACGAAGCCACTTATAAAATGGTTTAAAGGTAAAAAGAAAAATATTGAACATACAAACATAAACACATGAGAAACTTAATACATATTCTGAAAAATGAGAGCAAGCCCCAGAAGTTTGGCGGACTTGACATTATCAAGAACATCGGACCCGGCCTATTGGTAACAGTAGGCTTCATAGACCCCGGCAACTGGGCCAGCAACTTTGCCGCCGGCTCTACCTATGGCTACGCACTGCTGTGGGTGGTAACCCTCTCTACCATCATGCTGATAGCCCTTCAACACAATGTGGCGCATTTGGGCATCGTTACAGGTCTGTGCCTGAGTGAGGCTACCGAACGTTATACGCCAAAATGGATTGGCCGACCCATACTGCTGACAGCCATGCTCGCCAGCATATCCACATCGCTGGCAGAGATATTGGGAGCCGCCATTGCCTTGCAAATGCTCTTTGGCGTGCCTATCGTATGGGGCTCCATACTAACCACAGTGGCTGTGGTCATACTGCTGCTGACCAACTCTTACAAGAAAATTGAGCGCATGATTATCGGCTTTGTGTCAATGATAGGACTGTCGTTTATCTATGAGCTGTTTCTGACTAAAGTAGATTGGCAAGCAGCAGCCACAGGATGGGTGGTGCCAAGTGTGCCACAAGGCAGCCTGCTTATCATCATGAGTGTGTTAGGAGCTGTGGTCATGCCCCATAACCTGTTCCTGCACTCTGAATTGGTACAGAGCCGACAGCTGCACAAAACAGACAGTCAGCACATTGAAAGGGCACTGAAATACGAGTTCTTTGACACCTTGTTTTCCATGATAGTGGGCTGGGCCATCAACAGTGCCATGATAATACTGGCGGCAACCACCTTCGGCAGCCACCATGCACCGGTGGAAGACCTAAGCCAAGCGCAAGCATTGCTCACCCCACTCTTAGGCAACAATGCCGCCAACATATTTGCCATGGCACTGCTGTTGGCAGGCTTGTCGAGCACTATTACCAGTGGCATGGCGGCAGGTTGTATTTTTTCGGGCATGTTTGGCGAACAATATTATGAGCGCGATGCCCACTCCATCACAGGCACACTGCTGTCTCTGATTGCCGCTGTGGTGATTATCGTGTTTATAAGCAATCCGTTTCAAGGTCTGATACTGTCACAAATGGTGCTCAGTCTGCAACTGCCCTTCACCGTATTCCTGCAAGTTAGCCTCACCTCCTCTACCAAAGTGATGGGGAAATATGCCAACAGCAAGCTCAATTCAGCTTTTCTCTACACCATAGCAGCCATCGTTACCGTGCTCAATTTGTGGCTGCTCATAGAAAGCTTGAGCTGAAAGCGGCAAACGCCTTATGCTTATTTTCGTCCTGTACCGCATCATCTGCCGCCAAAAGCTGCTGTTTTTCAACAAATATATATATCTTTGCATAGATAAAAATTTAACGAGAGAAATGAAAATAGGTATCATTGTTGCCATGGACAAGGAGTTCATGCAACTGAAAACACTGCTGGATGAGTCTACCACAGAGCGCCATCACAACAAAGATTTTGTGAAAGGCAACATTGGCAAGAAAGAAATCATTATGCAGAAGTGTGGCATTGGCAAGGTAAATGCAGCCATCGGTGCCGTAGAAATGATTGACAACTATGCACCCGACCTGATTATCTCAACAGGTGTGGCTGGCGGTGCCGATGTCAACATGGAAGTTACGGATGTGGTGGTAGGCACCGACTATTGTTACCATGATGTATACTGCGGGGATGACTGCCAGTATGGACAGGTAATGGGCATGCCTGTAAAGTTTGCCGCGTCTGCTGATTTGATAGAGAAAGCACAGCATTTAGACTGCAAGACACCCGTGCATGCTGGTCCGATAGTTAGCGGCGACTGGTTTGTAGACAGTCAGGACAAGATGAAAACCATACTCAGCAAGTTTCCAACAGCCAAAGCCGTAGACATGGAAAGCTGTGCCATAGCCCAAACTTGCCACATCTACAATGTGCCGTTTATCAGTTTCAGAGTTATCAGCGATATACCGCTGAAAGACAACAAAGCATCACAGTATTTTGATTTTTGGTCTCGTTTGGCAGAAGGATCATTCAATGTAACAAAACATTTTTTAGAAACTATATAGCAATGAAAAAGATTCCAAGTTTTACCATCAACCATGAGAAGCTGCTGCCTGGCATCTATGTATCGCGCAAAGACCAAGTGGGCAACGAGGTAATCACTACTTTCGACATACGCATGAAGGCTCCTAACCGCGAGCCTGTACTGCATCCAGGTGCGCTGCACACCATTGAGCATCTAGCAGCTACCTATCTTCGCAATGATGAAGAGTGGAAAGACCGCATCGTGTATTGGGGACCTATGGGCTGCCTTACGGGCAACTATCTGCTGGTAAAAGGCGACTATGAGTCTAAAGACATTGTAGAGCTGATGAAAAGAACCTTTAAGTTTGTGGCTGACTTTGAGGGCGAAGTGCCTGGCGCTGCACCAAAAGACTGCGGAAACTATCTGCTGCATGACCTGCCCATGGCTAAATGGGAAGCCAAGAAGTATCTGGAAGAAGCCTTGGAGCACATTACTGAGGAACGCCTTGTTTACCCTGAGTAAACACGCTGCGCCACCTTATTATATAAGTAGGTGCTCAATATTAATCGTGTATATGTGCCTTCATTATTTAAATGAATGATAAACACCTGCTTATAAGGACAAAAAGAGTACTTTATTTACCAAAATAGCGAATACCGCTTATGCACCCAATCAGACTGCATAAGCGGTATTCGCTATTTTATTTTCAAGGCTTCTGCCTCATGCCTTCTCAAGATTTCGACACGCCCATCTTTCTTTGCAACCTACGATACACATAAAATATAGCAGGAATGAGGAATATATCGGCTGCCACCCATGCCGTAGGATCGCCATAGCACACCCCCATGTAATGAAAAGCCGGCACCAACCACAGGCTGACTCCACAACGGGCTATCATCTCCATCACGCCAGACAGCATGGAAAAGTTGCTAAAGCCCAAGCCCTGCAGGCTGTAACGCAAAATGGTAAGCAGGCCCAACACAGGATAAAAATAGTTGCTGATACGCATGTAAATGGCGGCATTGCTGATAACATCGGTTTCCGAGGCATTGACAAAGGCCAGCATCATGTCGTCTGCAAAAGGATAAATGACAATAAAGGTGAGGGCAAAGTAGACCAACATAATCTTAACGGCAGAAAAGATACCTTGCTTAATGCGGTAAAGCTTGCAGGCACCAATATTCTGACCGCAATAGGTGGCCATAGCCACACCTATGTTTTCAAACACACAGGTAAACAGATATTTTACACGCATAGAAGCTGTAAACGATGCCACATAAAGGGTACCCAAAGCATTGTTGGCACTTTGCAGCATGATAACACCTATGGCTGTAATGGAAAACTGCAAGCCCATAGGTATGCCATTATTGAGCAAGCGGCCTACCTTGTGGTCATCATAAGCACGCTCATCACCCTGAGGCAACAGCAGCGTAAGGTGCTTCCTGATATACAGCCAACACAAAACAGTGGCAAAGGCTTGGGACAAAAGCGTGGCAATGCCTGCTCCCTCTACCCCCAACTTGAAACCTACTATCAGCAAGAAGTCAAGAGCTATATTGACCAAAGAGGATACAATAAGGAAATAAAAAGGCTGCTTGGAGTCTCCTAAAGCACGGATAAAACCAGACAAGATATTATATCCCATTGTGAAAGGAATAGCCAAGAAATTGAGCAGCAAGAAGATATAAGCATCTGAGAATATATCTGCCGGGGTGTTGACAATACGCAAAATACGGGTACAAAACAATGCGGTAAACACCGTAATGACCACAGCTATAACGGCAGATATGCGCAAGGCATTGCTCACATAGCAACGCATCTGGTGATAGTCTTTGGCACCAAACTGCTGTGCTACGGGGATGGCAAAGCCTGCACACGCTCCATTACAGAAACCCATAATAAGAAACATGATGGAAGAAGAAGCGCCCACAGCAGCCAATGCACCCACACCCAAATACTGACCTACGATGGCAGCATCAATAAGCAGATACATCTGCTGCAATATGTAGCCACATACCAATGGCACAGCAAAGCATAAAATATCTTTAGTAGGCGAACCTACTGTCATATCATTGATGTTCGACATAAATCTTTTAACCTGATTTTTAATACGAAGCTGTACAAGGAATACCCATTGCGATTACCCTATCGCGAATGGCATCCAGCACGGATGGCTGCGCTTTCAGTAAATCATGGTCTGGCGTTTCACGGTCTATCGTGTATATCATGACCTCCATAGGCTTGATATAAGCCACGGCATCAAGCCAGGGTTTTACATATTCTTCACCAGTATTGTCTACACTCTGCCCCTCCATCGTGCCACGCATAAACATGGTTTGGATAATAACATGACCGTTAAAGGATTTTAAAGTCTCTATAATCTGCTTCACATCATAATGAATGCCCACAGGACGATTTACCTTATTTATATAAGCAGGGTCTACGGTATCTATCTTCAATATATTATTGTCTATGCGCATCAAGGCTGCATGCACTGCCGGACGGTCGGCAAAAGTAGAGTTGCTCAGTACCGAGACCTTAGCTTTAGGACAGTAGATATTACGCAAGGCAATGGTATCATCCATAATCTCAGGGAAATGAGGATGTGCTGTAGGTTCGCCATTGCCGGCAAAAGTAAGAACATCCGGCAACTGACCTGCTGCCGACATCTCTTTCAACTTCTGCTCCAAAGCCACCTTTACCTCCTCACGAGTTGGTCTATTGCGCTTCGGTCGGTGGTCGGCATTAAAGCCACATTCACAATAGATACAGTCAAAAGTACACACTTTGCCATCGCTGGGCATAAGATTAATGCCCAAAGAAATGCCTAACCTACGGCTATGTATGGGGCCAAAAATAGGTGACGGATAAATTACTGTACTCATAATACAAAGAAATATTGTTTCACACTTAGTTGATTTGAACGTGCAAACTTACACAAAAATTCTGAAATAGCAGTGCTCTTACACTCAAGTTTAACACTAAACAAGGCACCCAACACCAATACTTTATGACTAAAAAAATACTACGCGCCCAAAGAAAGCCTACTTTTACAAGTTAATAGTAGTTAAACTATTGTACAACCGCAGTTTTTTTTGTTACTTTGCAACAAATTTTGGTGTATTATAGCCACACGATAATGGGTAGAAGAAGAAAGAAAACCGGCACTCGACATGGGTTGCAGGGTGTAACGCTATGCATTAGTACCGCCTTGGTACTTATTCTTTTGGGTATGGTAGTGTTCTCTGTTCTTACGGCAAAGAACTTGTCAGAGTATGTTAAAGAGAACCTCACCGTAACCATGATGTTGGGAGAAGACATTACAAATCCTGAAGCAAAGCACTTATGCGCCGAGCTACAGAAGCGCCCCTACATCAACAACATTACTTATATCAGCAAAGAACAAGCTCTAAAAGAACAGACACAAGCCATGGGTACCGACCCAAGCGAATTCTTAGGGACAAATCCTTTCGTAGCTTCTGTTGAAGTACAGTTAAAAGGTGTCTACGCCAATAACGACTCGCTGAAATGGATTTCCAGACAGTTAAAGCAAGACCCACGCATCAGCGATATCACCTATCCGCAGGATTTGATGGATAGCGTAAACAAGAACTTAAAGAAAATCAACTTAGTATTGCTCATCTTGGCAGTACTGCTCACTTGTGTGTCGTTCTCGCTCATCAACAATACTGTAAAATTAGGTGTCTATGCACGCCGTTTTACCATACATACCATGAAGCTGGTGGGAGCATCCTGGGGATTTATTCGCCGCCCGTTCCTTGGCAATGCCATAGGTATCGGTCTGTTAGCAGCAGTGCTGGCCAATGCTGCTTTAGGGGCTGGTATCTATGCACTTTATAGCTACGAGCCAGGAGTGCTGACTGTTATAACATGGCAAGTAATGGCCATTACGGCAGCAGCAGTTTTCCTGTTTGGCATCATTATCACCATGCTGTGTGCTTATTTCTCCGTCAACAGGTTCTTAAGAATGAAAGCAGGAGACCTCTATAAGATATAAAACAGAGAAATAAAAAGCGGAAAAGTGGCAGATACAAGATAGAAAGAATGTGCCACATACAGCTAATTCGACAATAAGTTACTATCATATTATAACGACTTGGCGCACAACAGCGCCACAATAAATTCAGTTAACAATGGACAATAAGAATTTGGAAGGAAGCCCAATAAGCAGCACTGAGAATAAAGTTGCTCAGTCTACCGACAACAAGAAAGACTTAGCTTTCGACAAGACTAACTTTATCATGCTTGCAATAGGCATGGCTATCGTTATTTTAGGCTTTATACTCATGAGTGGAGGTAACTCAAATGAGAAGGTGTTTGACCCGGAAATATTCAGCACCATGCGTATTAAAGTTGCTCCAGTTATCTGCTTTATAGGTTTTGTTTCTATGATTTTCGCTATCATACACAAGCCCAAGAACAACTAATCAGCACTTTCTTACAATAGCAGTAGGCGTTTCATGCAGCATGCAAGCAATGCTTATACACCCGTTAGACTATGCTTAAACAGTGTCTTAGCTGCGTTTGGATAATGTTAGAACGCAGTTTGAATAACATTATAACAGCGTTTAAGCACAGCACACACACAGCATAGACAGCAACTGCACATTGCAATAAGCGAATAAAGCCACATCAACAGCATCAACAATTAATAACTTAAATATAGACAAATGAATTGGTTTGAAGCATTAATTCTCGGACTTATACAAGGACTTACAGAATACTTGCCTGTCAGTAGCAGTGGACATTTGGCCATAGGAGCAGCACTCTTTGGCATTAACGGTGAGGATAACCTCACATTTACTGTGATGGTACACGTGGCAACCGTACTGAGCACACTTGTAATACTATGGAAAGAGATTGACTGGATAGTGAAAGGACTGTTCAAGTTCCAGCTCAATGAAGAAACAAAATACTTCCTCAACATCGTTGTTTCAATGATTCCAGTAGGCATTGTAGGCGTTTTCTTCAAAGATAAAGTAGAAGAAGTATTCGGTTCCGGCTTGCTGATAGTAGGCTGTATGCTACTTGTTACAGCACTGCTGCTTACCTTCTCTTATTATGCAAAGCCACGCCAAAAAGATAAAATCAGCATGAAAGATGCCTTCATCATAGGTCTTGCTCAGGCAGTAGCTGTGTTACCGGGTCTTTCCCGCTCTGGCAGCACCATAGCTACAGGTCTCTTGTTAGGCAACAAAAAAGAAAAATTGGCACAATTTTCATTCTTGATGGTTATTCCTCCCATACTCGGTGAGGCTCTTCTTGACGTGATAAAAGGTCTTAAAGGCGAAGAAGCTATGGGCGGAATAGACACTATACCGTTAATCGTGGGCTTCTTAGCAGCTTTCATTTCAGGATGTCTGGCTTGTAAATGGATGATTAACATCGTAAAGAAAGGCAAGCTCGTGTACTTCGGAATCTATTGTGCCATTGCAGGACTTATTACCATTGCATGCTCATTTTTATCATAACACATGTGCATAACGATTACAAATAAAGATCTGCATTAACGTATATGAACTTTCACGAAGGCGAAATCATCTGCATCAACAAGCCCTACCGCATGTCAAGTTTCGGTGCTTTGGCAAGAGCAAGATACCTTATATCAAGGCGACTTGGTATCAAACGCATGAAAACGGGACATGCCGGCACACTTGATCCTTTGGCTACCGGTGTGTTAATTCTATGCACCGGACGTGCTACAAAGCGCATTGAAGAGCTGCAATTGCACACAAAGGAATACACAGCAACGCTGCAATTAGGTGCTACAACGCCCAGCTTCGACATGGAACATGAGGTGGATGCCACCTATCCTACAGCCCACATTACCAAAGATTTGATAGAAAACACGCTCAAGCGGTTTGTTGGCGAGATACAACAAGTGCCCCCAGCCTACTCTGCTTGTAAGATAAATGGCGACAGGGCCTATAAACTGATGCGAAATGGAGCTGATGTTGAACTGAAAGCAAAGACGCTTCAAATAGATAAAATAGAGCTTGTCGACTTCAATCCTGATACAATGCAAGCCAAAATTCGTGTGGTATGTGGCAAAGGTACCTATATAAGAGCCTTGGCAAGAGACATCGGTCAGGCGCTCAACAGTGGTGCTTACCTTACTGCTTTATGCCGAACTCGAGTGGGAAGCATACGTATTGAGGACTGTATCAAGCTGGATGACTTTGAAGATTGGCTCAATCAGCAAGCCATTGAGGACGAGTGTTATACGTCAAAGCAGAAATAGCACGTCCATGCTGCTATCCTTGACAATCCATATACCATCAAAATTAATCACTTACAAAGGTGCTCATGCCGCCGTCCAACCCATTTATGGCAGCGCCAGTAGGGTATAAACAGTTGCCAACAGCGGTCTTACAACAAGCACTTTCAATAAAAACAGGAGGATATTATTTATATGAAACTATCACAATTCAAGTTTAAATTGCCAGAAGAGTTGATTGCCCTTAACCCGCCATACCACCGCGATGAGTGCCGGTTGATGGTTATTCACAAGCAATCTCAAACCATTGACATGTTCAAGAAGGATGCTGACGGCAAACCGATAACAGGCAAAGACGGTCAACCTGAATACCTTGACTTCCGCAATATACTTGATTATTTTGACGAAGGTGATGCATTCATATTCAATGATACAAAGGTTTTTCCAGCCCGTCTCTATGGAACAAAAGAGAAGACCGACGCTAAAATAGAGGTGTTCCTGCTCAGAGAGCTGAACGAAGAGATGCGTCTATGGGACGTTTTGGTAGAACCTGCCCGCAAGATACGTATCGGCAACAAGCTGTTCTTTGACGAGAGTGGCACCATGGTGGCAGAAGTTATAGACAACACCACCAGTAGAGGTCGCACACTGCGCTTCCTTTACGACTGTCCTCACGATGAATTCAAGCGCGACCTCTATGCGTTAGGCGAGGCACCTCTGCCCCATTATATCGTAGACAAGCGTCCTGCCACGCCTGAAGACCTTGAAAATTTCCAGTGTATCTATGCCAAGAACGAGGGCGCCGTTACCGCTCCGGCTTCCGGTTTGCACTTTAGCAGAGAGCTGATGAAGCGCATGGAAATCAAGGGAATTAACTTTGCCTACATCACTCTGCACTGCGCGTTAGGCAATTTCCACGATATAGAAGTGGAAGACCTTACCAAGCACAAGATGGATTCAGAGCAAATGTTTATCAATGCCGAGGCTTGCAAGACTGTAAATGAGGCAAAACAATCAGGACATCATATCTGTGCGGTAGGCACCAGCGTAATAAAAGCCACGGAAACAGCTGTCGGCACTGACAAGATGCTAAAGGAATATGAGGGTTGGACCAACAAATTTATCTTCCCTCCCTATGAGTTTGGCTTGGCAGACAGCATGATTGCCAACTTCTATCACCCCATGTCTACGCTCATTATGTCTACTGCTGCATTTGGCGGCTATGACCTTGTGATGGAAGCTTACCACTTGGCAGTAAAGAACGGTTACAAATTCGGTTGCTACGGCGACGCTATGCTTATCGTAAACGACTAATGCACACACTTTATCTCAGCTTAGGTACCAATTTAGGCGATAAGGAGCTGAATATAAGACATGCGATAACTCAGATAAACAAGCTGATTGGCACGGTGAAACGCCAATCAGCTTTTTATGTTACCGATCCGTGGGGGTTCAGTTCATCGCATCTTTTTGTCAACGCCGCAGTGTGTGTAGAAACATCGCTGACACCGCAACAGGTGCTTGAAAGCACCCAAGACATTGAACAGCAAATGGGCAGAAAGCAGAAATCTGTACAGGGCGTGTATCATGACAGGATAATAGACATAGACTTGCTGCTTTATGATGATATCAAGCTCTGCAGCAAGCAGCTTACCCTCCCCCACCCTTTAATGCTGGAAAGAGACTTTGTAATGAAGCCACTCAGCGAAATTCTCGACAGCAAGGGCAAAGGCATTATCAAGCAACTTCAAGAAAACAAATAACTCAAATAGAAGATGGGAATAGAAAAAGGCATATTTAAAAGAATGCAATTACTGGTTGGCGACAAGATCATGGAACGCACTCAAGCCACTAAAGTAATTATTTTCGGTGTGGGTGGCGTAGGCAGTTGGTGTGCCGAAAGCCTTGTCCGCTCCGGCATCAGCAAGCTTACCATTGTCGATTCAGACCGTGTATGCATCACCAATATTAACCGCCAACTCATGGCTACCACCAAGACGGTAGGACAAGTAAAGGTAGATGCACTCAAAAACCGCTTGCTCGAGATTAACCCCAATGCCGAAATCAACGCCATGCAATGCATCTACGACGAGACCACAGCAGACTCTTTCCATATAGAAGACTATGATTATATCATAGACGCAATAGACAGTCTGAAAGACAAAGTAGAGCTGATACTCAATGCTTGCCACACCAAGGCAACTTTCATATCCTCTATGGGCGCGGCACTAAAAATGGACCCTACCAAGATTGGCGTAGCTGAATTTTGGAAAGTAAAGGGCTGTCCGCTTGCCGCAGCACTTCGCCGCAAGTTCAGAAAGATGAAAGTGTATCCTGCCCACAAGTTCAAATGCGTCTATAGTGATGAACTATTGCAGAACCGCGGACACAACTCTACCTGCGGAACCAGCGCTTGCATGTGTCCAAAGGCGAAGGTCGGGCCTGGCGACCCTAACTTGGTGAACCACGAATGGTGCAGTTCAAAAGCACAGATTAACGGAACTATGGTACATATTACAGCCATCTTCGGCTTTACCATTGCAGGACTGGTAGTTGACGACATATACAGGAAAGTGGTGAACGAAGAGAAAAATACAACTGAAGAGGCTGCCAACAAACCTGAACAAGCCACATAACTGCAACGCAAAGCGGGGCAAAACAGGCTTCAATGCCTTAAAAAGACGAAACCATAGCTATTTCATAGTATCCTTACCCAAGGGCTATGGAATAGCTTTTTTTATGAACAAGAAGAACCATGCGCCATTCTTTTCCACTAAAGAATGTTAAAATGTACAGATAAAATGTCCTTAAGCATAGCTCAATACGTATATATAGTACACAGACAGAATAGTAAACCCAAATTTACAGTAAATGAAGAAATTAACAACAATCTTTTTATTGATGCTTATATGCGCAGGAAGCCTATATGCACAAACTACTGCCGGCAACTTTTCCATACATGGAATTGTAGCCGATTCCATATCCCGCCAAGGCGAACCTTACGCCACTGTCAGCATATTCAAGAAAGAAGCACCAGACAATGCCATCAAGAAAGTGCTGACCAACAAGAACGGCAACTTCAACATTCAGCTGAAAGAAGCGGGAAAATACATCATAAACATCGCCTCTATGGGGCGCACTACCATTACCCGTAATGTGGAACTGACACCCAAGAGCGCAGCCAACAATTTGGGAACACTGCTGATAAGCGACAACTCCAAGGAACTGAAAGGTGTAGAGGTGGTAGCGCAAAAGCCGCTTATCAAGTCTGACATCGACAAGATAACCTACAACATGGAAGACGACCCTGAGGCAAAGTCCAATCAGGTAATAGACATGCTGCGCAAGGTGCCGTTGGTAACCGTAGACGGGCAAGACAACATCAAGGTGAACAACAGCAGCTCTTTCAAGGTCTATGTAAACGGAAAGCCCAACAACATGATGTCCAAGAACCCCACAGAGGTGCTCAAAAGCATGCCTGCCAGCAGCATCAAGCGTATTGAAGTGATTACAAATCCAGGTCCGAAGTATGATGCCGAGGGCGTAACGGGCATTCTCAACATCATTACTATCGGGCAAGCCATGAAGGGCTACACCGCTACCCTATCGGGAAACGTGAGCAACACCTACCAGTCTACCAGCCTGTTTACTACCGTGCAGCAAGGCAAACTGACCTTGAGCGGCAACTTCTACCTGTCGCACTACAAGAGTAGGCCAACCCGCAGCGGCAACACAAACTTTTCTACCGGCGACATTACGGATGCCTCTACCAACCTTGAGACTTACCAAAACCAACATAACATGAACAACGGGCAGTCTGCCAGCCTTGAAGCAAGCTATGAGATAGACACCCTCAGACTGATTACAGCATCTGTAAGCCTATGGCCCGGACAGGGGCATAACGACAATACAATCGGTACCAGCGCCTTTTCGCCATTCGACAACAGCAACTTATACCACTACTCTTACATCAACAAGTTCAGCAGCCACTGGGTATATGCAGAGATGGGCATGAACTACCAACGCTCGTTCAAGACCAAAGACCGTCTGCTTACCCTGTCATACCAGATGAGTACCAACCCCAGCAACGACAATGAAAAGAACTGGTACAACAACATCAACGCCACGGACAAGTGGAAAGAGACCGTAGACTTACTGCAAGACATGTGGCACAAGAGCCATCAAAACACTTTGGAACACACCGCACAGATAGACTATACCACTCCCTTTGCCAAGTATCATACGCTGGAAACGGGTGCAAAGATGATTCTGAGAAATGCAAAGTCGTTAGACGACAGATTTGACATGCCTACGGGCAACAGCGATGAAGCCGTGTACGACCAAGACAACAGCAGCCACTACCAATACAAATACTACCTGTTGGCGGGCTATTTAGGCTACGGTCTGAAATACAAAAAGCTGTCTACCCGCGTGGGTTTGCGCTACGAATACTCCCACTACGACATGGAATACCTCTTGGGCAAGGGGGCAGACTTTACCAAACACTTCAGCAATATAGTGCCTTCAGCCAGCATTGGGTATCAAGTCAACGACCAAACCAACTGGCGCTTGGGCTACAACATGCGCATCTACCGGCCGGGAATATGGGCCTTAAACCCCTATATTGACGATGCCGACCGCAACTACATTATCCAAGGCAACACGCATCTTGACAGCGAAAGAAGCCACAACTTCGACATTACCTATTCTAACTACGGCTCAAAAATAGGCTTCAGCGCCAAACTGTCTGCCATGTTTACCAACAACAGTGTGGAGCAGACAGTCAAAAAGGTCAACGACCGCACCATTGAAGGACTGAAAAATCCTACGGGCAAGGAAGTGTTTTACCAGACACGTGCCAATATAGGAAAGATACAGCGCTGGAACATGTTTACCTACTTTAGCTGGAACATTACCAAAACCACCAAGTTCAGCTCCAATCTGGCAGGTGCCTACACGGACTACTCTGACCGCAACTTGCTGAGAAACCACGGCTGGTCAGCCTACTTCAATGGCTACTTAGAGCAATCATTCACCAAAGACTGGCGCTTTGCTGCCAGCTATTATGTCAGCACAGGCAACATTAACCTGCAAGGAAAAAGCTCGTCCAACTCCAACTATGGTGTAACAGTCAGCAAAGCTTTCTTGGACAAACGCCTGAATCTGTCGGTATATGCCTACAATTTCTTGAGAGCACGCAAGACTTACAGCATGACTGTCAACGACAGCAACTTCAACTTGAACTACTGGAGCGATATGTATCAGATGCGCTTCGGCATCTCTGCAAGCTTACGCATAGGCAAGTTGAACACCAGCGTAAAGCGTGTGCAACGCTCTATTGAGAATGACGACACCAAAAGCGGCGGCAAGAGCAAATAAAGCAGCAGTTCTGCACACCATACATGCAGCGGAAAACAAAACGAAGCCCAAGGCATACATGCTGTATGCCTTGGGCTTTTCAATTAGCGTGTAAAATGAAACGCTCACATATCCCGTTATCAGTAAAAAGAAAGTGGAGGAAAACCAAATAAGTTTTCCTCCACTTTCTTTTTACTGTCAGCACCTCAAGCAGGTGCTTCACTTTTATGCTGTCATTACTTGTTCGCCTTCTTGCGCTCGTTATGGTCAAGAATAATCTTGCGCATACGCATGCTCTTGGGTGTAACCTCTACCAGTTCATCGCCCTTGATATACTCCAAAGCCTCCTCAAGAGAGAGTACTGTCTTAGGTATGATGCGTGCCTTGTCGTCTGAACCACTGGCACGAGTGTTGGTCAACTGCTTGGCCTTTGTTACGTTTACCACCAGGTCATTGTCGTGAACGTGCTCGCCTACTACCTCACCGGCATACACTTCCTCACCCGGATCGATAAAGAACTTGCCGCGGTCTTGCAACTTATCGATAGAGTAAGCATAAGCTGTACCCGTCTCCATAGCAATCATGGAGCCGTTCATACGGCGGGTAATCTCGCCCTTGTAAGGCTGATACTCTTTGTAGCGGTGAGCCATGATAGCCTCTCCCTGACTGGCAGTAAGCACATTGGTACGCAAACCGATGATACCTCTTGAAGGTATGTCAAACTCTATGTCCACACGGTCGCCAAGATTAACCATAGAGGTCATCTCGCCTTTGCGGCGGGTTACCATATCTATCATCTTGCTTGAATACTCTTCAGGCACATTGATAGTAAGTTCTTCAATAGGTTCACACTTCACACCGTCTATCTCTTTATAGATAACCTGAGGCTGACCTACCTGCAATTCGTAGCCCTCGCGGCGCATGGTCTCGATGAGCACAGAGAGGTGCAGCACACCACGGCCACTGACAATCCACTTGTCGGTGCTGTCTTCAAAAGGTGCCACACGCAGTGCAAGGTTCTTCTCAAGCTCTTTCTGCAAGCGGTCGTTGATATGACGGCTGGTTACAAACTTGCCTTCCTTGCCGAAGAAAGGAGAGTCGTTGATGGTGAAAAGCATACTCATGGTAGGCTCGTCAATAGCGATAGGAGGCAGTGGCTCTGGGTTTTCAAAGTCGCAGATGGTATCGCCAATCTCAAAGTTCTCAAGGCCGATGATGGCGCAAATGTCGCCACTCTGCACCTTGTCTGTGCGTACATGACCCATACCCTCAAAGGTGTGCAGCTCCTTGATCTTGGTTTTCTCCTGTGTACCGTCGCGGTGAGCAATGGTTACATTCATGCCTTCGGTCAGTGTGCCGCGATGAACGCGACCCACAGCGATACGGCCTGTATAGCTTGAATAGTCAAGACTGGTGATAAGCAGCTGTGGAGTACCCTCCAGTACTTTAGGTGCCGGTATCACCTCTATTATCTTGTCGAGCAGGTAAGTGATGTTGTCGGTTGGAGTCTTGTAGTCAGGACCCATCCAACCATTCTTGGCACTACCGTAAACCACAGGGAAGTCAAGCTGGTCTTCAGTAGCATTAAGCGAAAACATAAGGTCAAACACCATCTCGTAAACCTCCTCAGGGCGACAGTTAGGCTTATCGACCTTGTTTACTACAACGATAGGTTTCAAGCCTATCTGGAGTGCCTTTTGCAGCACAAAGCGAGTTTGTGGCATAGGACCTTCAAACGCATCAACCAGCAGAAGGCAACCGTCTGCCATGTTCAAGACACGCTCCACCTCTCCACCGAAGTCGCTGTGTCCTGGAGTGTCGATAATGTTTATCTTCACGCCTTTATAGTTAATAGAAACGTTTTTAGAGAGGATGGTTATTCCACGCTCACGCTCCAAATCGTTACTGTCAAGCACCTGGCCGCTCAAATCCTGTCCGTCACGGAACAAGTTACCGGCCAACATCATCTTGTCCACCAGTGTCGTCTTTCCATGATCGACGTGGGCAATAATCGCAATGTTTCTGATATCTCGCATACTAATACCTTATAAATTAGGTGCAAAGATACATCAACTTGGCCGAACTACAAAATAAATGCCTACAAAACGTATCATTTACACCCATAAAACTTTAGAAAACAAGCTCACAAAGGCTACTAAAGTTATGCAAACTATATGCAGTGTGCAAGCAAAAATCATGACAATCAAAAATCTTGAAATAGCTATTTTAAAGAGCTTTTCCAACTCTTTTGGTGCCATTTCCATGCTACAAAACTACGAAAACTATGCTTTTACACCATAAAAACTATGTATTATTGCTGCTAAAGCTATGCATTTGCAGTGTAAAAGCATAGCTTTCAAGACTAAAAACGATGCTTTTTAGGGTCTAAAAGCACCGTTTCTGCCTATATACAATTCCATTTTTGCCCCTTTATCAGTTATAAACAATGTGGATAACTTAGCTAAACAACAGATTAACAATAACTTGTAAAATGCTTACAAAATATTTTCTTATTTATCCCGTGGACAGAACGAGGAATAAAGTGAATGCTGTTTTAGAGCGTCAAAAAGTAAAATAATGTAATATAAAAAGAAAGTGTGCAATAATTATCTTTATATTTTACACAGTGTAAAACAAGCGGACAATAAAGAGAGAAGCAGACAATCGCCCCATTCCATCACGCAAACAAACAGACGCTGTAATCATACTCTTTCTCTAAAGACAGAAAAAGCTTTCTGACAACGTGCTGCACACACTTTGCCAACATAACAGAACAAGCATTTAACTATTCTACCAACAAATACAACTTATAGAACACCGACAGATTGATTTGCAATAAAAAATAAGTTAAAACATAAAAATTATCAATGCCAAAAAGAACAGAATTAACAATATGTGTGTAACTTTGCAAACCGAAAACTAAAGATATATAAATAGTTTTGAACGGTTTTCCTTTTTTATTAGAGTGAATATAAATTTTAGAAATTATAATATTTTGGAATAATAGGTATGAAAAAGAACAAATTTTTACTACTTGCAGCCATGGCCATCATGTTGGTTTCATGCGGAAGCAAGCAACAGGGTAAGCCTAATTTTGGCGACAACGAGTATGCCGTGAGGACTATTGGTGGCCAAAACGCAGATTTGCAAACCACTTATCCTGCTACAATCAAAGGTGTTCAGGACGTGGAGATTCGTCCGAAAATATCAGGCTTCATCACCCGCCTTTGTGTAAAGGAAGGCCAAAGCGTCAAGCGCGGACAGCTGTTGTTCGTCATTGACAATGAAACTTACGCTGCCGCTGTGCGCCAGGCCAGAGCAGCTGTCAACTCAGCAAAGGCACAACTCAACACTGCCAAGCTGACTTACAAGAACAACCTGAAACTGTTCAACAACAATGTAATAGGTAGCTATGAGCTGCAATCAGCCAAAAACAACCTCGAAGCAGCCATGGCAGCCGTAGCACAGGCAGAAGCAAGCTACACCAGTGCAAAGCAAAACCTCGACTTCTGCTATATTACCAGCCCTGCCGATGGCGTAATAGGCAACCTGCCTTACAGGGTAGGTGCCCTCGTAAGCGCACAAAGCGCAGAGCCATTGACCACTGTTTCCAACATCAGCGTAATGCAGGTTTACTTCTCTATGACAGAAAAGGATTTGCTCGACATGACCAAGACTGCCGGTGGCTTGCACGCTGCCATCAGCGATTACCCAGCTGTACAGCTCAAGTTGGCTGACGGTACCATCTATGGCCACAACGGACGCGTAGCTACAGTAAGCGGTGTCATCGACCCGACCACAGGTTCTGTATCCATGAGAGCAGACTTCCCTAACCCTGAGCACCTGCTCAAGAGTGGCGGTTCTGGCTCTATCGTAGTGCCTCACAGCGCTACCAACGCTGTCATTATACCTCAAGATGCTGTAGCACAGGTACAAGACAAGTACTTTGTTTACGTAGTAGGTGCCAACAACAAGGTAAAATATACACCTGTAACCGTCAACAGCAACAACGACGGCAAGAACTATATCATCGAGAGTGGCTTGCATGTAGGCGACCGCATCGTAGTCAAAGGCATCACGTCTCTGCAAGACGGTATGCAAATCAAGCCTATCACAGAAGCGCAGTACGCAGAGAAGCTGAAGAAGACCGAGGCTATGGGTGCTGACCAAGGCGACATCAACAAGCTCAAGAAGGATTTCGGCAAATAATACAAACCGGGAGTCTGCATAATGACAGCATGCCTATGCGACAGGAAAGTTTCATCTAACGCCTTTCCTCTCAATGCTTAGCGGCCAATATACAGCACTCACGCAACAATATTTAAAAGATATTTATGAAACTCGAAACATTTATCACACGCCCAGTGCTCTCAACGGTGATTTCTATTCTCATCGTTATCCTGGGTGTTATCGGACTGGTGTCGCTGCCTATTGAGCAGTACCCTAACATCGCGCCGCCTACCATCGTGGTGCGTGCCTCATACACCGGTGCCAATGCTGAGACAGTGATGAACTCAGTGCTTGCCCCTCTGGAGGAGCAAATCAACGGTGTTGAGGGTATGACCTACATGACCTCTTCTGCCACCAACGACGGTTCGGCTACTATCACCGTTTACTTCAAGCAGGGTATGAACGCCGACATGTGTCAGGTAAACGTTCAGAACCGTGTATCACAAGCCTCTGCGCTGCTGCCAGCCGAGGTAACCAAGGCCGGCGTAACTGTCGCCAAGCGTCAGTCATCTACCGTTATCCTCTTCGGTCTTACAGCCGATGACGACCGCTATGATGACGAATTCCTTGCCAACTACGCCAACATCAACGTCATTCCTGCCATCAAGCGTGTAAACGGTGTGGGTGAGTGCCAAAGCTTCTCACAGAAAGACTACACTATGCGCCTGTGGATTGACCCTGTAAAGATGAAGAGCTACGGTCTGATTCCAAGCGACTTGACCTCTGTTCTCTCACAGCAGAATATAGAAGCTGCCCCAGGTTCTGTGGGCGAATCAAGCAACAACCAGTATCAATACACTTTCCGCTACAAGGGACGCTTGAAAACTCCTGAGGAGTTTGGCAACATGATTATCAAGTCTACACAGGATGGACAGACCATTCGTGTAAAAGATGTAGCACGCATCGAGATGGGTGCCCTCTCATATACCGTAGAGTCAAAGAACAACGGCAAGCCTTCTGTCACCATGATGGTAACACAGACCGCAGGTTCTAATGCTACTGATATAGCCACCAACATCAAAAAACTCCTCTCTGAGCAGGAAGCTTCCATGCCTCCAGGTCTGCACTTTGACATCATGCAGGATGTAACCGAGTTCCTCTTTGCCTCTATCGAAGACTTGATAAAGACTTTAGTTGAGGCATTTATCCTCGTGTTCATTGTAGTATACATCTTCTTGCAGGACACCCGATCTACCCTTATCCCGTTGATTGCCGTTCCTGTATCATTGATAGGTACGTTCTTCTTCCTCTATGTGTTTGGCTTCTCGCTCAACCTCTTGACACTGGCAGCCCTCGTGTTGGCCATCGCCATTGTGGTCGATGATGCCATCGTGGTGGTCGAAGCCGTCCACTCGAAACTCGACCTCGGTTATAAATCGGCCAAGACAGCATCTATCGATGCCATGAATGAAATCAGCGGTGCCATCATTTCCATTACACTCGTTATGGCATCTGTGTTCATCCCTGTGTCATTCATGGGTGGTACATCAGGTACATTCTACCGTGAGTTCGGTATCACCATGGCCATCTCAATCGTCATTTCAGCATTGAATGCCTTGACATTGTCTCCTGCCCTCTGTGCTATCTTGCTGAAGCCGAAAAACGAAGACGGCTCTAAGCGCAAGATGTCAATGGTTGACCGCTTCCACGCTTCATTCAATGCAGCTTACGGAAAGATACAAGCTAAATACACCAAAGGCGTGCGCCACCTCGTGGAACGTCCGGTTATCGCTATCGGTGCAGTGCTGGTAGGCATCGTACTCATGGCAGTGCTCATGCTGAACACCAAGACTGGTCTTGTGCCTGACGAGGATACAGGTACCGTATTCTGTACGGTTTCTACCCCTCCTGGAACATCTATGAAAGAGACCAATGAGGTAATGGACGAGGTTGACCGTATGTTGGCAACCAACCCCGCTATCGCCAGCCGTATGCGTGTTACAGGTTACAACTTCATTGCAGGCCAAGGTTCCAACCAAGGTACCTTCATTATCAAGCTGAAGTCATTTGAAGAGCGACAGAAAGAAGAGGGACCACTGAAGTATATCGGTGTACACAACCTCGGTTCTTCTATGGTTTTAGGTATGATTTACAAGCAGACAGCAGCCATCAAGGGTGCACAGATCTTGGCATTCCAGCCTCCTATGGTACAAGGTTTCTCTGCTACCAACGGTCTTACTTTCTCTATGCAGGACCGTACGGGTGGAGACGTGAACAAGTTCTTTGAGATAACACAGAAGTTTATCGATGAACTCAACAAGCGTCCTGAGATTTCAAACGCCATGACCTCTTACGACTCCAAGTATCCACAGTACAAGATTGATGTGGATGTAGCCAAATGTAAACAGAGCGGTATTGACCCGTCAACCGTGTTGACCACCATGCAGGGTTATTATGGCGGTATGTATGCATCCAACTTCAATGCTTACGGCAAATTGTACCGTGTCTATATTCAGGCACCACCAGAGAACCGTGCAGATTTGAAGAGCCTTGACAACATCTACGTGCGCACCTCTGCTGGCGAGATGGCGCCCATTAAGGAGTACGTTTCACTGAGCCGCGTATATGGTCCACAGGAAATTGACCGTTTCAACCTGTTTACTTCTATCAATGTCAACGCCTCAGCAGCTGACGGTTACTCTACCGGTGATGCGCTGAACGCCATGTCTGAAGTAGCAAAAACAGCGCTGCCACAGGGCTATACCTATGAATTCTCAGGTCTGACACGTACAGAGCAAGAGTCAAGTAACTCAACAGGAATTATCTTTGCACTCTGCTTGACCTTCGTTTACTTGATTCTTTCAGCACAGTATGAGAGCTATATCTTGCCTCTGTCAGTTATCTTGTCTATCCCGTTCGGTTTGGCAGGTGCCTTCCTGTTCACCAACCTGTTTGGCAAGAACAACGACATCTACATGCAGATTGCCCTTATCATGCTGATGGGTCTGTTGGCTAAGAATGCCATTCTTATCGTACAGTTCGCCCTTGAGCGCCGACGCACAGGTATGGCAGTATCTTGGTCTGCCGTATTAGGTGCTGCTGCCCGTCTGCGTCCTATCTTGATGACCTCTTTGGCCATGATTATCGGTTTGCTGCCAATGCTGATGCCATGGGGCGTAGGCTACAATGGTAACATGACTTTGGGTGCAGCAGCCATCGGTGGTATGCTTATCGGTATGTTATGTCAGATTATGGTAGTGCCTGCTCTGTTCTACATATTCCAGAGTATACAGGAAAAGATCAAGCCAATGGAATTTGAAGACACTACAGATGCGGCTGTTGACACAGAGCTTTTGCAGTACACCCGCCCATTAGAGAACAATAAATAGACTGAAATGAAAAAGAAAAATATATTAGTAATGATTGCAGCAGCTGCCCTTGTGAGCAGCTGCGGCATCTACAATAAATATGAGAGACCGCAGGTAAACACTACGGGTATCGTGCGCGACAGCGTGTCTAACATGGACACTCTGGCGGTAAACGATACAACAAGCTTTGGAAACTTGGCTTGGAAGAGCGTGTTTACCGACCCGCAGCTACAGTCGCTCATCGACACTGCATTGGTTCACAACACCAATATGCTCAATGCCGCCCTCAATGTGAAGATGGTAGAAGAGCAACTGAAGGTGGCCAAGTTGGCTTTTGTGCCACAATTTACCTTCTCACCACAGGGAACCATCTCTTCATGGGACGGCAACAAGGCCACTCAAGTGTACTCTTTGCCCATCAACGCAAGCTGGAGCGTTGACTTGTTTGGCAACTTGCTGAACGCCAAGCGCAGTGCGCAGATGTCGCTGCTGGCTACCAAAGACTATCAATTGGTAGTGCAGACAAAGCTGATTGCCAATGTTGCCAACATGTATTACACACTCATGATGCTCGACAAGCAGCTTGAACTGGTTGACAACATGGCACAACTGACCAAAGACACTTGGGATTTGATGAAGCTGCAAAAGGACCTTGGACGCACTAAAGAGACATCAGTACAGAGTGCAGAGGCCAACTACTACTCAGTAAAAGCACAGGGCGAAGACCTGAAACGCCAAATTAGAGAGACCGAAAACTCTCTGTCATTGGTATTGGGACAGCCTGCACAGACCATTGCGCGCGGCAAGCTGGAAGACCAGTCATTGCCAAGTACCTTCTCAACAGGTATTGGCATACAGATGTTGAGCAACCGTCCTGATGTGCATTACGCTGAAATGAGCTTGGCACAATGCTTCTACGATGTAAACCAAGCACGCTCCAAATTCTATCCAAGCATCACTATCAGTGGTTCAGGTGCCTACACCAACAACTCAGGAGGTGGCATAGTAAACCCCGGCAAGATGCTGCTGAGTGCTGTCGGAAGCCTCGTACAGCCTATCTTCATGAACGGTCAGCTCACTGCTAACCTGAAAGTAACCAAAGCTAAGCAAGAGCAAGCCTACAACACATGGCAGAATGCTGTGCTTACAGCAGGCAGTGAAGTAAGCAATGCACTTGTGCTGTATAACTCTTCAGAGAAGAAGAGCCAGATGGAAGAGAAGCAAATAGAGAGCCTCACCAAGAATGTTACCTATACAAAGGACTTGTTCAACATGGGCAGCAGTACTTATCTTGAGGTTATCACCGCTCAACAGTCTCTCTTGAACGCACAGTTGTCTAAGGTACAGGACGATTTCAACAAGATGCAAGCTGTAGTCAATCTGTACTATGCCTTAGGTGGCGGTCGCCAATAAAGGCTGAAAGTAACGCCTCCAGCGACTTCAGTCTGTTGCCACAACAGCCCTGTAACCCGTCTGCAACAGCAGGACAAGGCAGCTGTTGTGGCAAAGCAAGAACCGCTCGAGACACAAACAAATTAATTAACGTCCAATTATAATCGAATATATGATTAGTCCTAAAGCAGAAATAGATCCGAAAGCTAAGATTGGCAAGAATGTTACCATCTATCCTTTCGCTTACATAGAGGCCGATGTTGAGATTGGTGACGACTGCGTTATCTATCCTTACGTAAGCATCATGAAGGGCACCAAGTTAGGCAGAGGCAACCAGGTATTCCAAAATACCGTGTTGGGTGCTGTGCCACAAGACTTCAACTACACTGGTGATGATACCGAACTGATTATCGGTGACGAGAATATCTTCCGCGAAAATGTAGTCATCAACCGTGCAACCTTCAAGGGCGGACGCACCGTGTTGGGCAACCGCAACTTCCTGATGGAGGGTGTACATGTGTCTCACGACACCAAGATTGCCGATGGTTGCGTGTTTGGCTACGGTACAAAGATTGCCGGCGACTGCGACATTGAAGACTATGTAATCTTCTCTTCCAGCGTTATTGCCAATCCTAGCGTGCGCGTTGGCCGCGGTGCCATGATACAGAGTGGCTGCCGTTTCAGTAAAGACGTGCCTCCTTACATCGTAGCTTACGATAACCCTACAAAATATGGTGGTCCCAATAACTCTATATTGAAGTTGCACAACGTGTCAGACAAGGTGCAAAACCACATTGCCAACGCTTATCGTCTGGTGTTCCACGGCCAGACAAGTGTGTTTGATGCCGTCAACCAGATAAAAGAGCAAGTGCCTCCAGGCAACGAAATAAACCATATTATTGAGTTTATAGAAAATACCAAGTTGGGTATTATCAGCAAAATATAATGATTTCTAAGTTTATATCATTTTAGGTTGATTTGAGATGGGATGGACCGTGAGGTTCGTCCCATCATTTTTTATGGTGCAAAAGGTGCGTACCATAGCAGTTTCTGCACCCCTTGCAGCTGTCCATTGGCAGCGAAAAGCCTCAACACGGTAATGCTTTCACGCATCCAAGGCAGCCTTTCTTATCGTTTGTTCTTAAAGAAAGACTGCATCAGAGCTTTACACTCATCTTCAAGCACGTCTGCCGTTACGGTGCATTTAGGGTGCAACACTTCTGGCGCATACCGCTTGTAGCCCCGCTTCTCGTCGGAAGCGCCATACACAACCCGCCGTATTTGCGCCCAGCCGATAGCCCCTGCACACATAGGACAAGGCTCTACGGTAACGTAAAGCGTACAGTCTGTAAGGTATTTGCCGCCCAACGCGTTGGCAGCTGCCGTAATGGCCTGCATTTCGGCATGAGCTGTTACATCACACAAGGTCTCAGTCAGGTTGTGGGCACGGGCTATGATGCGACCCTTACACACCACTACTGCACCAATAGGTATCTCGCCTTGGCTACCAGCCAGCTCGGCTTCAGCCAAGGCTTTGCGCATAAACGCCTCGTCTTCTTTCTGTTGTTTGTTTTCTGTTTGCATAGTTACTTAGTCTACTTTCTTTTCTGCAAAAGTATAAATTTAATCTTTAACTGCCTTTGCTGACTACTGAAAATATAGTAACTTTGCATAAGTCAGTGCCAACTGGGCGCAATAGAATATTACTTTATTGCCGAAACGAAGCCTGACTTTGCACTTATCCATAACCTTAAACCTATCTATTAGCATGGCACAACATAATGTTTTCGGACACTGGGGCGAACAGGTAGCTGCCGAATATCTGGAACATAAAGGCTTCAGAATACTGTGGCGCAACTGGCGAGACGGGCATCGCGATATTGACATCGTGGCTATTGATGCCGACCAACTGGTCATTGTGGAGGTAAAAACAAGGCGTAACGACAGCTATATGGCACCCGAACAGGCTGTTGACCAGCGCAAGATACGCAACCTGAGCTATGCAGCAGCCAAGTTTGCACGCAGCAACGACTTGGACATGCCTATCAGATTTGACATCGTGGCCATTACCGGTACAGCGGCAGACAACTGCACTGTCAATCATATAGAAGACGCATTCTTGCCTATCCCCTACCATTAATCCACTGCCATGCAGTGCTGCAAGCATACAGAAAGATGCCGGATATACTACCTGCAACAGGCTATTGCAAGCCCCAAGCCCAGCCAGTAACCATAATGAGACATGAATATAAAGATAATCAACATAGATACCACTGACTCTACCAACCGCTATCTGCACGAATATCAAGGCGAAGAGGGCAGCATCATGACCATAGCCACTGCCAACTACCAGACGGCAGGACGCGGACAAGGCACCAACCACTGGGAGAGTGAGCCTTACAAAAACTTGCTTTTCAGTGTAAAGACACATCCGCAGGGCGTGCCCGTAGCCCGACAGTATGTCATGCTTGAAGCTGGAGCACTGGCCATAGCTGATACCTTGACAGCTTATATCAATGATGTCAGTATCAAATGGCCCAACGATATATACTGGAAAGACAGCAAAATCAGCGGCACACTGTCTGAATGTGCCATCAGCGGACCACACATCAGGCAGTGCATCTTGGGCACAGGCATCAACATTAATCAGCAACATTTTGTAAGCGATGCTCCCAATCCTGTGTCATTGCGCCAGATTACAGGCCACGAAGTTTGCTGCGAAGAGGTGCTTCAACGCTTTATCAAGGCTTTCTCAGGCTATCTGCAACGCATAAAAGCCGGACAATTAGACGGTATTGACCAACTGTATGCACAGCGCCTCTACCGCAAGCAAGGGCTACATGCTTACCGAGATGCAGACGGATGCTTTATGGCACGCATCGTAAGGGTGGAACAAAATGGACACCTTGTGCTGGAAGACGAGCAAGGCAAGCAACGCACATACGCCTTCAAGGAGGTTAGCTTTGTAATCAACAACAAAGACAAACAACGGTTTTAACATCAAATCATTAACTATATATTAATTATGGCAAAGTATAAAAGAATATTATTGAAGCTCAGTGGCGAAAGCCTGATGGGCAAACAGAGCTTTGGCATCGACCCAGAGCGCCTTGGCGACTATGCTCGCCAGATTAAGGAAGTACACGAAATGGGCGTACAGATTGGTATCGTCATCGGTGGCGGCAACATATTCCGTGGCCTTAGCGGAGCCAGCAAAGGCTTTGACCGCGTAAAAGGCGACCAGATGGGCATGTGCGCTACTGTTATCAACTCATTGGCATTAAGCTCTGCTTTGGGCGCTATTGGCGTCAAGACTAAAGTACTTACCGCCATCCGCATGGAACCTATCGGCGAATTTTACTCTAAGTGGAAAGCCATTGAAGCCATGGAGGCTGGCTATGTGTGCATCTTCTCTGCCGGCACAGGCTCTCCTTACTTTACCACAGACACGGGTTCATCACTCAGAGGCATAGAGATTGAAGCCGACGTAATGATCAAAGGCACACGCGTAGACGGCATCTATACTGCCGACCCGGAGAAAGACCCTACTGCCACCAAGTTTGACGACATTACTTACGATGAAATCTATACACGCGGACTGAAGGTAATGGACCTTACTGCCACCACTATGTGCAAGGAAAACAACCTGCCTATCTATGTATTCAACATGGATGTAGTGGGCAACCTCAAGAAGGTAATGAACGGCGAACAGATTGGTACGCTTGTACACAACTGACAAGCTGTGCTGAGACGCTATAACAAGCAAATGCAATAGCTATGCAATCAGACAACGATAGCTATGCAATCGTATCACAATAGCTATGCTTTTGAAACGTAAAAGCATAGCTATTTTTTTATAAAGTGGTGCTTTAGCATCATAAACCACAGCTTTAGCACAATAAATCACCGCTTTAACTACCGATTTACCAATACACAAAAACTCCCGAAGGCCATTTGTCTTCGGGAGCTTTTGTGTATAAACCGCATGAGCAGAAGTTACTGCCCAACAGCATAAAGTCAGAAATCAAGTGTTATGCCTTTGGCATCTATCTTCTTATAAGTCTTGCCATTTACCGACACTGCCTTGGAATTTTTAGCATCCAAGGTATGGCCCTTAGCTACCACCTTGGCATTTTCAAGGCTCACTCCCTCTGTATTGTTGATAACAATACCATGCTCAGCATTCACAATATCAATGTCTTTGATATGCACATTCTTCACAGGCATCTCCGGCAAGCCATTGAAGTAAGCAGCGCGGCGTGCGCCACGGCAAACCACATGGTTGATGTCTATGTTCTGGAAACAAGGAGTAGTTTCATCCACTTTGTATTCAGGGGTCTGCTGATGCTTGCTTTCATCACCGTCTTCCAACACTTCAACAGCCGACTTTCCACCATAATAAAGGTCAAAAGTAATGGCATCTGTAACGATGTCAAACATGGATATATTGTTGATATAAATGTTTTCCACCACACCGCCACGGCCACGGGTGCTCTTGAAGCGCAGACCTACATCTGTACCCAAGAACTGGCAGTCTGACACATAGATGTTTTTCACACCTCCACTCATCTCACTGCCTACTACAAAGCCACCATGACCCTTGAACACTGTACAGCCATTGACCAGCACATTCTCGCAAGGCACGCCACGGCGACGGCCATCGGCATCCTTACCACTCTTGATGCAAATGCCATCATCGCCCACATCAAAGGTAGAATTGACAATCAGTGCATTCTTGCATGACTCCAAATCAAGGCCATCGCCATTCTGTGCGAAAGCAGGATTGCGCACCAGCACATCTTCAATCAGCACATTCTGGCACAGCATAGGATGAATGTTCCACGCCGGTGAGTTCTGAAATATAACACCATTCAGCCATACATTCTTGCAGTTAACCAAGCTAATCATTACAGGACGAAGAAAAAGCTTTATCTCGTTCCACTCTTCATCGCTCAGGTTTCCTTTGGGAACATTCATATCGCTCAATGATTCGCCCTTCAATGCACCTGCTGAAGGGTACCAAAGTTTAGGATTCTTCAGCACGCCACCACGCTTCAAAAAGACATTCCACTGGGCATCTGTAACCTTGTCGCGCTTTACAGGGCGCCAATACTCGCCATTGCCATCTATCACACCAACACCTGTAATGGCAACATTCTCAAGGTTCTGACCTGAAATAGGCGACTGGCAGCGACGGGTATCCAAACCTTCAAACGATGTGTTGACCAACGAATAAAGGCTCAAATCTGGTGAAAAGAGAATGACGGCACCCTTCATCAAATGCAGATTAATATTACTCTTCAGCACGATAGGACCTGTATACCACACACCTTGAGGCACAACCAGTTTGCCACCGCCTTGCTTTTCAAGTGCTGCAATAGCCTTGGCAAAGGACTCTGTACACAGAGACGAGCCATCACCCACGGCTCCAAAGTCTTTCAGATTAACCTCGTTGGCAGGAAAAGACGGGCGAGTAACCTTCTCCATCTTGAAAGGCAGATTGTCATAAAGTTTGTCATACTTGGCTGTGCTCTCTGCATGGATACCCAAGGTGAGCAGCAATGCGCACACTAAGCTAAATAGTTTTTTCATGATTAATTGTTTTTAATTATAGTTTGTTTCAGGTTCTCAGTAAGATGACACCCATCCATACATGCCTCATCTTGCAGCCTTTTTCAAGGCAAGTAAAGGCGACAAGAAGGGAAACAGCGCAGAACATTGCTGCCATTCTACTTCTTCTCTTCTACATAATCTACATATTCACCTTCTTGGTCGGAAAATATCTTTCGGTCGCGCTCTTCTTGCGAGCGCTGGTCTATCAGCACTTCATTATTTACATAACTGTTGTCGGCAGTTGAATTATTTGCAGCGGTATTCTGCTGCGAATAGCCTGCATTGCCCGCCCGGTAACTGCCGTGCGAGCCACCGCCAGCCATATCCTGAAAATCGCGAAACTGCTTCTTGGCATGGTGTATCATGCGATAGACACGGAAAGCCACCATACACATGCCCACAATAAAGCAAAAAATGAGCAAAAATATAAAGCTAAAAAAGAAGGAAATCATTTCTTGTTCTTGCCATTTACATAAATAGATAACACCACATACCAAGCTATAATCACGGCAAAGCCAGAGATGCCGAAAATCGCCAGTAATGGTATGCAGCTAATAATAAACACGTATTTCACCTCATTGCCAGCCCAACCCCACTGCTTGAACTTCAAAGCAAACATGGGTATCTCGCTCACCATCGTATAACTGCACAGCAGCATAAGGGCTATCACCACAAACACCATATAAGGCGAGCACTCAAGCAGACTGTTGCCTCCTACCACCAGCGAGCCCCAAAAGAGAGCATTGGCAGGTGTAGGCATGCCTATAAAAGAGGTGGTCTGACGGGTATCCAAATTAAACTTAGCCAAACGAAGCGCCGAGAAAGCCGCCATAATGTAAGCGCAATAAGGCAACACGGGGCGCAAAGGCTCAAGAAAAGAAGGATAATTCATTGTCAGCAATTGAGAGAAAAGTATGGTGGCAGGAGCTACGCCGAAGGTAACATCATCGGCCAAAGAGTCGAGTTCCTTGCCAATAGGCGATGACACATGCAACAAGCGGGCACTCATGCCATCAAAAAAGTCAAACACTGCGCCTATTACTATAAAGAGAAGAGCCATGTCGGGCTGCGCTCCAAAAGCATAAGCAGTAGCTATGCAACCGGAAATAAGGTTACAGCAAGTAATGGAATTGGGAATGTTTTTAACAATAATGTTAGCCATATCTGCATAAACTGTTTAACAAATAAGAAACGGCTGTGGCCTTAACGCAACGCCACAAATGCCAAACAGAAGGCTTACAGTGCTCTTGACAGAGAAAAGCAACACTGCCTTTGTCATGGCATCACGCTGACCTGTCTGGCTGCTTTATGAATGTTGATAGTGCAAAAAGAATGTCATTGCCTACTTCAAGCGGGCAATGACAGTACGGTTTCCTGTTGTAGACTGACCCATCTTGACACATACTTCAGCATCAAGTGGCAGATATACATCCACACGAGAGCCAAACTTGATGAAGCCAAGATGCTCGTCTATATAGCAATCTTCATCGGCCTTGGCATAAGTTACGATGCGGCGAGCTACCGCACCCGCTATTTGCCGACACAAAATATCGGTACCTTCAGGGGTCTCCAGCATCACATCAGCGTGCTCATTCTCTTCACTGGCTTTCGGAAGCCATGCTTTATGGTAGTTGCCATCTTGGTGATGCACAAACTTTACCTTTCCATCTACCGGAAACCAGTTGGCATGCACGTTGAACAAACTCATGAATATACTGACCATAAGGCGCTTTTCGTGAAAATATTCGTCCTCCATTACCTCTTCTATTACAACCACCTTGCCGTCGGCAGGGGCCACAACCACCTTCTCGGTGTCTGCATCAAAGAAACGCTTAGGGCAACGGAAGAAATTCAGCACAATGCTATAGACCACTCCAAATACGACAACAAAGAACCAAAATGGTATCTTGTTGTCCACATAGAACCAAAGAATGAGCGCAATAGCAACTATAGCTATAAGGCTATAGACCAAGGTATCAGTACCTTCGCGATGTATTCTTACGTTCTTTATCTTCTTTATTCTTCTTCCCATAGTAAAAGTGTGGAGTGCAAAAATCGTGTGCAAAGGTACACCTTTTTTACGTAAACGGCAAATTTTTCATTCCATTCTTTTGGCTATCTCACTTTTTAGCAATAACTTTGACCTTCAAATTTGCAAAAAATCAAAATTATATATGCAAGACTTTGTTCACCTACACGTACACACTTACTATTCTATCCTCGACGGACAGTCAAGCATTCAGAAACTTGTAGACAAAGCTATAGGCAACGGCATGCGTGGCATGGCAATCACAGACCATGGCAACATGTTTGGTATCAAAGAATTCTATAACTACTGCAAGAAGGTCAATGGCAAGCTGAAAGATGAAGGGAAAGAGCCTTTCAAGCCCATCTTCGGGTGCGAGATGTATGTAGCACACCGCACCAAAGAAGACAAAGTAAAAGACATGGGCGACATGAGTGGTTACCACCTCATTGTACTTGCCAAAAACTATCATGGCTACAAGAACCTTATCAAGCTCGTGTCAAGGGCTTGGGTAGATGGCTATTACCAGCGACCGCGTACAGACCGCAAAGACCTTGAGAAATACCATGAGGACCTTATCGTGTGTTCTGCGTGTATAGCGGGCGAAGTTCCCTCCAAGATTTTAAAGGGCGACATAGCCGGTGCCAGAGAAGCCATAGAATGGTATCACCGCGTGTTCGGACAAGACTACTACCTTGAGCTGCAACGCCACAAAGTTACCAACCCGCATCAGCGTGCCAATCGCGAGACTTATCCGCTGCAACAGCGTGCCAATGAAATGCTGCTGAAGCTTGCCAAGGAGTATGGCATCAAGTGTGTGTGCACCAACGATGCGCACTTTGTAGACGAAGACAACGCCGAAGCCCACGACCACCTGCTCTGTTTGGCTACGGGTAAGGATCTTGACGACCCTAAGCGCATGCTCTATTCCAAGCAAGAATGGTTCAAGACACGTGAAGAGATGAACGAAGTGTTCAGCGACCATCCCGAAGCACTGGCCAATACGCTTGAAATACTTGATAAGGTAGAGACATATAGCATAGACCATGACCCTATCATGCCATTCTTTCCTATTCCTGCAGAGTTTGGAACAGAAGAGGATGTGCGCCGGAAATACACCGAGAAACAGCTCTATGATGAGTTTACCACTGATGAAAACGGAGAAAATCCCTTGTCGCCAGAAGAAGGCGAAAAGAAAATCAAGCACCTCGGAGGGTACGAAAAGATATACCGCATCAAGTTTGAAGCTGACTATTTGGCCAAATTGGCCTATGATGGAGCTAAGCGATTATACGGCGACCCCATACCAAAGGATGTCTATGACCGTGTAAAATTCGAGCTGCATATCATGAAGACCATGGGTTTCCCTGGCTACTTCCTCATTGTACAAGACTTTATCAACTCTGCAAGAGACAAGTTAGGAGTAATGGTAGGGCCAGGACGTGGCTCTGCAGCAGGCTCTGTTGTAGCCTATTGTCTGGGTATCACCAAGATAGACCCTATCAAATACGACTTGCTGTTTGAGCGTTTCTTAAATCCTGACCGTATCTCTCTGCCTGATATTGATACCGACTTTGATGATGACGGGCGCGGAAAAGTGCTCGAATGGGTAGAAGACAAGTATGGACACGACAAGGTGGCACACATCATTACCTATGGTACCATGGCCACGAAAAACTCCATCAAAGACGTAGCACGTGTGGAGAAGCTGCCGCTTGACGTGTCTAACCGCCTGTGCAAAGCCATCCCCGACAGGCTGCCAGACGGCCTTAAAATGAATTTGCCCAATGCTATCAAATGTGTACCGGAACTGAGAGAAGCAGAAGCAAGCACCGACCCACAGCTCAGCAACACCATAAAATATGCCAAGATGCTGGAGGGTACCGTGCGTGGAACAGGCATTCATGCATGCGGAACCATTATTTGTAGAGATGCCATTAGCGATTGGGTGCCCGTAAGTACCGCTGAAGACAAGTCGGACCCCGGCCATAAGCTACTGGCAACACAATACGATGGACACGTAATAGAAGAGACAGGACTCATCAAGATGGACTTTCTCGGACTTAGCACATTGTCCATTCTGAAAGAGGCAGTAGAGAATATCAAGGTTACAGAAGGCATAGACGTGGACTTAGACAAGATACCTATTGACGATGAACTCACCTACAAACTCTACCAAGAAGGGCGCACCATAGGCACTTTCCAGTTTGAGTCAGCAGGTATGCAGAAGTATCTTCGGGAGCTGAAACCTACCGTCTTTGAAGACTTGATAGCCATGAATGCCCTCTACCGGCCAGGACCTATGGACTACATTCCATCATTCATTGCCCGCAAAAACGGTAAGGAAGAGATAAAATATGATATTCCATGCATGGAAAAATATCTCAAAGACACTTATGGCATTACCGTTTATCAAGAGCAAGTGATGCTTCTCTCAAGGCAATTGGCTAACTTTACGCGTGGTGAAAGTGATGCTTTGCGTAAGGCAATGGGTAAAAAGAAAAAAGCCATTGTAGATGCAATGAAGCCTAAATTCATCAAAGGCGGACAAGCTAACGGGCATGATCCGAAAGTACTTGAGAAGATTTGGGCCGACTGGGAGAAGTTTGCATCCTACGCTTTCAACAAGAGTCACGCTACCTGTTATTCGTGGGTGGCTTACCAAACCGCTTATCTCAAGGCTCACTACCCTGCCGAATTTATGGCCGGAAACATGAGCCGATGCCTTAACGACATTGCAAAGATAACCAAATTGATGAGCGAATGTCAGGCTATGAATATTCCCTGTCTGGGCCCTGACGTCAATGAGAGCCGCCAAAAGTTCAGTGCCAACAAAAAAGGTGAAATACGTTTCGGTCTCGGTGCCATCAAAGGTATGGGCGATGCCGCTGCCCAAGCCATCATAGATGAGCGTGAAAAGAATGGCGTTTACAAGGATATTTTCGACTTTGTGCAGCGTGTCAACTTGTCAGCAGTAAACAGTAAAGCACTTGAAAGCCTTGCTCTCAGTGGCGGCTTTGACAGTTTCAAAATTCCACGCGAAGCTTATTTTGAGCGCAACAGCGACCACCGCACCTTCTTGGAAGCCCTCTCTCGCTACGGACAATTGTACCAACAAGAGCAGCATGAAGCCCAAAACTCACTTTTCGGAGGACTGGATGCCATTGAAATAGCCACGCCACAAGTGCCTCAAGCTGAGCCTTGGAGCATGATAGAAAAGCTTAACAAAGAGCGCGATTTGGTAGGTATATACCTTTCAGCGCACCCGCTTGACGAATTTGAATTTATCCTGAAAGACCTTTGTAACACCCATTGTGCAGAGTTAGCCGACCGACAAGAGTTGGCAAAAAAGCAAGAGGTGATATTGGGTGGCATCGTAACGGCTGTAAGAAGCACCTTTACCAAGCAAGGAAAGCCATGTGGCTTCGTTACAATAGAAGACTTTGAGGGTGCCGGTGAGATACCGTTCTTCGGCGAAGAGTGGGGCAAATGGAAAGGCATACTTATCGAAGGAAGCACCGTAATGGTCAAAGCACAGTTTGTACAACGATTTCATAACTCTGACATAAAGGAAATGAGAGTTACAGACATACAGTATATGCAAACTGTCAAGGACACTCAAGTAAACAGCTTGACCATTACGCTCAATGCTGAAGAATTGGAAGATACTGTCGTTTCCGACCTTGTTACCATCATAAAAGACCATCCTGGCGATACACAACTGTATTTTCAAATCAACGACAGCAACAGCCACCGCCCATTTATGGTAAGAAGCAAAAGCAATAAAATAGATATATCAAGAGACCTCATGATGTTCATCAAAGACAAGAAGGGACTTGCTTATAAGATTAACTAACATCTTTTAATAGGTATAAGTGCTGTATCTTGCATCCATTGGCATAATGTTTGCTCCATCATTTATATCAAATCGTCTACGTGTCACCCCATCATCAGTGGTAAAGACAAGCACGAGGACTCCTTTAGTATCCTGTTAGAAGGAAGTAGGAACAGAGAAATAACATACCAAGAACAATTAAATAACAATTTAACAAGTAAAAACAAATGGAAGTACAAATCACAAAAGAGAATTTTGAGAGCTTGAAAAATGGCAATCTCCCATTAGTAGTAGACTTTTGGGCTACATGGTGTGGTCCTTGCAGAGCTATCGCTCCAATTGTAGCTGAAGTAGCAGAAGAGTTCGACGGCAAAGTAGTTGTCGGCAAATGCGATGTTGAAGAGAACGATGATCTCGCTATGGAATTTGGCGTTCGCAACATTCCTACCCTGCTGTTCATCAAGAATGGCGAAGTGGTAGACAAGCATGTAGGTGCCATCAAGAAGTCTGATCTTGAGAAAAAAGTAAACGCTCTGCTCTAAGCAAGCGTAAAGAAGAATTGCCTTATCCAACAATAAGGCAAATAACTAACAAGAAAGCGGTAAAGCCTTTTGCAGAAAACAAGGTTTTACCGTTTTCTTGTTACACGAACAAAACTTATATTCTACACGAAAAAAATATTTATGTCTCACATGCAAAATTAGAGATTTGTTTACGTTTAATCTATAAACGATACTTAATATTATACATTTAATCTTTCAATTATGAAACATATCTTTCTATGTATTGCGCTCATCTGCACGCTATACCTGACATCATGCAGCAAAGAAGATGGCGATTGGGAACCCATGAAATGGAAAACCACAGCAACAACAGCCAAAGACGGCTACATCTATGTAGATTCGGATGGCGGAACTTTTGTGTTTCAATGCAGAAACTATAGCGGTCCTTGGATGGCGGATGTAGTTCAAACAGAAGACGAAAAGTCTGTAAGATATAACCCACCAGAGACAGATGGCAAAACGGACTTTAAAAAGATTGAGACAACATGGCTTACTTCTGCATGCGAAAACAACACTGTAACAGTAAAGATACAGCCAACTACTGCGCCTCACTACCGTACAATGCATGTAACTGTTACCGCAGGTGATATATTCTTCACATTCAAATTCAAGCAATACGGCCTTTGTACCAATCAATAAAAAAAGCAGAATACACCGCTGACAAGGACGCAATGACGTGTCTTGTCAGCGGTGTATTCTCTAATTTATTTTTTTTCTCTTGTTCTGTTTACTTTGACAAAAACGGGTACTTTTGCAGGTTGAAAACGCATATTGCAGTCAATCTTGCCTGCATTTTCTAAAGAACAAGAGTATAGCATGCCTTTTGGTCCATCTATTGAAGTAGGCAAACAAAGCCTTTATTTCAGCAAATAGCTTTTCCGGGCTGCCATAATATCGTCCATATTGTTGGTTGCCCACACCAACAGATTGTCTATCAGTGGCAGCAAGCTGCGTCCTCTATCAGAAAGCGAATACTCCACCCGGGGCGGAACCTCGGCATAAGCCTTGCGCTGGAGCAGTCCATCAGCCTCTAAAGTCTTCAGTGTAGCTGTCAGCATTTTTTGCGAAATGTCTGGCACATTGCGCTGTAATTCTTTAAAACGTATGTGGTCTTGGCGCTCAAGTGTAAACAATACCAGCATAGACCACTTGTCGCCTATGCGGGAAAGCACATTACGTATGGGACAGTTAGGAAACAAGCTGTCTCTAAGTTCTGTTCTGTTCATAATTCACCCTTTTTGTTATTTAGCCTACAAAAGTAACTATCAGAACAATATCAGGCAACTCTCCATGTGTTAAACTATGTAAATTCGTAATGTGCAAAACGCTTATTCCCAGCCATTGGTTACGTTGAGGTAACTATCTTACATCTCTGTATCTACTTGTTTGATACACATTCTTATTGTAATTTTGCACTTGTAAAAAAGACAGGGCAAGCCTACTCGCAAACAGGCAACAACCGTTTGCACACCCGCACAGAGGTTTTGCCACTATCAACAAGCAGTAATATATTATAAACAATAAGCATTATGAAAGAAATCAAGACTACAAAGAGCGGTAAAAACTTTACCGCTGTCAACATTGGCAAGCTGAATGAAGTAAAAGACTATGAACTACATCTGGGGCCAGATGTAGTCATTCCAGGCAAAGTATTTGTAGGACAAGCTCTTCAAACCACAGGTGCAGAGCTTTCTTTTCAGTCTTTGGTTCCCGGTCAAGACAGCGGTTTTCTGCATACCCACAAGACTCATGAGGAGCTTTACTTTATCCTCAAAGGCGAAGGTGAATATCAAGTAGACGGCACTGTCTTCCCTGTAAGCGAGGGCAGCATTGTGCGCGTAGCCCCAGAAGGCCGCCGTGCGCTGAAGAATACGGGCAATGAGCCTATGCTGATGCTCTGCATACAGTACAAGGCCAACAGTTTTGGCAATGATGATGCAGCATTGACCGATGGCGTAATACTCAACGATGATCTAAAATGGTAAGGAATAGTGCTGCATAAGCACCATAAAAGAAACATAGAAACATAGTTTTCAATAAGCGGCAAGCATTATTTGGTACGCAGCCACAGCGCATCAAGTAATGCCTGTCGCTTATTTTTGATACCTGACTTTTATCATGCGCTTCACCTTTATCATAAGTAAAGGGACTGCCCCCGCTGTCCATTAGCCAAAAGGGCAATAAAAAAGGACTTCCGAAGAAGTCCTTTTTAAAAGTGATCCGCTTGGGTCTTGAACTAAGCGGATCACAAGTCTTAAAATCAATATTTTAGCTCGCCCCTATCTTGTAAAGGGTACGAATTAGGCACTTTTTTCAAAGAACATTTGGCTTCCCTTGTCGGAATTGTGTCTGCCTTTATCTTCGGTTCAAAGATACAACTTTCTTTTGAAATACACAAATCGCTGAAAATAAATCTCCTGCGGTTAGTGCAAGGTGCAAGCTATATATAGATATATACTTGCACCTTGCACTAAATGGCTTTTCAATGTCGTATTGACATAATTCTTTTATTTATCAATTATTTTAAATGATTTTCCAATATCTTAGCGCATTATATATTCCATCATCATCAATAGATGTTGCAACATAATTTGCCGCTTCTTTTAAGATTGAATTGGCATTACCCATAGCTATTCCTATACCAGCCGCCTTGATAATTTCAAGGTCATTTCCTCCGTCTCCAAATGCCATTGTTTGGGATAAATCAAATCCTTTCCAATTTGCTATTTCAATTAATCCTTTGGCTTTATTTACGCCTTTTGCTGTAATATCTGCAAAATCAGAACACCACCGACTTGATACAACATGTTTAAGTAATGGTAATATTTCAAATTCTTCTTGTTCCGTTATAACGGGAGTGAGTTGTAATATACGCTGTTTAAGCACTTTTTCTAATGAGATATTCTCACCCAAATCTGAAACATTAAGCATCTTTTTGAAAATTCGGTCAACTTTCGCATTGGAGTTATACATTGTCAGGTCTTCTTCACCTACAATCATACAAGCAAAATTCATTTTTTCAGCTTTCTGTATAACTAAACGAACATCCTCCTGAGGGATTGGGCTACATGAGATTATTTTTTCTCCGTAGAAACAATATGCCCCATTTGCTGTTATGTATCCATTAACAAGATATTTAATCTCATCAATATTATTAATGAGGGCATACGGACGACCTGTTGAAATATATATTTCTATTCCTTTAGTTTTTGCAAGAGAAAGAGCCTCTATTGTAGATTGAGGGATTTTATGTGTGTTAAAACTAACAAGCGTACCGTCAATATCAAAAAACAATGCCTTTATCATATGTCATTTTGTTGTTGATTGTTTGCAACGTATATCCCATACTGTTAATTAGATAATCCAACCAAAGTTTTATCCATGCTGAAATATCTCCTGTTATATTAACTTGCTGTATGGATTGGCAATATTCATTATAGGAACGTGATATTATATGCGAAAGTAATAGCGTAGGATATGACAACACCTCATTTTCAAAAAGAAATAAGTTATTCAGTAATCTTCCCATTCTGCCATTTGCATCAATGAATGGATGTATCATTTCAAACTGATAGTGAATCAGTGCTGCTTTTACGAATGTGTCATAGTCCGAATAATGGATAAAATTTTCAAGGTCGGTTATGGCTTCGGTCATATCTTCACCGACTGGAGGGACAAACGAAGCATCGGATATTCTGCAACCTTGCTTTCCTATCCACACAGGAGAAGTACGGTATTCCCCTCTATATTTCTTATCGTATTCAGAAGAATCGCATACAATGTAGTGCATATTGCAAAATAGCCGTGAACTTAACGGGAGTTCGGTCAAAGTATCCACAGCGTATGTAATAGCACGTTTAATATTTACTTCATTCTCGTTGTTATTGGGACTATATGAAATTACAAAAGAAAATTCTGTTTTGTCCGATGCAATCCTCCATGAATCATGCGCTTCAGCAGCAATCAAATCATCAATAACCTGTTTGTCTGAACATGCTATTTTCTTGTTTAGTTCATCGGATAATTGCCAAAGTTTTTCAATCTGTATTTTTAATTTATCATCACAAATAATATCATATTCCTGCATCCGACAAGGGATATAGGAATAGAATGACATACGTCCTGACAGGTTCTTACGAAATCGTGTGTTCATTTATTCTGTAATTTAAGTTGTTTTATCAGACATTCAATATTTTGTATCAATTCTTCGGGAACAGTTTCTTCTACTATCTTCTTGGCGTAATCCAACAAGTGACGGGCATTGTCAGTCCGGAAAAAACGAGCATCTATCCCATAGTGACCTAATCGCCAACGGTCAAGGGCATCGGCATCCTTGAATACATCATAAAGTTGCAAAACATACACTGCACTATTGCCAAATGTCTTTTTTATTGCCACTTTGCCCTCGCTATCATCACGGTCATGGTAGCGCATCAGAAATTCAGCTTCGGGATAATAGTGTATATCCGTAGCATTATCGCAGAAATTTTTATAGTAAGTGGCAGCACGAGCACCGTGTCCTGTATCAAGATATTCATCAAAACGACAAGTATCATGGAATACAGCCGCATGAGCCAATATCTCCAACGCACGGCTATCACCTGTAAACCGATTTTCTCCAATTAAAAGGGCGAAAAGAAGCACTCGTTCACAATGGGTAGCAGCATAAAGCTCACTATCGGGCATATTAAAACGGACACATCTATACATGAAATCAGCCCATTGCAGAAAATATTCTTTACCTCCTTTCGTTAATAAGGATATTTCTTTATCGGGTATAATCACAGGCATAATTCGTTCAAAGTTATGGCTATATCACCGGGTAATGCAATAGATTTATGGGCTATTTCTTCCGGGATGTAAATTTCATTGTGAAGATTCAATGTGATGTATGTGGCATTGGTTTCCTGCACGGCAAGCTGCATCATAGGTTGCTTGATAATACGGTTACGGCTACCTATCCCCAATTCAAGCAAGACTAATCTTTTGCCACTGTATTGTTTCAAAAAATCATTCACCCTCCATTGTTTGTTTTCCGGTGGTACACCATCAAGTAGTTGCACAAACGTTCCCTCAATTTCCCACACATCGGCAGGATTGAATCCCGATAGTTCAAGGTGGGTGTCGGCATTGGTCGTGAGAATAAAATAAGGTTTTTCCCCTACGATTGTACGCAGGTCTGTCATAACCTGCGTAGGTTTATACTTTTCAACCCAATGTTCAACCAATCTGCTTACAAATGCTTTCCGGTCTGACGAAGAAGGATAATCGAAGAAACATCCTTCCAAAACATTTCTAATACCGAACTTTTGGCGAAAATCATCAAACAGCGAGCGAAACATATCATTGTCAGCAAAAATATTATATCCTTCTGCTATTGAAAGTCCATTGCTTGCTCCAATGAGTATGGCATCTGCTTGTCGTAAGGTATGACGAGTTTTTTCTATTTGTGTATTCATATCTTAGTATATTCTGCTTGGATTAAAAATTTCTCCTTGCTTCTCTCTTTCCAAGTGTTGTGTTGGTTTACCCAGCAGTTCTTTGAGGGAAAATGCAATATCTTCATTGATAGCAAGACTTTTGGTTGCAATCTCTTTCGGAATGATAGCGTGCTGTGGATTGATAGGCACATAAAATGCACGTGGCCATTGATACACCATGTTCATAAAAGGCTCTTTGATGAACATGGGGGTCATCATGCCTGCGCCCAGTTCAAGAAAAAGGGTGTTCTTACGGGAATTAGCTTGCAGAAAGTCCATGTATCGTTGAACTTCTCTATTGTAAAAAGAACCCTGCAAAAACTCGTATGAACGAATCCATGGGGTTAATTCACTGCCGCATTTCGGACAGCATGGAATATGTTCTTCCGGCAAAGAGTCGCCTACAATCTTTGTGTTCAAGTCCATAACCATTTCTTCGTTGTAGTAGATAGCATCGTGGCAGCAGCGTTTGCACTGGAAATAACGCCAATCACCTTGCAATCGTGTGATACGGTCTTCGGGAAAAATTCTATAAAACTGCGCATCCTGATTAGTGGTCACAACATAATAGTTTTTCCCTTGCAGCAGTTCGGCGAGGTCTGTGTAAGTATCACCTGTTTCGCACTCATAAATGTATTTGATAGTGCGGAGTGCCATAGCCCACTTTTCACCTTGTGTTACTCGTGGGTGATAATGACCGTCAAATAAGTTATGAAACCCATATTTCTTACCAAGCGAACCGGTAAGTTTCCGAAATACATCATCTTCTTGATAGTAAAACTTGAAGCCAGAAGCGGCTGACATACCGGACGCACCACCTACCACAATGGCATCGGCTTCCTTTATTTTATTTTTGAGCAATTCTATTTTTTCTGTCATAATTCGCAATGTTGATTTATCCTATACCTGTTTATTTCCTATATGCTATGCAATATGGCGTTAAATCCGGCTTTTCTTACAGCCATAACTACATCATTGGCGTTATGCTCGCCTTCAACGGTTGCCTTACCTGAGGATAAGTTTACATTTACTTGTTTAACTCCTTTTACAGAGCTGATACTTTTTGTGACTGTCGCTTGACAATGTGCGCAGTTCATCCCTTCAATCGTATATTCCTTTGTCATTGTTGAAATGGTTATTGTTTTCCGATGTTTATATCGTTTAAAGAAAGTCATTGCAAGCAGAAAAACCAAAATCGCAGAGCATACGATAGAAAACAAATTGAGTCCGTGTTCATGCTCTGCCACAGTCTGCATATTGGCAGGAATAAACCAATCGGCTGGTAGCAGATAGTCTATAATCAATCCAAACGTGATAGAACCTATTACGATTGATGCAAGATATATAATCGCCGATTTGCGCCCCATTTCTTTTGATATAAGTGTAAACGATGCGAAATTAGCAGCTGGACCAGCCATAAGCAAAACCAAAGCCGTTCCGGGGGAAAGTCCTTTGAGCATCAATGACAATGCAATAGGAATGGAGCCTGTGGCACAGACATACATCGGGATGGCAATTATCAGTACCATAACCATTGACAAAATAGGTTTGTCACCTATTATAGCGAAAAAATCTGCCGGGACATAAACCGTTATCAACGCTGCAATAATAAGTCCGGTTACAAGCCAGCCGCCTATGCTCTCCACAAGGTCAATATAGCCATAACGCAATGCATCAAGACATTTGTTCCAAAAACTTTTATCCTCCACATAAACCGCATAATTGCTTTGACAAGTATTCATAGCGGACATCTTGCGCTCGGATTTTCCGACAACAATCCCGCCAAGCATGGCGGTAACAAGTGCCGCCAAAGAACGTATTATGGCAAATGCAGGTCCGAATAAAGACCATGTAGCAGCAATGCTGTCGATGCCTGTTTGTGGCGTAGCGACTAAAAAAGAGGTGGAAGCAGCTCTTGATGCTCCATTTCGGCGCATTGCGATTACGGCAGGTAATACGCCACAAGAACATAGTGGCAATGGAATACCTATGGCTGCGGATTTGATAACTGACTGCCATCCTAGTTCTGACAGATGGCGTGCGAATGTACGTTGCGGAACAAATGCGTGCATCAGTCCGGCAATGAAAAATCCCAATAAGATGTACGGCGACATCTCGTTGAGCATAAATAACAAAGAATTTAATAGTTCCATATTATTGCTTTTATTTTGGTTGCAAAGTTATTGCAATGTAGCCTATCAACCGATACCAAAATAAAAGCGACTACTACCATATTGATAACCGGATGCTATGATAAGCCTTTTCCCTTGACTTCTTCGATATATTCCCCGACTGTTGTTCCCGTCTGCCGTTTGAAAAAACGCATCAAATGATTGGGAGCTGAAAATTGAAGATTATAAGCAATCTCTTTAACAGATAAGCCAGAAAAAAGCAAATCGTTTTTTATTTCTTGAAGCAACCGTTGTTTCAACAGATGAACAGCAGTCACACCATATTCATTTTCCACAGCTCTATTAAGCGCAATGCGGCTGATTCCCAACATTTCGGCATAATCATTTACCCGAACCTTATTGCGGATATTCTTTTCCAGCAAATCTTTATACTTAAACGCATAGTTATTCAAAGGCAATCGCAATGGCAAATTGAATATATCAGCATAAAATCGGTTCAGCAATAAGAGGAATTCGTACAAGTAAGCCACAATCATGTGATAACTATCTGCTATTGGAGATAACAGTTCGGTCTTCATCTTTTGCAATATTGTAATAAACGGCTTCATTTGTATGGAATCCATATCAAAGTAAGTGGAATAATCATTTTGATAACAATATAGTAACCGATACATAAAATGTTTATCTGAAATAAAGTTATAGACAAACTCTTCTTGGAAAACTAAAAAAGTATAATCCAAGTATTCAATCTGCACATGCCATTCCTGTCTTTTGAATGGAGATATAATCAGTACGCTGTTATCATGCAAGTCTATCCGTTCCCCGTCCAAGAACAAATGTCCGGAAGCCTTACGAAAAAAATAAAACTCGAAGAAGTCCGTCTTATACTGTTCGTGCAAGTCAAACCAAGCCCGTCTTTCAGAACTTTCAGCGGTATTAAGCAGGAAGTTCACTCCACAAGCACTTTTCGTATATTTAAGCAGAGATATATGCTCTGCCGTTTTATACGGGAATATTCCCAATGTTTTTTTATAGTTCATATCATTTTCGAGTTATTAATTGGTATTACATTCAAGTGCAAAGATATGGCAATTATTTGTAAACATGTCATATACACTCATAATAATATGTATCATATAATTCAGGTAATATCAAAATGGTATCAATGGGCAGTGAGATGGTACTCTCTAAAAAAACAAATGTGACTAAATTTGCCCATAATAATTGAGTAAAATAATGTAATCATGGATTGTAGATATTCATAAAAAGAACCTTTTGCCTCACTTTGATTGCTCAAAGTAGTGTGTCAAAGTGGTATTATGGAATGTACGAGTGAACATTATGAAAATAATGGGGCACCTGCAAAAGTGTGTGGATTGATATACTAAACCTGTTGTCATTTCGTTCTTT
>CALCVP010000057.1 GCA_937907705.1 uncultured Prevotella sp. | reverse complement strand
TCGCTGCAGATTTCCGTATATTGGTTGAGTGGTTCTGATGTCATGTTACTTTAAGCTTAGAGAACTATAAAGTTACTGATAATCAGCCATTTAACAAAATTTATTAGTTATATTACGTTAATTAACTCTCTCTCTTTCAAACGATTACATTAGAATTAACAGAGTATTAATGGAAGCGAAAGCGCAATTTTTGTTGAATTTTTAGCCCAAACACTCATTTGAAGAGTTCTTCAATATGCTGCTTTAGGCCTTGGCAAGGACTCTAATACCTACTATTTTAGGTTCATTTTTACGGTATATCATTATTTTGTTGTACCTTTGCAAAGATTGAGATGAACTTGTTGTCAGTATTAACCTACTCTTTTTGTCTTATAATATAGTCTGTTTAGACAATTGTATTATGGCATGACTAGAAGGGTTTTGTCGTATGACAATAATTATATATGATTAGAAATAACGTGGAATCAAACGATTTTAACCTCTTAAAGCGTATCAACTCTCCTAAGGATTTAAGGCGACTGAACGTAAGTCAGTTGCCACAGCTGTGCGATGAGTTGCGTCAAGACATTTTACAGGAGCTTTCTGTAAATCCTGGACATTTGGCTTCAAGCATGGGTGCCATAGAACTTACGGTAGCCTTGCATTATGTTTTCAATACGCCCGATGATAAGTTAGTGTGGGATGTGGGTCATCAGGCTTACGGACATAAGATACTTACAGGAAGAAGAGACACATTTTGCACCAACAGAAAACTTCATGGCATACGTCCATTTCCATCACCTTTAGAGAGCGCATATGACAGTTTTGTATGCGGTCATGCGTCTAATTCTATATCTGCAGCGCTTGGTATGGCTGTGGCAGCGCGCAAAACGGGTCATACCGATAGACATATTGTAGCTATTATAGGTGATGGCGCCATGAGTGGAGGGCTGGCTTTTGAAGGACTGAACAATGCTTCTTCTACACCAAACAATATGCTTATTGTGCTGAATGACAATAACATGAGCATTGACCGCAGTGTAGGTGGATTGAAGCAGCAGCTTCTGAAACTGAATACCAACAAGACATATAATAAGCTAAGATTTAAAATTGCACGTTGGCTCAATGCCCGCGGTTATCTCAATGACGACCGCCGGCAGGGTATACTCAGACTCAACAATGCACTGAAGTCTGCCATCAGTCATCAGCAAAATATATTTGAAGGGCTTAATATACGCTATTTTGGTCCCTTTGATGGACACAATGTTATTGAATTGGTGCGTATATTACAGCAAATAAAAGATATGAAGGGACCTAAGCTTCTTCATCTTCACACTATTAAAGGGCATGGATATGCACCGGCAGAGAAAGCTGCCACCATTTGGCATGCACCAGGCAAGTTTGATATTAATACAGGTGAGCGCATCATAAGCAATGATACCAATACTCCACCTAAGTATCAAACAGTATTCGGAGAAACCTTGTTGGAATTGGCTAAGGCAAATCCACGTATTGTAGGCGTTACACCGGCTATGCCTACAGGTTGTTCTATGAACATATTAATGAAAGCTATGCCCGATAGGGCTTTTGATGTGGGTATAGCAGAAGGGCATGCTGTAACCTTTTCAGCAGGTATGGCACAAGATGGATTGCAGCCTTTCTGCAATATATACAGTTCTTTTGCACAGCGTGCTTATGACAATGTGATACATGATGTAGCTATTCTCGGGTTGCCAGTAGTGCTTTGTCTTGACCGTGCAGGTCTGGTAGGCGAAGACGGTGCCACCCATCATGGTGTGTTTGATATAGCCGCATTACGGCCTATTCCCAATCTAACCATCTCATCGCCCATGAATGAGCATGAGCTCAGACGGCTTATGTATACTGCTCAATTGCCAGATATGGGAGCCTTTGTAATACGTTATCCAAGAGGAAAAGGTGTACTTACAGACTGGCGTTGCAAGTTGTCGGCTATTGAAGTGGGAACAGGACGAAAGCTAAAAGATGGAAAAGATATCGCAGTACTGTCGTTCGGACCTATTGGCAACAATGCTGTTGAGGCTATTAAACAAGTTGAACAAATGCATAAAAACTTAAAAATAGCTCATTATGACATGCGATTTGTTAAACCTCTTGACGAGAAGATACTCAAAGAAGTAGGCACAGGCTTTAAGCAAGTCATAACAATAGAGGACGGTGCGCTTGAAGGTGGCTTTGGCTCAGCTGTCCTTGAGTGGATGAGCGACCATCATTTTGAAACTCAGATAACCCGTATAGGAATACCCAACGAATTTATTGAGCAAGGCACAGTGGCTCAATTGCAACACATTGTGGGCTTGGATGCAGAGGCTATCATAAGATGTATCGAAACAATAGCTGCTCAATAATACTATAACTCCTATAAAAATTAAATATAGATATCTGCATATGAAGATTATTATTGCGGGAGCCTATACTATAGGTACCTATCTTGCTATGTTGCTTTCACGCAATAATGAAGACATAGTGCTTATTGACCAAGATCAGGAAAGGCTTGATGATATAAGTTCTGATTATGATTTGATGACCATTCATGCTTCTCCATCAAGCATAAAGACATTGAGTGATGCTGGTGCTGCCAGTGCAGATCTTTATATTGCAGTAACTCCTGACGAGAATTTGAACCTTACCAGCAGCATGTTTGCCAAGGCATTGGGAGCTAAGAAAACGGTAGCTAAGGTGAACAATTATGAATTGATTAATCCTGAATTGGAATCGTTTTTTCATAATTTGGGCATTGATTCATTGATATATCCGGAAAAGTTGGCTGCCCGCGACATCATTAACGGCTTGAAGATGAGCTGGGTTCGCCAGCGATGGGATGTACACAATGGAGCACTTGTTATGTTAGGTATCAAGCTAAGGGAAACTTGCGAGATACTGAATGAGCCTCTTAAAGACCTCTGCAAGCCAGAAACTCCTTACCATATTGTAGCTATCAAGCGTGGCGATGAAACGATTATACCACGTGGTGATGATGAGTTGAAAATATATGATATGGTTTATTTTATGACAACTCGAAACTATATACCCTATATCCGAAAGATAGTAGGAAAGGAACACTATGTAGATGTAAAGAATGTGATGATTATGGGCGGTGGCCGTACTGCCATAAGGGCAGCCAAGACACTGCCAGACTACATGAATGCCAAAATCATTGAGATAGATGAAAAGCGCTGCGAATACATCAATGAAATGGTAGATACAGACAGAGTGATGGTAATCAATGGTGATGGACGCAATCTTCCGTTGCTTTTGGAAGAAGGAGTAAGAAATACGCAAGCCTTTGTTGCCCTTACAGGCAATGCCGAAACCAACATTTTGGCTTGTCTTACCGCCAAGCGCTTAGGGGTGAGAAAGACCATAGCAATGGTGGAAAACCTTGATTATGCCAGCATGGCAGAAAGTTTGGATATAGGCACTATTATCAATAAAAAAGCCATAGCAGCCAGTGATATTTATCAAATGATGCTGGATGCAGATGTGGCCAATACCCGATTCTTGATGACAGCGAATGCAGATGTGGCTGAGTTTACAGCCATGGAGGGTTCTAAGGTAACAAAGAAAAAGGTGTATGAACTCGACTTGCCCCATGGTACCACCATTGGAGGATTGGTCAGACAAGGTGAAGGGCAGCTTGTATCGGGTAACTCGCAGATACAAGCGGGCGATATAGTGGTGGTGTTCTGCCACAATGTGAATATGAACCGATTGGAAAAATTCTTTAATTAGGATAGCGTTATGATTAAGTTTAAGCTGGTCTATAAGGTGATAGGCTCTTTGCTTTTCATAGAAGCTTTTATGATGTGCGCATGTCTTGTGATGTCTCTTTGTTACAAAGAGAATGACAGTTGGGCTTTTGCTGTCACCATAGGACTTATTTCGCTTACAGCCATCGCCTTAAAGCTGAAAGGCTATAAGGCAGACAACAGCATGGGTAGGCGAGATGCTTATTTGCTGGTAACGCTCACTTGGCTGGTGTTCAGTGCTTTTGGTGCACTTCCTTTTTTATTAAGTGGCTACCTGCACAACTATACTGATGCTTTTTTTGAAACCATGTCTGGCTTTACTACCACAGGAGCTACCATTATCAATGATGTAGAAGCCTTGCCACATGGTCTGCTCTTTTGGCGTTCCATGACCCAATGGATAGGCGGTTTGGGTATAGCCTTTTTTACCATAGCGATTCTTCCGTCTCTTGTAGGTGGAACAGTTAAGGTGTTTTCAGCTGAAGCTACCGGTCCTATTCGTACAAAGATACATCCCAGGTTGAGCACCAATGCCAAGTCTATATGGGTGGTTTACCTGTTGCTTACCGTAGGTTGTGCTACTTGTTTTTACCTTTCAGGCATGAGCTTGTTTGATTGTATCAACTATGCTATGTCCATTACTGCTACCGGAGGCTTTGCCACTCATAATGCAAGTACAGGCTATTTTCATTCTGTAGCCATTGATTACACCTCCATAGTCTTTATGTTTCTTTCAGGTGTCAATTTCACTTTGCTTTATATGGCAGTGGTCAAAGGCAAAATAAAGTCGGTTTTCCGTGATCACGAGTTGCGCTTTTATCTGCTTCTTGTATCGTTGGCTACTGCTGGAATCATGTATTTTCTGATTACTGAGAAAGGTTATCATTTGGTGGACTCACTCCGTTATGCTCTCTTTCAGGTAGTGTCTTTCATTACCACGACAGGCATATTCAATGCCGATGCAGGAAAATGGCCACATATAACATGGGTCATTCTGTCCATCTGTATGTTCTTTGGTGCTTGTGCTGGCAGCACGAGTGGTGGCTTTAAGTGTATTAGAGGCACGATGCTCATGCGTATTGTGCGCAATGAGTTTCGCCACATCATTCATCCCAAAGCAGTGCTTCCTGTTCGCATTAACGATACCAATGTGCCTTATCCGGCGCAAGTTACGCTGTTGGTGTTCCTTACGCTCTATCTGGCTACCTGTATATTTGCTTATTTCGTGTTGACTTGCATGGGCGTAGACAGTACCAATTCCATGACAATCGCTATGAGTTGCGCCAGCAATGTCGGTCCTACGTTAGGTTTAGAGATAGGTCCTACGATGTCGTGGAGTGTATTGCCTGATATAGGTAAGTGGATATGTGCCATTTTGATGCTGATGGGTCGTCTTGAGTTTTTCAGTGTGATGGTGCTGTTTACAAAGGCTTTTTGGAAAGAAAACTAACTTAATTAATATATGTGTGTTACCCCAATCAGTGCTAAGTAGATGTCTATCAAGAAACGTATTCTTGTAAGACTCTATTTGTCAGGACTTCAAGCACTGAATGTTTAGGTACAAAACAGCAAGCAGGAGCTAATATGAGTGCTGTTTGCTAATGTATAACAAGTATTAAAATAAAAATGTAATTATGGAACCAATCAAATTCGATCCATTGCTGAAAGAAACCATTTGGGGTGGTAACAAAATCGTAAAGTTCAAGCATCTTGACTCTGCGGTCGAGAATGTAGGTGAGAGTTGGGAGATTTCCGGTGTAGAAGGTAATGAAAGCATTATTGCCAACGGACCATTGAAAGGACAGAACTTGACACAGGCAGTGGAGCAGTTGAAAGACAAATTAGTAGGAACGGATAACTACAAGCGTTTTGGCAATGAGTTTCCGTTGCTCATCAAGTTTATTGATGCACGTCAGGATTTGTCCATTCAAGTGCATCCTAATGATGCGCAGGCACAAAAAAGGGGAATGAAAAACGGCAAGACCGAAATGTGGTACATCATGAATTCTGAAGCGGATGCCAAATTACGCTGTGGCTTGAAGACCGCCATTACTCCGGAGCAGTATAAAGCGATGGTAGAGAATGACACTATCTGTGATGCTTTGGCTGAATATCCAGTCAAAGCGGGTGATTGTTTCTTTATACCGGCAGGGCGTATTCACAGTATTGGCCATGGTTGCTTCTTGGCTGAGATACAGCAGACCTCAGACGCCACATACCGTATTTATGATTTCAAGCGGAAAGACAAAAACGGCAATTACCGTGAACTGCATACCGAGCAGGCTGCTGAATGTATAGACTATCATGTAGAGCAAAGTTACCAGACAGACTATGTACCTGCCAAGAATCAAGGCGTATCTCTGGTGAAATGTCCGTTCTTCAACACGGCCGTCTATGATCTTTCTGAGCCGATGCTGCTTGATTACAGCGAACTGGACAGCTTCGTGATACTGATAGGCATTGCCGGCAGTGCTACATTTACCGACAATGAGGGTAATGTAACCACGCTGCGTGAAGGTGAATCAATGCTGATACCTGCCACAACAAATACTTTGCAGGTTACCGGTACACTGAAGTTCTTGGAAACTTATGTGTAAGCGATAGGCAGAAGGTAAAAACGCCAGTTGGAAAAGAACTGTCAGTGCTAAGCAAAACACAGGGTAATACCTGCTTTGCAATATGATAAATGGAAAAACATTAAATGATACAATCTATGACAATAAGAAAACTCTCTATGGCGGCTGCCTTGATAATGGCGGCTGCAACCATGCCTTCTTTGGCGCAGACTAAGGATGGCGGCATTAGTAAAGAAATGATTAGCCAAATGCAGAAGGGCCAAAAGCATACTGTGGCAGACAAGGCGTTGGCTACCGCATTGGCTACTAACAGTATTGACAATCTGACCAAGAACAATGCTATTGCAGGCAAGATAAACAATTACTTCAGTGTGGAGACCAAGGAGCAGAGCATTACAGACCAGAAGCAGAGTGGCAGATGCTGGATGTTCAGTGGCTTTAATGTGTTGCGTTCCAACTTTGCACAGCGCACAGACTCGCTCAATGTAACGTTTTCTCAAGGCTACTTGTTCTTTTGGGACCAGTTGGAGAAATCCAATTTGTTTTTGCAAGGGGTGATAGATTGTGCCAAGAAACCTATGGACGACACTCGTGTGCAGTTCTTCTTTAAGTCGCCTTTGAATGACGGTGGCACTTTTTGCGGTGTGGCAGACTTGGTGGATAAATACGGCTTGGTGCCCAGTGAGGTGGTGCCGGAGACCTTCTCAAGCGAGAATACCTCAAAGGCTTCGCGCCTAATCAGCATGAAGCTCAGAGAGTTTGGCTTGCAGCTGCGTGATATGGTGAACGGTGGCAAGAAGACTGCCGATATAAAGGCAGCAAAGACAAAAATGCTCTCAGAGGTCTATCACATGCTTACCTTGGTCTATGGCGAGCCTCCAGCTCAGTTTACTTATGCCTTTAAAGACAGCAAAGGCCGTGCGGTAACTCCTGCCAAGACTTATACTCCACTGGAGTTTAGCCGCGAGATATTGGGCAATATGCCTATCAACGGATCTTTTATTATGGTAATGAACGATCCGCGTCGTGATTATTACAAGACCTATGAGGTGGAATATGACCGCCATACCTATGACGGACATAATTGGAAATATCTTAACCTGCCTATGAGCGATATAGCCAAGTTGGCCATTGCCTCGCTGAAGGATGGCAGAAAGATGTATAGCTCTTATGATGTGGGCAAGTTTCTTGACCGCCAGACAGGCTATTGCGATGTGAACAATTTTGACTATGGCTCGCTGTTTGGCACCACGTTTGGCATGAACAAGGCACAGCGCATCATGACCTTTGACAGTGGTTCCACTCATGCCATGACACTTACTGCTGTAGACCTTGACGCTAATGGCAATCCGCAGAAGTGGAAAGTAGAAAACAGCTGGGGTGCTACATGGGGGCAGAATGGTTGCTTGATTATGACTAATGAGTGGTTTAACGAGTATATGTTCCGCTTGGTGGTCAACAAGAAATATGTGTCTAATGATATGATGAAGCAGTATAACCAAAAGCCTGTAAGCGTAATGCCCGAAGATCCGCTCTTTGGTGCCGATGATTAAGGCGTTGCTTTTTACCGTCAGAGTCCTATTGTCTGTTTTGTATGGATGATAGGGCTTTGCGTGTTTATATGGTAAGCGATTGTTGTATAGAAACGGTATTTTGTCAAGAAAGTATCATAAAAAAGCAATAGAGTATTATAAAGAATGGTGCAAACCTGTTAATTTTGCAGCAAGAAAGGTATAGTTCGATAAAACAATAAAAGCGTTGTATCATAGCTTGCGACAAGTATGGATACGAACTGTCATGTATTACTGGAATGTCTTGGGTATCAAGATTAGTATTATATGCATTACATAAGTTTTCATAAAAGCAACAGTAAAGTTAGAAGGTAAAGTTTTTTAAGGTGTTATTGTGGGGAAGATTGGTTCGGGCGAACAGGTCTTCCCTTTTATCGTTTTATACCTTCAGCTGCCTTGTAGGCGGCATTTGATATGGCAGAACGGTAACAATACATATTATAACAAAAACATGAAGAAAGTATTTTTTATACTCTTGGCTCTGCTGGTCACAGTTACTGTGGCTTTGGCTCAGAGCCGTTTTATCACCGTAAGCAACGGTAAGTTTATGCGCAACGGTCAACCTTATTATTATGTAGGCACCAACTTTTGGTATGGGGCTATACTGGGTTCTGAGGGACAAGGGGGCGACCGCAAGCGCCTTTGCCGCGAGTTGGACGCCATGAAGGCTATGGGTATAGACAATCTGAGAATTCTGGTGGGCTCAGACGGTGAGCGTGGAGTACCCACTAAGGTCGAACCTACCTTGCAGGAAGCCCCGAGTGTGTATAACGATACTATTTTAGCCGGACTTGATTATCTGTTGCAGCAGATGGGCAAGCGCAAGATGGTGGCAGTGCTCTATCTGAATAACTCGTGGGAGTGGAGCGGTGGCTATGGCTTCTATCTCTATCATGCCGGTGCGGGCAAGGCCCCTGTTCCGGCAGTGGCGGGCTATGACAAGTATATGCAGTTTGTATCGCAGTATGCTACCAATGATAAGGCCCATCAGCTATTCTACAATTATGTGCGTTTTATATTGAGCCGTACCAACAGATACACGCATGTAGCTTATCGCGATGACCCCACCATTATGTCGTGGCAGATAGGCAATGAGCCAAGAGCTTTCAGCCGTAAGGCACTGCCTGCCTTTGAGCGGTGGCTGGCTGAGGCTTCTGCCTTGATAAAAAGTATCGACCCGCACCACCTTGTGTCCATTGGCAGCGAGGGGGCGTGGGGATGCGAAAACGATTATGGCACTTATGAGCGCATCTGTGCCGACAAGAATGTAGACTATTGCAATGTGCATCTGTGGCCCTACAACTGGGGATGGGCGCGTAAAGATTCGTTGATAGCTGACCTTGACCGCTCTTGCCAAAACACCAAGGAGTATATAGACAGGCATTTGTCAATCTGCAATCGTATTGGCAAGCCATTGGTGATGGAAGAGTTTGGCTTTCCGCGCGACAACATGTCTTATGCTCTCCACTCACCTACCAAGGGCCGCGATGCTTATTACAAGTATGTGTTTTCTTTAGTGGCAGACAATGCAGAGCATGGAGGTCTATTTGCCGGTTGTAATTTTTGGGGGTGGGGCGGCTATGCTCAGCCCACTCATGAGAATTGGGTGCCGGGCGATGACTATTGCGGCGACCCTGCTCAGGAAGCACAGGGGCTGAACAGTGTGTTTGCCAGCGACAAATCTACTCTCCAAGTAGTAAAGCAGCAAGTAAAGCGGATGACTAAGGCGCATCAGTGCAGCAAGCGGTAGTCTGTAAGTTAAGCAGGTGTTCAGAATTGTTTCTGATAATAGGATGTTTTAATACAGTTATTTTGGACATTTGCTTCCATAATAGTGTCTGTACAAGAGCAGTGCAATCGGGTTGTAAGAGCTATGCAATCGTTAGGCGAAAGCATAGCTGTCGGCACCTGATTGCACTGCTCTTGCAATGTAAAAGCATAGCTCTTGCCCGTGGGGTGTTATAAAAGTATCATATTTTTCTTGGTAATTTACCTATTGATGCCTATGTGTTGATGCTGGAAGATTGCCTTATATAGGCGAAAATACAGCCTTTTTATTAATATTGTTTACTGCAATTCAGTCTGTGATAAATAGTTGATAAGGGCGCAAAATAATACAAGTTTTATTGTTTTATTTGACTTATTTTTATGTTAAAATCTAAAAATAGTGGTAAAAATACACTTATTGATTTGATATACTACCATGAAATATGATTTTATATTGGTTTGAATTATAACTAAAATTAATAAATATAGGCTTTGTTTTATGATTTTTCAGAAAAATAGCTCGATAAATAGCTAAAAACAGCCAATAATAGAGGAGAATGTCATAAAAGTACAAGTATGAAGCAATAAAGTATTATAAAAAATATAAAGTTTGCTATATCTTTGCCAAAGATAACACAAACCGAATGCAATAAAGTTTACTCTTAATTGCTGAGGTGCAGCTTATCTTTGGCAACAGAAATTGATTACGAATAAGCATAAACCAATCTATCAGAATGAAAACTTAAGCAAAAAAGACTTTATTCACCTTGGGATGAGTTTCTTGCCTATTTAGATATATAGCAGAAAAACTTTCCGTCTTACATACAGAAAATTAATATAAATCTTTAATAATAACCTTAAATTAATTACGCCTAATGAAGAAAGTAGCAATGCTATTTATGGCACTTACAGTAAGTAGCCTTACTTATGCACAGACGAAGCTCTCTGGTACCGTAAAAGATGAAACCGGAGAGCCGTTGATTGGTGCAAGCGTAGTTGTCAAAGGTGGCTCAGGTACTGGTGCCATTACCGATTTGGACGGTAACTTCAGTATTGTAGTCCCTTCTGGCAAAAATCAAGTGATGGTCTCTTACATTGGCTATGTAAGCCAAACAGTAAGCATTACCGGTAGAAAAAACTTGAGTATTGTCTTGAAAGAAGACAAAAACAATCTTGAAGAAGTGGTAGTCGTAGGCTACGGTTCTATGAAGAAAAGCGACCTGGCAGGTGCCACCGGTTCAATGGACGAGAAGAAGATGAAAGGTTCTATCATCACCAACCTCGACCAGGCTTTTGCAGGTCGTGTGGCAGGTGTAACCTCTATGTCTACTTCCGGTGCCCCTGGTTCATCGTCATCTATCCGTGTGCGTGGTCAGGCTACCATCAATGCCGGTGCCGAACCACTCTATGTAGTGGATGGTGTGATATGGAACAACTCCAACTCTTCTGGCGCTTCTGTTGGTTTGGGTGATGCGTTAGGCAATGGTTCTGTATCATCAGTATCTCCACTGTCTACCATTAACCCCGCAGACATTGTCAGTATGGAAGTGCTCAAGGATGCTTCTGCTACCGCAATCTATGGTGCGCAGGGTTCTAACGGTGTCGTACTCATCACCACCAAGCGCGGTAAAGCAGGCGAAGCCAAGTTCACCTACGATGGCATGATGGCATGGCAGCGCCAAACCAAGCGTATAGACATGCTCAACTTGCGCCAGTTTGCTGAGTATTACAATGACATGGCAGCCATAGGCATGGTTACTAAAAACAATGATTTCAGCGATCCTTCTATCTTGGGTGTCGGTACCAACTGGCAGGATGCCATCTTCCGCACAGCTTTCCAGCATCAGCATCAATTGGCAGCACAGGGTGGCTCTGACAAGGTAAAGTATTATGTGTCAGGCAATTTTATGGATCAAGACGGTACCATTATAGGCAGCAACTTCCAGCGTTATGGCATGCGCGCCAACCTTGACGCACAGCTCAAGCCTTGGTTTAAGTTAGGTTTCAATGCCAGCTATGCCAATACCGACGAGCGCTTGCTGAAAGCAGACCAGGAAGATGGTGTTATCACTTATGCCTTAACCTCTATGCCCGATATTCCAATCTATGATATCAATGGCAATTATACTTCCATTTCTCGCGAGGGTGTCAACAATCCTAACCCTGTAGCACTTGCTCTGATGAATGATATTCTCTACAAGCGCAACAGTCTTAACGGTAATGTGTTTGGAGAAATCACTTTTATGAAAGGCCTGGTATGGCATACTGAATTAGGTTACAACTTCAGTTGGGACCGTGCAGAGACCTTTGAACCTACCGTAGACCTCGGCCGCTGGCAGAAGTCAAAGAACGAAATGTCTCTTCAGAAGAGCACAGGTCAGTTCCTCCAGTTCAAGAACTACCTTACTTATACAGGCAGCATAGACAAGCACAGCTTTACTGCCATGGTGGGTCAGGAGTGCTGGAAGAGCAAATATGATTACAACTACAACTATGCCATCGGCTTGCCTTCCAACGATATCCACAATCCGGGCTTGGGCGACCAGACTTCTTATCAGCTCAAGGCAGGATTCGGCACATCGGCTATGGCTTCATTCTTTACCCGTGAAACCTACAACTACGACGACCGGTATTTGGCTACATATACCTTCCGCCGCGATGGCAGCTCCAACTTCGGTCCTGATTGCCGTTGGGGCTCGTTCCACTCATTTGCTTTGGCATGGCGCTTCTCTAACGAAGCCTTTGTCAAGAAGATAGCAGGCAAGTGGCTTTCTAATGGTAAACTCCGCTTTGGCTGGGGACAGACTGGTAACTCTAACATCGGCAGTGGCAAGTGGTCATCAGACCTTTCCATGATGCAGACTGGTCTTGGCAACTCTTACAGACCGGCACGTATCTCTAACCTCAATATACACTGGGAGAAACAAGAGCAGACCAACATTGGTATCGACCTTGGTTTCTTCAATGACAGGCTCAATTTGGTAGTGGATGCCTACAAGAAAGTGTCCAACGACATGCTGATGCCTATGCAGTTGCCTTCTTATATGGGTACATCCGGCAACTCAAGTTCTGCGCTTGCCGCACCGTGGGGCAACTATGGATCTATCGAAAACAAGGGTCTTGAAATAACACTCTCTGCTCATCCTGTTACGACAAAAGATTTCTCATGGGACAGCGAGTTTGAAATATCTTGGAACAAGAATAAGCTGACCAAGCTGGCTGGTACATCCAGTGCCGCTATTCTCGGTACAGGACAGTGGAGCGACGTAGTAAGCAAAAGCGATGTAGGACAACCTCTGTTCCAGTTCTATGGTTATGTTACGGATGGTGTCTATACCAGTCGAGAGGATATAGAAAACTCAGCCAAGCCAACAGCTTACAAAGGGCCGAACAGCTATGACAAATGGAATACTGTTTGGGTAGGTGATATCAAGTATAAGGATATCAGTGGTCCTGACGGAAAGCCAGATGGCGTTATCGATGACCACGACCGCACCTATATAGGCAATCCTATGCCTAAGTACACCTTTGGTTGGACCAACACATTCCGTTACAAGAACTTTGACTTGTCAGTGTTTGTCAACGGTTCTGTGGGCAATAAGGTTTACAATTACCTCCGCATGCGTCTCGATGCCATGAAGAGTGTATGGACCAATCAGGCTGCTACTGTGCTCGGTCGCTCTGTAATCACTCCGATTGATCCTAACAAAGACTATTCAAATGGCTACCAAGGACACAATGCAGGCGTTGTATACCATTGGTATGACGATATCGACAATATTCAAGTTACTAATCCTACTGGTTTGCCGGCAGCTCGCTTGAACGATCCTAACAACAATGTTCGTACCAGCGACCGTTACATTGAAGACGGAAGTTACTTGCGCATCAAGAATATTACCTTGGGCTATACCTTCCCGAAAGCATGGCTGAAGCATGTAGGTCTTGAAAACGTAAGACTCTATTGCAACATTCAAAACGTGGCAACAATCACAGGTTACAAGGGATATGACCCGGAAATAGGTGCGTCGACATCTGATTCCAATGGTTATGTTTACGGTCTTGACAACGGTCGTTATCCGTCACCTACTGTTTATTCTTTCGGTCTTAACGTAACATTCTAAAAACAGTACAACAATGAAAATATTCAATATAAAATCTATAGCTTGCGTTGCTTTGATGAGCATGGCATTTACTTCCTGCGACAGTTATTTGGATTGTCCTACCGAAGACGCCATCAACACCTCTAACTTCTACAAAGATGACGCACAATGCCGCTCTGGCGTAAACTACCTTTACAACTCTCCTTGGTACGATTTTCAGCGTGGTTTCTTCAAGGTAGGCGAGGTGTTGTCAGGCAACTACTATTGGGGCGGTTCGCCATATCTGACCTTTACACTGACAGGTGCAGACGAAGACCTCAATAACATGAGTGCTTCCCTTTGGGCGGTAAATACACATGCCACCACAGTATATGAGAACTTGAAGAACAGCACCGGTGCATCTGAGGCTGTGAAAAATGCTTGCATGGGCGAATGCCTCACATGGAAAGCTTTTGCTTACTTCTATATGGTACGCTCTTTCGGTTCGGTGCCTATTATCCATAACCCTATCGATGTTATCAACAGCCAGAAAGCTACCTCCGTGCACAAGGCAAAAATCAGCAATATCTACGACTATATCATCATGACTCTTGAGAAAGCTATTGAGCTTTTGCCGGAGAAAGACCTTACAAACACAGGCCGTATAGACAGATATTGTGCTAAAGCACTCTTGGCTAAGGTGTATCTTACCAAGGCAGGATTTAGCGAAGAGAATACAACTTACCACAAAGGTTCTTATTCTTACATTACATGTACAGCGCATAAGCGCAATACAGCCGACTTGGAGAAAGCTGCTGAACTGGCACTTGATGTCATAGAAAACAGTGGCAGACAGCTGGAAGCCAAGTTTTCTGATATCTTCAGGGGAGACCATAACGCATGTGATGAAAACCTCATTTCATGGGCTTGGACTGTTGGAGGTACATGGACTTGTCAAAACACACTGCAAAGCGATTTGGCCATGAATGGCTTTGACGAGTATGGAGATAACTGGGGACAATGGAATGGACCTTCTGTTGATTTGCAAGATGCCTTTGGCGAAAATGCGCTAAGCCAGAAACGGCAAGATACTGACGACCGTCGAAAGGCTACCATGATGATGGCTGGCGATAAGTATGATTACTTCTACACCGATTGTGGTGGATTTGATTATCTCAAGTTCTGCTTCGGAGGCTATCCGGAACACGTGAGTGATGGAGCCATGGAGAGTCCTACCGGTGCTGCCAGTGTAAAACATCTCTATGGTGATGATGCCGACCACGTGAAGTATCTCGGTTCTTCTGCCGCTCGAATGGCGTCAAAACTGTGGACGCATATACTCCGTTTGTCTGATGTTTACCTTATCTATTGTGAGGCAAAGATAGGAGACAACGGTACCACAACAGACCCCAAGGCTTTGCAATACTTCTATGATGTGCGCCATCGCTCTGTAAAGGGTTATGATAAAGTGCCTGCTTCAATCTCTTGGGAGGATGTATGGAAAGAGCGTCGCTTGGAACTTGCTTGCGAAGGAGACCGTTGGTACGACTTTGTTCGCCGCTACTATTACGACCCACAGGGCGCAATCAGCGAGATTAAGACCCAACGTCGCAATGGATATGACCAGTCTGCCTTGAATAAGTTGTATAAGGCATATTATGAAAGCGGGTATACACAATGGGGTTCTACTGCAGATATTACTTATGATGACAAGAATGCCCCCAATGTTACCGACCAAAGTTTTACATTGCCTCTGCCTTCTTCAGATGTAATCTATAATCCTCTGCTGCTTGAAGACCCTGAGGACTTTGATTTAAGTACCATTAGTTTTTAACACTTAAAGCCTAACGATTATGAAATTCGACATAAAAAGAATAGGTGGTTACATGCTGGTCGCTACGGCTCTGCTGTCAGGATTTGCACTGCAATCTTGCGAAGATGAACCCGATAAGTTTGAGTTGACAGGCGGTAAACCTACCATTTACTACATACGTCCTACCGATGTTGACCAGAAAGACTCATTGCTTGTACAGTCATATCCTGAAAGTTCTATCTGTATAGTGGGTAGCAACTTGACAAGTATTAAGGAAATGTACTTCAATGACAAGCAAGCTATCTTGAATACAAGTTACATTACCGACCACACTTTGGTGGTATCAGTGCCAAAGGACATACCGGACAAGGTAACAGACAAGATTTATATGGTTACCACTGGAAACGATACAGTAAAGTATGACTTCCATGTGGTTGTGCCTGCTCCTACACTTACCTCGATGTCTTGTGAGTATGTGCATGCAGGTGATGAGGTAACAATCAATGGTAGCTACTTTATTGATGATCCTGGCACGCCTATTAAGGTTACATTGCCAGATGGACAAGAGGTTACAGACTTTGTAAGCAAGTCTCGTTCTGCCCTTACTTTTGTCATGCCAGAATGCGACACAGAGGGTCCTGTCAGTGTAACCTCTGTCTATGGAACCACAAAATCGTCTTTCCGTTATCTCGACAGCCGTGGCTTACTCTTCGACTTTGACGGCAAGACCGGTCTTATGCCATTGGGATGGCACAGCGATGGACCTGTTGTAACAGATACAGATAATCCTATTAGCGGCAAATACATCCAAATAGGCAATGATGCTACCACTATGAGTGCCAATGGTGATTGGAATGACAATACCTACTTCTTCCCTTATTGGCCAGGAGAATGGACCACTCCGGTATCTTATGTGGCCAGACAATCGCAGAAGTTGACAGACTTGGCAGACTTTACTAACTACCAGAATATGGCCTACAAATTTGAGATGTATGTGCCTAAGAGTAATCCTTGGTCTGCTGGTGCAATGCAGATTATTGTAGGTGGTGTAGATAAAATTAGCGGAACAGGCAGTGGTCTCGATGTAGACGGCAAGGAGTGCGCTGGTGCCAACAACACCTATTTCAACAACGATGACCTGCCACGTGGCATCTATCGTCCTTGGGAGTCTACGGGTTCCTTTGATACTGACGGCAAGTGGATAACGGTTACATTGCCTATTAAAGACTTTACCTATGGTATGAGTGGCAGCAAAGCCAGTGGCAATGTCAAGTTAACAGCAGATGACTTTACCAGTTTCACCATATTTATTGTGGGTGGTGGTATCTCTGGCACAGAGTGCAAGCCTGTCATAAGACTTGACAACATCCGTGTAGTGCCATTAAACTAATCTTTTAAATGAAGCATAACTATGAAAAAGTATTATAAGATATTCATGCTTATGGTGATAGCCCTTGTAGGGCTATCGCTTACAGCCTGTGATGATGGCGACGATCTCAACACAGACCAGTATGGCAACAATATAGCGGTGAACGCATTTGGCCCTTGTCCAGTGTTGAGAGGCGGCACCTTGTATTTCTATGGCAGCAATCTTGACCAGATAGAGAGTATTCAATTGCCGGGTGCAGACCCTATTACTCAGTATGAAATACTGGAAAAGGGACGGCACAGCAAAATTTCAATTACAGTGCCTGCCGAGAAATGCGATACAGGTATAGTGGTACTTACCACCAAAAAGGGTGGAGAGATACGAACAATTACTCCTATTGTTTACCGTGAAGATATCAAGATAGACAAGTTCTATGTGGGTTCTGAAAACAATCTGGCAGGTAATGTGGGCGATAAGCTGACCATCAAAGGCGATTATCTGAATCTTATACATGGCATTATCTTTGCAGAGAACGACACAGTGAAGGAAGATGCGTTTGTTACACACGACAGATACACCATTGAAGTGGCTATACCGATGACAGCAAGGACAGGTAAGTTTAAGCTGACAGACTTGGCTGCTCAGCCTTCAGAGTTGGAATCAGAGTTGGCTCTTACTGTAAATGAGCCTACTGTGAGTGGTCTTTCAAACGCAAATCCTAAGGCTGGCGAAACCATTACGGTCAATGGAGAGTCGCTCACACAGGTGGTTACCGTTAGCTTGAACGGTGCTAAGGTGGATACCGCAGACGTAAAGCACAGTGCAGACGGCAAGAGCATTAGTTTTGTTGTGCCTGTCAAGGCTACTGACGGTGAAGTAACGCTGAACCTTTACTCTGGCGTGCAGGTGCCTGCCGGTAGCATTACTACTGTGGTTCCTACCAACTTGAGTGCGGTTCCTAATCCAGTGAAGAATGGTGCCAAGCTTACTATTACGGGTAAAGACCTTGACTTGATTACTTCTATCAGCTTCCCTAATGGCAAGAATACGGAGATTGAGCAGCAGAGTGCTACCGAGATAGTTACCACAGTGCCGGAAGACACCAAAGAGGGCGACATTACTTTAAGCTTGGAGAACGGCAAGACAGTTAGCGTGGCCTTTACACTGGTGAAGGCAAGTGTAACGGCTGTAAATCCTACTTCCTTGATGGCTGGTGGCGACATTATCATTGCAGGTAAGAATCTTGACCTTGTGGCATCTATTACTTTCCCGACAGACCAAAAGGTTACAGAGTTTATCGATCAGAAGAGCAATGCTATCAAGTTGACAGTACCAGCCGGTGCTGCGGGCACAGGATTTGTGCTGACCATGAAGAATGGTGATACAGTAGAGTTTGCAGGGTTGACCATTCAGCCTTCTACCAACCCAACCTTGACCAATGCTCCTGCTGGTAATGCCGGTGCACAGGTAACCTTGGAGGGCAAAAACTATAACAATGTTGAAGCTGTGTATATCGGTACCGCTAAGGTTAGCCAGTATGTATCACGCTCTGCCACCTCAATGACCATTGTTATTCCCGCTTCTTTGGCAGCAGGTTCTTATAATGTAACCATGCAGACTGCTGACGGTCAGAAGTATGTGGTAGGCAAGTTGACCGTTATTCCTAACGAATATGCGGTGAGCGAGACCAATTGCTTCATGATGGATGGTAGCCAAGCCAAATTCCCAATGGAGCTTACTTGGGACGATAACGGCCGTTTCCGCATCATGCGTAATGCCAATGTAGACCTTACCAAGATTACTTGGACGCCTGGTGTCTCTAAGATTAAGATATACAAAGTGGCAGCTACCACCGGTCAGGCACAGTTCAACGATGCTAACTGGAGCAGCTTGTCAGGCTATGACCTTAACGACTGGAATGGCGGTGCAGAGGTATTGGAGGCTCCATTGACTCAAGAGGCCATCGATTGCATCACAGGTGCAAGAGCTGACGGTTGGAGCGAGACAGCCTTTATCATTCAAGGCTCAGGCTTACAAGTAACAAAGATTACATTGGTACCATAATCCATTACTGTTTGCCGGTGAGTTATGCTGTATCAGATATAGGGTAAACGCACAGGTAACAACAATAATTCAAGTGTGTTGAGAGATGAAAGATACTCTCAACACACTTTCAAAAACAAAAAACAGAGAGACTGCTAAAAGTCTTGTTGCGATATAGACAGAGGGTGCAGCCCTGTTTACACAAAGCAGAGGATACGGTAGCATGACAGCAGCAATACTGAAACAGCTAAAACTATCAGAGCTATTTGCTCGACAAATGCTGGCTGCGGCAATAAGCAGTAGAGAGCTTCGGCTCAACCATGTTTGTCAAACGGCAGACCACTTCATACGGAAACCTATTTGCATACGATATAATTCAGTAACTTTAAAATAATGACTATGAAAAAGATTTTTACTACCTTGTTGGCCCTAATGACTTGTGCGGTAGGGCTGCATGCAGCCAATGAGGCGCTGAACCTGAAGATGAAAGATGGCACGATACACTCTTTTCTCTTGACAGAGAAGCCTGTTATTACGATAGCCGACAATCAATTGGTGATGACTACTGACCAAGCAACTGCTACTTACAGCTTATACGAGGTGAAGGAATACACCTTTGGCGCACCTACTGCCATTCAAGGCACAGTTGTGGGCAAGGCAGTGAGCCGTGAAGGCAATGTCATCTTTTTCTATGGTCTTGACAGCAAGACTACTGTAAAAGTCTATACATTAAGCGGACAGCAAGTAAGCATTGCGCATCAAGATAACGGCAAAGACTGTGTCAGCGTGTCTTTGGAGACATTGCCCGCAGAAACATATATTGTCAAAGCGAATAACACAACCCTTAAAATTACGAAACGATGAAAAAACTACATACCCTTATCCGTGCGGCTATCATGCTGTTGGCCCTTCTATCAGTATCTACTCAGACTTCAGCGCAGACTGCAAGCGGTAAAGTGCAGATATATTATAAAGCAAGTGATGGCAAGCCAGTGGAATTTAATTTTTCGGAAATAGACAAGATTGAGCACGACAACTCCAATATCAATGTGTACACTACCACCTCCATGGGAAATCCCTTTGTAATGTCGGGTGTATGGGATATAGACAGAGTGGTGTTTCAAGTAGAAGACCTTTATACCAGTTATGCAGTGAGCGAGACCAACTGCTTTATGATGGATGGCGCGCAAGCTAAATTTCCTATGAAACTGACTTGGGATGATGAAGGTCGCTTCCGCATCATGCGTAATACCAATGTAGACCTTACCAAGATTACCTGGACATCTGGTGTGTCGAAAATAAGGTTTTATAAAGCTACTCATACAACAGGTCAAATACAGTTGAACGATCCCAATTGGAACAACTTGGGCTCAGACAATCTGCAAGATTGGAATGGTGGTGCAGGTGTATTGGAAACTACCTTGACACAAGATGCCATTGACTGCATTACAGGTGTAAAGACAGACACTTGGAGCGAGACGGCCTTTATCATACAAGGCAGCGACCTGACAGTTACAAAAATAGAACTGATACCATAAATGCCGACACAGCGGCAACAGAGGGCAACTAACTGCCCTGATAATACACGCTATGCAAAAGCATTGCAATCGGCATGCGAAAGCACTGCAATGAGCGGCTAAAAGCACAGCTATCGACAGCCAAGAGCAGTGCTTTTGCACGCTGGAAGCACTGCTCTTTGTAAACCGTTGACCGTCAGTTACTTACAAAGGTATATCTGATGGTCAGTCCATGAAGCTGAAAATTACATACACACGATACATACAAACAACAAAACAACATTACGACAATGAAGAAACTGATAATCACTTTGCTTGCCCTTCTGACGGCTACAGTGGGGCTACATGCTGCCGATGAGGCGCTGAACCTGAAGATGAAGGATGGCACGATACATTCTTTTCTTTTGGCAGAAAAGCCAGTCATCACGATAGCCGACAACCAACTGGTAATGACAACCACAGAAGCTACTGCCACTTACAGCCTATACGAGGTGAAAGAATACACCTTTGGTGCACCTACTGTTATACAAGGCATAGCGGTTAGCAAGGCAGTGAGCCGAGAGGGCAATACAATAACCTTCAGCAAGCTTGGCGGCAAGACAGCAGTAAAGGCTTACACCTTAGGCGGACAGCCCGTAAACCTGACGCTGCACAGTGGCGCTGATGGTAGCGTGAGCGTGTCGTTGGAGGCACTGCCCACAGGAACTTATATTATCAAAGCCGATAATGCAACCCTTAAAATAACAAAACGATGAAAAAGATATATTCTCTTATTTATGCCCTTGTCATGCTGCTTGTCTTTAGTTGGATGCCAACAGGGGCTTATGCACAGACCGAAGGCGACAAGATACTTATTTACTATAAAGGCGGTGGCGCACCAGACGAGTATAATTGCTCGGAAATCATCAAGATAGCACATGATGAAAACAATATGAATGTGTATTCAACTACCTTTGGCGAAGACTTTCCGCTCAGCTCAGAAGTAAAGGAAATAGAGAAGGTGGTGTTTAAGTTTGCGGGCAACAAATATATTGATGTAGATATCAAAAACATCAAGTTGGCAGATGCCAACGCTACTGATGCCACGAAAATACTGTTCGCTTACCTGCAATATTACTATGGCAAGAACCTGCTTACCTCTACTGTGGCCAAGGTAAACTGGAACACTACGGGGGCTGAACATGAGTATGCCGTAACGGGTAAGTATCCGGCCATCAACTGTTTTGACTTTATCCATATCATGTCGTCAGGCACATGGATTGATTACAGCAACACCAAGCCCGTAGTGGATTGGGCAGAGAAGGGTGGAGTAGTGTCGCTTATGTGGCACTTTAATGTACCGGCTTCAGAGGACGACTTTAACAACCAGAATATGGATGGTGCCACCTGTTCGCCCGACAAGACAACATGGAATATGGACAATATCTACACTGACGGCACCTGGGAGAACAAATGGTTCTATGGGCAGATGGGCAAAGTGTGCGATGTGCTGCTCAAATTGCAAGAGCAAGGCATAGTAGCCTTGTGGCGCCCCTTTCATGAGGCCAGCGGAAACATGCTCAACACGCAGGGCTGGCCAAAGCAAGCATGGTTCTGGTGGGGCACCAAGGGAGGCGAAGCCTATAAGAAACTGTGGAATACCATGAAGACTTATTTTGAGCAGAAAGGCATTCATAACCTGATATGGATATGGACAGGTACCGCCAAGACTGCTACCAATGATGCCGATACATCTTACTATCCTGGTGATGACAATGTGGATATAGTAGGCTGCGACTGCTATGGCTCGTCAGCGGCAGAACTGAAAGCGCAGTATGATGGTCTTTCAGCCCTCTATTCCACCAAGATGATTGCTTTGGCAGAGTGTGGCAATCTTACTGAAGACCAGGGGTCTTGCAATAAGATAACCAAGCGAATGCCTAAAATGAGCGAGGTGTGGGCAGCAGGTGCCAAGTTCCTTTATTTCATGCCGTGGTATGACTATTACTATGAAGAGGGAAAAGTAACAGACAGCACCATGTTTCCAGCCGACTATTGGCAAGATGCTATGGGTATGGACAACATTATAAATATGGATAATTGGCGTATCAATGAGGAGCAATAAATATATTAGTATCGTAGTGTTGTTAGTCTTTGCGGCATTGGTGGCAACATCGTGTCGCAAAGACAAGAACCCTTACGACAAGATAGGAGACAGCGGACTGACCCAACGCACGGAGAACTTGCGCAACAATCTCTTCGCTTTTGAACAGAAAGGGGTAATGCTCGGACAGATGTATGGCACTCTGGAAGGCATCGGCTGGACGGGAGATTCCGCCCGAAGCGACCTGCAAGAGATAAGCAATGAGTGGCCCGCATGTGTGGGTTACGAGCTGTCTGGCATAGAGCAGGGCAAGCGTGTCAACACAGACTCGTTGGGCTTCAGTGCAATAAAGCGCGACATTATTAGCTATTTTCAGCATCAAGGTCTGGTGGTTATCAACTGGACCGCTCTTAATCCAGGGCCTGATGCTTGCGATGAAGACAGCCCAGCCGGACAGCGTCTGAAGGGGTGGGCTGGTAAAGTGGCAGCTTTTGTAAGTTCTCTGCAAGATGATTACGGCATCAAGGTGCCCGTAGTGTTGGCCCTTTATCCACAGAATGGTACGTCATGGTACACCAAACTGTCTGCTGACGACTATAAGCAGCTGTATGGCAATACTGTCGATTGGCTGAGAGATGATAACAATCTGACCAATGCTTTGTTTGCCTACAACACCGTTTACATGGACAACAGTGTAGACAAGACCATGAGTTATTGTCCTGAAGACGACATAGACTTGGTGCAGCTTACCTATCTTACAGACAATTATAATGGATATGCACAGCAGTTGCTCAATGCAACCCGGCAGATGGCCAGCAGATGCGTAGCAGATATGAAGGCATTTGGCGTGTTGACGGGTGTAAAGAGAATGGGCAACGATACAGGCTTTTGGACCAAAAGCATACTTCCCACGCTGCTCAACAGCCGTATTAGCTACTTGATGATGGGGCGTAACCATGGCGATTTTAACCAAGGCAACTATTATGCGCCTTACCCTGGCTCAAAAATGGTGGCCGACTTGATTACGCTGTGCAATCATCCACGTGTGCTTACCATGAGCAAAGTAAATGGATTATTAATCAATCAATCCGGTAAAAAGTAATGTTATGAAGAAATACTGTTTTCTATTGTTACTGTTATTGTTATGTTATAGCCCAAAAATGTCGGCGCAGATACGTGGCAACAATATCGTAGTAACCGTAACTCCAGACCATAAAGACTGGAACTATCAAGTGGGGCAGACGGCGCAGTTCAGTGTCAAAGTGCTCAAGTCGGGCACATTGCTCGACAATGTACCCATTGATTACGAAGCTGGTCCTGAGATGTATCCTGCGGTGAAGAAGACAAATGTAGTGCTGAAAGATGGCACCATGAGCCATAAAGGCACGATGAGCAAGCCTGGCTTCTATCGGCTCAAGGTTATGGCCAGCGTAAACGGCAAGAAGTATGAAGGGCTTTGTACAGCGGCTTTCTCGCCAGAGAAGATACGACCTGCCGCAGAAGACCCTGAAGATTTTGACGCCTTTTGGAGCAATGCCCTCAAAGAAGCACGCTATACAGCCTTGGAACCCACTAAGGTATTGTTGCCGGAGCGTTGCACTAAAGATGTAAACGTGTATCAAGTGAGTTTTCAAAACATGCGTTGGGGCAGTCGTACCTATGGCATACTCTGTGTTCCTGTCAAGTCAGGCAAATATCCTGCGCTGCTCAGAGTGCCGGGAGCAGGCATCCGTCCTTATCAGGGTGATGTGTGGACAGCAGCCAAAGGGGCCATTACACTTGAGATAGGCATACATGGCATACCCGTAACCATGTCGCAAGATTTCTATGATAATCTGTCCAATGGCGCACTCAATTGCTATTGGAACTTTAATATGGATAACCGCGATGAGGCCTATTATAAGCGCGTATTCATAGGCGCAGTAAGAGCCATTGACTATATAGCTTCGCTAAGTCAGTGGAATGGCACCGACTTAGGCGTTACAGGCAGTAGTCAAGGCGGCATGCTGTCGCTTGTGTGTGCAGCACTCGACAGCCGTGTAACCTTTTATGGAGCGGTACATGCTGCCATGTGCGACCACACTGCATCGTTAAAGGGCGTAGCTTGTGGCTGGCCTCACTACTTCTATTACGACAAGAAGAACATTGATGCCAAGAAAGTGGCCACCTCACGCTATTATGACGGTATAAATTTTGCCCGCCGTATCAAGTGCAAGGGCTGGTTTTCGTTTGGCTATAACGATGAAGTGGTACCGCCCACCACTGCCTTTGCCACCTACAATACGGTAACGGCACCAAAGGAACTGCACCCTTATCAGCAGACAGGACACTACTGGTATCAGGAGCAGTGGGATGAGTGGGAGGCATGGTTACTCAGTCAAATGCATATCACAACAAGTAAATAACAGATTATTAACTGTCACAACAGTCGGTATATTGGCATGTCTTACTTCTTGCTAAGTATTCTTGAAGTACATCTGCAACAGACCGTTCAAGAGAGTTAGCACACATAAAGTTAGTAATTAAGTAAACGCAGACCATTAGGTCACACCTTTCTTGGCATGTTGCAAACATGCCAATGCCGATTGACAAAAACGTTACGAAAATGAAAAAACTTATATCATTGACTATCATGACACTGACTACTATTACCTTATCGGCCAAGGCGCTGGGGAAACCTCTGTATAAAGACGCGAAGGCTTCTGTCGAAGCACGTGTCAACGACTTGCTCAGCCGCATGACACTGGAAGAGAAAGTGGGACAGATGAACCAGTTGGTAGGACTGGAGCACATGCGTTCCAATAAGGAGATGACTGCCGAACAGTTGGCTGTCAACACCGCTAATGCTTTTTATCCGGGCTGGACCTATGAACAGATAGAAGACCTGATACGTAAGGGACTTGTATCTTCTTTCTTGCACGTGCTTACACTGGAAGAGGCAAATAGTCTGCAAAAGCTCAACATGCAGAGCCGGTTGCAGATACCGTTGATTATCGGTATAGATGCCATACATGGCAATGCCAAGTGCCAAAACAATACTGTCTATCCTACAAATATAGGTTTGGCATGCTCCTTTGATGTGGATATGGCCTATAAGATAGCTCGGCAAACAGCGGCAGAGATGCGTGCCATGAACATGCAGTGGACCTTTAACCCCAATGTAGAGGTGGCACGAGATGCCCGTTGGGGCCGATGTGGAGAAACATTCGGTGAAGATCCTTATCTGGTTACACAACTCGGACTGGCCACCACACGTGGCTACCAAGGCAATCTTGACTCACCCAATGATGTGTTGGCATGTGTCAAGCACATAGTAGGAGGCTCTTACTCTATCAATGGCACCAACGGTGCACCTTGTGATGTGTCAGAACGCACGTTGAGAGAGGTATTCTTCCCTTCTTTTGAGGCTTCAGTCAGAGCTGGTGGCGGCTCTGTCATGATGTCTCACAATGAATTGAACGGTGTGCCTTGCCATACCAACCAATGGCTGATGACTGATGTGCTGCGCAAAGAGTGGGGCTTCAAAGGCTTTGTTGTCAGCGACTGGATGGACATAGAGCATTGTGTAGACCAGCATCGCACGGCTGCAGACAATAAGGAAGCATTTCTTCAGAGCGTCAATGCAGGCATGGACATGCATATGCACGGTCCTGAATGGCAGCAGACTGTGGTGGAACTGGTAAAAGAAGGCAAGATATCAGAGGCTCGTATTGATGAGTCTGTGAAGCGGATACTTTACTTCAAGTTCAAGTTAGGATTGTTTGAGCATCCTTATAGTGATGTAAAAACACGCGATAAGGTTATCAACGACCCTGTGCATAAGGCCACAGCACTGGAAGCTTCGCGCAATGCTATTGTACTGTTGAAGAACGAAAACAATCTGCTTCCGCTGAAAGCAAGTAAGTACAAGAAGGTATTGGTTACGGGAATTAATGCCAACGATCAGAATATTATGGGCGATTGGAGCGAGCTGCAACCCGACAATAAGGTGTCTACTGTGCTGAAAGGGTTGCGTCAAATTTCGCCTGAAACCGACTTTGAGTTTGTTGACCAAGGTTGGGATCCGCGCAATATGTCGCAGGCAAAGGTAGATGAGGCTGTGGAAAAAGCTAAAGATTGCGACCTTAATATTGTGTGCTGTGGTGAGTATATGATGCGTTTTCGCTGGGAAGAGCGTACCAGTGGCGAGGATACTGACCGCGACAATCTTGATTTGGTGGGTCTTCAGAACCAGCTGATAGAGCGTATCAACAAGACAGGGAAACCTACAATATTGGTCATTATCAGCGGAAGACCGCTGAGTGTTAATTACGCTGCCGAGCATGTGCCAGCCATAGTAAATGCTTGGGAACCAGGACAGTTTGGTGGACAGGCCATTGCAGAGATGCTGTATGGCAAGGTTAATCCCTCTGCCAAGTTGGCTATCACGATACCACGCAATGCAGGTCAAATATCAACTTGGTACAACCATAAGAAATCTTCCTATTTTCATCCGGTAGTATGTGGCAAGAGTACACCGCTCTATCCGTTTGGTTATGGCCTTAGTTACACTTCTTTCAAGTACAGCGATTTGCAACTTTCTGTCAAGAGTATAAGCAAAGACGATAGCGTTACTGCCACTGTTACCATTACAAATACGGGTAATAGGGATGGTGTTGAAATAGCCCAGCTTTATATCAGTGATGTAGTGTCTACCGTAGCACGTCCTGTCAAGGAGCTGAAAGACTTTAAGAGGGTAGCTTTGAAGGCAGGAGAGAGCAAGCAAGTAAGCTTTATCGTTACTCCAGACAAGCTTCGCTATCTTGACATCAATATGAAGCCTGTTGTTGAACCTGGCGATTTTGAGGTGCAAGTAGGTGCAAGCAGCCAAGATGCAGACTTGTTGAAAGCAACCTTCACGGTTGAAAATAATTGATAAGCAGGTACTGGAAATCAAGTGTATAGGTGTAAAGTGTCATTTCACTGAATGCTGGACACCTGTTGTGATAAAGCAAGACAACTTTATAAAACGTAAAAACGAAGAACAGTATGAAGAAATATTTAGTGGCGTTGGTGGCTCTATTGCTTCCTCTTTCGATGGTAGCAGGAGGCAAAACACCTGCTGCCAAACTCATAAAAAGAATGGAGAAACTGCAAAAGAGAGGTGTTATGGTGGGTCATCAAGACGACTCTGTATATGGTACCTCATGGCACTACGACCGCAATCGCAGCGATGTAAAAGAGGTATGCGGCGATTATCCGGCAGTGATGGGCTTTGATTTGGGCAAGATAGAATTGCAATCGGACAAGAATTTGGATGGAGTGCCTTTTGACAGGATGCGTGAAGAGATAGCCAGTCAGCATCAGCGTGGAGGCATCATCACGCTAAGTTGGCACCCATGGAATCCTGTTACGGGCGAGAATGCATGGGACCCAAATGGCGATGCAGTAGCAAAGATACTGCCGGGAGGCTCGTTGAACAGCAAGTTTTGTGCGTGGTTAGACGCCGTCTCTGGCTTTATTGCTTCACTGAAAGATGCAAAAGGAAAAGCCATTCCTGTTATATTCCGTCCTTGGCACGAAATGAGCGGGGGCTGGTTCTGGTGGGGCAGCAAGAGTTGCACACCTCAGCAATATCAGCATCTCTATCAATACACACACCAATATGTTTCTGCCAAATGCCCTGGACAAGTGATGTGGGCTTATTCACCTAACCTTGCTGACGGCGAAGAGACCGTAGACAGCTATTTGAAGTATTATCCTGGCGATGCGTATGTAGACCTTATAGGTATTGATGTCTACCAATTCTCAACAGACAACGGTGTTTATCAAGCCAACCTTAGAAAGGAGCTGGATGCAGTGTTGGCTGCAAGCAAACAGCAGCACAAGTTGATGGCACTGACAGAAACGGGCTATCAGAATGTGCCTGATGCCAACTGGTTTACCCAGTGCTTGCTGCCTGTTGTCAAAGAATACCCTATCTGCTATGTGCTATTGTGGCGTAACGCATGGGATAAGCCGGAAGAAAACTATATAGCAGCACCTGGCAAGCCTACGGTAGCAGACTTTTTGAGGTTCTATCAAGATAAAACAACATTATTTTTGAACGACATTAAATAAGCGTTTTCCACTTTCCGCATCATGTACAGATACGTTGATGGAAAGTAAGTGGAAGCATGCAACAGTACATTATTAACAGAATTTTCAATAACTAAAAATATTATCAAGTATGACAAACTTTGCAGAGAGAGTGGAAGTTTTGCGCAATCACCACGAAGAGCTTTTAAATAAAGTAAATACTCCTAAAGAATGGAGCAACGGAATCTATGAAAAGTATGTAAACCCAGTGCTTACCGCAGAGCATACGCCATTGGAGTGGCGTTATGATTTCAATGAAAAGGACAATCCATACCTGATGCAACGCATCATGATGAATGCCACATTGAATGCTGGTGCCATCAAATGGAAAGGCAAATACCTGCTTGTCGTGCGTGTAGAAGGTGCCGACCGCAAGAGCTTCTTTGCTGTGGCAGAGAGCCCTAACGGTATTGATCATTTCCGTTTTTGGCCAGAACCTATTACCATGCCCGATGATGTGATACCGGCAACCAACATTTATGACATGCGCCTTACGGCTCATGAGGATGGCTGGATTTATGGCATTTTCTGTGCAGAGCGCCACGATGACACTTGTCCTGGTGACCTTTCAGCTGCCACAGCTACCGCAGGCATTGCCCGTACCAAAGACCTTGTAAACTGGGAACGTCTGCCTGACTTGAAGTCAAAGAGCCAACAGCGCAATGTTGTGCTGCATCCTGAGTTTGTGAATGGCAAATATGCTTTCTACACACGTCCGCAAGATGGCTTTATTGATGCCGGTTCAGGTGGCGGTATCGGCTGGGCTTTGGTAGACGATATAACAAATGCTGAGATAAAAGAAGAGAAAATCATCAATATGCGCCATTATCACACCATTATGGAGGTTAAGAATGGCGAAGGGCCTCACCCTATCAAGACACCTAAAGGATGGCTTCATTTGGCTCATGGCGTAAGAGGCTGTGCCTCAGGTCTGCGTTATGTGCTTTATATGTATATGACAGCACTGGATGATCCTACCCGTGTAATAGCCCAGCCTGGTGGCTATTTCCTGGTGCCAGAGAGTGAAGAGTATGTAGGCGACGTAATGAATGTGGTGTTTGCAAACGGCTGGATAGCTGACGAAGACGGCAAAGTGTATATCTATTATGCAAGTTGCGACACGCGTATGCATGTGGCCACATCAACAATAGATAAGCTGATAGATTACTGCATGAACACTCCGGAAGATGGCTTTACTACTTCTGCCAGTGTGGTGACTATCAAGAAACTTATCAACAAGAACAAAAGCATTCTGTAAATACACTGTTATTATATGGTAAAACTGTCAGAAAAAATAGGTTATGGCTTTGGCGACATGTCGTCATCGATGTTTTGGAAGATATTCGGTGCCTACCTAATGATTTTCTATACCGACATTTTCGGCCTCTCAGCCCTTCTTGTCGGCACCATGTTTGCCGTTACCCGTATATGGGATTCGCTGTTTGACCCCGTTGTAGGAGTAGTGGCAGACCGCACGGAAACACGCTGGGGAAAGTTTCGTCCCTATTTGCTGTATTTGGCGTTGCCGTTCGGTATCATTGGCATATTGACCTTCTTGACACCACCGTTTGGTGATACGGGCAGGTTGGTCTATGCCTATATTACCTACACACTGATGATGATGGTATACAGTGCCATCAATGTGCCCTACGCATCGCTGCTCGGTGTGATGAGTCCTCACCCCTCAGACCGCAACATATTGTCTACTTACCGCATGATGTTTGCCTATATCGGCAGCTTTATAGCCCTGTTGCTGTTCATGCCGTTGGTAAAGGCTTTTGGCGGCGACCGCTCTGCTGACGTAACGGTAGGCTGGATGACGGCTCCACAATTAGGCTGGTTAATGGCGATAGTAGTGATAGCTGCCACCTGTACTCTGCTGTTTTATGGATGCTTTTCGCTCACAAAAGAGCGTGTCAAGCCTATGAAAGAAGCCAAGACACCGCTGAAGACAGACATCAAAGACCTGTTGCATAACTACCCATGGTGGATACTTTTAGGAGCGGGTGTAGCCTCTTTGGTGTTCAATTCCATTAGAGACGGTGCCACGGTCTACTACTTTAAGTACTATGTAGACGAGACAGCTTTTGGCGATGTTAAGTTTTTGGGCATTCCCTTTGTGCTCAGTGGCCTTTATTTGGCAGTAGGGCAAGCTGCCAATATCATAGGAGTGCTGTTGGCAGCACCTGTCAGCAACCGCATAGGCAAGCGCAAGACCTTTATGGGGTCCATGATTATCGCTACGGTACTGAGTGTGGTATTTTACTTCTTTGACAAAAGTCAGATTACCCTTATCTTTGTATTCCAGTTGTTTATCAGTATCTGTGCAGGTAGCATATTCCCCTTGTTGTGGAGCATGTATGCCGATTGTGCCGATTATAGCGAGCTGAAGACTGGCAACCGAGCTACGGGCTTGATATTCAGTTCTTCGTCAATGAGCCAAAAGTTTGGCTGGGCTATAGGCACTGCTCTTACAGGTGTGCTGTTGGAGGTCTTTGGCTTCAGGGCCAATTGTGTGCAAAATCCTGAAACAATCAATGGTATCAAGATGTTCTTGAGCATCCTGCCTGCCGTAGGTGCGCTGTTAAGCTTTGTCTTCATTGCTTTTTATCCACTCTCAGAGTCTAAGATGAAAGGCATTACGGAAGAGCTGGAGAAACGCAGAAAAACATTAAAAGCATAAAACAATGGATAAGATATCAGCTACATTGAAGAGCGAGATGCGCCAGGTGCTCGACAACAATATCTTGCGCTTTTGGATAGACAAGATGACCGACCACGAGCAGGGTGGCTACTACGGACGTATAGATGGCCACGACCATGTGGACGCAACAGCCGATAAAGGGGCTATTCTTAATGCCCGCATACTGTGGGCTTTTGCCGCAGCTTACCGTGTAACCAAGAATGTTGAGTATTTGAAGGCCGCCCAAAGGGCTAAGGATTATCTGCTCAACCACTTTGTAGACAAGGAGTATGGCGGTGTTTATTGGAGTCTTGACTATACAGGCAAGCCTAAAGACGACAAGAAACAGACCTATGCCATTGGCTTTGCCATCTATGGCTTGTCTGAATTTGCACGTGCCACAGGCGACAAGGAGGCTTTGGATGCAGCCATCCAGCTGTTTAACGATATAGAGGCACACGCCTTTGATGCGGTAAACAATGGTTATACAGAGGCACTGTCAAGAAGTTGGCAGCCGATAGCCGACATGCGTTTGTCTGACAAAGACGAGAATATGTCAAAGACCATGAATACCCATCTGCATGTTATAGAGCCTTATACCAATCTTTATAGGGTATGGCCTGATAGCCGTTTGCGTAGCAGGTTGGTCAATCTGTTGCATGTATTTACCGACTTGCTGCTCAACAAAGCCACCCGCCATCTTGACTTGTTCTTTGATGACGCATGGCAGGGCAAGCGCAACATACAGAGCTTTGGTCATGACATAGAGGCCTCTTGGCTGCTGTATGAAACGGTGTTGGTGCTCAACGATGCTGAGATATTGCAGCGTATGGAACCGGTAGTTGTGGACATAGCGCGTGCTGCCGATGAAGGTCTGAATCCGGATGGCTCTATGATTTACGAGCGATGGCTGGACACCGGGCATACCGACCGCTCTTTGCAGTGGTGGGTGCAGTGCGAAAATGTGATAGGTCATGTCAATTTGTATCAGTATTTCAATGATAAAGAGGCCTTGGATGTGGCAGTGCGATGCTGGAACTATATCAAAGACCAACTGATAGACCAAGAGAATGGTGAGTGGCTGTGGAGTATCAATGAAGACGGCACACCTAACCGCAACGATGATAAGGCAGGTTTTTGGAAGTGCCCTTATCACAACAGTCGTATGTGTCTGGAGATAATAGAGCGCGATTTTTGATTTTTGCTCTCTACATCTCTGTCTTTCACAGATATAACAGCCTATTTTGCTCAAACAAGAAGCGTAGCTTTCTTTTCTGATTAGCAGCTTCTTGTTTGAGCATTTTTTGTTTTCATAAGTAGCATTTGAATGCCGATTCACACAACATGTATTGTAGGACAATAGCGTGCTTGAATTAAAGATGCTTTCCAATAGCATTGCTATTGACTTGCAAAAGCACTGTTATAGGACTCCGAAAGCACTGCAATGAGCAGCTGATAGCATAGCTATCGGAAGCTGAAAGCATAGCTATGGGAAAGCGAAGAAAATGGTATGGTATTTTGGTAGGTGTTCAAAACTTAATCGTATAAATCAACGTTACTTGTTGAATACTTGTAAGCACCTGCTTAAAAGGATTGCGGCACAAGTATATTTGCATAAGAAAGACCCGGTTAAAGCCATCGTTGATAACTTTAACCGGGTCTTCTTTGTATTCTGCGTTTACCGTACGATTGGTTGGTTGCTTACATTTCTACTTTACAATTTTGTAACTTTGCCTATTGCGAACAATGATGTTGACACCTTTCTTTACTTGTGAAAGCTTGCGACCGGACAGGTCGTATATTTGTGTTTTTCCTTGGTCGTCAGCTTTAGCAGTGGTAATGCCTGTTGCGATGCCGGTAAAGTCTTTGCCGGTGATGGCGGCAGAGTTAGCCACTTCACACTTCGTCTTGTCTGTTGCGTCATAGTCATGTATAAAAGCAAGTATGCCGAGATTGTCCATCACATAGTTTTGGGTGTAAGGAATGGTACAGGTGTAGGTATAGTCATCACCGTTCCACTCGATTACATCGCCCCAAGTGCTGTTCACGCGTCGACCTACATTATAGTGAGTGTAGTCGCTGCCGGCGCCTGCTTGGCTTACAGCGGCAAGGTTGGTCTCGGTAAGCACTACTGTGATGCGGGCAGGATTGACAGTAAAGTCTTTCTTGGCACGTGTGCCCGTTACCTTTACGTTGATTACTTGATTGTCTTTGTCTACATCGGCAGTTACTTTCATGCTGACGAAAGCAGGCTGGCGCAGACGATAGCGAATGTTTTCAAATAGCTCTTGCTCACTGCCGGGGTTGCTTACAGCAGTTATCGCATTCTCCTCATTGACTGCACGGTCATACATGACAGCAGGCGCATATTGATTGTCGTAGAACCAAAGCCAATCGTTATGGAAGGTAGTTGTAAACGAATCCGTATAGTAGCCGGCATGGTTTTCCATGGTGTTCAACCTACCTTGGAACTCAGGTTCGCTCATTGCATCGTGTACATATTTTGCCACACGTGGACAGTTGGTACACTTCTCTGTGGTAAACTCTTCCAACAGCACGTTGCGTACAAAGCTGTGCAGGGTTACACCGAATGTGCCCGACAGGGTATTGTCACTTGGCATTTCGTCTTCACCTTCTTTCAGGTTGGTCAAGGTTACGGTTACAGTGCGTGTTTCAGGGTCCATGGTCTGAATGGCCTTGGGCTTGATGGTCAGTGTAACATTTTTTGTCTCGTTATAGGCAATGGCGGTATCACAGTGAGCAGTGTATTGCTCATCAATGCCATCAATGGCACATACTGCATCAAAGCCCGTAATGGTTACAGTGGCATTGTTGCATACTGTCATGGCCAATTGCAGCTTGCCGTTGTCCACTACATAGTGAGGTTGCACGCTGAGCTGCTCAAGCGCAAGGTCATACTTGGGCAAGTTGTCGCCATATACAAGCGCTTCTATACAAACGGCATATTGATTGCTGTAATCTTTCCACTCACCATTGCCCGAACGTACAAAGCAGGAGTAGCCGGGAGTAGGCGTAGCCAAGCAACTGAGAGCCTTGGAGGTGCTCTTTTGATGATAAGAGTAGCCCACATAGAGCTGCTTCATGTCCTTCGTTATGTTTACAGGCTTGGTCAATGTAACTGTGTTCCAACCTTTCACCATGGTTGTAATGGTGTCTGAAGACAGCACAGGACCGTCTAATCCTTCGCTTACCCATACAGCCAATGAGTCTACATTGAGCTTAGAGGCCAAAGCCGCATGAATATCTCGCAACTGATTGTCGGCAAGGCTCTGTATGCGGTCTTCTTTCAGCAAGATAGCTCCGCTGGTCCATGTTTTCTTCTGAGTGGAAATTTCAGAGAAGTAGGTATCAGACGTAGAAGGAAATACGCCTTTGTTGCCTTGGCAATAGCCAATGTTCATGCCTGAAACCTGTGCATTGCCCGCCCCAGAGAAGGCGAGCAATGCGAAAAGTGATAAAATGGTTTTCTTTATCATGATAGTATCAAATATCAGATGATTACATTATGAGTTTATCTGACTACCTTGCGCACCACTACCGTTCCGTCTTCTTTCTGTGTACGGATAATGTTGAGGCCGTGTGATAGTGTATTGGTCTTGCGACCGTCTACGGTGAAGTACTCTACTGCATTGCCGGGTACATTTTTTGTTATCGACTGAATGCCGGTAGCACCCTTGTTTTTCATCACGTTTACATCGTCAAGACGCAGAATGTATTGACCGTTGCAGTCGTGGTGGCGGAAGCAGATTACAACCTGTTTGCCTGCATAGTCTTTTAGGTCAAACTGGCGGTTGCTCCATCCGTCCATAGCTCCATTCTCTTCTTTCAGTGTTTCAGAGATAAGAGGAGTGGTCTGAGCCACTTGTTTTACAGAGAAGGTCTTTTCATCATAAGGTGTTACATACATGCTGTAATGTTCCTCAAAGCGTTTCGGACTGAAAGCTGCTACATAGTAAGAGAGCTTGGCTCCGTCAGCAGGAATGGTGATAATAGGAGATATAGCCCAGTTGTCTGGTGTGATGGCGCCTAAGTAGTTGCTGTAAGATACAGAAGCCAGACATTGTGTGCCACTGTGGCAATAGTCGGCATATTCGCCCCAGAGGTTAGAGCCGAGGTCCCAAGTTTCGCCATCACCGTCAGCATCTTCAGTAGTCCATCCATAAGCATTGTCCTCAAAATCGCCAAGGTAGATATAGCCCTTGTCGGCAGCATTCTCTGCCACGCCATGGCATTTCACCTTTACGTCGCCGGCACTGGTCTGTATAGTTACCGTGCCGTCAAATACTCCAGCTTCTGAAGGGAAGAACCAAAGCGTTACATCTACAGTCTTGTTGAATCCTGTAACATCAGTAGTCTCGATGCCGTAGAAAGGCTTGTCACCACTGATTGAACCAATGGTAAGGTCTTTGGAACCCGTGTTGCGAAGGGTTACTTTGGCCGTAGTGTAGCGGTTGTAGCCTACATATGTAGAGTCGAAGGTTACTTCAGGAGTTACCAACTCAACATTTTTTTCTTCAAAGTCGATTACATGAATCTTGATGTTCGAGATTTCCATACAGTCGCCCTCCGGTACCGTACCGTCGCCATTGTGAATCCATCGCCACTGGTAGTAGTGGATGCCAGGCACACAAGCCAAGAAGTCGCTCCATGTTTCATCTTTTTCAAGTGCAGACGAACCGGCATCTACGTCATTGCCATAGAAAGTAGGCATACCGGAATTTTTTGGGTGTTGTATATCCATGGCGCCATAGCTGCTGTAGAAGTGAGAATAGTTTACATTGTCTATTGGGCGGCCATAGCTTCTGCCCTCCCAGGATACGTAAGCCAGTTTGCCTTCAGGTATATTGAGGTTCATTTTGAATGAAGCCTCCAAGTTGTTGGAGTTGTCGCCGGCGTTTTTATTGACAGCCTTGCCGTCTTTGATGATAAATGGTGCATCAGGATTGACCTCCCAGCTGGTGATGTATTCAGCGCCTTCAGTTACAAGACTGTTGAAATCAGGCATGTCCATGACAGCAGCCTTTGCTACGGCTGTAAATGTGCCGGCAGAGGTTTCAATGGTATAGGTTGCCTCTTTGTCGCCAGAGGTCTTGGTTTCCATCGTTACAGGAATGCTCACTTCTGACATAGTAGCAGCAGGAGCAAGACCACTGATGTCTGCAGTAAACTCTTTGTTGGAACTCTTTACGCTCTTTACTACAAGGTTGTTGGAACCTGTGTTTTTCAGCGTAATGACGCCAGACTTGGTGCTTGATCCGCCAGCGGTAATCACATCGTTGCCAAGTGATACCTCAGGTGTAAGCACTACGGCAGAGTCTGCATGGAGTACAGTTTCTTCGTAGGCAATATCATATACATAAAGGTTGTTTTCGTCCAATCCGGTATAAGCCAAGCCATCATATTGATAGCGGATAAAGTGCTTGCCTGGCGCAAACTCCCACGAGTCAGACATATCCTCGTTTTTGCCGTTCCATGACTTCTTGGCACCGTCAAGGGTGTCGACAAAGTATCCGCCGGCATTCTGATAATAGTTGCTGCTGTTGTTGCTTACGCCTTTCCAGCTTACTTTGGCAAGTTTTCCTTCAGGTACAGTAAAATCGAGTCGTAGCCAAGAGCTGCCGTATTTACCGTGTGTGCCTGATTGAGCTACCTGTGTACCATCGGCAAGAGTGGTCATTTCAAATGGGTAGTCAATACCCGTGGTTGCCTTGAAATTGCCGCTTTTGATAGCTGCAGAATAGTCAGGATAGGCCTTGGCCTTGGCACTCATGTCAATGACCATTGTCTTCTCTTCGCTACCAGATTCGTAAGTCAAGGTAGCAATGCCTTCATAATCGCCGGCTTTGGAAGCTTTGAAGGTGAAGGGCAATTCAAATGCGCTGTGGGCAGGAACGGTACCTGTCATGTCCTTGGCAGAAAAAGCATCGTCATCAGATTCCAATTCCATGGCAAATTCAGCGTCTGCACCTCCAGTGTTGTATATAGTGATGTTTTTTGTTGTCTCGGTGTCTACAAAGGTTTCGCCGAAATCTTCAGTTTCAGTAAATGTTTTGAGCGTAGCCTCTCCTGCTTTTGGCAGATTGGCTGTGAACGATTTGTACACGCGGATGGTGCCATAAGTGTACTTGGCCACCATATTGTTGCGGGCGGTTATAGTAGCTATGCTACCGTCTTCGTTTGTGGTAACATCAAAAATAAGATTGTCGTCGGGGGTTAGTTGACCGCCTTCGCTGACTGTTCCAGCTTGAAGTATGGCATCGTATGAACCTCCATAGTTTCCGCAAACAATGCCGTTGGTGGTTGTGGGCACAGTAATGGTCTTGGCTGTGGCATCGTACACACCGTCTACAGGATAGTCATAACTGCGTGCCCATGCTGTGGCAGATTGGTTATACATGTCAAAGAGATTGGTAAAGGTGGCTTTCGTGCCATTCAGTGCCAATCCTACGTTGTAACTGTAGATGTCGCCTCCATCATATACAAAGGTGTAATCTTTGTGAAACGACTGTGCAATGGCAAAATACTGTACCGTGTCTGTTACGGCTTCATCACGGCGAGGTAATCTTTTTACTGACGGGTTGCTCTTCAACTTCGCAGTACCAGCCTGTGGAACAATGCCGTCTACCTTTTCAGGTACTGCCAGAAAAGACACATCATTGGGGTCGAGTGTAGCTTTCAGTTCTTCCGCCTTTACCTTCTGTTGGCTCTTGACAACCGTCTGTGCTCCAGCAGATAGTGATACGAAAAGAGAAGTAGCTAATAGGAGTGATAATCTCTTCATAAATCAACTATTAATTAGACATATTGATAAAAATACAATTGCAAAGTTAACAAAATAACAGTGAATAGCTGTTTTAAAGCCTGTTTATGCATACAATTTCAAGAAATTGAATAAAAAATCTTATTTTCTTGTTACCTTTGCATATATTTTATAAGAAAATAATGATGAAAAGATATATATTGTTATTATTGCTATCCTTATTGCAGATTTCGCTTTATGCTACTTCGAAGCACCTTTCAGCTGACAGTTTGGTGGCGATAGGTTACAATTATTATAAGGAAGAACGCTACATGGATGCCTTGGAAGTGTTGGGAAAAGCCATGGATTTTGCCGATCGTACCAATAATGAGAAGGCCTTTATGGAGGCTCTTTCCATTATTGGCAATACATATATTCTTTTTGAAGACTATGATCAAGCTTTGCGCTACTATACTATCTGTTTGGAGAAAGCCCAGACTAACAGAAACTATTTCATGGCATCAAAGCTGAAATGCAATATGTTGCAGTGTTACGCTATGCTGGGAAAGCAAAAGGAAGCCGAAGACTGTTACAAGTCTATTGGTACACTGCACATGGGCGATGCCAATGCGAACAGATTCTATACCTATCTTAATCAGGCTATGCTGTCGATGGCTCGGAAGTATTATAAAGGAGCTGTTTTCTTTCATACGCAAGCTATGAAGTATGCCATTGCTCACGGCATGCCTCGGGTTTATGCTGCTGCTGAGATGGGGCAGATTGGCTCTATGTATGAAGAAAATGGTGATATGGAGCAGGCCGAAAAGTGGTATCTGAAGTGTAAGGACTATGCTGAGAAAGGGCATTGTGCAGGACCGCTCACATCGGCATGCGAACGGTTGGCCAGTCTTTATCGCAAGCAGGGCAAGAACGATTTGTCTGTACAGTATAACAAGTTGTTTGTGCAATATTCCGATTCATTTTTTCAGCAGAAAGAGTTCAACAGTAAGCGAAGCCTTATCAGCAATTATGAAAAGCAATTAAGCGACAGACGCATCTCTTTGTTGCAAAACAAGAACACTATGCTCATTTGGGTAGTGGCGGTTATAGCCACGCTTTTGCTCGTACTGATATTCTTGTTTGTCTATATATATAAGGTAAATAGAAAGTTGGTTTATACTCAACGGTTGCTTATCAAGAAGCATCAAGAGCACAGCCACCAGTTGGAAGTGCAGAATGAGATATTCGCAAGCATAGAGAATACACAGATGGAGAATACAGGAAAGGAAAGAGTAGATACAGACACGGCATCCGCAGAATTGTCTGTTGTCCAAGAGTCTGTTACAGCTGATGGTCAAGATGGTGAGCTGCTGACCAAGAAACAGGCAGATATGCTGTTGATGAGCATAGCCCATGTAATGGAAGATTCTGCCACGATATGCAACCCAGACTTCAGTTTAAGTGCATTGGCGCAGATGGTAAATTCCAACACCAAGTATGTGTCGTGGGTTATCAACAAGAGTTATGGCAAGAATTTCAAGACCTACCTGAATGAATACCGCATTAGAACGGCATCACAATGGCTTGCCAATGGCGATATGTTGGGGGCTATGACCATAGCAGGTATAGCTGAACGGGTGGGATACAAGTCTCCAGCCAGTTTTCATCAGGCTTTCAAAAAGATATATGGCATGACGCCCGCAGCTTATGTAAAGCTGACAAAAGAAAAGCAAACAGACTTTTAGAGGCAGCATTAAAAGTACTTTTATGAGGGGCAATAACAGTGCAAAGATTTTTTTATTTGGTTTAATTGCATTATTTTTGCAAAAGAAAATCTTGCTGACATAGAACGAAAAACATGCTTAACGCACTTAACCTATGGAGAAAAATACGATGAAAAAGCAAAATATCAATGGAGGAGTGTTACACGAAATAACCCCATTGATGGATAAAGATATACTTTATATTGCCGACAGACAGAAGAAAGAGTTTACTTATCCTATTCATAAACACAATGTATTTGAACTCAATTTTGTAGAGAACGCTTCTGGCGTAAGGCGCATTGTAGGTGATAATAGTGAAGTGATAGGCGATTATGATCTGGTGCTGATTACCAGTGTTGACTTGGAACATGTATGGATGCAAAACACTTGCACCAGCACGAACATACATGAGATAACCGTGCAGTTTAATTTTGACCTTACACAAGACAGCCTTTTTGCCAAGAATCCCTTTCGCCATATCTATCGGATGCTGACGCTTGCCCATCGTGGTTTGGCTTTTTCTATGAATGCCATTCTTAAAGTCTACAACCAGTTGATGTCTCTGAGTTCTATAACAGACCGTTTTAAAGCTTTCATACAGTTCTTGGAGATATTGGATACGCTGGCTCATTGCGATGGTGCCAGGACATTGGCTACTACCAGCTATGCTAAAGTAAACATTGGCGAAGACTCCAAGCGCATACTGAAAGTAAAAAACTATATAGACAATCATTATATGGATGAAATAAAACTGAAGACCTTGGCGGGCATAGCATGTATGAGCGAAGCTGCCTTCAGTCGCTTTTTCAAGTTACATACAGGTCGCACGGTGAGCGATTATATTATAGAAATACGCTTGGGTTATGCCACTCGCATGTTGGTAGATACCAACAAGACTGTGGCAGACATCAGCTTCTTGTGTGGCTATAACAACTTGAGCAATTTCAATAGAGTATTCAAGCGTAAGAAAGGTTGCTCTCCCACAGCGTTCAGAGAGTATTATCATAAAATAAAAGTAATAGTGTAAGCTCTTGTTATTGCTGTCTATGTCATATCATTCTTTTTATCGCTGTTTGGCTGCTTGGTGGCTAACTGTTGTTACAGCACCATGGGCTGGTTCTTGTCATCTATTGAGGTCGTTGTTCTTGTTACTGTCATGTGTGTGCTTGCCTTTGGCGGCTCAGCGCCAGCAGATAGACTTGTCGGGTATATGGCAGTTTGCATTGGATGAACAAGCTGAAGGGGAACAGAAGGGCTTTGCCACGCAACCGCTTTCTGACACCATAGTGCTGCCAGGCACTACTGATACCAATCATAAGGGCAATCCACCTGCCACTACTACTGAAACCACTCGTCTTACCCGGCGCTATGCTTATGTTGGCAAAGCGTGGTACCGTCGGGAAGTAGATATTCCGCGCAGTTGGAAAGGACACTCTGTGGTCTTGCATTTGGAGCGGACCAAGCCAACTACCGTATTTATAGATGGACGCAAGGTGGGGTATTGCAACAATATCAGTACCCCTCAGACCTATCAACTCTCAGCATGGCTCACACCAGGACGGCATACTATTACCTTGTTGATAGACAACAAACAGGGCGTGCCTCCCCAATTGCTTACCTCATCGCATGCTTTTACTGAAGATACTCAGACCAATTGGAATGGCGTAATAGGCAAGCTCTATCTTGAAGCGGTGCCCCGTTTGCATATAAACAGCTTGCAAACTGTTGCCACAGCGCATCAGCTACACTTCTCGTTTCAGGTGGCAGGTTGGCGCAAAAGCATCTTGCCGGTGAGTTACACCATCAGTGATGAAGCTACAGGAAAGACTGTTTACAGCTTTGGCAGACGTTATAAAAATGCAATGGTGTGCGATGGCTTGTCGCAAATAGATACACTGCTGGAGCAATGGAGCGAATTTTCGCCTAAAATGTACCGCTTGACGGTGCGTTTGCCTAATGGAGATACACAGAGTCAGACTTTTGGCTGTGTAAGTTTTGAGGCACATGGCCATCATTTCTATGTCAACGGCAAGGCCATTTTCTTGCGTGGAAAGCATGATGCGTGTGTGTTTCCGCTTACCGCTCATGTGCCTATGGACACAGCATCGTGGCGTCAGTACTTTGCTACATTAGCCGACTATGGCATCAATCATGTGCGTTTTCATTCATGGTGCCCGCCAGAAGCCTGCTTTACAGTAGCTGATGAGATGGGCTTTTACTTGCAGCCCGAATTGCCTTTTTGGGGCGATTTCAATGCTAAAGATACCGTATTGATGAACTATCTGCACCGTGAGGGCCTTGATATATTGCGGCAATACGGTCATCATCCGTCATTTGTAATGATGGCTTTAGGCAATGAACTGTGGGGTTCGGTAGAAAAAATGCAACAGTTTGTGGCAGACTATCGTGCAGCTTTTCCTTCAAAACTTTATACATTAGGTTCAAATTTCTATTTGGGCTACAAGGGTGTGCAGCCAGGTATGGATTATATTACAACCTGCCGTTTGGGCGGTGAGGCTTGGGGAGAGTTCAATACCCATACGCGTGGTTCCTTCTCCTTTGCCGATGCTTACGATGGAGGATTGTTAAACCATCAATACCCTAACACAACAGTTACGCTTGAAGGGGCTATCGGTGAAATCGATATACCTGTTGTCAGCCATGAGACGGGACAGTTTCAAGTTTATCCAGATTATAACGAGATAAGTCTTTATAAAGGTGTGCTTTGCCCTTACAACCTTCAGACATTCCAGCATCGTCTTCAACAGGCTGGCATGGGCAGTCAGGCTGCAGCCTTTCACCGTGCATCAGGGCTGTGGGCGGTAGAACTTTACAAGGCAGATATGGAACTCGACTTGCGCACAGGCAACATGGCTGGCTACCAATTGCTCGATTTGCAAGATTATCCTGGTCAAGGTTCAGCTTATGTGGGTGTGCTCAATGCCTTTATGAAGAGCAAGCATTTGGTGCAGCCCCAACGTTGGCGCCAGTGGTGTGCCCCCATAGTACCTCTGCTTATAGTTCCACGCTTCTGCTATACTGATGGCGACAGCATAACGTGTGGCGTGAAAATAGCCCATTATGGGAATACATCGTTGCATGGAAAGCAACTGAAGTGGACTTTGACTGATGGGCAGCAGCAATTGAAAGGTGAAGGCTTTATGACCATTCAGCAAGCTGACAGTCAGCGTGGACTGCTTGATGTGGGACGTATAGCACAGGTAGCACGGCTGTCTGTACCAGAGCGTAATGAGCAGTGGCAATTAACGCTCTGCATACCCGGCACTACGTATGCCAACACTTACCAGTTATGGGTATATGCCAATACCGATTTTGCTGCTCAACTGAAGCAGTTGACTAAAGGACTTTCCATTGTTGATACGCTTACTGCTCCTGTATTGCAGCAGCTCAATGCCGGTGGGAATGTTCTGCTGATGCCCCGCGACTCTATGTATCTGACGCAGACAGTAGGCGGATTGCTGCAAACCGATTATTGGAACTATCGCATGTTTAAAACCATTTGTGTCAACAATCACAAGCCTGTATCGCCAGGTACTTTAGGATTGCTAATCAATAGTGAGCATCCTCTATTTGAGAACTTTCCTACACAGAACCATACCAACTGGCAGTGGGCTGCCATGGCACGCTGTTCGCGACCTTTTGTACTCGACCTTTTACCCGAAGGTTATCAGCCTTTGGTGCAAGTAATAGACAATGTGGAGCGCAACCATCGTTTGGCACTTGTATTTGAATTGTCGGTAGGAAAGGGAAAGTTGTTGGTTTGCATGGCGCAGCTGCCTTCATTGCTTTGCTATCCAGAGGCACGTCAGCTCTATCTGAGCTTGCTACGCTATATGCACACGAAGGAGTTTGCTCCACAGCAGCACCTCAGTTGCGGGCAGTTGGTGCAGCTGTTTACAGAGGAAGCTCGCGAAGCTAATGTGAGTGAGCTAAAGAATATATCGTTTGAATAGATGGTTTTATGCCGACAACTTCGGGTATATATGTGTTAGATAATCAAGTTGGATGATAAATTTATTTGTAATATTTTGTTTAAAACGATAAAAAATATATATTTGCGTATTGAAATATTAATTTAAGTTTCTGATGAAAAAGCTAATCTTTTTATTGCTTTTATTGTATTGTAGCCTGTTGCATGCTCAATTAGAGAATGTAAAGGTTGACAAAATACCTACTATCTCGCAGCTGCCAACCAGTGCCTTGTCTTATATCTATCAAGACTCTGATGGATATATGTGGTACGGAACCGTAGACGGATTGTGCCGGGATGACGGATACAATGTGCATGTGTTTCGTTCTGACTATCTTACACCAGGCATAATGGATATTAACTCCGTATTGTGCATAGCCGAAGATAAAGCAAAGCGTATCTGGTTCGGTACACAAAAGGGAGCCTATATCTTGGATAAAAAGACCTATAAGATAGCGAAAGTACAGTATAAAGCATTACAGGAATATCCTGTCGATATGCTATTTATGCGGAAAAACGGTGATATATGGATTGCTTGTCAAAACGATTTGTATGAGTTGAGTGCGCAAGGCGTGCTTCGTCAGCGTTATCATTTAGGTGCTCCTTGCTCACTTTTGTATGAAGATGCTCATGAAATGCTGTTTTATTCAACTTGTCATGGCTATTTCTACTGTAAGAACAAGCGTCAGAAGCCTGTATTGCTCAGCAGACAGATGTCAGTAAAAGGCATGGAAGAAGACGTTTCAGAAAAGGGCTATTGGATAGTTATGGGCGACAACCGTATATGGTTCTATCGTCCATCTGCATCTGGCAAGATGCCTTTGTTGGAGCAGCAGCAAACACTTTCTACTTTTAACGGAACGGGACTGCGGGAGATTGTGCAAGACAGTCAGTACCATTGTCTGTGGATAATGGGGCGTGAGCATGTCTATGTGTTTAAGCCTGTGGGGGGCGGAAAATTGGAACAGCTGTCTACCCAATCGCTTTTGCCTGCTGAAAAGAAAATATTGGCTCACCTTTACAAAGACAGAAGTGGCAATATTTGGGTGTCATCATTTGACCATTACAGCTTTATTGTCAGTTTTCATTCAAGGCTTGTGCGCAGTTATTCTATTGAACCAATGCTGCGTGCCACGGGTTTCAATCCGTCTATTGTAACCTTGTGCCGTGATGATGGCGGTGTATTTTGGTATTATCAGGAGTTTTGCGGACTGTATATCTATGACCCTTCAAGTGGTGCTCTGCCCATAGATTATCGCAGCTGTCCTGCTGTAAGCCATGAGCCGCTATATACTATACCTTATCTTATTAAGGCACATCAGCCTAATGCCGTGTGGGTAATGACACCTAATACGGTGGTCATGAAGCTGCGTAGAGAAAACATGCAGATTAAGTTGGAAAAGAAACTTGATTTGGCAACAGTAAGCAAGACATCTGGCAATATAGAAGTCATCTTTGAAGATAAGGATCAGAACCTGTGGATAGGCACCATGAACGGTGTATTCAAGTATGATGCATTGCGCAACAAGCTGATTCGCATATCAGAGAAGATTGGCGATGTGAGCGACTTTGCCCAGTCTACGACAGGTGATATATGGTGTACTGTACGCAATAAGGGCATTTGCAAACTGACATCATCGGGGCAATGGAAGCTTTACCCTTATGTAAAAGACTTCTTGACCCTTGATATTACCACCGATGGCACTATTTGGACCAGTACGGGCGAGGGGCAATTGCTTGCCTTTGCACAAGAGAATTTAAGTCAATACAAAGACTATACGAACCAAGTAGGCCTTAACGGTGATATGGTAGACCATGTACAGGCGGACAGATTTAATCATGTATGGGTAGTAACCCCCAAGACCATTCGCGAGTTCAATCCAAAGAATGGAGCAGTAAGAGTCTATTCAACCCAAGACAACGACATACCTTTACACCGTTTCCTGCCAAGAGCTGTGTACTGCGATAGCAATACAGGCAATATGTTCTTTGGGGGCATACCTGGTATACTGTCTTTTGACACCAATTTGCAGTTGGAAAGTACGCCGAAATCCATAGAACCGATTGTTACCGATGTGAAGGTGATGGGCAAGAGCGTATGGCTTGACCCGCAACGAAAGAAGTCAAGCAACAGTATAGACATCAAGCCCAATGAACAAAATATAAGCATTGAGTTTTCAACACTTGACTTTACCAATCAAAGTCATATCTGTTATGCTTACAGACTCAAGGGAGTTGACAAACATTGGGTGTATCTGCCCGTAGGCGTTAATGTGGCTACTTACAACCATTTAGAGAAAGGCGACTATACCTTTGAGGTGAAAGCTACAGACGAAAATGGACTGTGGAGCAAGAAAATAGCCACCTTTAAGATACACAGACTGCCGGCTTGGTGGGAAACCTGGTGGGCCTACACCATCTATCTATGTATATGTATCGTTATATTGTGGCTGGTTATCAAACGCTATCAGGAGCGGTTGGCCAAGCAAAATGACAAGATAATAGAAGAGAATATCAATGAAAGCAAGAAAGAATATTTTACTAATGTTTCTCAGGAAATGGTAGCTCCATTGCAGACTATCAATGCCATTGCAGACAATATGGCTACAAGCGACAAGAATGCCAAGCAGAAGTTGAGCATGATTCAAGAAAATGTGGACCGCTTGCAAGTTATGATGCAAAAAGAAATGAATTCTCAGCTTAGCATTACCAAGATAGATGAGCATTTTATTGCCAAAGCAACCAAATTGGTAGAGGAACATTTAGGCAGTGAGAAACTGGATGTAATGTTTGTTGCATCAGAATTGGGCATGTCGCGTTCTACTTTTTCACGCAAGTTGAAAGCCGTGTCCAAACAAACTCCATTGGAGTTTATACGAAACATAAAGATGAAACATGCTGCTGACATGCTCCGTCAGAAAACGGCAACCGTGCAAGATGTGATGTTGGCAGTAGGCTATAACGACCATAAGACCTTTACGCAAGTGTTTAAAGATACCTATGGAATGTCGCCCAGCGAGTATCAACGCGAAAACAGAAACAATTAAAACTACCTTATAAGGGCATTTTAATCAATATTTCAGGGGAAATCTGTTCAAAAGTACTATTGAGCAGATTTCCCCTTTCTTATGCTACATTTGCAAAGTATGGAAAATAAAAGAGTGTTTAACTTTGCAAACGAACTTAAATCTTCCTTTATCTAACCGAGGAAAAGACTTTTTTAACTAAAAAAACGAATAACATGAATCAACAATCTATCAAGAAAAATGGTACTGCCAAAAAGTGCATTGTCCTGTTTGCAGGATTTGCTTCGCTTGTAGGCATGGGCATTACTCAGCCAGCCATTGCGACACCTATTGTAAACGAAGTTTCACAGGTCAATCAAATCACAGGTTTGGTACTTGACAAGAATGGTGACCCTATTATCGGTGCTACCGTACAAGTAAAAGGTACCAAACAATTGGTAGTTACAGACCTCGATGGCAAATTTGTTATCAAAAACGCAAAAGCATCCACTATCACCATATCTTATGTAGGCTTCATTAAAAAAGAGGTGCAAGTCCAACCTGGCAAATCACTCAACATTACATTGGAAGAAGATGCCAAAATGCTCAACGATGTAGTGGTTGTAGGTTATGGCACACAGCGCAAAGAAGAACTGACAAGTTCTGTCATGAGCGTCAAGTCTGATAATTTCCTACAAGGCGAGAATAGTGATGCTGCGAGCTTGATTAGAGGCAAGGTTGCTGGTCTTACTGTTGTACAGAGTAGTGGTAACCCCTTGTCAACATCAGAAATTATGCTTCGTGGTATTACTACATTAAAAGCCAATGCCGCTCCATTGGTTATTATTGATGGTGTGCCAGGTGAATTGAACGATATTTCACCCAATGATATTGATCAGATAGACGTTTTAAAAGATGGATCTGCTGCTGCTATTTACGGTACACGTGGTACAAATGGTGTTATAATCATTACTACTAAACGTACAAAAGGTGAGATAAAACCTACTATTACGGTTAACAGTTATCTGTCGACTCAAAAGATAGCTAAACGTTTGGACATGCTTTCTGCATCAGAATACAGAGAGAAAGTAAAAGAAGGATATAAAGGTGCAGCTGATTTTGGCGGTAATACCAATTGGTTGGACGAAATTTTGCAGACACCATTCAATCAAACTTACAGCATAGATTTAATAAGTGGAAATAGTACTACCAGCTATATAGCATCATTAGATTATACGTCAAACGAGGGCTTGGTAAAGAAATCAAAGGTGCAGGTACTTTATCCACGCATTAATGTTGTACATCGTATGTGGAATGATTTGTTGAAGATAGAAGCCCAATTGAACGGTTATCATCGCACTTATGGCATACCTTATAATCAATATGTATATCAGAGTGCATTGCTTTACAATCCTACTTATACTGTTAAAAATGAAGATGGATCTTGGAATGAAAATGGAAGTGCACCGCTGAGATATAACCCTGTATCTCTGTTGGAAGAAACAAAAGGTGAAAATAAATATACAAAAATCAAGATGTATGGTAAAGCCACTCTTACTCCCATTGCAGGATTGAACATTACGGCATTGGGTTCGAAAGAGATAAATAACTTTTTTGGTGGCTATTATGAAACGAAGCAGCAATCATCTAACAAAATTGACGGTATAAATGGTTTGGCATCAAGAACCACAACACGTATTCAGAATGATTTGCTTGAGCTGACCGCTTCGTATAACAATCGTTTTGACCTTCATAGTATTAATGCATTGGTTGGCTATAGCTGGAACAACTACAACTATCAATACGCATATATGGAGAATAGAGATTTCTCTACGGATGACTATACCTATAATAATATGGGACAGGGTGCAGGTCTTGCCAGTGGAAAGGCAACCATGAATTCATCACAAAACAGTAATCGTTTAGTAGGATATTTTGCACGTGCCAACTATAATTATGCTGATCGATATTTCCTTTCTGCCAGCATCAGATATGAGGGTAGTTCAAAGTTCGGTTCTGGTCATAAGTGGGGTTCATTCCCTGCTGTAAGTGCAGGTTGGAATATTGCCAATGAGAAATTCATGAAAGATGTGAAACCTATTAGCACGATGAAATTGCGTTTGGGTTATGGTGTAACAGGTACAGTGCCAACATCTTCTTATATGAGTTTGAGCCGTCTTGATTTGGGTGGTTATGGATATTATGGTGGTCAATGGATTAAGCAACTTAAACCAAGTGGAAATTCAAACCCGGATTTGCGCTGGGAAAAGAAAAAAGAAATGAACGTAGGTTTGGACTATGGCTTTTTGAATGATCGTATTAATGGTAGTATTGATTTTTATCGTCGTACCACAAGCGACCTTATTTGGGATTATAGTGTGCCAGTACCTCCTTATGTCTCAGGATCTATTACAGCAAATGCCGGTACAATTAGAAATACAGGCCTTGAAGTAAATCTCAATTTGATTCCTGTGTTGACAAAGAATTTTGAGTGGAATTCAAACATCAATTTCTCTACTAATAGTAATAAGCTGATAAGTTTGTCTAATGATGAATTTATAGCAGGTTCTTATTTTGATACAAATACTTTGGTAGCTCCAATTCAGCAGTCTTCACACCGTATACAAGAAGGCCAACCTATTGGAAACTTCTATGGTTACAAGAGTGTGGGTGTAGATGAAAATGGACATTGGCTCATTGAAGGTGCAGACGGTAAGGCTAAACCTATTTCAGAGCAGAATGCTACTGATAAGCAGGTAATAGGTAATGGTCTGCCAAAGTGGTACTTAAACTTTAACAATACCTTTAAATATAAATGGTTTGATTTGAGCATAACAATGCGTGGCGCTTTTGGCTTCCAGATATTGAACGAACCAGAAATGTTCATGGGTTCACCAGTAGCATTGGGCAATGGCAATGTATTGAAATCAGCATTTGAACCTAAGTATGGAAAAGTATTGGCTGAAGACCAAGAGTTGCAGTATGTTAGTTACTATGTGCAGGATGGCGACTACTGGAAGATAGATAACCTTACCTTTGGTTATACTCCTAACTTGAAGTCAATAAGTTGGATTAAAAATTTGCGTATTTATGCAAGTATTTCAAATTTGGCTACCATTACAGGGTATAAAGGTATAGATCCTGAGGTTAGTGTGAGTGGTCTTGCTCCAGGTATAGACTCTCAATATCGTTATCCGTCAGCTCGTACTTATACTATAGGCATTAATCTTACATTCTAATCAAATAATCTAAAGAGGAAATTACTATGAAACGAAAAAATATAGCAAGTTGTGTACTTGCCATGTTGGCAGTAGCATCTTTATCTACCAGTTGCAGCAATAATTTGGATGAAATAGTATATTCAGATATTTTGGAAGGCAGCTATAATTATAAACAATCAGATTTTAAAGGAAATGTAGTAGGAGCTTATGACGTGTTGCGTTCAACTACACAGATGTCTTTGTGGCAGACTCAGGAGTTGACCAGTTGTGAGGTGGTTACACCTCCAAACATTTCAGGTTGGAATGATGGCGGCATCTACTTGCAATTGCACTATCATAACTGGAATTCAGAATTAGGTTCTATTGGAACTATTTGGAATGATTATTTACGCGGTGCTGTGCTTTGTAATTCTGCTATTGAAAAAATAGAGAAAAATCTTTTTCCAAATGTGTCAGAAAGTGAGAAATCTGAAGGATTGGCTGAGTTAAGAACATTAAGGGCGTATTATTATTGGCTTATATGTGATAACTTTGGTGATGCTCCATTGGTAACTACTACCAGTCATGATTTGCCTGAAAAGTCAACACGAAAGCAGATTTATGACTTTATTGTAAAAGAGCTGACAGAAGCTATACCTAACTTGAGTGAAAATCAAGATAAAACTACTTACGGACGTTTTAATAAATGGGCAGGAAAATGTCTATTGGCCAATGTATATCTGAATGCAGGAGTTTACACAGGTACACCTCAGTGGGAGGCATGTATGAAGCAGTGTGATGACATCATCAGCAGTAAAAAGTGTGGATTATCTGAGAATTATAAAGATAATTTCCGTACAGAAGGAGTTGAAGATTCAAAAGAAGTATTGATGACTATACCTTATGATTATACCCGTGGGATCTATGGCAATTGGTTATGGATGAACAGTTGGCATAAAGAATTGAAAAAAGAATTCTTGACAGCTGCTGAACCTAATGCTGCTGGTGGTATGAAAGCTATTGGACAGTTTATAGATTCTTATGATCCGGATGACGGACGTATAGATGATACTTGGTTACATGGACTACAGAAAGATGCTGAAGGCAATCAATTGTATGGACAGTATGATATGGTTGGACAACCACTTAATTTTACAAAAGACTTGGAAAGTGCAGAATGGACCAATGAAATGGAAGGTTATCGTATGAACAAGTATGAGGTAGAGAAAGGTGCCAATTGGAGTTCAAGCACAGACATTCCTGTATTCCGTTATTCTGAAGTATTGTTGATGAAAGCTGAATGTTTATTGCGTTTAGGTCGAGCTGGAGCAGGTGCTTTGGTGACAGAAGTTAGAAACCGTAACTTTAAAAAACATCCAGAAAAGGCTGTCGTAACAGATGAAGATTTGAAAAAAGATTCTAACTATCCTTGGGGATATGTTCAAGATCATAAAATTGTAGATAAAGGTGATACTTCCCCTGTTGAGTTTGGAGCACTATTTGACGAGTATATGCATGAGTTTGCATATGAAAGCCATGCCCGTCGTGATATGATACGTTTTGGCGTATTTACGACAAAATCTTGGTTAGGTCATAAACCTCATGGCGATTACCGTACAGTATTTCCAATACCAGAAACAGCTTTAACGGCAAATCCAAAGCTTACTCAGAATCCAAACTATCTATCGAATAATTAGACAAAATACAATTTTAAAGGAATGCTCTTCTGATGAAGGGGAGCATCCTTTTATTGATTATTTATAAAATGATAATTATGAAAATAGACAAATACTTGTTTTCCGTTGTTATAGGATTTTTTCTTAGCGTAATGGTTGCACATGCCGCTGTTCCTGCTTTGAAATTGGATGCCAAAGGGAGAGGTGTGTCTTCTCTGATTTACGGTAATGGAAATGGCGGCAGAAACTATCTGAACAAAAATGATTATCTGGGCGATTTATATGTGCGATATGTCCTATCGGGAAACGTGTATGCAGTAAAACTGTCTGATTACACTCCGAAAATTATATCCAATGACTTGCAGCACATCAAGATTGCATGGCAGTTGCCGGGAGCTGTCAGACTAAATCAGACCTTTTCTGTTGTAGGACAGGAAATGGATTGGAACATATCATTCAACAATGACAGCAAGCAGTCTGTAGAGATAACAGACATGAAAGTGCGTGTTCCAATAGGTGAGCGAAACGAGAAGTTAGCGGCAAAAGACAATCTGGCAAAGCATGATTTTCTGAATGGCAATTCTTCATTTGCTTATTGGTTGCCTTATAAGGGACAAGGCGATGTATTGCTCATGACCCTGAACGGAGCAACGTCCTTGGAATACAAAGAGCTGGGCGATTATTGTTACATCCATTCCAAAACTTCTGTTGACAGAATGAATGATACTTGGCAGTTTCCAAGTACCTCTAAAGTTGTTTCATCAGGCAAGTCATATACCGTAGGGTTTAATTTCTCTTTGGTAGATTCGTATATGAATGTTGAAAACAAACTGTATGACAAAGGGTATGTCGTGGCAAAGATAGTGCCGGGAATGGTTGTTTCACCAGAGATGAATGTGCGTTGTGCGCTTGCCTGCAAGCAAGGAATAAAGGCATTGGAGCCACAGCATCCGCAGCAAGTGCAAATTGCCGGAAAAGGACGAGCTAATAAAAAGCAATTGTATGATTTCAACTTCTCGCATCTGGGCGAGCAACTGATAGTCGTAAAGTATGGTCAGGGAAAAGTATGCTATCTGAATTTCTTTGTTACCGAACCACTGGAAACCGTAATGAAGAAGCGTGCCCGTTTTATTGCCACTCACCAGCAGCACCGCGACAGCACAAAGTGGTACAATGGCTTGTACAGCTTGTGGGATATGCAAAACAAGGTACTGCTCTCTCCCGATAGCATAGGTGAGTTGCCTTATCCGTATATGGTGGGCGGTTCAGACGACCCGACCAATTGCAAGGCCCTGTATCTGAGCGAAAAGAATGTGGCTTATCCCGATAAAGATGAGATAGCCTCATTGGAATATTATGAAAAGAACTTTGTGTGGGGCAAATTGCAGCGCACAGACAAGGAACTGCCTTATCCTTACGGAATATACGGATGCGACAATTGGCATGAGCTCCGTAGTGGAAAGCTGGGCGACTATAACTCTGGCGGAAACGGCAAGGAGCGCATGTGGCGAACTTATGATTATCCCACTCATTTTGCCATCTACTATAACCTGTACAGAATAGCAAAGGATTATCCGGAGCTTGTCAGCTATCAGGATGCAAAAGAATATTTAGAGCGTGCTTACCGCACTGCACGTGCTTATTTTGAAGTGCCGTACAATATATTCATGGGTAAGCAGTGGGCCATTAAAGGATGGAGCGACTGGGCCTATAAGATAGGCAATTTCCATGAACGCTATCTATTGGACATCATGCAGGCTCTAAAGGACGAAGGCAGAAACCATGCTGCCGACAAGCTGCGCAAAGAGTGGGAAAAGAAAGTGCTTTACATGATTTATGACAACCCATGGCCTTTTGGTTCTGAGATGTTTGTAGACCGTACTGCTTATGAGTCATCCTATTATGTGGCAGAATATGCGAAGCACAATGCCATCGCACCGCAAGAGCAGTTATGGTATGACAAGAATGAGCAGAAGTGGCATACCTACAAGTCGCTTGACAGAACGAAAGTAGACAGCTTTATGCAAAACCAGTTGGATGGAAACCTTGCCATACGCGGATTGTATGAGTATGATTTCAACCATTTAGGCACTGCATGGGGTGGCGGCAAAGACAATCTTGACTATATGTCCCAGATGGGCGGTGTAGCCTTGTTGGATTATGCATACCGATTTGCCAATGCACCTGAAAGATACATCAATTGGGGGTATAACTCATTGTTGTCTTCTTGGGCACTTGTCAATACAGGCACAAACGACACCAACTACGGATATTGGTTCCCTGGCGAGACAAACGATGGAGCGGCAGGATGGGTTTACTCTCCTTATCAGCATTCATATCTTTGGGACTTGAAATCGGTGAAGCAGAAGCGCGGCCCTTTACGCTATGACGGTGAAATAGACCATGGATTGACCAGTGGTATTCACAGTGCCGGTGTTTATGTGCTTAAAGACTCTGATTTTGGTATGGTAGCTTATGGCGGTAATGCAGAAGTTGACAAGAAAGGCAATATGACCGTCATTCCGTATGATGGCGTTCGCCGTCAATTGCGCTTCCTTGCTCCTGTACGTATGACTGTTGAACTGAAGAAAGATGGCTTTATGAAGAATCATGCTATCTCGTATAAAGACAGCAAGCTTTGTTTCTCCATCGAAAACAGAGAAGGCAACGAGCATTACACTGCTGTTACGATAGAATCAGGTGCATTTTTGCCTCATGTGTCTTTGCAGGCTTCTGGCGAACAGGTTTCTGTGAGCAAACTCTCTTCCGGTGTATATGAAGCCAACATACCGGTGAAGGGGGACAAGACCGAGGTTAAAATAGAATTCTGAAAGAATAAATCTGAAGCTTTTGCAGGGTACAGATATACTCGGATAAGCAGGTATTCAAACTTGTTGCATACATTCAATGTGCGAAATAAAGCAGACTTGTCATTGTTCAATAAGTTTGAATACCTTTTTGATAAATCAAAGTATTAATAAAAAGTATGAATATGAATGCGTTAAAAACATTTGTTGTAGTGATGGCATCTGCCATTGCAATACCTTCTATGGCAGACAAGCACGATAAGGTTACATTGTTGGAGGCACCGGTAAAGGTGGCAGACGTGTCGGGCATTGACGGCTTTATCGGTCAGCGTATAGACTTGAACAGGAATGTCTACCTGAAGGATTTCCCAATCGACAAGTATGTCGATTTTGTGGTTGACCGCCAACATACCAGTTGGGACTGGACTCGTGCCGAGCAGCATGGAAAATGGATAGAGAGTGCTTACCTGTCTGCCATTCAAGGCAAAGACAAGCAACTGTATGAAAAGGTAAAGAAAGAGCTTTATCGTATCATAGCTTCGCAAGAGCCCAATGGCTATTTGGGGGCAACGGCTAAATCGTATCGTTCTGCCAAGCGTCCTATTCGAGGCATGGATCCTTATGAACTGTATTTTGTGTTCCATGCGTTTGAAACGGTCTATGAAGAGACGGGCGACAAGAAAGCGCTGACCTCGGTAGAGCGTTTGGCAGATTATTTTCTGAACAATTTTGGACCGGGCAAAAACGAATTTTGGCCTTCCAAGACTTTGCGTGCCCCGGAAAACAAGCATAAGGTGCTTACCGGTACCAGCGATTTTGCGGGACACAGTGTTCACTACGGTTGGGAAGGTACCTTGTTGTGCGACCCTATTGCACGCCTCTATGAGCTTACAGGAAAGAAGAAATATTTGGATTGGTCTAAATGGGTAGTTTCCAATATCGACCGTTGGAGCGGATGGGATGCTTTCTCGCGTCTTGATTCTGTGGCAGACGGCACTTTAGGCGTGGACAAATTGCAGCCTTATGTACATTCTCATACCTTCCACATGAACTTTATGGGCTTTTTGCGCTTGTACCGTATCACGGGCGACCAAACGTTGTTGAGAAAAGTGGAGGGAGCATGGAATGATATAGCCAAGCGCCAGATGTACATTACAGGAGGTGTAAGCGTGGCTGAGCATTATGAGCACGATTATATCAAGCCGCTGAGAGGCAATATTGTCGAAACCTGTGCTACCATGTCGTGGATGCAGCTGACACAGATGCTGCTGCAACTTACAGGCAATACCAAGTATGCTGATGCTATGGAGCGCCTCATGATCAATCATGTATTTGCTGCCCAAGATGCGTTGACAGGTACTTGCCGTTACCATACGGCTCCCAATGGCGAGAAGCCTGAGGGCTATTTCCACGGACCAGACTGCTGTACAGCCAGTGGACACCGCATAATTTCGTTGCTGCCGACATTCTTCTACGCAGAAAAAGGAAACAAGTTCTTTGTCAACCAATATGTAGATGCCCATTATGACGGCAAGGACTTTCAGTTCTCTGTTGCAGGCAATTATCCGGATGGCGATGTATTGACACTGAGCATATTGAAAGGCGCAGACAAAGAGCTGAACTTGCGCATTCCTGCCTGGTGTGCCAATCCAAGCATATTGCTGAACGGTGAGCAACTGAGCGGCGTGCGTGCCGGTGCTTACTATACTGTCAACCGTTCATGGAAGAAAGGCGACAAGCTTACCATCAGCTTCCCGATGGAAGAGCGGTGGATAGAAAGAGCCAACCATAGTGATTGCAAGCAGTATATGCTTCCCGGCGGTGAGATTATGTATGATGTCAAGCCGACCCAACTTATTCCTTATGCTTTCTTGCGCGGTCCGGTAGTTTATTGTGTTGATATGGTATGGAATCCACAGTTGCACAATGATGACTGCAATATAGAAAAGGATATAAGGGTAGATGTGAGCCAAAAACCAGTAGCCATCAAGAAAGTGGATGCATCCATGATGACTGAATGCTTCAAGGCAAAGGGCTATTATAAAGGAATTCCTGTGGAGCTTGTATTGACGCCATTTGCCAATATAGGACAATGGTGGCGCAATGGTGAAACAAAGCCACAGAAAAATGCAGATGCCTTTACTTATGGCATCTGGGTATATCCGAAGAAATAGTTGGTGTTGGTTTAGGGTAAATAGATTTGTTACAGGTTTACTGCCGCTGTAAATTTACGGTGGCAGTAAATTGTGTATATGGCAAAGCCTAAAAAAGGAGATGACATTTAAGAATGTACATCTCCTTTTTCTGAGATAAATATATAATGATTACCTATTGATTCTTCAGCATGCAAAAGCCTTATACAAGGTGGCTGATAAGCTCTTCGCGGTCGCCGGGCAGCAAATCTATAACAGGTATTTCCACCATGGTATAGCAACCGGGCTGCTGACGCATGGAAGCACGAGCCACATTGACCAGTACCTGACCTGTAAGGGCTGGGTTGTTGATGCTCATGTTGAACTCAAGACGCTGGTTCTGGGTCTTTCCGCTTACGCCTTTGCGCACCAAGTTGACGCCATGACCCATATCGCGTACATCGTCAACAGAAGGTACAGCGAATACATGTGTCTCGTCATTGGCAAAGTAGGGGTCTGCCTTGATAGCCTTTGTAACCTCTTCAAGTGATGCACCCTCTTCCAATTCTACGTATACCATGCGGCGGTGCAAGCCTTCGCCTTTAGGAATGGTCATGGAAAGAGCATTCTTGACGCCAGCTTTGGAGCGTACACAGACAGAGTGTCCCATAGACATGCCTGGACCGAAGTTGGTATATGACAAACCTTTAGGAGCCAAGCTTTGCATCAATGTGCGCACCACGCTGTCTGAACCCGGGTCCCAGCCAGCAGCGATAACAGCCACACGGCCGTGTTCCTTGCATATCTTCATCAGTTTAGAGCGGTAATCGCGTATGCTGGTATGTATGTCAAAGCTGTCAACGGTATTGATGCCAAGCGGCAAAATCTTGGTGGCGTATTCCTCGCAACTGCGGGTAGGAGTGGCCAATATAGCCACGTCGACATCCTTTAACTCTGTGATGTCTTTTACAACATCATATTGTGCCAATTCAGCAGGCTTGTTTTCTGCACCGTGGCGGCGCACTACACCTGCTATTTCAAAGTCGTCTGCTGCTTCCAATGCTTCAATGGTGAAGCGTCCAATGTTGCCGTATCCCACTACGGCAGCTCTTATTTTCTTCATATTTCCTTTATTGTTGTTGTTTAACAGATATTTTCGGCGAAATTACTTAAAATCTTTCTATTGGCACACAGCAAGGCTAAAAAATTTGATATATACTTTATTTTTGATGTTATTTATTGCTGAGAGCATGTTTTTTTTTATAAATTGTAATCATTCTGTTGAGTTTTGCTTACATTACATGATAATCTATTTTTGCAGTAAACATACGTTAATAATCCTGCTGTTGGTGAAAATACCTACTTGCTGTCATATTTATATCTATATCGGTTGGAAGAATAAAAGGTTGCTTTTAACTGTTTTTCATGAAATCTTACATGCAGTGTGCAAGCAAGAATATTTACAATCAAAAAGCGTAAAGTAGATGAAATATGGGCAGTTTAGCAGTACTCATGGTTACTTTATGCGGCTGTTTTTCTGCAATTTTACTGCTTTTGGCGGGTAAAAGCAGTGCTTTTCTACGCTGAAAACGCTGTTTTCGGCTTGCTGAAGCTATGCTTTTGCAAGGCTAAAGCATAGCTTTACAAAAATAAAGCACTGCTTTATGTGGAATAAAACATGCACATTGTCTGCAAATACGATGCTAACAGACTGAGTAATAACGATTTGTATTTGCACACGAAAACTGCTGTTATTTTGCACCCATTGCCGTTTTACACAGAACAAAGGCAGTTTTGGTGCATTAAAAATCTTGTTTTTGTAAATAAACGAGAAAGTGTGCAATTTTCCGTTTCTGTGGATACGCTTCTTTGCAGCATGCTGTTTCTGCTGCCATTTTTCATGCCGGGACGGGGGCTTATGATGGCTGACAAGGCAGAAAGGCTAAAAACAGATTGCAAAACAAGGTAAATTTATATAAAAACATGTCAAAGACTTTTTGCTCCATATACATTATTTATAATAAAAGCGTTATATTTGTAGCATATAAACCGTATCTTGTTGCCAATTGGTGCAAGTGTATATGGAGCTGTTTTCAAGCCCACTACAGTTTGCATAGAATTGCTATGATGCCAAATCATGGCTAATGATGCAATCCGTTTGTGTAGGAACGGGTAACGGCAGCTGTCCAAAAAGAACTGTAACCCATAAAAAACTAAAAATAGTGGAAGTTATAAAGACTGATATTGAAGGTGTGGTTATCATAGAACCACGCTTGTTTAAGGATGCTCGCGGCTATTTCTTTGAGAGCTTTTCCCAAAGAGAGTTTGACGAGAAAGTAAGACACATAGACTTTTGTCAAGACAACGAAAGCATGTCTTCATACGGAGTGATGCGCGGTTTGCACTTTCAGCGTCCGCCATTTACCCAAAGCAAGTTGGTGCGCTGTGTGAAAGGAGCTGTGCTGGATGTGGCGGTAGACATACGCAAAGGTTCTCCTACTTATGGAAAACATGTGGCTGTAGAGTTGACAGAAGACAACCACAGACAGTTCTTCATTCCACGCGGTTTTGCACATGGCTTTGCCGTGCTCAGCGAGACTGCGGTATTCCAGTATAAGTGCGACAATTTCTATCATCCTGAAGCCGATGGCGGCATCAGCATTCTTGACGATAGCCTTGGCATAGACTGGCGCATACCTACCGACCACGCCATATTGAGCGAGAAAGACACGAAGCATGATCTTTTGAAAGACTTTGATTCGCCTTTTGACATCAATGTTCCGCTCTACGACAAGTAACCGTTGGAGGGTACAGTCGGCTGTGCTTCCTTGTGTATGAGAGATGCAACAGACGGCAGCAATAACTTATGTAACAATTAAAAACAAGGATATATAAAATGAACATTTTAGTAACAGGCGCTAACGGACAATTAGGCAACGAGATGCAACTGGTGAGCAAAAACAGCAAGAACAAGTTTATCTTTACCGATGTGGCCGAAGGATACCAAAAGCTTGACATTACCAATTTGGATGCTATCAGGCAGATGGTAAAAGACAATGATGTGAAAGTGATAGTCAACTGTGCTGCTTACACCAATGTGGACAAGGCAGAGACAGATTACGACTTGGCCAACCTGCTCAACAATACCGCTGCCGGCAATTTGGCCACAGCCATGAAAGAGGTAGGCGGCACGCTGATACACGTGTCTACCGATTACGTGTTCCAGGGCGACAAGAACATTCCTTGCCAGGAAGACTGGGCTACCAACCCGTTAGGCGTGTACGGCAAGACAAAGTTGGCAGGCGAAAAGAGCATAGAAGCTACCGGTTGCAACTACATCATCATCCGTACAGCATGGCTTTACTCGCCATTTGGCAAGAACTTTGTGAAGACCATGCAGAGCCTTACAGCCTCTCATGACACGCTGAAAGTAGTGTTTGACCAAGTAGGCACGCCTACTTATGCCGGCGATTTGGCTGCGGTGATTTATCATATTATAGAAACCAACCAACTGGACAAGACCGGCATCTATCATTTCTCTAACGAAGGCGTGTGCTCCTGGTTTGACTTTGCCAAAGCAATATGCGAGTTGAGCGGCAACACTTGCGACATTCAGCCTTGTTACAGCGAAGAGTTTCCAAGTCCTGTAAAGCGTCCTCACTTCTCAGTGCTTGACAAGCACAAGATCAAGACCACCTTTGGCGTAAAAGTGCCTTATTGGACAGACTCGCTGAAGAAATGCATTGCCGAGCTGGCTGCTGGCACATCAAAACAAAACTAAACCATAAACCCTTACAATAGAATGAAGAATATCATCATAACTGGCGGTGCCGGATTTATCGGTTCTCATGTAGTGAGACTGTTTGTCAACAAGTATCCTGACTATCATATCATCAATCTTGACAAGCTTACCTATGCCGGTAACTTGGCCAATTTGCACGATATAAAAGACAAGCCCAACTATACCTTTGTGAAAGGCGACATTTGCGACTATGAGCTTATGCAGAAACTCATGCGCCAATACGAGGTGGACGGCATTATACATTTGGCTGCCGAAAGCCATGTAGACCGCTCTATAAAAGATCCTTTCACCTTTGCACACACCAATGTAATAGGTACACTCACATTGCTTCAGGCTGCCAAGGAATACTGGGAGAGCCTGCCGGAGAAGTATGAGGGCAAACGCTTCTACCATATCTCTACCGATGAGGTGTACGGTGCATTGCAACTTACCAACCCGGAGGGCATAGAGTCGCCTTTTACCACCAAGGCTTCGTCTGAGCATCACCATGCTTACGGCACAGAGTTCTTTACAGAAGAGACCAAGTACAACCCTCACTCTCCTTACTCAGCATCCAAAGCAAGCAGCGACCACTTTGTACGTGCATTCCACGATACCTATGGCATGCCTACCATTGTTACCAACTGCTCCAACAATTACGGTCCTTACCAGTTCCCCGAGAAACTGATACCGTTGTTTATCAACAATATCCGCCATCGCAAGCCGTTGCCTGTATATGGCGAAGGACTTAATGTGCGCGATTGGCTGTATGTAGAAGACCATGCCCGTGCTATCGACTTGATATTCCACAAGGGCAAAGTGGCAGATACCTATAATATCGGTGGCTTCAACGAGTGGAAGAACATTGACATCATTCATGTGCTTATCAAGACTGTAGACCGCTTGTTGGGACGTCCGGAGGGTGCAGACGAAGACCTCATTACTCATGTAACCGACCGTAAGGGCCACGACCTGCGCTATGCCATCGACTCACGCAAGTTGCAGAGAGAGTTGGGTTGGGAACCCAGCTTGCAATTTGAAGAAGGCATAGAGAAGACCGTCCGCTGGTATCTTGACAATCAGGAGTGGATGGATAATGTAACCTCTGGCGACTATCAGAAGTATTACGATTCAATGTATAAAGACCGTTAAAACCCTTTCTGTTCATGTTTGGCTATGAACAAAGGCGGTTATTTGGCAATGATATATGGGCTGCAACATTCAACGGTGGATGTTGCAGCCTGTTGCTTTTATGACGATAATGAAATTTACAAGACAGATATTCGTGGGCGTTTCCATGGCTGTCATGCTGTTGTCAGCCTGTGCCGTAGGCTCAGACTCTACTGACGAGGTAGCCGATACGTTGCTGAAGGCGGGCGAGAAAGCACCGGACTTTACCTTGGCACTGGAGCAAGGCCAACGCCAGTTGACACTGGACAGCTTGCAAGGTAAAGTGGTTATAGTAGAGTTTTGGGCTTCGTGGTGCCCTGATTGCCGGCAGGTTACGGCTCAAGTGGCAAAGCTGTTTCAGCAATATGCCGCTTCTGATACCGTATGTGTGGGCATATCGTTTGATACAGACGCCCTGCAGTGGCAGCAATACATGGCAGAGCATGCGTTGTCGGGGCTGCAACACCGTGAGCAACAGCCGTGGAAAGAAAGTAAGGTGGCTGCCGATTATCATGTAAATTGGATACCTACATTCTATGTAATCAACAAGGCAGGGCGGATAGATTATGCTACCATTGATATAAAAGAGTTGGAATCGTTTTTGGTAACCACTGAAAAAGGGAAACAGTAAATAAAAAAGAAGCAGTACCTTGTAAGAGGTTACTGCTTCTTTTGACTTGACAAGTTGGGTAATGACTGCTACTTGCCTTCTGCCGAAGTGCCGATGCAGCCATTAGGCATTTGTATATGGATGAGTGAACAGATAGTGGGCGCAATGTCTGTGATGTATGTTTGCGCCTGTGTTACACCGTGCTTTACATGCCATCCCATAACCAAGAATGGAATATGCGCATCGTAAGGATTCCACAGTCCATGAGTGGTGCCGCCAACATCTTTGCTATTGTAAATTTCGTAGTGGGCAGGCTGTAGGATTAATTGTACATCGCCACTTCTGAAACGGTTGTAACCGTTGATGGCTTTCTCTTTAATGACGGCAGGCATGGATGCTTCTGCTATGTGGTCAAGGTCTGCTACGAAAGCGAATTGGGAGTCATTCTTCAGACAGTCTACCACCGCTGTTCTTACCGTGGCAAGGTCTAAGCCCATATCTGCTATGGCGTTGTGGTCCAGAAATACTTTATAGTCGCTGATGGTATAGACCAGACTCTTTGTTGTGTGGAATTTCTCTTGCAGGCATTTGTCAAGCTTCTCTTTCACTTCTTTAGGATAGAAGCCGCCGGCAGCTATCTTGTGGTCTTGCAGCATCTTGATATTGTTGGCTGCGCCGTGGTCGGCTGTCAGAAACACAAGATAGTTTCCCTTGCCGATTTTTTGGTCAAGGAAGCTGAAGAAATCAGCCAAGCGTTGGTCAAGGTCGGTGTAAATATCCTGTGTAATAGGAGCATGTGTGCCATATTTATGACCTATCATGTCGGGGCAAGAGAAGCTGATGGTCAGCATATCAGTAGCAGCACCCATGCCAAGTTGCTCACCTTCTATGGCAGCTTTAGCCATTTCTACGGTCAGCTTGTTGCCTAAAGGGGAGTAGCGTATCTGGTCTTTTGTAGCTTTGCCTATGGTTCTGTTGTATTTTTCCACCCAATTAGGCAGCTTGTTCATGTAATAGGTACTGGTCACAAATTTGGCATTGTCAAAGTCCATCCAGTAAGCACCGTTGGCACCATGCCCTGCCGGCAGTATGGCAGCACGGTCTTTGAGCGCAATGCCGATAACTTTGGACTGGAAGTTGGTAGCCACTTTCAGCTCATCGCCAATGGTAGTGGCCAGCAAGTTGCAAGGCGACATCATGCCGGCTTTGCTTTTGGTGCCTACGGTAGAAACCGTAGAGTCAGCGCAGCAATAAGTAAACTTGCCGTCTTTATAGAAGTTGTTGCCCGCTATGCCGTGAATGGCTGGCACCGAACCTGTATAGATAGACGAGTGGCCAATGGCGGTAACAGAAGGTATATAGTTAATCATGGTGTTCTCATAATTATAACCTTCGTTCATCAGTCGCTTGAAACCACCCTCTGTGTAAAGGTCGTAATAGCGGTACAGGTAGTCCCATCTCATTTGGTCTACTGCAATGCCGATAACCAATTTAGGGCGTTCAATGTTGGCAGCCGCTACATTGATACACCCTAATACACACAGCACAATGGCTGTGAAGAGTGTTTTTGACTTGAAAAATAAGTGTTTCATTTTTTTGATTTATAGTTTTGTCTTTTATGATTTTTCTTTTTGGTGGATAGCTGCAATACACTTTTGTGCTGTATCCAGCCCATAGTCAATGTATGGCATTGATGGGCAGACAGTGCTTACTCATACTCTCTAACGGTAAGTTTGCCTGTCAATGCACCAAGAGCATTGTAAGCCAATGATTCCATTTCGCCTTCGCCGGCATGTACTTTCACCGGTGCCAAGTAGTCTACTTGGCGTTTGATGCCTTCCACACAGTAGTTGCTGTGGGCAATGCCACCCGTAAGTATGATAGCATCCACTTGCCCTAACAAGGTAACATACATGGCACCAATCTGCTTGGCAATTGTATAGAGCATGGCATCGAGCACAGATCTGTAAGGTTCAATGCCTTGTTCAGCGTTTTGTGAGATAGTAATCATATCATTGGTGCCAAGGTAAGCCGTAAGTCCTCCTTTTCCGTGAAGCATCTGTTTGATGTCTTTGGCAGAATATTTGCCGCTGAAGCATAACTCGGCAAACTGTCCTGCCGGTACTGTTCCTGCCCTTTCTGGCGAGAAAGGCCCCTCGCCATTGAGCGCATTGTTGACATCTATCACCCTGCCTTTGCGATGTGCACCTATCGAGATGCCCCCTCCCAAGTGGGCAACGATAAGGTTGAGGTCTTCGTATCGCCTGTTGACAGAGGCTGCATACATGCGTGCCACAGCTTTACTGTTCAGAGCGTGAAACACAGATTTGCGTTCTATGCCAGGTATGCCGGTATAACGGGCTACCGCTTGCAGCTCGTCTACGACAACGGGGTCGGCAATAAAGGCAGGGCAACCGTTACACTCTTGGGCTATTTCATCAGCTATCAGTGCACCAAGGTTACAGGCATGCTCCATCTTTGCATGGATAAGGTCTTGCTTCATCTTTTCGTTGATGCGGTAAACACCGCCATCCAGGGGCTTTAACAGACCTCCTCTTCCTATTACAGCATCAAAATCAAGAGACTCGTGCGCCTCTTTCAATCGTTGCAGAATAAACTTCTTTCGGTATAGGTATTGGTCATTGATGTGGCGGAATTGGGCCAGCTCGTTAACAGGATGGTGCGCTCCACCCATCCATGTAGGCTTTCCATTTTCGAAGATAGCAAGCTTTGTTGATGTAGAACCGGGATTGATAACAAATATTCTCATATAATAAGAGAGACAAAAAGAATAAATAAAAGACCTTTATAAAGTGTAATTGTCCATTGCCTGATAAGACTCGGCATCTCATCATGCAGATAGTGGCGTTTGACAGCAGCGATTGCTGTTGGTCATGAGAAGGGTAATCGGCAATGGACTATTGCGTTGAAGCAAATGTGTATTATAGCATGTTCAATGTAATGGCAGGGCAGATGGGCTTCAATTGTAGCCTATTTATCGTTTCCTGCAATGCAGGCCAATGCCAGACTGTTGTATTTTGACTGGTTGGAATCAGCCCTTGAAGCTACCATTACAGGTGCAGTGGTACCGCAAAGGATGCCTGCCATTTCAGCATCGGCAAACAATGAGATAGTTTTGTAGAATACATTGCCGGCTTCAATATTGGGGAATACCAACATGTCTGCATTGCCTACAACAGGCGATTGAATGCCTTTTAGACGCCCGCTTTCAGCATCGCATGCAGTTTTTACATCCATAGGTCCACCTATTTCAACATCGCCAAACATGCCATTGGCGGCATCTTCTTTTAATTGTTGATAGCTGAGGGTGTGCGGAAACTTCTCGCTTGTCTTCTCAGTGCAGTGTATCAAGGCTATGTTAGGACGTGCAATGCCGATATGGTGGCATATATGTGCCCCGTATTTTACGATGGCTCTAAACTGTTCTAATGTGGGATTGGGTATTACTGCGGCATCAGAAAAAAGCAGTAACTTATGGTATGAAGGTATCTGTGCCATGGTAATGTGTGTCAGTATATGGCCTTCTTGCAGCAGACCACATTCTTTATTAAGCACAGCTTTTAATAGATTGTCTGTATTGATGGTGCCTTTCATGAGCACATCTGCTTTTCCCTCTCTTACTGCCTGTACAGCTATGCGGGCTGCATCATCAGGAGTAGGAGTGTCGATTACCTCTACATGGTCAGAAAACTGTGCGCAGATATTGCGTAATTCAGGGCTACATGCTCCACCTTTTATCAAAAGAAAATTCACAAGCCCTTCGTTAAGACCACGCTCTATTACATATTCTGTATGAGAATCGTTAGGGCAAACTACAGCCACCCGCTTGCGGTTGGTCATGGATTGCAACTTATTCATAAGTGCATTAAAATCGGCTATGGTTTCCATCTTTATCTTTTTTTTGCAAATATAGCGCAAGTAGGATAAATGACAAAATAATTAAAGGAAAAAAAGGCCATTACTATCTATATAAGACACACTTATGTACATATTAGCCTTTGGGCCGTGGTTAAATTGTAAGCAGGAAATGGCAATAGAGAAGTAGATGATAAATAGAAAGATAACAGACTACTTGTCTGAATATCGTTGGTATATTTTGAGCTGAAAATCGGGTAGGATGGCATAGATATATTCCATAATGTCAGCTAAGTGGTGCTCGTAGTCTTTCCATTGCTTCTGCTTTACAAAGAAATAAATCTCTATTGGAAGCCCAGTATTGGTGGCTTCTAATTGCCTTACCATGTAAAGCATGTCATGGTTGACATCATTGCGCTGGTAAAGCCATTGTTCAACATAGTGTCTGAACAAAGACAGGTTGACGGCTTTGTTCTTTATCTCATCTGTTTTTATGTAGTGCTTTTCTGCCAATTGTTTTTTCAGTTCAGTAGAGGCGATAAAGATGCTTCTAAAGTCAATATAGATGGTTCTTTTTACGCGTCTGCCACCCCCATTGAGCATCGTTGCCCAGTTCTGAAAAGACTCGTTGACCAAGGTATTGGGTGAAACGGTAACAATGGTATTGTCGAAGTTACGCACTTTGACAGTAGATAGGGTCATGTCTTCAACAAAGCCGTTGATACCCGCTTTGTCAAGGGTAATCCAATCACCTTTATGCAGCATGTTGTTGCTGGTGAGCCTGATGCCTGACACAAGACCGACAATTGTGTCTTTGAATACCAACATGAGTATAGCAGAGGTTGCACCAAGTCCCGCCAAAAGCCTAAGTGGGCTTCTGTCGATAATGATAGATACCATAATGATGATGCTGATAAAGATAGCCGCTATCTTGAGAACACCGCAGAAAGTATGGAAATACTGTTGCATCGATGTACGTCGCTTACCCTCAAAGCCTTTAAAAGAGTTGATAAAGGCCAAGACAAAGCGCATAGTGGCAAAGGAAATGTACACACCTGTGGCACGTGTCAGCATCTCCATGACATTCAAATACTTGTAGAAGACCTGTGGAAGCAGTGCCCACGCAACAATAGCGGGCACTATTTGGCATGCTCTTTTTAGTGATTGATGGTTCAGCAATATATCATCCCATTCCACTTTTGTCTTTTCTGCCAGTTTAATGAGTAAAGGCATTATGCCATAATAGCAGAGAATAAATGACAGCCACGATACTATTGCTACAGTCGCACAGGCTAATACATGTGATGTGATGGGCAATGCAGAGCCATCTATGCCTATTTGTTGCAACTGTTGTGTTATGGTAATGGTAAAGCTTTGCATGGTAATGCTGGGAGTATAAGGATGAAAAATGGATTATGGACGGCACAGAGCTTCGCACACTCTGTCTTGAAAATTACGGCCGGAAGAGGCATGCCTGATGCCCATATTGATGATAGAGAAACACAAGCGATGGCCATTGGCGGCATTACAGTAGCCTGCTAATGCGCTCACTCCTGTAACAGTGCCTGTCTTGGCGTGTACATTGCCGTGTGCATAGCCTTTTTTCATGCGGTCATTTAATGTGCCGTCTTCGCCCGCAATGGGCAAATGTTGCATGAGGTGCAGCAGAATGTCGTTGTGGTGATAAGCATATTTAAGAAAAGATACTTCCAATTCGGGTGTTACATAGTTGTAAAGAGATAATCCACAGCCGTCGGCAATATAGTATTTTGATGGTTTATATCCCAACTTTGTGATGAGTCGGTTGATAATGTTGCGTCCTTGTCGGGCCGTGGCTGGCGTACCGTCGGTAGCTGCCAGTTGATAAAATACGGATTCTGAGTAGAGATTGTCGCTCTTCTTCAGCATCCTGTGCATGACATCATCGATGTTTCGCTCCACGATACAGATAGTTCTTGCATTCTTAGGTGTGCGAGCACTCTTTTGGTCTCCTTCCAACACTATTTTGTTTCGTTGCAATCGGTTGGCCAACCGTTCAACAAACTCATCTTCTCTTGATACCAATAGCGGAGAAAGAACAGGGTTGTCATCATCCCAGCACCATCCTTCTCCTAACCTGTCTGTATCTTTCATGGACACATCAGCATAGATATTGCCTTTAATAGTGTCTATGTCCATGCTCTTGAGAGAGTCTATAAAGGTGTCAAGGTCATTGTTGTCTATCATTGGGTCGAAGCCTCCTTTGATATACAAATTACCTTGTAATGCTCCGTTTATTACATCGCCAGTATGTTTCATCACCGTTTTGTACTTGTAGTTGCCGCCCAACTTGTCAAGTGCAGCTATGGCTACAATCGTTTTTAGCGTACTGGCGGGTCTCATCAGTTGGCGTTCATTGTAGCTATATATAACCGAGTCGGCTGTTAAGTCGTAGACCATCATGCCCACAGTAGATGTTTCAAAAATGCTGCTTTTCCTTAATTGGTCAATTCGTGCTTTTATATTGTTTGGCCACGCTAACCCTTTCGGGTCTTCGGTTTCAGAAATGGTGTCTTCCGGTTCCGCTTCGGTAGTGTCTTCATCAGCGGTCAGGTAATTTCTTGTAGCAATGGCATAATTGTCATGTGCCCAAGTAATGGTGGCTGATATAAAAAGAAGTGTGGCTGCTGCCACTGTATATTTTATGTTCTTGATAGAAAGTTTCATTTTACCTTAAATTATATGAAGAACTCTTGCAAACATTGAAGCAGATTTACATATTACTGCTTTTAGTTTGCAAAAGACTGTCTGTGAGATGCTGCTGTCTACGCTTCAACTCTTTGATAAAAGCATTGGGATTATCTGGTTGTACAGATGTTAGTTTTCCTGCACTATACTCTAATAGGACGTAACTGAGGCAGAAAAGTTTAGTCTTTACTTGTTTTATGTGGGTAATCTCATTGATGGGAATTGCTTGTTGTCGTGCAAATCTTCCTTTGTATATAACTAACTGTCCGTTAGAAGTCAGCGTGTATCTGCTGTGAATGACGCGTTCAATCATGAGTACCACTATTGCAGACAGTGCTAAACCTGCTATGATATTGGCTGTAGACCTGTTCCATAGAAAGGCAAAGGCTGTAGCCGCAACCATTATTACTGTTAGTAAGGCTATATAGGTAACTTTATGTTGAAATGTACGCATGCTGATAGTTTCCTCTTGTTCTTGCTTCTTGGGAGGGCAAAGTTAGTCATTTTATTAGGAATAAAGGTATATAGATGTTTAAAAGTAATGCTTCTGCAACGAAAAATAACATTATATATATACCGTTTCAGAATTTCTTATTAAATTTGCAGCCGTTAAAAAGAGTGTTGTCAGATCATTTTTAGTATACTGTTATAGTATAGATATCCAGCTTAAAAGAATATATTTTTAGCTCACAACGATGGTCTTATGATTGGTAGTCGGTAAATATATTTGGAAGGAAACAAGCAGGATGCAGCATTGAATATGGGCTGATGCAACTTAAAAAACAAAAAAGAAATGGTTTTCAAGTATGATTTTTTGATTATCGGTGCAGGAGTTGCCGGTATGAGTTATGCCCTTAAAATAGCAAGAGCACACAAAGGTAAAATAGGTATTATCTGCAAGACCACACTCGATGAGGCTAATACAGCTTTTGCTCAAGGAGGAATTGCTTCTGTAACCAATCTTCTGGTGGACAACTTTGACAAGCATATAGAAGATACAATGATTGCAGGCGACTATATTAGCGACCGTGCGGCAGTAGAACAAGTGGTAAGAAATGCTCCTGCCCAGATAAAAGAGCTGGTTCAGTGGGGTGTTAATTTTGATAAAAAAGAAGACGGTGAGTTTGATCTTCATCGTGAAGGAGGGCACTCTGAGTTCAGAATATTGCATCATGCCGATGATACTGGTGCCGAAATACAGCGCGGTTTGATGGCAGCTTTGCGCAATACTCCCAATATTGACATACTGGAAAACCATTTTGCCGTAGAAATTATAACGCAGCATCACTTAGGTATTGAAGTTACTCGCCGCACTCCAAACATCGAATGTTATGGAGCTTATGTGCTGAATCCTGAAACAGGTAAGGTTGATACCTATCTTAGCAAGGTTACACTGATGTGTACAGGTGGTTGCGGTGCGGTATATCAAACCACTACCAACCCTGTTATAGCTACTGGCGATGGCGAGGCTATGGTTTACAGAGCTAAAGGTACGGTACAAGATATGGAGTTTGTACAGTTCCATCCTACCTCATTGTATCATCCTGGTGAGACGCATCCTGCTTATCTTATTACTGAAGCTATGCGTGGTTATGGTGGCATCTTGCGTTTGCCTAATGGCGAGTCGTTTATGGAGAAATATGATAAACGATTGTCATTGGCACCTCGTGATATCGTAGCACGTGCCATTGACAAGGAAATGAAGATACATGGTATAGACCATGTGTGCCTTGACGTAACCCATAAAGACCCTGAAGAGACAAAACACCACTTCCCTAATATTTATAAGAAATGCTTGTCTATTGGCATAGATATTACCAAGGAATATATTCCTGTACGTCCTGCAGCTCATTATATGTGTGGTGGTATCAAAGTAGATTTGAATGGTGAGTCAAGCATTCACCGCTTGTATGCTATTGGAGAGTGTTCATGCACTGGCTTGCATGGTGGCAATCGCTTGGCCAGCAATTCTTTAATAGAGGCAGTAGTCTATGCTGATGCTGCTGCAAAGCATAGCTTGAAACATGTAGATGAGTATGACTTCAATACTCGTGTACCGGAATGGAATGATGAAGGTACGATGACCAATGAGGAAAAGGTGCTTATTACGCAAAGTGTTAAAGAGGTGGGACAGATTATGAGCAACTATGTAGGTATTGTAAGAAGCAATCTCCGATTGAAACGTGCATGGGATCGTCTTGACTTGCTCTATGAGGAAACAGAAGCACTCTTTAAGCGTGTAAAGGCCAGTCGCGACATTTGTGAGTTGCGCAATATGATAAATGTAGGTTACTTGATTACCCGTCAGGCTATAGAGCGTAAGGAATGCCGTGGTTTACATTATACGATTGACTATCCTCTCCACGCCTATGACTCAAAGAAAAAAGCATAACTGAGGCAGGGATTTATTGTATTCAAGGCAAAAGAAGCAGAATAGCATTCAATCAACATTAATTGCTACTGGATGCTATTCTGCTTCTTTTGCCTTGAATATACCATGATTTTGCTTGGCAAGGAGAATGGTCATGAGACTTGCTTCGTGATAGAATAGGTTGCGTTATTATCCTACTTTAAATACATTATCGCATTATAGTACCAATTAGTCATTGCTCAGCACTTACCAATTCTACGATAGTTTTTATGCCTTTCAGTTTTTGACCTCTTGTGTTTTTTATTACTTTTTGCCAGCAATCACGGTTTACGGCAACATAAGTATACCGTTCGTTTACGTCAATTTTACCGATTTTATCATTGGTTATCCCACCTGTTTTGCAAAGAAAGCCTACAATATCACCTTTTGATATTTTTTCTTTTTTGCCTTTACCAATATATAGTGTAACCATTTTAGGCAAGGCTGGCTGTGACAAATCGTCTGGTATAGTATACACTTCTGGTGTATGCTTGATGTATTCCGGCAAGTGTTCTGTTGGTCCTAACAATATGAAAGCTCTGCCTGATGCGTTCCAACGACCAGTACGTCCTACTCGATGTACAAATTCTTCTTCGCCAACTGGAAGATGATAATGTATTATATTGTCTACATCCGGAATATCCAATCCTCTTGAAGCCAAGTCGGTGCTTACCAGCACATTGGCTGAACCATTGCTAAATCTATAGATAGCACTTTCGCGTTGTCGCTGATCCAGTCCCCCGTGAAAGCTACTTACTGTAAATCCCTTATCTGCTAAATAAGAACTTACACGCTCAACGCTGTCCCTATAATTGAGAAACACAATTGTTGAGGCATCTCCAAAGCTGCACAAAAGCTTTACCAGCGTGTCAAGCTTATCTTTTTGTGGGCTATCTACTTTATAAAGACTTATCTTGTTTGGTATTGGCTCTTCTTTTAGGCAGTTGATACATTGAGCATTTGACAGATGAACAAAGGACGGTATTTGTTCTGCTTGTGTGGCAGACAAAAGAATACGCCGCTTGATAAATGGCATATTGTCCACAGCATCTTTCATTTCTTTGAAGAAGCCCATTTGCAGACATTTGTCAAATTCATCAATCACCAAGTATTTTATATGGTCTGAGCTGACATTCCCTTTCGCCAAATGGTCATTCAATCTGCCAGGAGTAACAAAGATTACTTGTGGCAAAATGTTTCTTATTTGCCGGTGTTCATCCATTGTTGCTCTACCGCCATACAAAGGCATAGAGCGCAGTCCGCAGCCAAGGCTCTTGAATACCTCATGTGATTGCAATGCCAATTCGCGTCCAGGAACTATGATAACGGCTTGTACTTCGTCTGATTTCTCATCCAACAATTGCACCAAAGGCAGCATGTAGGCAAATGTTTTACCACTTCCTGTGGCAGACAGTACCACAATATCTTTGTCTGTATTCAGCAGAGCCTTTGCTGTTTGCTTCTGCATTGCATTCAATGAAGCTATCTTTAACTTCTCTAATATTTGCTTTATATCTTTCATTGTAGTTCTATTATATAATAATGTGTATTGAAGCAACCGTTCCTATCGTGTGAGCGAGAACTTCAAGCTCAGGCCAAAGTCTTGCGTCGTGGTAGGATAACTGCTGCTTGACAACAGTGGTGTATTGGTCTGCCTGTCGTAGTAGAAGCTCATGGTGAGCAATCTTGACAGGGTATAGTCGGCAGAGAAGGACAGTTTAAAGGCTGTATTGCCACTGCTGGCAGAACTGGTCATCGAGGCAATATCTCTTACAATAGAGGCCTGTTTGCGCAGCGACAGGTCAAGGCGCAGGTTCAAATCAGAGTTGAAGCTGCTGCCACGTGTTCTTGAACTGCTGCTTTGACTGCTGACTTGCTGCGTGTTGTTATTGCCGTTTCCTTTCTTGTTTTTTTGCTTTACGGTGCGGCGTCTGCTGCCTCCAAACAATTTGAAGTCGTTAATCTTATAGCCCATGCCTACTACCCAATCGTGGCTGCTGGCTTCGCTTATCTGTATACTTGTCATGCTCAAGCTCAACACACGTGTGGTGCGATACTCCAGTTTGCAGGTCAGATTGTTCTGGAAGGTAAGGTCTATGCCTAACAGTGGCGAAAATGCCTCGTTGATACTTACCGTACTTACATTATACATAGAGCTTGGTACGGGGTTACCTGTGGTTGCATCAGTAACAAATCCCAGTCCATTCATGTATTCCATATAGGTGCTGTATGAGCTGTATGAGCCCACAGCATAAATGCTCTTGTAAGCATGGTTCAAGTTCACGCTTTTGAACACGTCTTTAAACCAAGGCAGATTACCCAGTCCACTGTATTTTATACTCCAGTTGGGCAGCATCTTTGACAGGGCAGGGAATATGCTCAGCGAGTGTCCTCCCATGCTGGTATAAGCAGACAAGAAGGCTGGTATCATCACATCCGAACTGTATTTGCTGATGCTTCCGTTGTTAGCGTCAAACGGTTTGCCTGCCAGCGTTGTGCCTTCGGGGTAGGTGGCGTTGGCATATTGGGCTTCCACTCTGTTGCGGAAAGTTTCGAGTGAGTTGCAGAACTTGTCGAATGTGGCTGAATGATAACCATTGTTGGCATTGCCTGTGCCCTCAAATGCACTGCCTAAGCTAAGTGTTGTCATGGTCAGTGTACCACTTTGTGTGGTAGGCATGCCCTGATACATGTATTGTATGCTGCGTGCCTTAGTTTCAGTTCGGCTTGCGTTGAGGTCAATTTTAAGGTTCTTGACAGGTTCTAAGGTCATTCTTAGCTGCACATCCTCTGTAAGACTGGTGTTGGCAGGTGTAGAAACGCTGTCTGCCATGAGCAACCAGCCACGTTCCGCACTCTTGTTGATGTAGTCATCGCCTACCAGTCCAAAGGCAAAGTCGAGTCCTGGCGACAGTATATCACCACTTCTCTGTCCGAACATATTTCCTATATTTGGCAAAAAGCCTGGCACCGACATGCTGTATTGGTTGCGATAAGACAGGTTGAGGCTGCGAACCATCATTAATCCACGGGCTATCACTTGTGCAGTTTTATACCACTTTTGGTCATCGGGTTTGGGCTTGGCCTCTACGGTAAGCTTCAAGGTGATGGTGGTATCGAGTGTTGAATACACTTTAATCTTGTTGTTGTCAATCGCTTTATATTTTACTTTTACAGCTTTACCTTCTTTTGTCTTGGCTGTAACAATGAGCTTCTTGTTGTTGCGGCCATGCGACACGGTGATGAATGTGTCAGGTCGCAGCGTAACTTCTTTCTCAAAGTTCTTTTTGTTTGTTTTCAGCACATTGTTCTTTCCCGGTTCTTTCTCTTTTTGGGCGTTGCGCTTGTTGGCCAGTTGGTCCAATGCTCCCCGGCGCATGTTGGTGTTAAGCATGTTGGAGCGCCGCGATGAGCCCCCCGAACGGTTGAACCGTTCATTGGCTTTCTTCAAGAATGGCACATGGTTGTAGAGCCTTTCCAAATTAAATGCCGTGTTGACATTGAGCGAGCGGTTCATTGAAATCACGTTACCCAGCGATGTCCCGTCTTCCATCTCGGTGCCTCGTGTCCAAGTATAGGTAGCATTGTAGTTGGCATCAGCGTTGATCCAATCGAATATAGGAATCAAGTTGAGTGGCAATTGATACGATGCCGTAAATGTCTGGTTGTAGTCCAGTGGTGTTCCCATGTGCTTGATGCTGGTCCATATAGAGTCTTTCCAAGCCGAGTACTGGTCTGGATAGAGGTCTTTGTTCACTGGTGTGTAGGGCTCTTCTATTTGCGCATGGGTGGCACTGTTGAAGCTCATGTGCAGATTGCGTGTCAAGTCCCAACGTATAGAGAATTCCCTGTTCCACAAGAACTGTTCACTGAAGGTCATCGGCAACTGACTGTTCTCGGTGCTCTCCATGTCTCGTTCTTGCAATTCATAGTAATTGCGCAGCATTTCTGTATTGAACGAGATGTTTTGCGGTAGCCAGTTGATGCCGAAGCGTTTGGCTATATCAAACCATTTGCTGCGACTTTTTATCATCTTTTTGAATGGTTCGAACGGTTTGTACACTGGTGTATAGGTATAGCTGAAAGCCCCTCGCCAGTTGTCTTCATTCTCAAACACAGTTGTCTCGCCCGTCGTGTTGCGATGACTGTGGCTGTAAGATACGGAGAAGTTGGCAGGGTCATATGGCATAGGATGTCTTTTGGTCTGTATGCCTACTCTGACATTAGACAGCGAGAAGTTGGTATTGGTTGTCTTTGTAATCGCTATACTCTCCAATGAGTCGCGTTCGTGGCGGCTTCCTGTTGCATCCAGTGCATCGTCAAGCTCCATATCTGTGTCAAGAGGGTTGTATTTGGGTTTGGTTTCCTCTTTGGTTACAGAGTAGTAGAGTGGTGCCGATACCTTGGCTTTATCGGGGAAGAACTTGCCTAACTCCACATTGGCGGTTACGCTGTATGTCTTGAAGTTGTCTTGCGCCCGTTGCGACACGCCGTCTTCTATGCCTCCGAAGCCATCTGTAACGATTTTGCCCGTTGCATTGACTGTACCTACGTCTGAGAGTTGCAGGTTCAGAGCTCCTTGCGCTGCCCATCCGCCCTTGTTGTTGTACTCTTTCAGTCGTAGCTCATTGACCCAGACCTCGCCCGATTTGATTTCGCCCGACAAGTTGCGTACACCGATAATCATGGTCTTTATCTCGCCCAATGTAGGATTGCCCATAATGGTAATCTTGTTATTGGGTTTGTCGCTGTCGTAAGACACGTATGGCATGTTGTACGATGCCAAGCCTTGCGCTTTAGCCTTGTTGCGCTCTTTTTTCAGGGTGGTAAACAGGCTCAGGGGCACATTCAGCTGGTTGTCTTCAGGCCATACCAACCGGCGGTCTGCTTCCGACAGATAGTTGTATTTGGTACCAGGCTCAGTAAGTTTCAGTGGTATTTCATATTCGTAATAGTTGTTTTTATAGTCGCTGCCCAACCTCACAAACACAGCCAGTTGATTGTCTGTAAGATTGGTAGAGTTCTGCTCCAGTGCATTGGCATGCACAAACATCTGTAGCCTCTTGTACTGTCTGATGTCGAGAGTTGTGTTCTTGTACACAGCTTTTGCTTCACCGTTAGACAGGTTGGTTACCATGATATCAAGGGCTTGCTCGTTGTCCTCCGTGAGTTGAGGCTGTGTGGGGTCTTGTCCGCGGCGTATGCCTGGAGGCAATACATAGTTGACAGGTGTCTTGTCGCTGTTTTCTTCCAGACTGACAGCACTGACAGACATGCGTCCACTCTCGTTGGCATTGTTGTTGAGCGACTGTTCATATACACGCCATTCACCGCGTACCAGGTCAAGTGTGGCAAAGCGCATCACCACAGGCATCTTGAAGTTGGTCAGGAACATGCGCATGAAGCGGATAGATGTAAAGTCGCTGATGCCTCCCACACGGCTTTCATAGTCATCTACAGGTATACGGAACTGGTACCAGGTGGCGTGTCCCGTAGTGCCGTTGCGCAAGCCAGGGGCAGTTTCGCGTTTGTCTACGATAAAGTTTTTACCTACCACTAAGTCTTCAGGACGTATACTGATGTGGTATTGATAATATTTTTCATACTCGTTGAGGGTATAGTCTTGGTTGATGTCTTCCACATCAGGCGTTGTCTTGTATGATGTGTCGTAGCTTTCAGTACGGCTGTCGCTGTCTGGCGAGTTGCCTTGTGGATTGTTGATGCGCTTGTATCGCTGAAGGATAGGCGCCTGTATGCGGTCAAAGTCAGAGCCACGGAAGTAGTGGTAGTCATCGTTGGCAGGGTCGTTCTTGATAGAATCAAGCACCTCTGGCGATACGATTCCTGCCACGGCTGTCAAATAGTCTTGATAAGGTCCGAAGGTCTGTTCTTCGGCATCGGTCAAACCGTTGTAGCCCACATCCTGCAATGCGCGTGAGCCGCTGGTGGTAGCAAAGGCATAGGTTACAGTAGCCTGTGTAGGAATCTTTCCCCATTGAGTGGTGGTAAAGTTGTTGGACCCGTCTACAGGCATACCGCTTTCATAGAATTTCTTGCCGTCTCGCAATACATCTTCGCTCACTTCGCCCAAGTTGATGTAGAAGTCGCCACCGTACTGGTTAGCGTTTTCCTGCTCGTTGGAATAGATAAAGGGGTCGAGCAGCCAAAACTCTATGTATTCGATGTTGGCTGTTTCAAAGTCGCTGGTGTCCAGCTTTCTCATCATACCGCCCCAGTGGGTCTCAGGATTTTTCAGTGTACCGTCATAGTTGAGGTTGGCATTGAAGTTGTAGGGACCGCGCTCAGAAGGGTAGAACGCCAAGTTGAGGATAGGCAGGGTTGATGTAGCACCGGCATAAGCAGATGTTACGCGCTTTGGGAACAGCTCATTGGTGTACACCTCTCTTACATAGTAGTTGCTCAGTTGGTTGAGGTCGCCCTTGATGTGCGATGGAGTGAGCGACGAGCTGCGTCGGGTAAAGAGCGGGTCTATATTGTACCATGCCAGCAGAGCACGGTTGTAGCCACTTTGCAGGGTTGTCTTGTCTTTGCTCTCAGGAAACATGGTAGGTACACTTGACAGCACCCACGACGTGGGTGAAGACACATCAATAGTGCTCTTGGTGTTTTCAAAGTCGTCAAGATACGATGCATTGTCCTGCACGCCACTGGCTTGTCCCGCTATAAGTTGTGCAAATTCTCCTGTAAACGATATTTGTGAGGGTTGTGTGCAGTGCAGGAAGGGTAGCTTGTCGAGCATGTTGGTCAGCCATTGGCTCTCTTTCTTCCAGTTGATGTTCAATCCCCAAAGGGTGTTGTTCAGCGGTTCTGAACCCATGTTGACCTTGGTGGTCAACGCTTGTTCGGAAAGATGCTGGAAGGTACCGCTCAACTGGAAATTCTTGGTAAAGTTGTATTCCCAGTTAAGTCCCACCATGGTCTTTCGCTGCTGTGCATAGTCCGTATTGCTTTCAAGCGATACGTTGACAGATGTGCCCGCATCTATGATGCTTTGGTTCAGAATGGTAACTTCTCCAGCCGAATAGTCTACGCTGTAATCAGACCCTTCGGTCAGTGTTACGCCACCTGCCGTAACCACCACAGACCCTTGCGGCACATTGTAGGCGCCTAATGAAATGACGTTGGCTGATGTGCCGCGGTATTGTCCCACTATCTGGTACTTGTCTTTCTCGGCTATCTGTTTGGCAATGGTCTTGGTAGAGTCGTACAATTCGGTAAAGCTGTACTTGCCGGCAATCTCCGGCGACACACCTTTAGCGGTCAGTGCATTGTACATGTAGCGGCCAAATGGCTCAGCCTCAGGAAAGAATACGCGGCCGTTACTTATCGTATAGCCTTCTACATAGTCAAAGTAGCCGTTGCTGTGTGCTTTGTTGTTATTGTCCAATCGGTCGGCTCCGAGCAGCTTGATGAGTGTTTGGTCTTTCACTTGCTGTTCAGGTATATACGAAAGGTACACACCTGTGGTGTCGCTTTGGTATTTTACGTCTAAGCGGAACTTGTCTTTTTCAACAGATGAGGCCAAGTAGTAGACGTTTTTCATCATCAAGTTCCAGTTGCCTTGCTTTGGATTGTTGCTGGTATTCTTGAGTGCTTTCACAAAGAGCGCCTGTTTCACGTCTTGAATGTCGGAGGCAAACTCACCCACTTGATAGGTATTGCCACCGTAGGTGTATTCGTATGCCACCGCTAATACCTGATCTGTTTGCAGCGTAGTTTTCAGCGACACATAGCCTAAGGCCTTGTTGACGGTATATTCTGAAGAGTTGAGCAGTCGGGCACTTTCCAGTTTCTCATAGTCAGTGCCTCCGGTAAAGTTAGGTATGCCGTCCAACACGGTAGATGTCTGGTCAATATCGCGTGCGGTAGCATACGAGTTGACCATAGTGGAATACTCAGTGTTGGCAGAGTTGGAGGGCACAGGCTGTCCTGTAACGCCCCATTGCCGGTTGCTTACCTTTGAGTTTTCTCCCAAGTCAGTCAGTGCCACTATGTTACGTGTATTGGTTGTGGTACCGGTTTTGTTGGTAACCCATATCTCTACACGGTTGATAGTGATGCCGGTGGTAATGTTTGGCAGCGTCTTCATGGCGGCATCATACTTGTCGCGGAAGAAGTGGGAGAGAAAGAAGTGTCTGTTTTCCTCATAGTTGGAGGCGTCAAACTCAAATGGCGTAAGCTGTACGCCACCTTTGGACGATACACTCTTGCTGGATGATTTCTTCTGTGAGATAACAGTTTGTAGCTTGAGCTTGCCAAACTGCATGTCGGTGCGCACGCCGAAGAGCGAAGATGCACCTTTTACCAACGATGAATTGCTGGGAAACGACACGTTGCCGGCTTCTACCAGCTTGATAATCTCATCTTCCTTACCGTCGTATTTCAGCTTCAGATTTTGCGAATCGAAATCGAAAGTGGCATCAGTATTATAGTTAAGGTTCATGTTTACCTTGTCGCCCACCTTGCCATTGACGCTCATGTTTATCTTCTCGTCAAAGTTCATGGTAGTAGTCTTCCGGTTTCTGATAGGCAACGAAGGGTTGTCTATATTCTTCATGGTGGCTCCAAACTTCAGTTCGGCAGTACCCTGTGTCTTGATTCTTACGCCGCCAGGACCGAAAATCTTCTCGGCTGGTCCCAAGTCGAAGTGCATGTCAGAAAAAGAGAATTTGTCTTTGCCTTTCTCCTTCACTATCTCATCATTCTTGCTGCGGAAGAAGCGGTTCATCTCTTGCTTCTCGCTCCATTTCCTGTACTCCTCAGGTGTCATGGCAATAGGCGTGGCCAGATAGCTGTCGCCCATTTTGGAGCCTATATAATACCGGTTGAGTGTATCGTTGTAGACCACATCTTGCTTGATATTCTCTGGCAGACTGAGGTCAGCGGCATTCTTGTGCAGGTCGTCTTGTGTAATGGGTATGATGGGTTGAATCTTCCACCTTGGGTGCAGGAGCGAGTCTGGAATACTGTCATCATCGGCAATGACGAGAGCCTCCATGGGTGCAACAGGCTTTTTGCTGTTGTCTTTTTTGTCGTCTTTGCTGTCTCGCTTTGGTGCAGGTTGCGTTGTTCGTCTGGTGCGGTTATCTTGCAGATAGGGCACAGTGAGGGCATAGCTTGCCATGCTAAGGGCAAACAGTGCCAACAATATGCTGTATATGTGCTTTCTTATCACTATGCTACGTAGGGTTATATATTGCTTTTATGGTAGATTGCTTCTACCTGATAGGGTATGTTGCAGCCTTGCGCTTGGCTCAGCAGACTTTTGTTGATGCGTGTGTGTTGCCTGTTGTGTGGCAACTGTCGCATGTCAGATTACTTGATTTGCTTGAGTGCCATCTTGACCACTTGCTCTACGGGCAGGTCGGGCTGCTCTTTCAAAATGGCCATTACCACCTTGGCGGTAGGTGCAGGAGCAAAGCCCAACATGGTGAGTGCGCCCATGGCTTCGTCTTTTACCTCGTTGTTGATAGCTACGGCAGGTTTGCCTGTTGCTGTGGGCAGCTCATTGGCAATATCGCTGGTTGCAATCTTGTCTTTCAAATCTACAATGATACGTTGTGCCGTCTTCAGCCCTATGCCCTTTACGGTCTTGAGCATCTTGTCGTTGCCCGATGAGATAACATCGCACAGCTCGGCAGGCGATAGTTCAGAGAGTATCATGCGTGCCGTGTTGGCTCCTACCCCAGATACGGTAATGAGAAGCAGAAACATCTCGCGCTCTTGCTTGGTAGAAAAGCCAAAGAGCAAGTGGGCATCTTCTCTGATGCTTTCAAATACGTATAGTTTTGCTTGGCTTTTGCCTTGTATGGCACTGAAAGTGTTTAAAGTAATGTTGAGTCCATAGCCCACGCCACCGGTATCTATTACGGCATAAGTAGGATTGAGCTCGGCCAACTCACCTTTTATATATTCAATCATTGTTTCCTGTTATAAGATGTAATTACACAGTATAACAACGCTTTCAAGTGCCTTTTTATTGTATAGTGAGGTGTTAAAAAGCACATTTCCTGTGAAAGATTGTGCTGTTGTATGCGGTATAGCTGTCAGAGGCTGTTTTAAAAGCGGTGCAATCGCCCTTTGGTTGCATTGCAATTGGGGGCTGATTGCATAGCTTTCACAAGCCGGTTGCAGTGCTTTTGCACGAGTGATTGCAGCGCTTTTGCATTTTGTAAAAATAGTGTTATAGTTTTAAAGTAATGAAAATATATGGGGGCGTATAGTGAGTAGCCAATAAAAATAATTTATCTTTGCATTTGAGATAGGCTTCGGATCAGCAATTAAAACAAGTTTTATTGCGTTCGCCTTGCGCTATCTTTGCATAAGAAAAAAGACGATAAATATATGAGAAAACTATTATCTATCATCATTATTGTACTCACCTTGATGAGTTGTGGCAGCAAAACGCCACAAGATTTGTTCGACGAAGACAAGTCGGGAGTGGTAATGATTCTTAACCAGTTCTATTATGTACTTACATTGCCTAATGGCAATAAAATTTATTTTTCTGGTATAGACAATAATGGAACATTGCAAAACATTACCTTCAACAAGGCTGAGATAATCAACAAACGTGCTGCTATGACGGGTACAGGCTTCTTTATTGACAAGCAGGGAACCATCATGACCAACAGGCATGTGGCACAGCCGCAGATTGACAAAAAGGCTATCAAGGAGGGATACAACAAGCTGGTGGCGTCTATCAAAGCTTATTATATAAGCCAGATGCAATGGATGTCGGGGCAATATGATGTGTTGGAGGCGCAGAAGTCATACTGTGTAAGCTATGATTATTACGGCAATGCCGTAACAGACGAGAGCAAGCTGCAAGCCATAGAGGAGAAACAGCAGGAGTTGAACTCTCAATACCAGATGCTGCAGAATGTGGTGCAATCGCTTGACGGTTATGCTTCTGCTAACAGTTTGGACATTTCAACCGTCTGTCAGGTGGGCATTGCCTACAACGATACTTATGTGCAGTCTGCCAATGACTTCTTTGGCAAAAACGCATGCACAGTGGTGAAAGTGTCGCAACAGGAAGATACGGATTTGGCACTGTTGCAGCTGAAGAGCAAAACTACACCAGACAATGCTTATATCTTCAAAACAGATGGTACGGCAGACATGAGCTGGGCAGACAAGTTGAAAGAGATGTTTAGCCCGTACAGCGAAAAATTGCTGGAAATAAACCAAGACCTTTATATGATAGGCTACAATGCAGGACCTACACTGGCCAGCACAAAGCAAGGCATTCAGGTGCAAATGACTACAGGAAAGGTTACACAGCTGCCCGACGGCGACCGCGTGTTGTACAGCATTCCTACGGTGCAGGGGTCAAGCGGCAGTCCTGTGGTAGACAGCAAAGGACGGTTGGTGGCTGTCAACTTTGCCAAGCTGATAGGCAGCGACAATTTTAACTTTGGCATACCTATGAACAAGGTCAAGGCTTTCTTGGAAAAATAATCTGACAAGCATTTGCCTGTTAATTGCTTTGTCGGCTTCTTAGCGTAAAGTCGAAGCGTAAACCGCCGTCAGGATTGTTTCTTACCATGATGGTACCGCCATGCAGCAGCACTGCATTCTTGACAATGGCCAAGCCTAAACCTGTTCCGCCCATTTTGCGGCTGCGGCCTTTGTCTACTCTGTAAAAGCGCTCAAAGAGCCGTTCCAGATGCTCATGGCTCACGCCCACGCCATTGTCGCTGAAGGTAAAGTGCCACAGCTTGCCCTGCTGCTGTGCACTGAGTGTAATGGTAGTGCCCTTGCCAGCATAGGCTATTGCATTGTCGGTAAGATTTCTGAAGATACTGTATAGCAGCGAGGAGTTGCCTTCTACCTCAATGCCGCCGGGCAGATGGTTGCAGAAGGTCATCTCGTGCTCTGCCAATTGCAGTGCAGTTTCTTTCACGATGTTGTTGACCATCTTGCTGATGTCTATCTTTTCAGAGTTGGCCATTACAGGAGCATCGTCCATGCGGTTCAGTGTTGAGATGTCTTGCAGTAGCGAAGCCAAGCGTTGCGACTGTGCGTAGCAGCGGTTGAGAAATTGCTCTTTGGTTTCCTCATTGATGTGCGGATTCTCCAGTATCGTTTCCAGATACCCCTGTATGCTGGCCACAGGCGTTTTCAGTTCGTGGGCTATATTTTGTGTCAATTGGCGTTTCAGTATGTTTTGCTCCTCTTTTGTCTTTTGCAGACGCTTGTAAATCTTGATGATACGCTCAGCTATCTCGCCCAGTTCATCGCCAGGAAAAGCTATCAAGTCTTCGGTATCCAAGCTCTCGTTGTGGTCGGCCTTGGTGGCAAAGAGGCGCAGTTTGTTGATGTTGTCGCTTAATCTGCTTACAAATCTGTATAGAATAAGTATTAATATAAGCATGGTTACCAATGAGAACCATAGGTAATGTTGGTCGGTTTGCAGCGATTTTGCCAAGTCGTTGTTGTAAGGCAGTGCACTTCTGATGATGATGCCTTGCTTTGGAAAAGCCGTGGCAGAATAGAAGTAGGTATGCTTCAGCGTATTGCTAAGGCGGCTGATGGCATGCCCGCTGCCGCGGTTGATAGCATCGGCAATCTCATTTCGCTTCAGGTGGTTACCCATGCGATTGTAGTTTTTGTACATATTGTCATAGACAACGCTGCCTTTCATGTTGACAACAGTAACCCTTAGTCCGTGCATATCATGCGTATCCACATATCGGTCCAAGTCATGCTCAGACCAATTCTTCTGCATTTGCATGATTTCACCTAACTTCTCGTTGTAGTCTTGTAGTTTAATGTCCAGTGCATCTATCTTGTATTCGCGCTCTCTTGTATGCTGAAAGATGATAAATGCCGTAGCAAACACCACGAAAACAGATAACACACTGATGTATAGGCGTGTGCCTACGGAGGTCCTTTTAGCCATAAGCAATCAGTTGGAAAAGTAAGTAAAGAAAAGTTATTGGCAGATGTCCGGCTTTTGTTTGTATGCGTCAAAACACCTGTCAGTATAAAAACAATGCTGTAAGATATTGAGCTTAGGCATCAAAATAGTAGCCAAAGCCCAATCGGGTTACAATACACTTGGAGAACTTGCCTATCTTCTTGCGCAGGCGAGTGATGTTTACGTCTACCGTGCGGTCCAGAACCAATACGTCTTTAGGCCATATACGGTCTATCAGCTCTTGTCTTGAGAAGACGCGTCCACGCTCTTCCAGCAGCAGATGAAGTATTTCAAACTCAGTCTTTGTAAATGGAATGTCTTCACCGTCTATACTTACCGTTTTCTTGTCGAGGTTCAGCATCAGACCTTGATAATTGATGATATTGCTCTTTTGCGCGCCTTCAGCTTCTGCTGTACGGCGCAAGACGGCTCTTACTCTTACCAATACCTCACGTATGGAGAATGGTTTTGATATGTAGTCATCGGCTCCCAAGTTGAAGCCTGTTATTGTATCATTCTCCGTGTCGCGGGCAGTAAGGAATATGATAGGTACATTTTTGGTGGCTTCATCTTCTTTCATCTTCTTGGCCAAGGCAAAGCCAGACATGCCACCCATCATTACATCCAGCAACAATAGGTTGTATTTATCGATACCAAGCGTAATGGCTTCTTCTGCTGAGTTGGCCGTAGACACAGCATAACCTTCGGTCTCAAGGTTAAACTTCAGAATTTCGCACAAGTCTTGTTCATCGTCTACAACAAGAATCTTATATTGTTTGTTCATAATGATATATGGTTTTGATTTCTGTTATGTAAGTCGAAACACGATAAGTATAATGACGGGTTACGCCAATCGCTGTATTCCACTTTACAGATTGCAAAAGTAATGGTATGTATATTCATAACCATTACATCCGTATTACAATCGTATTACAATAAAAAAGAAGTGAAGATTTTGATGAAATACCTGTTCTTTACGACTCGGCAAAAGGCAATATGCCGTCAGGGTCGGTAGCAGGCAGTGGGCGTTTGGGGTTTTCTCTGGCGCCCATTTCCACCAAACGGCGGGCAGATACGATAAAGCTCTGGTTGCCTCTCATGGACTTCTGTGCATCATCAAAAGCCTTTTGGGTGGTATCCAGGCATTTTCCTATCTTGTCGAAGCGCTCCACAAACAGACCCACACGCTCAATCAGTGTATTGGCAAGACCGAACACCTGCTCTTGGTTCTCTGCTTGACGCTGTTGGGTCCATGCCATTTGCAGCAGACGCAGCAAGGCAAAAAGGTTCTGTTCGCCCGTAATGAGCACATTCTTGTCAAAGGCATAGTTCCATAGTTGGGCATCGGCAGACAGGGCTAACTGCATGGCAGCCTCTTGTGGCACAAACATGATGACAAAGTTGAGCGTTGTTCCGCCTTCCATGGCATACTTGTCGTACCGCTTGCTGGCCAATTCATCGATATGACGGCGCACGCTTTTCACATGGTCTTCAAGCCAACGCTTGCGGTCAGCATCATTATCGGCATTGACATAATTGATAAATGCGGTGAGCGAGGCCTTGGAATCTATCACCACATCCTTATGGTCGGGGTAGTGCAGCACCACATCTGGACGCATCTTGTTGTCGGTGTTATCGTTGCGTATCACGTTTCCTTTCTCGTCTCTCATGGTGTATTGCACGTCATACTCAATGCCTTTGGTAAATCCAAACTTGTCAAGCAGGTCATTCAGCTTCATTTCACCGAAGTCGCCTTGTATCTTCGGACCAGTCTGAAGCGCCTTTGACAGCTTCTCGGCTTCTGTTCCCAAGCTGCGGGTTGTCTCGTACATCTGCTTGATTTGTTCACCCAATGTGGTGGTGTTGCGTGTAAACGAGTCGCGGCTGTCGTCCATCGATTTCTTCATATCTGCCATAACAGCCTTTAAAGGCTCCAGTATAGAGCCTATTTGCGTGCGGTTAGACTGGTCCAGTTCTGCAGACCTTTGCTTGAGCATCTGGTCTGTGGCAGACTTCATTTGCTCTTGTATCAAAGTCAATCGGTCGTTAAGCTGTTTCTCCATCAGAGCCTTCTGCTCGTTCATTTCCTTTTCATGCCGTGTCTTCAGGTCGCTTATTTGTGCCTCATACATGTTTTTCAGCTCCTTGTCTTGCTGCAAGTGCTGTGCAGTCAACATGTTGAGTTGCTGCTGGTGCGCTTCTTTCAGATATTCTGTTTGCCGCTGTTGCTTCTCGTTCTGTTCATTGAGCTGTTTCCGGAGCATGTCTGTTTCTTGTAGCTTGGCAGCCAATTGACTGCTTAACAAGTTGTTTTCGCTGTTTTTTTGCGCCATATTGCGTTGGCTTGTTATGGTCATGACACTTGCAGCAATGGCGGCTCCAACGATAAAAAGAAGTATATAAATCATATAGATGAATGGTTTTAATCGTGTTACTATGGTGTTCGTTGTGCGTTAAAATACGGTTGCAAGCTTATTTCCCGGTAGCTTGAACCTCTGTTTGGGCCTTTGGCCAGTTAACAAGAAAGAGCTTTTCAGAGGCTCGCGTAAATGCGGTGTATAGCCAGTGTATATAGTCAGGAGTAAGCATATCGTCTGTCATGTATCCTTGGTCAATGTAGACGTGTGCCCATTGACCGCCTTGCGCTTTATGGCAAGTAATGGCATAGGCATACTTTATCTGTAATGCGTTATAGTATGTATCGGTTTCTACGTGCTTCATCCGGTCGCTTTTCAGTGGCAAGTCGGCATAATCTGCCAATATAGCATTGAAAAGCTGTTCGCCTTGTTCGCGTGTCAAGGCCGGTGCTTCTGAAGTTAAAGAATCGGTAATAGCCGTACATGTCATTTCATAATTGTCGTAATCGGGAAATTGAAGCCACAAGTCAACGAAATGAAAGCCATACAGTTGCCTTGCGTTTCTTACCTTTATGATTTTCGCTCTGTCGCCATTGGCAATGAAAGACAGTGGCATCTCGCTTTTTACAGCGCTGTCTTGAGCAGGAGCTTTCAGCGGTGTACGCCTTCTGATAATCAGCGGATGCTCTCTGGGTGTGCCGTCGCTGTAAGTAGTTAGTATGCTTTCTTGCATGGAAGAGTTTGCAGCGTTGCTCTCGTTGCTGGCTTTTGTGCGTGCCTCTTCGGCTTTTATGCGCTCTGTCCAGTAGTAGTTGTTTTTCACAATCATCAGCATATCGCCTGTAGTCAGTTCTTCTTCGCGTCCCAACACCATGTTTCTGATACCTCTGTTGTATATATTGGCTCGCTTGTTGCTACGCGTTATGACCATGGTTTCATCAATGCCCACCTGCGTATAGCTTGTGGTGAGTTGCTCGATAAGATTGTCTCCTGTAACCACTTGTATGTCTGCAAACCCGAAAAGGCGTATGAGAGGCAACCGGGTCATTTCATCGTGTGTTATCATTTGCCGTATCATGGTGGCATTATACAGTATGCCTGAGTGGGAGGCTTGCCTTAATACCTCGTTTAAATCACACTGAAAGATGTGCAAACCGTATGAACTGAGCGTTTCGCTCAGCAGTGCCGGCGACTCTTCTTCGCCCACTGGTGGCAGCTGGGCCTTGTCGCCGATGAACAGCAAGCGGCAGTTACGACCGGAATACACGTATTCTATCATGTCGTCGAGTAGTCTTCCAGATCCAAAAGTGGTTCCGTCGCCTTGCCCGTAATTAGCTATCATGGAGGCCTCGTCTACCATGAAGAGAGTATCTTGCTGCTTGTTGAAGTTCAGGTTGAAGCCTGTGTCTTCGCCATTGAATGTCTTTTGGCGATAGATACGGCGATGTATGGTGTAAGCTGCTGCTCCTGCGTTGACAGAAAGCACTTTGGCTGCTCTTCCGGTGGGTGCCAGCAGCACTACATTATGGTGTAGGCTGTGTAGCGTTTTCACGATAGCCGCAGCCAGCGAGGTCTTTCCTGTACCTGCTGAGCCGCGCATAATCATGGCCACGCGGCTGTCTCTACAAAACATAAAGTTGCAAAATGTGTAGATAGCATGGTCTTGATCGGCAGTAGGAATAAAGTCAAGACACTGTTTTATCTGGCGGGCCAGTTCTTCTGCAATCATTGTTTTAAGGGCTGATGCGTTAATAATAGTTACTTGTCAACCATTAGTTTTTGCGCCAAAGGTTTGACATTACCGATAATTTATCGTACTTTTGCACGGTATATGGATGGCTGTCTGATGGCATTTCTGCTGTTTTCAGACAGCATGCAAGTTACCATTTGGAGACCTTAAAGCCATTGAGTGATGCGCGCTAAGTCTTCGGCAGGACTTTGGTGCAATGCTTTGGCAGTCTTGCAGGTCAAGTGGTAAAGTGCAAGTCAGGTTGTCCGTGCTTTGCAAATTTACGATAAATAATTGATTTTAGGTACAGAGTAATGAAGAAATTCAATCATATCTACATGTTGATGGTGCTCTCTGCGCTATTGCTTATTGTGTGTTGTATGAGTATCTACTCTCCTTTGCGCTTTCAGCAGCAGCAAGAAGAGCGCGAAGCTGCGGTAAAACATCGCTTGCTCCAGATAAGACATGCTGAAGAACTTTATCGAAAATCAAAAGGTACTTACGCCGGCACCTTTCATGAGTTGACAGTTCACGGCTTGCTGGCAGACTCTTTACAGTATGTGCCTTATACCGACGGCAAGCGTTTTGACCTTGCTGTATCGATGCATTTGGGCGAGTCTGGCCGTCAAGTACCGCTGATGGAATGTGGCGCTTTGTACAGTGATTACTTGCAAGGACTTGACGAGAACAGCGTGGCCAATCTGATAGAAGAGGCCAACAACACAGGACGTTACCCTGGATTGAAAATAGGAGACTTGATAACACCTAACGATAACGCAGGAAATTGGGAATAAACATGCAAGAAACAGCCTACAAGTCAGTGGCCAAGATGCCACGGTTAATTATCAGAGTGGGGCACGATAGCCTCTCGTTTGCAGCCTTGTTGCCGTCAGAGTCGGGGCAGGTAATGTTTCAACCTTATGCTGCCAAGCCAGGCATCTCTATGCCAGCCAATCTCAGAGAGGCCTTTAAAACTGTGGCAGTGCTGCAAAAGGATTGGCAGCGAACTGCGGTATTGGTGGATTCGCCAATCGTATTGATACCGTCAGACTTTTATGAGGAGAGCACGAAAGAGGTGCTTTATCATCATGCCATTACAGGTTATGAGGGGCAGGCGGTGCTTGCAACAGTCTTGCCTTCACTGAGTGCAGTGGCTCTTTATGCTGTGTCAAAAGACTTGAAGTTAGTGATAGAAGACCGTTTTGACGATGTCAAGTTTCAGCATGTGTGCTTTCCAGTGTGGCAACATCTGTATAGGCGCAGCTTCACTGGCGTAAGGCAGAAGTTGTATGCCTATTTCCATGACGGGCAAATGGATGTATTCAGTTTCCAGCAAAACCGCTTTAAGTTTTCAAACAGTTTCCCTGCACGGCAAGTAGACAATGCAGTGTACTTCTTGCTGAACGTATGGCAGCAACTGGCTTTTGACAGTAAGCGCGATGAGCTGCATATAGTGGGACAGATACAAGACCGGGAACGGCTGCAAATTCAGTTGGGCAGGTTTGTACAGAATGTATATGTTATTAATCCAAGGGCAGAGTTTAACCGCCAACCTATTACCGAAGTGCAGGGCTTGCCCTACGATTTGCTTACTTATTTTCTGCGTAAATAATGACAGGTATCGTCTTTGCACCATTGTCGTTTGGCAGTGATGACAACATAAGGCGGTTTTTACTGTTTATCTAAAAATATAGGATATGCGTATTATAACAGGAGAATATAAAGGCAGGCACTTTGATGTGCCTCGCACATTCAAGGCAAGACCTACTACCGATTTTGCCAAAGAGAATATTTTTAACGTGATGATGGGGTATATGGACTTTGACGGTGCGGTGGCACTTGACCTCTTTTCCGGTACAGGCAGCATCTCGTTGGAGCTGGTATCGCGTGGCTGTCAGAGCGTAATCAGTGTGGAAGCAGACCGCGACCACCATGCTTTTATCCGCCAATGCTTGAAGAAGCTGAATACAGACCGTTGCATTCCCGTTCGCGGTGATGTGTTTCGCTTTATCAAAGGTTGCCATCAACAGTTTGATTTTATCTTTGCAGACCCTCCTTATGCATTGGAGAGACTGCCGGAGATACCTGATTTGATTTTGCAGAATAAGCTGTTGAAGCCTGATGGTATATTGGTATTTGAACACGGAAAGCACAATGACTTTTCTGAACATCCTGATTTCGTGGAGCATAGAGCTTATGGCAGTGTCAATTTCTCGATATTCAAACCGACACCTTTAGCTGCAGATAAGGTGTAGCATGCAGCCGACAAGCCTATTTGGCAGATGCTACATAAGTGGCGAGAACAGGCGTATCAGCGATTCCCACAAGCGTTGTGTAAACGATAGCCGGCGAGTACTTACATATTCTTTATAGGTGATGCATTGTTTTAAATCATCGAGAAAGACTTGCTTGAGACGCTGTGCCATGCCGTCATCGTAGATAAACGCATTGCTTTCAAAATTGTTGTCAAAGCTGCGGAAGTCTACATTGGCAGAGCCACAAGTAGCCAAACTGTCATCACATACTAAAAGTTTGGAGTGATTGAAACCTGCTTTGTACAGATATACTTGTATTCCCGCTGCTGCCGCTTCTTCCACAAATGAGCGGCTGGCCCATTCTACCAGTTTTGCATCACAGTGCAGCGGTATCATGAGTTTTATGTCTACGCCAGCCAATGCTGCCGTTTTCATGGCAAAGAATACACTCTCTGTGGGCAGGAAATAGGGCGTTTCCATATACACATACTTGCGTGCTTCAAAGATTATGCGCACATATCCTTGCATGATTTCTGGCCATGGGCTGATAGGGCTGCTCGTTACAATCTGCATAAGGCAGTTGTTGTTGATGGCATTGTCGAGCATAGGATAGTAGCATCGCTTTGTAACAAGGCTTCTGTCTACAAAATACCAGTCTACCAAGAAGGCGCGTTGAATGCCGTATACGGCTCCGCCTCTGATTTTCATGTGGGTGTCTCGCCAAATGCCGTTGCCGTTTCCCTTTACGTATCTCAGCGCTATGTTCATACCCCCTATAAAACCTACTGTGCCGTCTATTACGCACAGCTTGCGGTGGTTGCGGTAGTTTACCTTGCTGGTGAAGGCAGGAAACTTTACTGCCATGAAGGAATGCACGCTTATACCCGCATTGCGCATGCGTTCGAAAAAGGCATTTGGTGTGTTCCAACAGCCCACATCATCATAGATAAACCTTATTTCCACCCCTTCTTTTGCTTTGTCTATGAGTGCATCGGTAACGAGTCTGCCCAAAGGGTCGTCGCAGATGATATAGCTTTCCATGTGTATATGGTGCTTTGCCTTGCCTATTTCATACAGCAACGACAGGATGAAGTCATGACCGGAGGTGTATATGTCAGCTTCGTTGTTCTTGAAAGGCAAAGCCCAGTTCTGGCTTGCAAAGAGCTTGATGAGCACTTCATGCTGTTGTGGCAGTGTAAGATTTTGTTGCTCGGCAAACTCAAGCATAGAGCGTTTGGTCAGTTGGTCCATGCTTTGCTGGCTGATAAGTTTTTCCTTTCTGGTGTTTTGTCCGAAGAAAAAATATAGAATGATACCGGCCACTGGCATAAAGATAAGCACCAGCACCCATGCCATGGTCTTGGCAGGCTGTCGGTTGTCAAGCAGTACCGTTATCAATGTCGTGATAACGATGAACGAATAGAATAATATGAAAAACCAGTCTATATATGCCATTATGAGTTTGTGTCTTGTCGTATAGTGCAGGGTGGGGCAGAATTAGATGACGATGTCATTGCCCAACTCTTTGGCTATAGCGTTTCTGATTTCTTGTGTATCTTTGTATTCGGCCATGAGTTTCATCAGTTTTTCCGTGTCATCCACAGCCAATGATATTTCTTTTTGCAGCTCTTTGAGGTGCTGTTCCACATAGTCCATGCGGAAGTCAAGAATCAGATGCACCACTTGGTTCTTCAGTGTATCTTCGTCTTTTCTTACTTGCAGACTCTTGCTGAGCTGGAAATGGTCTATAATCATGTCGGTGGCCATGGTGCTTATGTTTACGTCAGGATGGTGCGTAAAGTAGTTTTCGGCATTGAAGCCTTCATCATCATTGTGGGCTACGGCTTCTTCAAGCATGCGGTTAAACAACTCGTTATGGAACCTGAGGTTGTCTGACGACAGGTCGTAGCTGATATATTGTGATACACTGAGGTCTACCACCTGCCCGTCATCGGTTTCAATGTCTTTATAGAGTATTTCCTGTCCGTGTCTTACCACCATTTGCATCAGCATGTATTCCACCTTGGAAGCTTGCTGCATGGGCGTGGCATGGGATAGCGGCTGCTGCTGTTGCGGCTGTTTGGCAGCCTCACGGCGTTGCTCCTTTTGCTGTTCTTCCATCTCACCGCGTATAAACTTGTTCATGGTGTTGATCAGAGTAGCCTCGTTGACCCCCAGACGGTGTGAGCAGTCGGTAATATAAGTGGCTCTGATAATCTGGTCTTTGATCATTGATACACTCTTGATGATGCTGTTGATGGCTTCAGATTTCTTGATAGGGTCGGTAACACCGTTGAGCAACAATTGGGTCTTGAACTCGATAAAGTCTGTCTGGTGTTCCTCTATATAGTCTTGAAACTCTTGTGCCGTGTGCTTTTGTGCAAAGCTGTCGGGGTCATCTCCATCAGGAAGCAGCAATACCTTTACGTTCATGCCTTCGCCGAGCAGCATGTCAATGCCCCTGATAGAGGCATGTATGCCTGCGGCATCGCCGTCATAGAGCACGGTAATATTGCTGGTAAAGCGGTGTATCAGCCTTATTTGCCCTGTGGTAAGCGAGGTGCCTGATGATGCCACCACATTCTCTACACCGCTTTGATGCATGGATGTTACATCTATATAGCCCTCCACCAGATAGCAGCGGTCTTTCTTCGTGATGGCTTGTTTGGCCAGAAAAATGCCATACAGCTCGTTGCTCTTGTGATAGATGAGCGACTCGGGAGAGTTGACATACTTGGCCAGCTTCTTGTCGTTGTTGAGGATACGGCCTCCAAAAGCCACCACTCTGCCCGTTACGGTCTGCACCGGAAATATGACTCTTCCTGCGTAGCGGTCTTGCAGTTGTCCGTCTTCTTTCTTGTAACAGAGACCTGTGTCAATCAAGAATTGCTCTTTAAAGCCTTTGGCCAGCGCCGCTTTGGCCAGCGCATCGCGCTCGGGCAAGGCATAGCCTAACTTGAACTTTTCTATTGTATCATCCCGGAAACCACGTGAACGGAAGTATTGCATGCCTATGGCCAAGCCCTCTACATTGTTGCGTAGATTGTGCTGAAAATATTTCAGCGCCCATTCATTCACGATAAAGAGACTTTCGCGCTCGCTCTCTTCACGCTTCTCTTCATCAGAAAGTTCACGCTCGTGTATCTCAATATGATATTTACGGGCCAGCCATCTTAGCGCTTCTACATAAGTCATCTGTTCATGCTCCATGATGAAGCCTACCACATTTCCTCCTTTTCCGCATGAAAAACAGTGGCAATAGCCTTTGGCAGGCGACACCATAAATGACGGTGTCTTTTCGTCGTGGAACGGACACAGCCCCTTATAGTTGACTCCTGCTTTCTTGAGCGACACAAATTCAGACACCACGTCTACTATGTTGGCGGCGTCCATTATCTTGTCTATTGTAGCTTTATCTATCATATATAAATGCAAAGATAGTGCAAGATGAGCGGAATACAAAATAAAAAGAACTGAAACGGCCTTTTATTTTGTATTTCATTTGGTAGGTATTGTCATACAAGAGCAGTGCTTTACTGTCTCGTACCGAACGAAATGAATGCTCGTAACGTTCGATACGAATGTGCGTACCGAACGATATGAACACGCGTATCGAACGGTACGAGACAGCAAAGCACCACTTTTGCACAACTGTTGTTGCTTTTCAAGTGTAAAGAAAGGATGGCTAAAACACGTGTATAAATGCAAAAATACACAAATAAAGGCGGATTTTACAGGTCGTCAATGTTTATAAAGTATAAAGCAGAAGGTAGAAGTAGCCCATTTTGCCGTAACTTGTTTATATTTGTATGCATAAAGTAAGTGTTCAAAAGAATTTGTATATATGAAACCATTGGGAGAAACGATATACTCCTAAATCACCTTGCACTTTCTTTTCGCCTGTATATACAGTTGTTCTCAGTCGTGTAGCCCGCTGCACTCCTTTTGTCAACAGATACATGCAGCATGAAAACAAAGCACAATAGATTAAATTGATTCAGAACATCTGCTTACTTACTATGTAGGAGGATTGTATAATGGGAAAAACAATGCAAAATAAGTGTTTCGGCATGTTGCTGCTGTTGAGCGCATCGTTGCCTTGTATGGCTCAAACAGCAGGTGCCAAAAAGCCTTCAGCGCCAGTAGTAACCACAACTGACAGCAAAACCTATGTGGCTCGATTGGAGCAGTTTGTAAAGCAAGTGGATGCTTGCGATACCTTGTCCAACACACAGAAGGAGGAAGTGTCGGCTACTTACAAGCGCTATTTAGCCGAGTACAAAGTGGTAAAAGACAGTTTAAGCGATGATGATATACGCGCTTGCAGCAAGCAAAAAACTGTCTATCAGAAAGCCATGATGCGTATGATTATGCAGAAAACGTCAGACAGCATAGCTGACACTGCAACCAAGGTAGGCAACAGCATCTCCAAGTTTTTCAAGAAAACCTCCAAGCAAGTAGAGGGAACTATTGACGGAATGAAGGGCAAGAACAAGAAAAAGTAAAATGGGGCAGAGATGACAGTGCAACAAGCATCCCGTTAATCATAAAGGCTTCATAAATTAATCTTGAACACCTATTTGCAATTCTTTGAACGGCATTTGAATGCCGTCAGAATGCTGTTCAAGTGGCATTTGGCAATAAGCAACAAGAAGCAGTCCAATTGGGCTGCTTCTTGTTGCTGTTTATTTTTGTTTCACCATAGGTACAATCACTTCTTCACGTTTTACCTCCACCTTGTCATAGCCTTCGCTTGAAGGTACGAAATGCAATGGAACGATGCGGGTGAGACGGGGTGACACTTCATGGTCTGACTGATGAACATGGTATACATAATAAAGATGGCCTTTTGGGTCGTCAAACACATCGCCATGTCCAGAGCCGTTTTCACCTACGGTAGAACGGTGTATGATGCGGTTGCCGGTAGGCTTCTTCCATGGACCGAGTGGCGAGTCTGCCACAGCGTAGCCCACAGCATAGTCGCGGCTCATGAAGTGGTTGGCAGAGTAGAAAAGGTAATACTTTCCCTTGTGCTTGATAACTGTTGGTCCCTCCATAACAGGTACCGATGGATAGTCGGCAGTGTTTTCCCACGTTTCAGTGTTGTCAAGACAGCGCCGAAGCGTGTTAGGTTCAATAGTACCGGTGCTTTTGTCATAGGCTGCCACCCATATATAGTTGCCTTTGTTGAACCTGACGTGATAGAGATACGATTTGCCGTCATCATCGGTAAAGACAAAAGGGTCTATGTTCTTGGCTGATGCATCTACAGGCTTTATGCTCTTTTGGGTATAAGGCCCTGTGAGCGAAGATGATTCGGCTACTGCCACTTGCTCGTTGGCAGTGTAGGCAAGTTGCCATGTTTTGCCGTCTTTGTATAGTTGCGGAGCCCAAAATCCCTTGTCTCCATATACTTGTTTGCCCTTTGTCAGTAGGCGTCCGGCAGGAGTCCAGATCTTGAGGTCTTTTGATTCAAGCACGGAAAATCCTTGCGGCGTTTCGTTGCCGGTACCCGTGAGGTAGTATTTGGATCCAGAGCGCACAATGGTTGGGTCGGCATAGGCAATCTGTTCTTCTTTGGCTATTGAGAAACTGTATCGGCAATGACTTGTGTATTTCCTGTCTGGTTCGAGCCATGCGTTTGGCCATTGTGGTTTGTTGGGCGTATCGGGATAGTGTTGCGTCTCAAGGCATACAGAGGCATGGCACGGATAGCGGTAGCCGTGTTTGGCAGTGAAGGAGGCATCAAGAAAGTTGCCTGTATATACCTGTATGCCTGGCTCATCGGTATAGATATCCATGCGTATGCCGGTAGTAGGACTGTATAGGGCTGCAGCAATGCGCTTGTCGTTGCCTTTTCCCTTGTGCCAGGTGTTCAGACACCAGTTGTGGTCAAATCCGTTGGCATTGCGTGTCATGTCAAACTGCCTGTTGTTGATATTGAGGCTTAATGGGGTAAGACGTCTGAAATCCATGGGCGTACCCGTTACGCTCAACTCCTTGCCGGTAGTCATGTATGTGGTGTCGGCAGGCGTGTAGCGGTCTGCATTGATGTAGAGCATCTGGTTTTCTCCACTGTGTGAAGGGTCGCCATTGAGGTTGAAGTAAGAGTGGTTGGTCATGTTGATAACCGTCTTCTTCGATGATGTGGCTTCATAGCGTATGTCTACCGAGTTGTCAGATGTCAGCGTATATGTAACAGTGGCATTGACACTGCCCGGGAAACCGTTGTCGCCGTCTGGCGAGAAGAGTTTCATTTGCAGTGTAGAGTCGTTGAGCTGTCGTCCGTCGTACACCTTGTATTGCCAGCCGGTAGGTCCGCCGTGCAGACAGTGACCATAGTTGTTTTGCGGCAGCTGTATGGTTTTGCCGTCTATCGTGATACGACCTTGGTTGATGCGGTTGGCATAGCGTCCGATGGCAGCACCGAAGTCGCTGCCAAAGTGTTCGCGGTCAGCATACTGTGCTATGTTGTCGTAGCCAAGCACTACATCGTGCATCTTTCCGTTGCGGTCGGGTACCATAATCGACACGATACGTGCACCGAAGTTGGTAAAGCACACTTCCATTCCATTGCTGTTGCGCAAGGTATAGAGGTGGGTTTGCTTTCCTTCTATGTTTGATTCAAAGTCAGAAGGATACAGCCCGGACAGCGTAATGTTTTTCATGCCGTCAATTACTGGAGCAGCAGCCACTGCTGATGGCGAATTGCCCATAATGTGTGGCCAGCCGTCTACCCAGTCGATGCGGTCGAGCCAAAGCTTGCGTCCTTCATCGGGAGTGTCGGCACTGAATCCGTGGTACAGCATCCAGTCATTTCCTTCGGCATCGCTTACCAATTCGGCATTGTGTCCGGGACCAATGACGCGCTGATTGCGATACAGCACTACTTCATAGTTGTTGTCGAGCAGAGGTCTGCCTTGCCTGTCATTATAAGGGCCGAAAAGAGAGCGCGACCTGCCCACTGTTATGCGGTAGGTGCTGCGTTCGCCATCGCAACACGTGCCGGCAGAGCCAAATAGATAGTAATAGCCGCCACGGCGTTTGATGTATGTAGCCTCCATGAATGTGCCTGCCACTTGCCGTGGCTTGATGCCAGACTTGAGTTGAAGTCCGTCGTCGGTAAGTTCGGCACCGTAAATGCCACGGAACGATCCCCAAAACAGGTACTTGTGGCCACCGTCTTCAATGTAGAACGGGTCAATGCAGTTTTGTATGCCAATACCACTGCTCGTGAACATGTTGCCGCAGTCGGTAAAAGGTCCGGCAGGAGAGGAGCTTGTCGCAACACCTATACCGGCATCCCACTCGCCGCCCCATACCGATTTGGAATAGTAGAGTACATACTTAGAGCCGATACGGTTGATGCAAGGTGCCCATATACCACCGTTGGGTAGCCACTTTGGACGCGACTGTTCATTGAAGGCTGTACCTGCAAACTGCCAGTCTACAAGGTTGTGCGAACGGTAAATAGGAACATTGCGCACGTCTTCAGTGGAGTAAAGGTAGAATGTTCCGTCATCGGCACGTAGCACAGTAGGGTCTGGCGTGCTCTTGTCAAGAACCGGGTTACGGTAGGTTGTTGTCTGCGCAACAGCTGGCAGCGATAAGATGAATGTGGCGCAGAATGTAGCGATTGTTTTCATATTTATTCAAGTTTCTGTTTGTTAAAGTCCTTTGGAAGCAGGCCAAACTGCTGGTAGAAGCATTTTGTGAAGTAGCTCGGACTGGTAAATCCCACCATGTAGCATACTTCGTTGACCTTAGATCGTCCTTCTTTCAATAAGGTGGCAGCTGTCTTTAAACGTTCGAGTCTTATATAATTGTTGGGCGAAATGTCGAGTGTGCCTCTAATCTTGCGGTTGAGGCTCGAACGGCTCATGTTGAGTTCAGCTGCAAGCTGGTCTACATTGAAGTCGCTGTTGTCTATATTCTTCTTTATTACCTCTTTGAGGTTTTTCAGAAAGTCTGTGTCAGCGGTACTGATGGATACAGACTCAGAACTGACGAATGGCGACTGGGCGTATGCCTTTTTAATATCTTCACGCTGACGCAGCAAATTGGCAATGGTTTCGGCAAGATAGTTCATGGAAAACGGTTTGACGATATAGGCATCGGCACCGTTTTCCATGCCTTTTAGCTTGGCACTGTCAGATGTTACTGCAGTGAGCAGCACTACCGGTATGTGAGAGAAGACAGCACTCTGCTTGATGTTCTTCAGCAGTGTCATGCCATCCATCGGTTCCATCATGATGTCAGACACCACGAGGTTCACGGTATGGTCTGCAAGTACTTGCAGAGCCACTTCCCCGTCGCTTGCGGTTAATATGTTGTAGTCTTTCAGCAATCTCTTGCGTTCATAGTCAAGCATTTCCACATTGTCTTCAACAAGCAGCAAGGTATACTTCTTGTCGTTGTACTGCTCGGTGTCGTTGGCTGTGCAACTGTCATCGGCAGACATGGTAACGGTAGGTTGCTGCTTTATAGGGAGCGACAGGCGGAATACATTCATTGTATCGTCATCGTCCATTGTAAGTGTGCCTCCGTGCAGTTCGGTAAGCGACTTGGCCATGGCCAGTCCTATCCCCGTGCCGGTTGTAGTTGTACTCATGGTGGAGTCGAGCCGGAAAAACGGTTGGAATATCTTCTCGCGCATTTCGGACGGTATGATATTTCCGTCGTTTTTCACTACCAGTGTAAACTGCTGCTCGTCGGCACTCAGTATGATGGCTACACGTGAGGCGCAGTATTTGACCGCGTTGTTGATAAGATTGCTTACAATCTTTGTGAAAGCTTCGTGGTCAACATAAGCGTGCAGGTTACTGTTCTGTATGGATATTGACGAGTTAATGCTACGTTCCCGCATCACGGAGCGGAAGCGGTCGTACACACTTGTTACGAGCTTCTCGATGTTGCACCATTCATAATTGAGGCGCAGTCCGTCGCGCTCGGTCTTGCGGAAGTCAAGAAGCTGGTTGATGAGATTGCTTAGGCGGTTGGTGTTCTTTTCCATAATGTCAAGGTCTTCTTTTACCTCTGCATTGCTTATGCAGCCACTGCTGATAATGTTTTCAAGCGGTGCTTTGATAAGTGTAAGCGGTGTGCGTATCTCGTGTGCCACATTGGTAAAGAAGTGTATCTTGCTCTCATACAGTTCCTGTTCTTTTTCGTGTTCAAACTTCTCTATGGCTTTTTGCCGTTTTTGCATAGAGCGCTTGTTGGCGTATTTCACTGCACGCCACACCATAAAGCATAGTATCATGAGATACAGAAACTTAGCCCAAACAGACAGCAACATGTGTGGGCGCACCTCTATCTTCATTTCAAGCTCGTTTTTGCCCCATTTGTTGTGGTAGTCTTTCATGCGTACACGCAGCTTGTACGAGCCGGACGGTATGTTGCTGTATGCAATAATGTGGTCAGAGCGCAAAGGTTGCCAGTCGTCATCGAAGCCCTCAAGCATATACTCTATTTCAAGTCCAAGGGAGTTGGCATAGTCAAGTGGCGCAACATGCAGAGAGAAAGTGTTTTGTGAGTGTGCAAGCGACAGCTGCTTGGTAAACACGATATTCTTCTCTAAAGGCGGGTCTGGGCTAAAGTTATTGATTGCTTCGTTGCCGATGAAAAGCTGTGTAACCACAAGTTTGGGCAGTGGCATGTTGCTGTTGAGCTTATTGGGTGCAAAGCGTATAATACCATTGAGACTTCCTAAATATATATTGCCGTCCTTGGCAGTAAGTGATGAGTTGTAGTTGAATTGGTTTTCAAGCAGCAGACTACTGTTGCTGTAATTGCGCAATTGCTTGGTAGATGGGTTGTAGTTTACAAGTCCTGTGTATGTGGTGAACCATAATCCACCTTGATGGTCTTCAACAATCCTGAATATGGTAGAACCTATATTGTTGTTTTCAACAGTAAATGGTCTGAACTGCTTGCTTGACCAGTCGTAGCGGTAGGCACCCCCTCCCTGTGTGGTTATCCATACAGTGCCTTCACTGTCTTCAAAAATGGTGAGTATCTTGTTTGACGTCAGCTGGCTGTTGCTGGTTGTAAAGTTGAGCCACTTGTTGCTGTTGCGTGGTAGCATGTATACACCATTGGTTTGTGTAGCCACCCAAAGGAATCCTTTTGAGTCGAATCTGATGTTGTTGATGCATACTGGTGGTATACCGGTTATGTACTCGAACTTGTCGGTTGTTGAATTATACTGGCACAGACCGCGTATAGTGCCCAAATAAATGCTTCCGTTGGGTGCGCGGCAAATGCTGAAAACAGTATTGTCGTGTAAGTCTCCTGGGCGCTTGCCTGCAAGGAAAGTGCGCACCACTCGCTTGGAGTTGATGTCAATGATACGCAGCCCGTAAGAGAATGAACCTACCCATAGTCGGTTGCCGTCAACGCATAGGCCGTGGATGTTAGGGAAATTCTCGCTTTCTTTGATAAACTGTATTTCGTCCGTTTTGGGGTTCATGTAGTTGAGTCCTGCATCTTCTGTGCCAATCCAGATAAGTCCATTGCTGTCTTGTACAATTTCGCGTACACGTCTGCCGTGCATATTACCTTGCGGTACAAACCGTTCGAACAGCGGACTGGTGTTGGGCTGATAGTTTATTCCACCGAAATAGGAGCCTACCCACATGCCTCCAGCACGGTCTTGAAACAGACAGTAGAGAGGGTTGTCAGAAAGAGAAGACGGGTTGGCAGGATTGTACATGATATGTTGCACGGTATGGGTGATGACATTGTATATATACAGTCCCATTTCGGATGCTGCCCAAATCTCGTTTTGCTTCTGTGCCACCATTCTTACAAATATGTTCTTGCCATTGTATCTGTCAACAATGGTGTTGCACTGTTTTGTCTTGGTATTGATTTCACACAAGCCGTGGCGGTCGGCTCCTATAAACAGACGGTCGGTAGAGTAGGGCAGTATAGACGAAACAATCTCATTGGCAAAAGGCTGTGAGCCATCTGCTGCAACAAATGGTTGTACATTGTGCAGTGATAGGTCAGTGCTGTAAAGTCCACCTCTGAAAAGTCCAATCCATATACGATTGTCCTTGCCGATAGTCATGCCAACAACATTGTTGTAACCAGTCAATGGGTTGTGAATCATTGTATGCTCTTTGAGGTCGTAGCGAAACACACCCTGTTCATTGGCAGAGACGTATATGTATCGGTTGTTGCCAGTAATCACATTAACCGAATTGTTGATGACGGTACCTCCAGCTGTTTTTGTATTGAAACGGTGAAACGAGTCAGTCATAGGGTTGTATATCCATACTCCGATGTCGGTGCCCACCCAAATGTTTCCGTCTGCATCCTCATAGAGTGATGTAATGAAGTCGCTTTGCAGACTATGGTCATCGTTGTGGGCATGATAAATCTTGAAGGAGGTGCCGTCGAAGCGGTTGAGTCCTTCCTTTGTTCCTATCCATATAAATCCGATACGGTCTTGCAGAATAGAGTAGACAGTACTCTGCGATAGTCCGGTTTGCACACCGTAGTGTTTGAACATGTTACTTGCCTTGCTTTGTACCGGACAAAGCAAGGCAAGTAATGTCAGTAGACAGAGGATGATATTGTTTTTATTCATAAACGGATTGTTTCATATTGTTTTGCGGCTCAAAATTACTAATAAATCACAATATCCCAATCTTTATTTTATTATCTTCGTATATTTTAGCGCGCTTAATGACACGCCGATGTTGCTATTTCAGAAAGTTGACAGTGCGTTCGGGAGAGTAGAGCTCCCAAAGTGAGGCTACTGTCCATCCTGGCGCAAAGAGGTCGTTGTAGAAGCCCTTGCCGTTGCGTCCATAGTCCCAGGTGGTATGTTGTACGACTTCCGGATAGTATCCAGGCTTGGCAATGTCAAAGTGATGCTCGTTGGTTGGCATCAGTTGGCACAACGATGAGTAGATAACATCGTACATCTTGGCAAACCGCTTTTCACCGGTTTCTGTTGCCAGCCATTTGATGATGTGTGGCAGTTCGAATACAAAGACATCAATGTGGTTGTTTTCTACAGATACATTGCCCCAACCGCGCGAATGGAAGCCTACATCACCTAACATCTGTCCCTTTGCAAAGGGCACATCCCATGTGTAATACCAAGTCAAGGCAAAGTAGGCAGCCTGACGACAGAGGTCAATGTAGTGGGCACGTTCTTTGCCTTTGGTTACCATTGCCAAATAGTAGGTGGATGTAACGGCAGCTATGGCAGCCTCTTTGTCTTCACAATTGGCATCGAGGGTGGACGAGAAATAGTCGCTTTTGGATATGATGTTCTTCTCGACATAGTCTACAGTGCGTTTGGCTGCAGTAAGATAGCGTTTGTCGCCAAAGTATTTCCAGCCCATAACGAGAGTGGAAGTAGCTGACGGAGTACTGCCACCGGAAGCATCAATGTCAGTGCCATTGTCGCTGTATTTGCGGGCAAAGCTTCCGTCTTGTTTTTGTAGAGAAATGAGATTGTCGAGCAGGGTGCGTATTTTTCTTTCCCATTCCTTGTGTTGGCGTCTGTGCTGCCGTTCATACTTGAGGTAATGCAGTATGGCGTACACGGCTTCACTCTGCTGGCGAATGGAGTGAACAACGTTTTTAGGCATGCCCTCATTGAAGTTGACAAAGTCATAGAAGTAGCCTGCTGGCGTGAATCCGTATTGCCTAAAACTTTCGATGATGCTTTCGCCCATTTGTTTGAGGTTTTTGTCATTGTGAGCTTCTCCCCATTCTATCTCGTTGAAGGCATTTAGCAGTACTCGACCACAGAAGCCTATTTGAACCTCGCGTGCTGGTTTGCAGTCGCTGGTAAAGACAGTCAGGCCTGAGTTGTATTTCAAAGGGTAGTCTGTAACATACGATTCACGGAAGTAGTTGCACAACTGCGCTTTAACTTCATCGGCAGAGAACTGCTGCTTGATGGGTTGAGGTTGCATCTTGTCAAAGCAGTATTGCCACATGCTGCTCACAAAATCGCCATACGATGAAGCCTTGGTTTCATGGATGCGCCAAGTAAGCGTCTTCTCTTCTCCGGCATTCATCTTTACGAACGATGTAACCGATGGAGCGAGCGTAAGTTTGCGTATGTAGCGTCGTGGTGTCTCTACGTAGGGATAGCCGAAGGTGAGCTTGGCTTTTCCTGTCTCATTGTCGAAACCGAGATAGCCTATAGTTGTGTTGCCGGGCAGTATTATTTCGCCTTGTGTCAGTTGGGTTTGCACGTCGGCAGCAGCGTTTTCTACACGCAACACACTCCATCCTTTGCCCGTATTGGTATTGTAGACACTGGTGAGAGGTGTAGAGAGCCGGTCTTCCCTAAAGTTCCAACTGGTACTTGTCTTGAAAGAAGGAGCCTCTTTTGGCGAACGCATATTGCGGTGATACCAAAATCCAGGCATATAGAACTCGCAGCCTTCAGTATTGAGTCCTGTGGCAAGCTGTGCTCCAAAATTGAAGTATACGTTTGACGTTGCCTTTATATTGATGCTTACAATCTTGTCATTGCCATCGTTGGTTATTGTCTGTGTAATTTGCATAGGCAAGCGTGTGTCCTTTGCTTCGTATTTGCCGTTGTCAAGATACAATTGGTAAGCCACAGCGCTGTTGCCAGGTTGCTTAAGGAGCAGAGATGCTTCTATATCTTGTGCGTAGGCAGACCATACGGTCAGTACACCGAGGGTACTCAGTATAATAAATTTGGTTATTTTCATAATGGTAATGTATTTTGTTTTTAGTTATTGTTGTCTAAGGCGTGGCACAGTGCCTGATTAGCTTTTGCCACACGTTGTGCATCCATCTTAAGCACTTTGCGGTCGTAGGTGACAAGTCCGTTTACCTCGCCCTCTACATCAGTGGTTTGTGTGTACACGGCAGCGGAAAAACCTGCTTTTATCAGTTGTTGCAGCTTGTCAGCGTATTCGATGTACCGGTCGGTCACTTCCTTGCTGTTTTTAAATTCTGCATATCCCCAGTTTTTGCTGTCTTGCCATAGATGTCCTTTAATGGGAAGCCCAAGTCCGCCATATTCACCGAGAACTGTAGGGCGGTTGGCATCATAGAGCTTAATGGATGGGTCAGGGTAATGGTGTATGTCGAGCATATCGCCAACAGTATAATGGTTGCCTCCACTTGCAGGATTGACGAGTCGGGTAGGGTCGTATGCTTTCGTCCATTCTACAATCTCTTGGGTTTTGAACTGTCCCCACCGTTCGTTGAATGGTGTCCATGTTACGATGCATGGATAGGGTTGTAATGCATTAATGATATCTTTCCATTCGTTTCGAAAATTGTTTTCTGATTCCGTACTGTGCTTTATTTCAGCTCCATTATAAAAGTTATACATTTGCCATTCTGGCCAAGAATCGCCACATGGCATATCTTGCCATACGAGAATGCCCAAACGGTCGCACCAAGAATACCAACGTGCAGACTCTGTTTTCATGTGTTTGCGTATCATGTTAAATCCGAGCCGCTTTGCCAGTTCTATGTCGTAGCGCAGGGCTTCATCGTTGGGTGCAGTATAGAGTCCATCGGGCCAATAGCCCTGGTCAAGCAGTCCCATTTGAAATATGTCTTTGTTGTTGAGTTGTATACGCATGATACCCTTTGCATCGCGATGTGTTGAAATCTTGCGCATGGCTGCATAACTCTCTACTTTGTCTACTTGCTTTCCGTCTTTGAGCAGACTGATATATACCTTATATAGGTATGGGTCATCGGGACTCCAAAGGTGAGGCTTTTCGATGGCAAGGTCAACAGGTTGTCCTGTGGCTGCCTTGCCAGAGGCTATAATGTTTTTTCCATCTGATACGGTAACCTCTACAACGCCTTCACATGTATTGCTTTCAGGTGTAATGCACAAGCTGTTGTTGTCAATATTGCTTATTGTGCGTATGGCAGTTATGTGTTGTGCTGCCACTGGCTCAATCCACACGGTTTGCCAAATACCGGTAACAGGAGTATACCAAATGCCTTCAGGCTTGGACTTCTGCTTGCCGACAGGTTGGTAACCATCCGTAGTAGGGTCGTACACACGTACAGTGATGTTTTGCTGTTTGTTTCTGTTGTCTATGTATGGTGTAATGTCGAAGCTGAATGGTGCATAACCTCCGCGGTGTGAACCTATGCGTATATTGTTGACGTAAACATCTGCTTGCCAGTCGACAGCGCCAAAATGCAGTAATATGTGGTCTGTCTGCCAGTCTGTAGGAATGCTGAATGTGCGGCTATACCATAGTTCCTGATCTTTGCCAACGGTCTTCATCACTCCCGACAAACTTGACTCTACTGCAAACGGAACAAGTATCTTGCCGTCAGCATTGCCCATTCCCGCAGCTCCACGTTGACGTATGGAGTAGTTCCACAGACCGTCCAGACTTTGCCAGCGGTTGCGTTGCATGATGGGTCGAGGATATTCGGTTGCCATGTTGTCGGGTGATACATTGGCAGTCCATTGAGTCTTTATTTTGTTGCCCTTGGCACTCCACTGTGCATTAGCGGCTGTAACGCCAACTAACGACAGCAGAGTAGCAATCAACAAACTTTTAACCTTAAATATATTCATTATTCAAATTGTTTATCTGTTTTGGAAAACATATTGTTGCTTAGTTCTCCACTATTTTGCCTTCTATATATTCTATGGCGTTTTTCTTGCAGTCGTTGCCATCATAGTAGCTGTGTGATATGGCAAGCCATATAGTGTCGGCATCTTTGAGGAAAAAGGAGCTGTAGTAGGCACCTTCACCGTAGGGCAGTGTAGAGAATGGAAGAGTACGATATTTGAAGTTGTGTCCAGTATTGTCGCCTATGCAAACTTGGCTACGGTTGGTCTGCCATGTGGAGCCGCTTTGGCCGAGATGTCCCATTACTACAATTTCACCTGTTGAAATCTGCATGGCAAACGGGGCACATCCACCGCGTATAGGTTCGGCTACCCATCGGTTTGCATCGTACTGACCGTCCCAATCGTTAGCATCCCATTCGCTGTCGAGAGCACGCCAAACAAGAGAAGGATTTTCATTGCTGTTGATACTCTCTATGGAGAAGAGAATGCCCTTGTTACCTTGCATAACCACTGGTACAGGCATACCATCCCGCTTGCTTGGGTTGTAGCTTGCACGTTTGAAAGATGTCCAAGTCTCACCGTTGTCGGTAGAGCGTGAGCAGAGAATCTCTTGGAACAGATTATCACGCTGATGGTCCCACCAATATGCTTCGCTTGATACAAGCAGTTCAAGTTCACCTCCCGGCAGTTGCACGATCTGAGGCTCCCAGGTACGGCCGCGTCCTACGGTAATGGGGTCTCCCCAAGTGTTGCCACCGTCTTTGCTGATGCATACAAATACCTGGCAGTTGTTATTGGTCTCAGGATTTGCATTGCCAATGAATTGCATCAGGATCCATCCGTTTGTCAATCGGGTAAAGGTAGGGTCAGAGAAGCGATTCCAACCGTAATTATCGTTTGACATGCGCTTGGCATGGTCCATCAGCTTTTCTGGTTTGGACCAGGTAACACCGTTATCCGTTGAACGTTGTAAGTATATGTCTTGCCAATGATCTGTATTGACGGCAGTGCCGTCTCCTCCATGATAGACAAGGAGTATAGAGTCTGCCGAAACTCGCTGCAAACGTGGATATTCGGCCTGAATGTTATCGGGTGATAGTTGTATACGGTTTTCGCGGTTCCATATTATCTTGTGTGATACAGGTTTGACCGTTTGGTCTACCTTATAAGTGGAGTAATCTGTCCAAGTGCGCACGGTCTTTGTTATTGTCTGTTTATCGCCATCAACATCAGCCGTGAGTTGTGTCTCATAACTGGTAGCAGGTTGCAGACCTTCAATTTTCACCGACCAAAGTCCGTTGCCTTCTGATACAGGTGTATAGCTTTTCATATTTTCTTTTGTTCCAAAAAGCAGTTTCATAGTAGGTATATAGCCATCATAGCCTGATATGCGGAAGCGCATTGTTACAGATGTTTTGTCTATTTCCCAATTCTCTGACGACCATTCTATGCCTGGCTGTGTGGTTACAATCTTTGATGGACCGTATATGGTTGAGCCTCCACGTGTCTTGAAATATACGCGTACAGCGTGCTTTTGATTGGGTTGCAGCTGGTGGCATGTCAGTTCGAAAGTTTTGTCATCGGGTAGTGTGGTGCCACCTTTTTGACTATACATATTACTGTATGTCCGGCTTAATCCATTGTAGTTGTGACAAAAGCCCCATTCGGTTATTTCTGATTTTGGTATGTTGAGGTATGATATCTTGAATGTGGCGGTTGTGGCGGTTGTCTCGGTACAGGCTACACTAAAGTTAGCAGTCTTCACGAGATATGTCTTAATGATAGGTTGACAAGCTTTGTCGCCGTTTACCACTGCACGAATCCAAGTGTCCTTTTGCGGTTGGAATGTGTAGGTCGTGGCATTGGCGTCCATTATGTCGGTCCAAGTGGTTCCGTCGTCAGATGTCTGCCATTTTATTGTGCCATAGTTGTTGGATGTCCATTTCAGCGCAAGAGTGGTGTTCATGCCACTTCTGGCGTATGTTGTCATTGGCTCTTCTGCCACAGCTCCCAATGAGCAGAACAGCAATATGCTAACAGTCAGGCTTTTGATGTATTTCATGTCGAATGGTTTTGTTTACTTGATTGTTATTTTCTTGACAGTCTCCGTGTTATCTGAAAAGACACAGCCAACAAGATAGACGCCGTTTCCCAATGAGGCGGTGGACATGGAAACTTGTTGTGAGGCTGTAGAAAGTTTGGTATTGGCAACGAGCTGTCCGTTAGCTGCTACTATGCAAACACTTTTTAAAGGTTTGAAGGATACAATGCTAAGTGTGCCGTCATTGGCAGTAAGTGTAAAAGTGTCTTGTTCCCATGTTCTTATATCAGTGGAAGCTGTGGCTGTAAATTTAACGCTTACCGTGCATCCGCTTGCATCGCTTACTGCAAGATAGTAGTCGCCCTCTTGAGTTATCAGCAGTGTGGGTTCAGTGCCAAGTACATCACCGTTTGAATTGGTCCATTTGTATGTGTAAGTGCCATCGCCACCATTTACACTAACACTGCTTCCCAGTGTAATTCCACCTGCTGGCAATTCCACTTGCACTTTGTCGGCAACAACGCCTAAGGGCGAATGCTGTTCAATATGAACAGCAATCACGCTCTGGGCATTTGCCGTTGGTACAAAGGAAAGTAACAGGAAGACAAACAATAATATTATCTTCTTCATACAAACCTAATGATATGATTTACTTTACAATTATTTTCTTAACGCTACCGTCGTTCATGCGTACAAGGTTGATGCCTTTTTGCGACTTGGTTACTGCTTGTCCACTAAGATTATAGCGAGCTATTTCTATATTGCCGTTTTTGACAGATGTAGTGCCTTTAATGCCGGTATCGCCAGTACCGATAACAAGGTCAGCTCCCTTGACGAATGAAGAGCCTGTAAGTGCTGCATTGATGGTTTGCACACCCCACTCGTAGGTGCCGTCAGGCAAGTTGTTGAGTGTGAGGGCTGTGTTCATATAGGCATTGCCTTCACGGAGCACCTTGCGCTGTCCGTCGCGTTCGCCACCGACAAATGAACATACATTGTTGTAGAATTTGCCGGTCTGCTTGTTTTTGAGATAGAATTCATAGGTAACATTCTTCATAGCCGAAGAAGCTGGCGTCCAAGAGAGGGCTACGTTGTGGTCGTTTACTTCAGCAGTAGGATCAATAGGTGCATCAGGACGTGCGGCTACAGTCCAGGGATTTTTTGTAAATACCATGGAACGTCCCTGCTTTATCTCTGTTTCATCGTTAAAATAGGTCTTGTCGCCATGATAACCTGTAAAGGCATAGTTCAAAGCGTTTTCTACACCATTGTCAAAGAAGAAAATACCTTGTTCTGATGCACCGGGAATGCGCATGTATGATGTAAGACCTGCTGCTGAACCTGGCAAGAACCATCCTGCCTGTGTGTCGTTGCCACCGTCAAGCATATCAACTGTCCAACCATCAAGGAAGAGGTCGTAGAATCCATCACCGTTATAGTCAATGGCGCGCACACCTATATTATTGCTGTTGAGTGGGCGGATATCTTTGGCGCGAGCCACGAATGAGGTATTGTCTGTGTATGTAACTTCATTGCCGTCTCCCTTGGTTATTTTTCCGATGAGCAGCTGTGGATAGTAGCCCCATTCACCGTTGGGGCGTGCATCGTTAGGCGATTCGCCAGTAACGAATATATCAGGAGTACCATCATTGTTGAAGTCGGCAATGGCAAAATTGCCGTTACCCATTTGATGTGAAGCGCCAGTGCCAAGCTCCATATCAAAGAATGCAGCCGAGCCATCATCCATTGGGCCTACGTTTTGCAAAGCCATAAGTGTACGACCCACTTCTTCTCCGTTTGCTGTTGTAGCTTTGGGATCAGCGTTGTCTATATTGCCTTGAAGAAGAATGTCCGGATAACCGTCTTTATTGAGGTCATAGGCACGTACGGTGCATAAAGCCATTTCAAAGTCAACATCTCCATTGCCTATAACACCTTTTTCAAGTACATTTTTGAAAGTACCGTCGCCTTGGTTGATGAGTACACCGCAATTGGCTTGGCGGTTGCCGTCTACTGAACTCCAACCGATAGTTACTATGTCGGGTAAACCGTCTTGGTTGAAATCTGCTACATCTGCAGCACGTGGATACCATTTTACAACATTTCCTTCACTGTCTTTTACCTTAAAGTTGGGGTCGAGTTTAAAGTTGCCTTTACCATCGTTGATATAAACACCAGTGTTGTCGTATGCTTCGCCTGCTATAAAGAGGTCGATAAAGCCATCACCGTTGAAGTCGGCAGGAATGATGTGTGAACGAAGGCCGCATAGTTCAGAGAACTCTGTTTTCTCATACGAAGAGCCGTTCCATTTGAGTATCCAAGACTGAAAGTCTGACTGTACTTCATTACCGTCTTTGTCTTCGTATATACGGCCAGGTGCTTCTGACCATTGTGGCTTGCCTGAGACAATGATTTCTTTTAATCCGTTGTTGTTGATGTCTATTTCACATCCTCCTGCATAGTCGTTTGCAAGAGTTTGGTCGATATGGTCAACGGTGATAGACTGTGCATTGGCACCAAGTGCAAGACATGATGTTGCCATTAAGGTAAGTAATTTTTTCATAATAGTTTGATTTTAGATGATCGTTTGGCTTTTGTTATTATATAAAATAAAAATATATGTCTAATATGTATCTTTCCTGTTGTTTTAGAAACAAGGGTGCCACGACATGTTGTTGAGTGCTGTCGTGGCACCCTAATACCTGTTTGTATTTATTCATAACGTGGACTTGTCCAACCTTTTTGTGCTGTTATGGGAGCCTTAAACCATCCGTCTTCTCCTATTTCAAGTGGAGCTATGAACATCGGACGGCGTGCATATCCGCTTTTCATCAAGTCTTTGCCTTGCTCTGTTGCGTTGTAGGCAATGAAAAGATGTGTTCCTGCTTCATTGATGAAACCACGCATTGGATTTTCCGGATTGATAATTTCAGTACCGCCAGTAATGATTGGTTCGCCAACACTGCCTGTTGTAAGCTCTGCTCCAGAGCGGTCTTTGTAAGGGCCTGTAATGGTTGAAGCCATGGCATAATGTATCTCTTTGGACCCATTATTGTTGACTGTTCCCATCAGATAGAAGCGAGAACTGTTTGCACGTACAAGGGCCACATCGTCAAATGCTTCTGAGGCTATTTTTATAGCACTGCCGCTCAGTGTGGCACCAGAGTTCTTATTAAGCTTTATCTTCTGGATGTAAGTACCGTCGTCAGTTGTATAGCACAAATAGAAATTGGTTGTAACGACAATGAAGAATGGGCTGCGAACATCGGTTTTGCCAAGGCTCTCAGCTGTAATCAATGTGCCACGGTCGGTATATGGGCCTGCCGCTGCTGTAGCTGAGGCTACACCAATGGCATTGCCACCTTCAAGTGTGTAAAACATCCAATAGGTAGCACCCGTTACAGTACGTGCATAGTCGACAGTAAGTGAATTGACGCGTCCCTTTGCCCATGCCGGCGACTCGGTGAATGTGTCGTTTCCGGCATTCCATGTCATCAGATTGTTGGATGTCAGGGACTTGCAGATGTATGTCAAGCCTGGAGCCCACTGTGATGTAGCTGATACAGCGACAAACATGCTTGCACCTTTGACCACAGTGCCTGCTTCAAGAGACGGTTCCCATACAGGATTGCGGAAACTCGTGTTCTCTGGGTTCTGGCTGCCATTCCATTTGATTGAGTCTATGCCATCACCCCCATTGTCGGTGCAGCTTGTCATTGCCGTTGGCATGAAACATCCGGCAAATAGGGCTGCTATCAACATATTTAATATATTCAATATCTTTTTCATTGATGATTATTTTTTAGTTTGCTGATACTTCTGTTTCTACTTTCTTAGCATTGGAACAGTATTAGAACTGCATTAGAATGGTATTGGAATTGCATGGCTTAGTAACCTGGGTTTTGTGTGAGTCCTTTCCAAAGGTTGATTTCATGGTTAGGAATCATCCACAGATGGTTCTTTCCAACTTTGAAGTTAAGGAAATCTGCATCACGCTCAGATATTTCATTCACTTTTGCTTGGTCATGCAGGTCGCCCCAACGGTCAAGGTCATACCAGCGTGTACATTCGCCACAAAGCTCTACAATTCGTTCATGCTTGATTTGATTGAGCAGAGTTTCGTATTCGGTAAAGTCTGCTGCTTTTAAATCAGGCATATTTGCACGACGCCGTACTTTATTGATATACTCTACCGCAGTGGATCTGTCTTCGCCAAGCTCGTTGAGCACCTCTGCATACATCAGATAGACATCAGCAAGGCGCAGCACTCTAAAGTTGGCTCCTGACGAATAGTCTTCCTTCTTGTTGTCTGTTTCAACACTTGTATATTTCTTCCAGTAGCAGGCATGTGGAAATTGGTTATTGGCATAGCCTTCTATGTTGCACCATTCTGGCCATGTCTTGCCGTAATAGTTGGCTGTAGCTGTCTGTGGCTCAGCTTCGTCATAATAGAATAAGGTGTGGAATTTGCGCATGTCAACGTTTCCGTCTTTGTCGCGTTCTTTGTTGAACTCATCGAGTAGCCAGTCGCGTGAAGAGCCATCGTTCCATGCACCGGAACCGTCGCTTAGATAAAGTCCAAGGAACTTAGGACGCTGGTTGCCCACCTCGTTGCCATTGATAAGTCCATCCTTGAAGTTGATTTCAAACAGCGACTCGGCATTGTTTTCGTGTGCTTCGGTGAAGTTGTCCATCCAATTGTCGCAGAGATGATAGATGCCAAGTTTGAAAATGTCTTCTATATTGGTTTTGGCTGCAAGCCAATATTGGTGCGCTGCGCTTGCATCCTGACTGGCACTGTCCCAAGGGCGGTGGCTCTTGATGCCGGCAAGTTGCATATTGCAGCGTGCCATCATGCCAAGGGCTCCACCTTTGGTAACACGGCCCTTTTCTTCACTTGGCCATGAAGTAGGCAGTAATGTGGACGCCTTTGTAAAATCTTCAAGAGCTTGTTTGAACAGGTCTTCCTGCGAGCCAACTTCTCCATCGCTTGTAGAGCTTGTCTGGATAGGTCCTTTGCCATAGATACCGGCAATGGCCCAATAAGCAACACCACGAATAAAATAGCCTTGACCGAGAATATGGTCGGCTTCTTCTTTGTTGAAAAGATCGTAGCCGTGGTCATTCATGTTGTCAATAACCTGATTGACGTAGTAAATACTGTTGTACATAGCTTGCCAAGGAAGGCAAAGACCTTCGTTGCTGTCGTAATTGTATGCCGATATCACGAAATTGGCATCAGCTTGGAACTCTGCGTTAGGACTCTCGCTCCAGCCTTCATCGCTGCGAAGAATCATGTGTATTTGAAACCAACGGCTGAAGAAGCCTGGACGACGCCAAGTGGAATAAGCGGCTGACAGACCTTGGTCAAACTGATCAGCTGTCTTCCAAAATGTATCGGCTGTTTCCTGATTGGGGTCGGATAGCGACAACCAGTCATCGCTGCACGATGTAAATCCGAGTGTCAAAGCACCCGCCACCATTATTTTTGATAATATATTTTTCATATTGATGTTGTTTCGTAAGTATTGATTAGAATGTTACCTGCAATCCGAAATTGAGTTGTCGAGAAGACGGATACTGCCCCGAATCAATGCCTTGGGCATAAACGTAAGTGCAAATGATGTCTGGGTCATAGCCCTTATAGCCTGTGAATGTTACGAGATTAGTGCCGCTGACATAAGCACGCAGCTTCTGGAGGTGCAGTATCTTGGCTATTGACTGTGGCAATGTGTAGCCCAGCTGTATGTTCTTCAAGCGGAAATAGGTTCCACTTTCAAGAAAGCGGTCGCTTGCTTTATTGTTGTCTGTAGAGTTTGCATACATGCGCGGGTACTCGTTTGACGGGTTGTCCCATGTCCAGGGACGAACGTCAGCCGGAATATTGTCAACACTGAAGTTGAGGGTGTTGGCGCGAACCTGATTGTATATCTTGTTGCCGAATTTGCCTGCCCAAAACATGTTGAAGTCAAAGTTCTTCCATGCCAACGATACATTGAAGCCCAATTCAAATTTTGGCAGTGGGCTTCCGCACCAGTCTTTGTCTGTATCGTCAATCTGTCCGTCTCCGTTTACATCCACATAACGTATGTCGCCAGGCTGTGCATTAGGCTGTATTACCTTAACTGTACCATCCTTGAGTGTGGTAGTATAGTCGTAAACCTCATCCATTGACTGGAATATGCCGGCAGTTTTGAGCAAGTAGAAGTCTGAGATAGACCGCCCAACTTCTGTACGTGTATAGCCCTCTTGGACGTAGGCATTGCCCATCTTCAGCACCTTGTTGCGCAAGGTTGAGAGATTGGCACTCACGTTGTAGTAGAAGTCGCCTATGTGGTCATGCCATCCAAGGGTAAATTCAATACCTCTGTTGCGCATTTCGCCGTAGTTGGTCCACAGGTTGGAAACACCGGTTGCCCAAGCTTGCGGAACATTGAGAAGTAGGTCTGTAGACTTGGCATTGAACCACTCGAACGAACCAAACAGACGGTTGTTAAAGAGTCCGAAGTCTACACCGATATTGGTGGTTGTTTTGGTTTCCCAGCCAAGGTTTACGTTTACTTTGGCTGTCTGTGTGGCACCATAATGTATGTTTTCGCTGCCTGAAGGACCAAATATGGCATATAGTCCTTCGTAAGGACCGGAGTGGTCAATGGATGGAATGTAGCTATAATTGCCCAATGACTGCATATCGCCGACTTTACCCCAGCTTGCACGCAGCTTGAGATTGTCTACAATATGCTTGACAGGCTCCCAAAATTTCTCTTCTGATACGCGCCAACCCACTGACAGTGAAGGAAAGTAGCCGCGCCGATTGTTAGGACCAAACTTTGAACTGCCGTCAGAACGGAAATTGAATTGCAGCAGGTAGCGCTCTGCATAGTTGTAATCAAGGCGGCCTATGTATGACAGCTGTCGGCGCTCTTGTTCCGAACCTTCCATATCATTCTGCTTTCCTACAAGGTCAATTTCCCATAAGCTCGGCACTTGTTGATTGTAGCCTTGGCATTGCAACCAATGCCAGTTTACGTCTTCAGCAGTGTGTCCAACCAATGCGGTAATGTGGTGCTTGCCGAAAGTATTGTCATAAGTGATGGTGTTTTCAATCAGTGTGGTGATACGCTGGTCGCGGTTATCAGTAAGAACATTGTCGTATCGGGTTTCGCCTGATGCCATTCGCATGGTATAGCAATGGTCTATATTCTTGTTGCGGCCAAACCAGGCGTCTACACCGGCATTGAACTTATATGTGAGATGCTTGATAGGTTTTAGCTCGATAAATGCGTTGGCTATAACACGATTGTTGACATTCAATCCTTGATACGATTTCTGTATGGCTACCGGATTGCTTGAATAGGTAGGGAAATCTGCACTGCCATAACCAAAGCCACCTTTGCCTGAAGGCTCGTCCGGATTGTACACTGGGATGACAGAAGGCATAGCCAAGGCGTTGGCAAATGAACCTGAGTTGGTTTCATGGTTAATAGCATGCTGGAAGGTAGAGTTCACACCAATCTTCAGTATTCCATAAGTGGCATCACTGTTGAGGCGGGCAGTGAAGCGCTGGTATTTTGGTCCTTCCATTACACCTGTCTGGTCCATATAGCCTGCACCAAGGGCAAAGTTTACATTGTCCGAACCCTGTGTGTACATCATATTATAGTCTTGGGTAAAGCCTGTCTTGAACACAGCTTTTTGCCAATCGGTGTTAGGAATGTATTTCCCTATGTTTTGTGCGGCAAAGTTTTTGCCGGGCCATGCGGTGTTGGCATTGAGATAAGCTTGTTCATTGTAGTACATGAAGTCAACAGCGTTCATCATGTCTATCTTCTTAGGCATGTCTGCCACGCTGAATGTTGCAGACACATCAAAACTTGGTTTGCCCTTTTTGCCCTTCTTTGTAGTAATAAGTATGACACCATTGGCACCACGTGCACCATAGATGGCTGCTGCTGAAGCATCCTTTAATACCTGCATGGACTCAATCTCGGTAGGATTAAGATGGTTGACATCGTTGACAATCATTCCGTCAAGCACATAAAGAGGACCTACTGTGTTGAACGAACCTACACCACGAATCATCACGTTGCTCATGGCTCCAGGCTCGCTTGTCGTAGAAACCGACACGCCAGGTACCTGACCTTGCAGCATTTCATAAATGTTGGTAGCTGCTGTTTTTTGTGCCTCCTTCATGTCTACAACACCTACTGCACCAGTGAGGTCGGCCTTGCGTTGTGTGCCATAACCTATTACAACCACTTCATCCAGGTCGTTCTCTTTGGTTTTCATACCAATATTGACCACTTTGCGTCCGTCAACAGTAATGTCTGTGTCATCGTATCCGACATAAGAGAAACGTAGGCGCTCTTTGCCTGTAGCCTCAATGGTATAATTGCCTTCAAAGTCAGTTACTGCCATTTTCTTGCTTTCAAGCGAACGAATGGTAACTCCAATAAGAGGTTCCCCAGTAGTGGCATCTTTTACCTGTCCTTTTATATTCTGTGCCGATACTGACAACGGAATGGAAACAAGACCGGATAGCAAAAGTGTTTTCCACATTTTTGTCTCTTTATTCATATATGTTTAGGTTTTAAATGATAGATTTTCTGAAAATTCTTGTCGCAAAAGTAATTTCTATTTTCCTTCAAAAATATAAAATATGGGCATATAAATGAAAATAATGAGCCAAACAAGTGTTATTTGGCATTATTGGTTCAATAAAATGCAAGATTGGCTCAATACTACAATATTCGGTCGTATTCTTTGAGTCGTATTTGCAAGTAGGTGTTTAGAACTAATTTGAATAAAGTGCAAGATTGCCCAAAAGTATCTCGTTAACAATAACGGTATCGTATATATATGATTCATTTTGAATGCATACTTAATAACGTTTTCATATATACAGGTTGGTTTTGAACACCTGCTTACCGTAAAAATAGGCGGAAAACATATCGTTTTATCAGATTTTATATTTATCTTTGTCAACGTGTTAGCATGCTAACGGGCTTTCATAAGGTGGCTATGGCAGCAGCCTTTTTTAGTGTGCAGACAAGCTTGCTTTCCTTTTTGGTACAAGCAAGTGCAAGCAATACCAGACCGAGTAGCCACCACAGGTCTTTGTTTTTCTTATTTAAGACATGATAGATATTAAAGGAATAACCAAGAGTTTTGGTTCGTTGCAGGTGCTGAAAGGCATCGATTTGCATATCAATAAAGGTGAAGTGGTAAGCATTGTAGGTCCAAGTGGCGCCGGCAAAACCACTTTGCTGCAAATAATAGGCACACTTGACAGCCCTGACAGTGGCGAAGTGGTGGTAGACGGTGTTAACGTAAGGGATCTGAGCAAGAAGAAACTGGCAGATTTCCGCAATCGCCATATAGGCTTTGTGTTTCAGTTTCATCAGCTGTTGCCGGAGTTTACGGCTCTTGAAAATATAATGATACCTGCTTTTATAGCTGGAAAATCGCGTTCGGAAGCCAAGAAACGTGCCACCGAGTTACTTGAGTTTATGGGCTTGGCAGACCGTGCAGGGCATAAGCCTGCCGAGCTGTCAGGTGGTGAGAAGCAGCGTGTGGCAGTGGCCAGAGCCTTGGTCAACAATCCGGCTGTGATATTGGCAGATGAACCTTCGGGCAGTCTTGATTCCAAAAACAAGGCAGAGCTGCACCAGCTGTTTTTTGATTTGCGCGACAAGTTCGGACAAACCTTTGTCATTGTTACCCATGATGAAAACTTGGCTCGTATCACAGACAGAACCATTGAGATGAAAGATGGACTGCTCAATAGTGAAGCTGCACTGGAACCAGCTGCGGAATAACACTTGAAAACTAATTTAAACAAGACAGAATAGCTTATGGCAATGATAAAGTTAGGTGATTACAATCATCTGAAAGTAGTAAAGAAAGTAGACTTTGGCGTGTATTTGGATGGTGGCGATGAGGGCGAAATACTGTTGCCTGCACGCTATGTGCCCGAAGGCTGCAAACCCGGCGACGAGTTAGACGTGTTTATCTATCTTGACAATGAGGAGCGCTTGGTGGCAACTACCTTGACTCCGAAAGCCAAGGTGGGCGATTTTGCTTATTTGGAGGTAGCCTGGGTCAATGAGTATGGTGCTTTCTTGAATTGGGGATTGATGAAAGATCTCTTTTGCCCGTTCCGTGAGCAGAAGATGAAGATGGAGCAAGGCAATAGCTATATTGTGCATGTTCATCTTGATGACGAAAGCTATCGCATTGTGGCATCAGCCAAGATAGAACGCTACTTCAGCCAAGAGCCTCCTCAGTATAAGCATGGTCAAGAGGTAGATCTGCTCATTTGGCAGAAAACAGACCTCGGATTTAAGGTAATAGTAGACAATGCTTATCCTGGGTTGGTGTATGAAGACCAGATATTCAAGCACATCCATACGGGCGACCGCATGAAAGGTTATATCGGCAATGTGCGTCCTGACGGCAAATTGGACATTACCTTGCAGCCTACAGGCAGACAGATGACCACTGCTTTTAGCGAGGTGCTGCTGCAATACCTGAAGGACCATGATGGAGTGTGTCACTTGACAGACAAAAGTCAGGCAGATGACATTTACCGACAGTTTCAGGTTAGCAAAAAGAATTTCAAGAAAGCCATTGGCGATTTGTATAAACGCCGGTTGATAACCTTGCAACCGGATTGCATCAAATTGGTGTAAGGCAAGTATGATTTATAGTGGAAGCCTCCATGATTATTGACCAATAATCATGGAGGCTTCCACTATTTCTTTGGCTTTCAATTGATAAGTGGTATTATGCCCAGCCTTTGGGGCATCAATGCCCACACCGTGGGCATTGAGTGCCCAAGCACTGGGCATTAAGTGCCCACACTGTGGGCACAAAGTGGGAAAACCTTAGTTGAGCCTTGTCTCACCCCATTTTTTAGGCAAACGTCAGCAGATAGGGTGATGGTAAGGTCTAAAAACGAAAGCAGGAAGAAAGCACAACCGCTTTCTTCCTGCTTGATGACGTGTTTGGCTAAAGCTCTTTACTTTTTGATAGCTTTGATTGTCTTGTACACATTGCCGTTTCTTGTAACCTGTATGAGGTAAACGCCTTTCTTGCCGTTTATGGATACGCTTGCTACATCACCACTGTCTGCATGGACAGAAGAGGTTTGCAGCAGTGTGCCAGCTTCAGACAGAATGTTGACTTCGTATTCTCCAGCTTTGGCAAAGCGGAAGTTTACCCTGTCTGCAAATGGGTTGGGATACATGGCAAAGGAGTCTTCGGTAACTTTGTTTACACTGAGTGCCGGGCCATCCACTTCAATCATGGCACTCTTGCTCATGGTGTTGCTGCCCCAAATGTTGGAAAGTGTCAGGCTTACATCTTTCTTGCCGCCATATACATAAGTTATGGTAGCAGCCTGTCCTTGTTCATTCACTATTTTTGCATCACCTTCTTGTCCGAGGTTCCAATCGGTTTGGGTTTTCACGTCAAGCGTTCCTGCGATGCCGGGATAGCCAGGCTGGCTATTGTCGGCTGTTTGTTGCAGGTATTCTGCGTTAGAAGTGTTCTCACCGCCGGAGTTGACAACTTTTACCACGCTTGCCGCATTGCCGGAGAGAGTTCCGTGATTGCTAAACTGTCCGTTTGCGTCAGTATCTTCAAAGGTGTAGTATGCTACAAGTCCATCAGGTATTTCGTTGTCGGCATATCCCTTCATCGAGCGCAATGCTTCTTCGTCAGAGAGTGCCTTGTTCCATACCTGCACCTCATCGATTGCACCATTGAATGCAGCTTGGTACACACCACTGCCACTTATATGTATATTGGCAGGTGCAGAAATGTCTATTCTACTGTCGCTCTTGGCCATGTCCTCGCGTCTTTTGGATGAATCGACAATCGCAGGGCCTGCTACTCGTTTGCCGTTGAGATACATCTTTTGTATATTCTTGGCATCTTGTGTTATTATGAGGTGATACCATGTGTTAGGCAGTATGCTGTAGCCATCTGAAATCATGTCGAAGTTAGGTCCGTCGGCCGACCAGCCCAAGGTGTTGAATGATATTTCGTTTGCAGGGTGTACCTTCCCGGTCTTGGAATCTTTGCATTCAGGCTTTACTTGCACCCATAGGTCGCCCCAGTTGTTGTATGGCCAGGCGTCTGCGATAGTGTTTTTAGTGATAAGATTGGTACCGTCGGTATTGTGTGCCCAACCGTTAGCCTTAAACCATAAGGCTATAGAGTATGCCTTGCCGGTGAGTGTGGCAGCAGGTATGGATAGCATGTCGGGATCGTTGATGGTCAGTGCGCGCGACACTTTACCGTCGGCATTGCGACTTGTGTATGACAAGGTAACGTTTTCACCAGCCTTTACATTTGCGGCACTTGCTGAAATATTGTAAATTTCAGGCATTGCACCAGTCTTGTTTGGGGTAATGCATATAAAGCCTCTGTAAACATTTTCGCTGTTGTCGGCTTTTGTAACAATGAGATCATACAGGCCTTCTGTGTCTATTGCAGTGGATATGGATGTAGCATCGAATGCTTGTGCCACGGTATTGCCATTGGTAGAATTGATGATTTTCCATTCTTTTGCTGCTGGCATCAGTGTGTCTTCATAGTAAATCTTGAATGTTTCGTTGGGTTTGATAATGTTGCGGTCAATCAACAATGTAGTGTTCTGCGTGGTATATGCAATCTCTTGATAGTCGCTCCAAGCGATAGGAGAACCTTGCACGCCATCAGGTGCAACCGCTCTTACGCCGAAGCGGCACATGCGCTCGGCCCCACTGTTGAGCGGTGCACCGATAACATAGGCTGCCCACGACTCTGTTGTAGTCATCAGCTTAGGCTCTTCGCCTTTTTGCTGAAAATAAATCTCATAGTACCATGTTCCCACTTCATCGTTGTAAGTCTTCTCTTCACCGCTTTCTTCTTTTGAAGCATAGCGCATTTTGAAATCTACGCGGTCGTAATACCCTCGCAATACGTTGATTTCTTTAATGCTTGGCGTAATTGTGGCAAAGCTTTGGGCTGGGTTTCGCAGGGCAAGCTCGCCCACAAGCATTTGGTAGTCTTCAGATGTTCCATTGAGCGATATTCCTATCATGGCTATTTTGTCGCCGCTTTTGATGCCGAGTTTTGAAAGAGGAACTTTGAAAGTAGTCCATTCTTCTTCCTTCTCTGTGTCAGGAATGCCTGTTTCCTTGTATTTTGTCAGGTCATCGCTTGTGGCTACAAACAGTTTTGCATGGCTCTCTGTGCTGTTCTTTATTTTATAGGTAAGAGAAAGCTCGTAGGTAGGTTCAGCATCGAGTTTTGTCTTAAAGAGTTTGATGCGCGAGAAATCTGTAGCTCCATACAGGCGTAGGCATGAGCCGCCAGTGTAAGCATCGTCCCAAGTTAGTTCAGCTTTGGCAAGGGAAGATAGATTGTTGCTGGTAACTTGGTCGTTGGCATCAGTAATCCAAAATCGCCATGTTGGCAAGTAGTCTTGTGTGTTGAGGTTGTACCATTTAGAGTCTGATGCTATTAGTCCGTCTTTGTATAGCTTCAGTCCGTTGCCCAAGTTAAAGCGGGTAACGAAAGGTACACTTTGGATGGTTGACTTTGCAGTTAGCAGACGTGCCAAGCCGTGGAATGTGGTGAGGTCAGCATTTGCCAAGGAGCAGTCAACTCTAACTTTGGGCAATAGCGCAGGGTTACGGTTTCCGCCTGAAAAGATAAGTTCCTGCTTGCGGAGATAAGCCTTTTGTATTGCTTTGTCGGATGTGCCGTCGTCTGTGGCACTTTGGTGGATAAGGCTTTGCGCATGTGCGCCCCAAAATCCTACAGATATTTCATTGTCAATAAGCGATTGCCAGTAGTCTTGCTTCAATGCTCTTCCTTGAATGTCGAATCCTGCGTAATAATCATACGGATCGCGGTTAAGGGATTTGGCGCATTTTACAGAAGCTTCAAGCAGATAATTATCCCAGTTATAGTTGGCAAACATCTGGTCAGTTACGATATGGTCGCCAGTGCCAAACATCTTTCTGTTAAATTTGCACAATCCATAATCGCCCATAATCATTCCGTTATCCTTTGTCAGGTCATACCATTGCAATTCAAATTTCCATTCTATAGACTCAGCTTTCTTGTGTAAGTCTGCAAAAAAGTCTTGCATTAATGTCATCATCTCTTCTGTAGCGTTGAACTCAGAGTTTACCCCCAGACCGTTAATGCCGTAATATTTCATCAGCTTGGCAAGTTTCAGCGAGTTTTTGAACGTACCGTCATCATTCTTCTCCAACAGTTTGGCCAATGTCTTGCAGTATGATGTTGTTCCATTGAGTGAAACCTTGGCGTTCCAAGGGATGGACAACACGCACCCTACTGTAACTCCGTTTTTTGCAGCAGCATCAGATATTCCTGCTGATACGCGAATCCATGGTGCCGACCAGTTGCCGTGGCAGTTGATATATTGCCACATTGAAAAGTTGTCGCCCTCAAAGCAGTAGCGTGGCAGAGCTTTCCATGTAGCAGTAGGGTCATCAAGCGGAGTCCATAGCAGCATTTTTCTGCCGGCAGGTACATCGCTTCTTACCTGATAGTCGCCATCTGCGATACGTGGCAAAGGCCTCTGTCTGGAGATAAAGAATTCATCATCAAGTTTGGAGATGCCGCTTGGTGGCGTGCCTGGTTGCCAAGAGTCAAAGAACTTGTAGAAGTCATCCCAATTTAGCGTTGAGTCTTTCTCCGTTCCCGTCACTTTTTCAAAGTCGAAATTGTGATCTGGAGTTCTTTGTGCTGTTGCTGTCAAGCAGAAAGCAAGGGCAGCGACAAGTATTGTCGTGTTGTGTTTCATATTGTATGGCTTTGAATTTTAAATCAGACTACTTGATAAAATATCACAGACGATATGTGCTGATTATACATGTTGCTTTGTATTTACTATTAATAATTGCTCTTTTGTTTTGCAAATATATAAAATAAAATTAAAAAGTCAAATTGTTTATACGGCATTCTGCAAAAGTGTTGTTCTTTATCTTTATTTTGATATAGAACAGGCTTGTATAGAGACACTGCAATACAGTTTGCTTTAATTGAAGAAATACCTGTTTTACAGAAAAAGCTAATGCTTAGATAAACTCTAAGCATTAGCTTTATAGGGTATTGAGATGGTTCTCAATATTAATGTGCCAGTAATATGGGGTTGGATTGTTATCTTCTTCCTCCGCCGAAATGGTTACTTCCACCATTATTTCCTTTACTGAAAGACCCATTGCCACCATTATTTCCTCCAAAGGAGCGGCTTGGTGCAGAAGGGCTACTCATGGTTGATGATGAACGGGGCGTGAAAGTGTTGTTAGGTCTTGAAGGCACGTTGACTTGGTTGCTACGGTTAAAGTTGTTGTTATTGTAGCTGTTGGAAGGTCTTGCAGTAAGTCGCGTGCTGCTTTCTCTGTTCAATCTTGGTGTAGAAGGCTTGTAGGTAGAGCTTCTCTGTACCTGCATGTTGGGGCCTGATATTGACTTAATCTGGTTAAAGCCTCTATTGTTGCTGTTGTTAGGGCGATTAAATCCATTGTTTCCAGGGCGGTTGAAGTTGCCGTTATTGTTGCTGTTAGGACGCTCTACGCCAAAGTTAGGCTGTTTAAAGCCATTGTCTTTGCCATTGTTGGGGCGTTCAAAGCCACGGTTAGGACGATTGAAATCACCTCTATTGCCGTTGTTTGGACGGTCAAAGCCACGGCTATCGGGACGGTTAAACCCTCTATCTGGTCTGTTTGGGCGGAAATCGCCACGGTCAAAGCGGTCTCTCATGCCATGCCCGCGGTCAATGAATCCACGGTTAAAATCGCGACCTTTATACCAGCTGTGTCCTTCGTTGAAGTGCCAACTATGTGCGCCACGATAGGTAGCGTAAAACTGTGGACGTCCAAAATAGAAGTAGTTACGGTGTGGATAGCGGCTGTAGATGGCAAAATGCCATACACCGGCATTCCAATAGAGCGGACGATAGAAATAGTTGGCTGCACAGAAGGCGCGATATTGCCAATCAAGCAGTATGTAGCTGAGGTCAAGATTGCGGTTACGCCAATATGCACCGTAAAGGTCGTCGTAGGTGTTGATACTCATCAGGTAGTCAAGATTAACCTCATAAGCAGCTTCATATTGGTCCTCAGTAAGGTTAAGTTCATAAGCCATCTTGTCCGTTAAGAACAAGGCTTGGTCGCGCGCCTGATCATAACTCATAGCGTTAGCAGACACTGCTAAAGAGAGTATCAAGGCAAGGGTTAATATAAACTTCTTCATAATGATATGCTTTTAGTAGGCTTGCGCCTGTTATTACTTTTTGTTTACGTTGCAAAATAACAAATAAAAAAGCAAAGGGAAAAAGGTTTTTCCCTAATATTGGGTGGAAAATCCCTATTATGAAGAAAAATACTCAGTAATTGTCAGCTATCTATATCTTAATTGTTTGCTGACAAGAAAGGTGCATTATATATGGTCTCATTTGTTATGTTTTGCCAAAACATTTGTCTTTATGTCTGAAAATGAGGTAAAACAATCAAATTTTTGAATAAAATGTGTACCTTTGCAAACTGTTTATATCTATGATATTGCAGCGTGTTGGATAAAAGAAATAACGTTATTTCATGTATTTGCGTAGTATGATACACAGTATGGTGGAATTAGTTAGAAAGATAGCACCTTATGAAAAGCGGGAAACGTATTTGTACGAAGGTCTTGAATAGAAAAAAGAAATAGAAAATAGTAATTATTAAGGTAAAATATTGAATACCCATTTATGAGGATAATACATATATTCTTATTGCTTTTGCTGTTTTGTGCCAGTGTATTTGCAGAACAAGTACAGCCAACAATAGAGAATGACGAACCACAACGTAATCATTTATTGTATAAGGTGGAATTTCAAGCAGATGCTTCGTCAGCAAAGACTCCATTGTGGCTAAATGCCAACAGGTATGGATTGAGCTCTTTAGATAAACGTAATGGGTATGTGCGTGCAGCATTGCTAAAGCCTTTAGAGGTTGACTCTCTCAGCAAGTTTGCTTTAGGGTATGGCGTGGATGTGGCATTGCCTTATCATTATACCTCTGATTTCGTGGTGCAGCAAGCTTTTGTAGAGGCACGCTGGTTGCATGGTGTGCTCTCTGTTGGAAGTAAAGAATATCCTATGGAGCTAAAGAATAACAGATTGAGTAGCGGCTCTCAAACTTTAGGTATCAATGCCAGACCTGTTCCGCAAGTGCGTCTTGCACTGCACGATTACTGGACTGTACCTTTTACCAAAGGATGGCTTCATCTGAAAGGACATGTGGCTTTTGGCAAGATGACGGATGATAACTGGCAAAAAGACTTTACTGCTTGCAAGAAAAAATATGTAGAAGACGTGCTTTATCATAGTAAGGCCGGTTATTTGAAGATAGGAAATGACGATACTTTTAGCCCTTTTTCGTTGGAGTTCGGATTAGAGATGGCTGCACAGTTTGGCGGCACTTCCTACATGCCTGATGGCGAAGGAAATATGGTAAAGCTGAAAAACAAGGTCGGATTACGTGCCTTTTGGAATGCTTTTGTGCCGGGTGGTGCCGATGCTAACGAAAAGGAATATAAAAATATAGAGGGCAACCAATTGGGCAGTTGGTTGATACGGGCTAACTGGGACGCTGAGTTATGGAGATTAAGTCTTTATGTTGACAAGTATTTTGAAGACCATTCTGCCATGTTTCAAGTGGACTATGATGGATATGGGAAAGGACCCGATTGGGATGTACGTAAGAAAAACCGTTATTTACTTTACGATTTCAAGGACATGCTGTTAGGAATGGAGTTGACCGTGAAGTATGGGAGCTGGATAAAAGGACTCGTTTTAGAATATCTTTATACCAAATATCAAAGCGGTCCTATTTATCATGACCATACGCCAGGTATCTCAGACCATATAGGAGGACTTGACAATTATTATAATCACTACATTTATCCTGGGTGGCAGCATTGGGGACAGGTAATAGGAAACCCGCTTTATCGCTCACCACTGTATAATAAAAATGGTATGATAGCCGTTGAGGATAACCGATTTGTGGCCTTTCACTTGGGCATTGAAGGCCAACCTTCAGACAGATTGAGTTATAGAGTGCTGGCATCGTGGCAAGAAGGGTTAGGTACATATGCGGATCCTTATACCAAGAAGCATCATAATCTCAGCTTAATGGTAGAAGGTTGCTATGCGTTTGAAGGTAAATGGGGACATGGTTGGACAGTAAAAGGTGCTTATGGTATGGATTGTGGTCATATATTGGGGCATAATTATGGTTTTCAGTTGACACTGACCAAGACAGGATGGCTTCATTTATAACAGATTGCAGAATAGTGGCATCCATTCTTTTAGTATAAAAGGGCTTATCGATAAGCTTCAATTTATTAGTTAGTCTATTTATAGAAATTTTTGTATAATCGAGGAAATAAATATGAAAAATAATCATATCTTTCAGTTCATTGGCATGAATAGTAGAAACTGTTTGCTACTTTTATTTACTTCTATTTGTATGCTTTCGCTGTTTTCTTCGTGCGAGCTTGAGACTTCTCACAATGGAGATTTGGATGGTATGTGGCATTTGATAAGAGTAGATACACTGGAAAATGGTCATTATGCTGACTTGCAAAATGAAAAGATTTATTGGTCTTTTCAGCGAAAACTGTTGCAGTTAGACGATAAGTCGGGCAGGAACACCAGCATATTGTTTTATTTTGACCGTCAAGCAAGTAACATGAAGGTGTACAATGCTTATATTTATGACCGCAACAAAGGCGATGAAAAGCTGAACGACCCTATGTTTTTGCATCCTTATGGATTGTCAAAATTAGAGGAAAACTTGAATATTGAGCATCTGAGTGGGGGCAAATTATTGTTAAGTACGGCTAAACTTAGATTGCGTTTCGTAAAATTCTGACACTCTAAATAAAAGCTACTAGCAGGCAATATCTATTATCTTAGCTTTCTCTTTCTTGCTTTCTGATCCTTTTCTTTTTGCTTTTGAGTGTGATAGAAAAGGCGAAAAACAGGCAAAAAAGGCATTATTGAAAAAAAAATAAGTAACTTTGCAAAAGTTTGTTATAATAAAATAGCTATATCTCTGTTATATAAGAGTAACAATGAAAATGGCAAACCTTTGTACAGTTAGTAAAATAACAATAATGAAAAGATATTTCTTACTTATATTTTTATTCGCTTTTCTGGCAGTTCATGTTAGCGCTCAATCTTCTATGACGGATGAGCAAGTATTAAATTTCGTTGTAAAAGAGAATGCTGCGGGTACTTCCCAAGCCCAGATTGTTACAAAACTGATGCAAAGAGGGGTAGATATATCGCAGATACGAAGAGTGAAAAGCAAGTACGAACGTTTGGCAAAAGACAAAGGTTTGGGAACTGTCAAAAAGACGACAGACGAGAATGACGGCACTCGCTTGCGTAAAAACAACGGTAAGACCAAGGACGATGATACTGAAAAAGCCAATGCTTCCTCTAATTATAAGGTGAGAGATTTGCGCAATACAAATGTTCCTGTTACTTATGACGAGAACAATCCTGATTGGGTAGAGATGCAAGGCGAACTGAACGACTTTATTCCAGACTCTACTGCTCTGTTGAAACAGTTGTTGGCAGAGAAGCAGAAACGTGCTAAAAAGGTGTTTGGACGAGACATATTTAATAACAAAGACCTTACTTTTGAACCCGCAATGAACATAGCTACGCCCCAAAACTATCGTTTGGGGCCTGGCGATGCTGTGTATATAGATATCTATGGTGCCTCGCAGAAGACGGTAGAAAGTACTGTGTCTCCAGACGGAACAGTAACAATAGAAGGCTTTGGACCGGTGCAGGTTAGTGGCATGACAGTGGCGCAAGCCAATGCGCAGCTGCGAGCTACACTTGGAGCACGTTACAGTAGCTCTAAAATTAAGCTGACCGTTGGGCAAACTCGTACTATAACGGTGAACGTAATGGGCGAGGTAAAGACGCCAGGAACCTATACTTTATCTGCTTTTGCTACCGTATTCCATGCCCTTTATATGGCAGGCGGTACCAATGACTTGGGTACCATGCGTAATATAAAGGTGTATCGCCATAACAAGTTGATTTCCGTAGTAGATATTTATGATTATATCTTGAATGGCAAAATGACGGGAAATGTGCGTTTGGCAGATAATGATGTCATTGTTGTAGGTCCCTATGATTGTCTTGTAAACATTACAGGAAAGGTGAAGCGCCCGATGTATTATGAGATGCGCAAGAATGAAAGCGTGGCAACCTTGCTGAAATATTCTGGAGGTTTTACCGGTGATGCTTATAAAAAGTCTGTCAGGTTGGTGCGAAAGACAGGCAAGGAATATTCAGTTTATAATGTAGATGAGTTTGACATGTCTTCTTTCCATTTGGCAGATGAAGATTCAGTGAGTGTAGACTCTATCCTGCCCCGTTTCTCCAATGCTGTAGAAATAAAAGGTGCTGTGTTCCGTCCCGGTATGTATCAGGTTGGTGAAGGTATCAACAGTGTGCGCACATTGATAGAACATGCTGACGGATTGAAAGAAGAAGCCTTTACTACTCGTGCCGTTATGCACCGCATGAAGAAAGACCGCACGCTTGAAGTGGTGCCTGTTGACATAGAAGGAATAATGGACGGCAAAGTGCCTGATGTGCCATTGCACGCCAACGATGTGCTGTTTATACCTACGAAGCAGACAATGATGGAGGAGCAGACTATCACTATACACGGAGAAGTGCAGTATCCAGGCATCTATAAGTATGCCGACAATGAGACGTTGGAAGACTTTGTGCTTCAGGCTGGCGGGTTGAAGCAGTCGGCTTCTACTGTAAAAGTGGATGTGGCTCGCCGCATCAGTAATCCTAAAGCATTGACTACAGATTCTTTAATGGCGCAAACATTCTCGTTTGCATTGAAGGATGGCTTTGTGATAGATGGTCAACAAGGCTTTAAGCTTATGCCGTTTGATGAGGTCTATGTGCGCAAGAGTCCTGCTTCCTATAAACAGCAGAATGTAACTGTAGATGGAGAAGTGATGTTTGGCGGTACTTATACATTGTCGAAAAACAACATGCGCTTGAGTGATATCGTCAAAAGTGCGGGCGGTGTAAACGACCGTGCCTATATAGCTGGTGCCCGTTTGGAGCGCCGATATACTGAGAGTGAACGCTTGAGAGCAGAAACTGTGTTGCGTACAGCTCGACAGGAGTATGAAGCCATGATGATGGAAGAAGCCTCAAAGACGGGTAAAACCGTGGATATGCAGAACAGCGAGATGCTGAAGAAGTTTCAGGTAGGTGCCACTTATCCTGTGGGCATCGAACTGGATAAGGCTTTGGCTCATCCCGGTTGCGATGCAGACATCGTGTTGCGCGAGGGAGACCGCCTCTATGTGCCACAGTTTAACGCTACGGTAAAGATAAACGGTGAGGTCATGTATCCTAACACTGTGGGCTATCAAAAAGGCAAGAGCACCAAATACTATATAGACCAAGCCGGTGGTTTCAACAGCCGTGCCAAGAAGAGTCAGACCTATATCATTTATATGAACGGTACCATCTCTAAGGTGAACCATAAAGCTAAGCCAATGCCTGGCTGCGAGATAGTAGTGCCTTCCAAGTCGCTTAACAAGATGACCACTGCAGAGAAGCTGACAATCGGTACTTCTGTGGCATCTATTGCAACCATGATTGCTACTTTGGCCAATATACTGAAATAAAAGAAGGCAAAGTTTTAGCCTGTTATTTGTTTGAAACTGCTGAATAGAAAAAAATAAGAAAATGGAGAATCAGAAAGTAAGACAGATAGATTTCGTAAAGATTTACAAGACCATTTTAAGCCATAAAAGGTCTTACTGCATTGTTTTACCCATTACGTTTGTAGTATCTTGTTTGCTCATTGTCTGTGTGCCTCGCTATTACACTTGCAGCGTAAGCTTGGTTCCTGAGATGTCCAATGTGGGTTCTTCTTCTTTGTCATCGTTGGCTTCGTCATTTGGCGTAAACATGTCAGACAAGTTGGGCAATATGTCAGACGCTTTTTTCCCTGAGATATATCCGGACATTGTGTCTACTACCAAGTTCAAGGTAGACCTCTTTCCTGTCAAGGTCAGGACGATTGACAATAAAGTGAACACTGATTACTATACCTACTTGCTGAAATACCAAAAGTATCCTTGGTGGAAGATGTGGGCTGCAAAGGTCGCAGCTATGTTTGCAGACAGGCCAAAGGATGGAGTGGGTGCAGGAAAAGGCGTCAACCCTTTTATGCTGACCAAGAAACAGACAGACATTACTTACCTGATGGATGCCAACATCAAGTGTGCCGTGGACAAAAAGACGCAGATTATCTCTATTCAGGTAAAAGACCAAGACCCTTTGATTTGTGCTACCATGGCTGATACGATACGTTGTCGCCTTCAGGATTTTATTACCAACTACCGTACCAGCAAGGCTCGTGCCGACTTGGCGTATGTGCATAACCTGTATGTTGATGCCAAGCGTCAGTATGAAAAGGCGCGTCAGCGTTATGCCACCTTTAGCGATGCCAATACGGATGTGGTGCTTGAATCAGTCAGAAGCAAGCAGGAAGACTTGGAGAATGAGATGCAGTTGCAGTATAACAACTATACCAATATGGCCACACAATACCAAAGTGCTATTGCTCGCTTGCGCGAGCGGACGCCAGCCTTTACGCTCTTGCAGCGTGCCACGGTACCTATTAAGCCCGCAGGTCCCAAGCGCATGATTTTTGTGGCAACTATGGTGTTTGTAGCATTTGTTACAACCACTTTGTATCATTTGATTAAAGGCCAAAAAAACGCATAGTGAATGGTTGTCGCTATATCCTTAGTCTTTTTTATAGCATCCTTCTTTGCGTTATTTGAAGAAAAGTTAGCAAAGGATAAATGGTATGTTTACATACTGTTGGGGATAGCCTTGATTGTCATTGCTACTGTCAAGCCATTAGGTGTAGACAATGACTCTTACACTTATGAGGACTATTTTTTCAATTATGACAGTCCTATTTTTGAAAACACCGTAGAGTTTTCTTATCTGTGGTTGTCCAAGTTGTTCTATCATGCCTTTAAAGATGTACACTATGTGTTCTTTGTTTATGCCTTGTTAGGCGTAACTATCAAGTTCTTGGCTTTTAAGCGTTTATCGCCCATGCCATTCTTGGTAGTGTCCGTTTACGTGTGTACTTCTTACGTGTTGCACGAGTTTACGCAGATAAGGGCAGGTGTAGCCACCGGCTTTATCCTTTTGTCATTAAAGCCTATGATAGAAGGTCGCAAGCTTCATGCTGTGGGGTATATACTGTTGGCTTTTGTCTTTCATTATTCGTCCATATTGGCTTTGCCGCTGTTGCTGCTGTCCAACAATGAGCTGACGAAACGCGACCGTATGAAGTGGGTGGTGTTTATGCTTAGCGGTTATGTTATCTATTTCTTGCATATACAGTTGGCGGCTCTTCCTATACCTTATATCGGCGATAAGTTAGAGGGTTATCAAAACTTGAAAGACCAAGGCTTTATGGATGAGGTCAACGTGTTCAACCTTGTGTACCTTACCAAGATAGCCATCTTTTGCTATTTGATGTATTTCTATGACACCATCAGGGAGCACAATAAGTATTTTCCGTTTATGATGAAGATATTCAGCTTGTCTTTATTTTGTTTCACTGCGCTCTCGTCTGTGCCTGCCATTTGCTTCCGTGTGAGCGAATTGTATGGTATCGTAAGTTTGATATTGTACACCAATATCTATTATACCATACGGCCTTCATGGCTGGGCAAGCTGACAGTAATAGCCATTAGCTTTACGTTATTCTGTATTACAGTGTTCTACAACAAACTGATACAATATTAATATCTGTTATTTTGTATGATTAAAAACAAGATAAGTGCATTGTTCAAGGGCGACCAGCGCACCGTATTATTGCTGAAAAACATAATTGGTTCTTTTGTCATCAAAGGTTGGAACTGTGTGGTGCAGTTGCTTTTAGTGCCCATTACGCTTAACTGCCTGACCCAATATGAGTATGGAATATGGTTGACAATCAACAGTATTCTTATATGGATAGACTCGTTTGACATAGGTTTGGGCAATGGCTTGCGCAATCAATTGACCCAGTCGCTGGCTGTAGGCGACAAGGAGAAAGGCCGTAGGCAGGTGAGCACTACTTTTATGATGCTCAGCATCATTATTGTGCCTGTGGTGTTATGCCTTCTTGGCGTTATTCATTGTGCCGACTGTTACAGTTTTTTGAATGTAGATAAGGGCAAGATACCCAATCTTGAGGGTGTACTTATGGTGTCGGTAGCCATGGTGGGTGCCACTTTCGTGCTGAAAGTAATCGGCAATGTCTATTTGGCTTTGCAGCTGCCCGCGGTCAATAATCTTATTGTGGCTATGGGGCAGACCATTGCTTTGATAGGCATTTTTGCGCTTTCACTGTTTCAGAGTGTGTCATTGCTTCAGGTAGCCCTTATCTATACCGCATCGCCACTGCTTGTATATCTGCTGTCTTATCCCATTACTTTTACGCGTTATGCCTATCTGCGCCCTTCTCTTCATTTGTTCGACAAGCAAGAGTTAGGCGGGTTGTTTGGCTTGGGCATGAAGTTCTTCTTGGTACAGATGTCGGGTATGGTTATTTTTGCTACGTCAAACATCCTTATTTCCCGCCTCTTTTCGCCACTGGAGGTGGCTCCCTATCAGATAGCGAGCCGCTATTTCGGACTGACCAATATACTGTTTACCCTTATTTCAGCCCCCTTGTGGAGCGCTACTACTGATGCTTATACCAAGGGCGACTGGCAATGGATAAAGACCATTATGAAGAAGATGCACCTTGTTATCTTCTCTCTCTGTGGCGTGTTGCTGGTTATGTTTCTGCTGTCAGACCAGGCCTATCATCTTTGGGTGGGCAGTAAGGTAGCTGTGCCTGTTGCCTTGTCGGGTGCCATGGCTGTTTATCTGTCTGTTATTTTGTATGGCACTTGCTATTCAAACATGCTTTGCGGCTTTGGCAAAATACGCTTGCTGACCATTGTGTCAGTGATACAAGCTTGTATCTATATACCGTTGGCCGTTTACCTGAGTGGCGTGTTTGGCGTCATAGGCATTGTATATGCCTTGATATTTACAACCTCCATCAGTGCCGTTACCAATAAGGTGCAGTTTGAAAAGATATGTGCCCATACGGCAAAAGGCATTTTCAATAAGTAAATTATACTATACTGTCTCGTATTATGACATTAGCAAGAAGAATAAGATACATGATTACTCCATGCCTGTCGGGAGTGATGCGCTGCGTGCATGCTGTGTATAATTATAGAATACACCACCTGTTGGCATTGTTTTTGAATTATATTTATTCGCTGTGGATATCGTTTGAGTTCCGGTCTGTGGGCAAGCATGTCATTGTTTACAGGCTGTCCCAACTGCGCGGTGGCAAATATATGACAATAGGCAGCGATACGGTAATCGGCCGTCATGCCGTACTTACAGCATGGAACCGTTATGACGGTCGCCAATATATGCCCCAAGTAACGATTGGCAGTGGCTGCGACTTTGGCGAATATCTGCATCTTTCTTGCGTGAGGCAGATAACGATAGGCAATGGTGTGCTGACAGGCCGCTGGGTAACGATTATAGACAACGCCCACGGGCAGACCGTTTATGACCAGTTGCAGCAGCCTCCTGCTCGGCGTCCTGTTTATGTAAAAGGTCCCGTTGCCATAGAAGATAACGTATGGATAGGCGATAAGGTTACGATACTTTCAGGTGTAACCATAGGCAAAGGCGCTGTTGTGGCAGCCAACAGCGTGGTAACCCATGATGTGCCGGCTTACAGCGTGGCGGCAGGCTGCCCGGCCAAGGTTATCAAGCAGGTAGAAGCCTAAGCTGCTTGTGCCTGCAAGTGCCTTAAAGCAGACATCGTTTTTCTCTCGCATTTCTAAAGCAGACAACAGGTAGTTTTATCAAGAGCAGTTGCAAGAAGGCTGCTCTTGCGCAGTGCCCACACTGTGGGCACTGGTTGCCCAGCGTTCGTTCACTGATTGCCCGCGCCGTGGGCAGTCGATGCCCAAGACGGTTGGGCATCGTATTTTTGCATGTTAAGGTGCGCAATAAGGCCTGAAATGATTGCCTGTAAAAATGCAATGCACCATTGATGCGGTGCTGCTTTTATTTTGAAAACATTTGCCTGCATGATTTGGAATACAAGACTTTATAGCCATTCTTTTAAAATTTAGCAAGAAACAGCGTTGTTTTTAGCTTTTTTTATTTACCTTTGTAAAGTGATATTACAAAAAGACTGATGCCGAAACAGCAGTTCTTATTCGTTTTGTCAAGACATATACCAACACGATACAAGTAAGGAGAACAGTCTGCTGTTGCCCTTTCAACTGGTTTAAAAGTTGCTTTTATAGCGTTACAAAAGAAGCGATATACACATAGAGGGGGAGAATGCTTCGTGATTTCTTGCTGAAGAACTTCTGGCATACTCTGTCAACGGTTTTTTCATAAGCCTTTTGTTAGCAGACAATTGTCTTTTAATCGTGATATAAAGACATGCAAAGCATAGAATGACACCCTTGTTAAGACAAATAAAAAAATATCAATGAAAAAGTGTGCATTTACTATAGTAGCCAAAAATTATATAGGTCTCGGACAGATATTAGGTCAATCTGTCGCTAAATATCATGACGATGTAGACTTTTATATCGTTGTAGCAGACGGGTTTGAAGAGAAACCAGCCATGCTTCCTGCCAATGTAATATTGGCAAAAGAGGCTTTAGGCTATGACTCAAAGACATGGACAGACATGGCTTTCAAGTATAACTTGACAGAGTTTTGCACCTCTATCAAGCCTGCCAGCTTCCAGTATATGTTTGACAAAGGCTATGACAAAGCCATCTATCTTGACCCCGATATCTATCTGTTTTCACCTCTCACAGAGGCTTATGAGCGCTTGGACACGTATGATGTAGCCCTGACACCACAGATAGCAGGCATACATGTAGACTATCAAGGCGAGCATCCGGAGTGGGCTATGAATGTCAACGGCATCTTCAATTTGGGCTTCTGCGCCATGCGCAACACACAGTTGTCTGCCACAGTGCTGGCCTGGTGGCGCCTGAGATTGCAGAAAGAAGCCTTTGCCGACCGCAATGTGGGCGATTTTACCGACCAGAAATGGATGGACTGGATGCCGGGTCTGTTGGGCAACGAGCATCTGTATGTATTCCATAACTTGGGCATGAACATGGCACCTTGGAACTATTTTGAGCGCCAGCTCTTTATGCGCGACGGTCAGATTATGGTAAAATACCGCACCGATGACAACCCTTACCGTGAAGACAGACTTGTATTTATCCATTTTGCAGGCTACGATTACAAGAAGATGAAGCAGGGTATCATTTCGCGCAAGCGCATAGAAAACCTCAAAGAGTATGAAGACCTCTCTTTCGCTACCGATATATACGGTAAGGCTATTGTAGAAAACCAGCAGGTATTCGATGGCTTTATCAACAATCAATACAGCTATGGCACCTTTGACAACGGCACACCTATACAGTCGTTCCACCGTCGTTTGTATCATGGCTATACAGAGAAACACACTGTTGACAACCCCTTTGCCACCACCCAAGGCTCATTCTATTCGCTCATCAAGCGCAAGGGAATGGTAGAAGCAGGTAAAAAAGAAAATATAGACAAGCTGTCTCAGCGTAATATACCAGACATTGAAGGAAAGCGCCGCATGATAGCGTTGCTCTTCAGTATGCTATATAAACTGTTTGGCTATAAGCGTTATGTCTTGTTTGTAAAGAGCTTGTATAACTATTGTAGACCAGAGTTACACACCTTTTTAATCAACAAGAAATGAAAAAGATACTTTATGTCAGGAAAGCACCGGACAGTGGCATCAATGGCACTACAAAATATTGTGACGCTTTATACAACTTGTTTGCCAAAGACCCCGACTGTCAGCCTTTGCCAATAGAGAATTATCCTACCAGAAAATCACGGCTCTTCCATTATTATTACCAGCTAAAGCCTCTGTACAGAGCTTTTAAAGCTGCCGATATTATCCATATCAACGGATATACAGATATGGGCACGGTAGAGGCTTTTCTGATAGCACGATGGCTGAAGAAGCAGATTGTGTACACAGCTCACTGGCATCCCTTCTGTAGACTGACCCATCCTGTGGGCGGGAAAATATTTTTCAATGTCTTTCTTCGCCCTTTGGTTCACTTCTTTGCCCAATCCGTGGTATGCATCAACAATGAAGACTCTGCTTACTTCTCTACCTTTACCAAGCATATCAAGCGTATTCCACATTGGTTTGTACCGCGTCCTATGACAAAATACATAGAGCGCAAGCCCAATATGATACTGTTTGTTGGCAGACTCAACGATCCTGTCAAAGGCATAGAGTACCTTTACGATCTGCCGGAAGGCAAATACGATATCCATTGCGTGGGATATGGCGAGCTGCCCCATAAGCGCAGCGATATGACACATCACTATAATCTTACTGACGACGAGCTGGCCACGCTCTACCGGCAAGCCTCTCTGTTGGTGATACCTTCCATGTATGAGGCTTTCTCCTATGTAGCGTTGGAGGCATTTTCTTATGAAACGCCGGTAGTTATGTCCGACCGTGTGCGCATAGCCGATTATCTTGGCGGTGTAAAAGGCTACAAGATATTCAAGTTTGGCAATCACCGGCAGTTTGTAGACAGTGTAGCGGAAACGATAGGGCAACCTGTTGACAGAGAAAAAGTGATGCAAATATTCAATATAGATAGAATATTCAAGCTCTATAAGCAGCTGTATATGGAACCCAAAAGATAAATACAGTGAGACCCACTCACCGCTTTAGTTCGATAGAGTGTAGGGAGCAGAAGCAATATGAATGATAAAGTAGCGTTTACAAAACTTGTTTTACATGAAGTTTTCAGTATTATTGTCTGTTTATATAAAAGAACAGCCAGCGTATCTTAGGCAAGCTCTTGAGAGTGTTTTCAGCCAAACACTGCCTCCCGATGAGGTGGTATTGGTAGAAGACGGTCCGCTTACTGACGAACTGTCTGCGGTTGTCGGCGAGTTTGCTCACCGCTATCCAGCACTGAAAGTGGTGCCTCTTGATACCAATCATGGCTTGGGCTACGCCCTTAATATTGGTCTTGGCCACTGCACACATGAGCTGGTGGCACGCATGGATACTGATGATGTGTGCAAGCCCAACCGTTTTGAGGTACAAGTGGCATTTATGGATAGCCATCCTGACGTGGATATAGTAGGCTCTTGGATAGATGAGTTCCTTGATAACACTGGCAATGTAGTGTCAATAAGAAAGGTGCCGGAGAGTCATCAAACCATTGTGAAGTATGGAAAGATGCGCAATCCGATGAATCATCCTACGGTTATGTTTCGCAAAGAGGCACTGCTTCGGGTGGGAAGCTACAAGCCTTTCATGCTCTTGGAAGACTATTACCTGTGGGCACGCATGATAGTAAGCGGCTGCAAATTTCACAATTTGCAGCAGTCATTGCTCTTCTTCCGCTTGTCAAGAGATATTTATCGTAGGCGTGGAGGCTACAACTATGCCATAACAGAGGTAAAATTTCAAAAGGAATTGCGCAGAATAGGGTATCTGTCTAAGTATCAAGTGGTTATCAATATCTTGAATCGCTTCTTCATTCGCATAATGCCCGTATCCTTGCGAGGTTTTGTCTACAAACGCTGTTTACGTAAGTAATAATTAAAAAATAATTGTTTTTTGATGCAATAATTTAAAGGTTATTTAGTTATTTATATGTAAATGAAATGCGAAAACATTAATTTAAAATTTAAACACCTTGTTGCAAACAATAGAAATGTCAGATAATAATGTATTCATTGCCGATGGCATGAATTGCGTTGAGAGAGAACTCAAGAGAGCAACCGACTTTATTATTGCTTTGTTTTGTCTCATCATCTTTTCACCGTTGTTCTTAATTTGCTATATAGCAGTAAGGCGTGAGGATGGCGGTCCGGCAATTTTCAAACAAGAACGAATAGGCTTAAACGGCAAACCTTTTAATATTTACAAGTTTCGCAGCATGCGAGTGGACGCAGAAAAGGCAGGTCCGGCATTGTTCCAACACGAAAACGACACACGCCTTACAAAGGTTGGCAAGTTTTTAAGAGAGCATCACCTTGATGAGTTGCCACAACTTTGGAACGTGCTGAAAGGCGATATGGCCTTTATTGGTCCCCGGCCGGAGCGCAAGTTCTACATAGACCAAATCATGGAGCATGACCCTCGTTACAAGTGTCTGTACCAAATACGCCCGGGTGTTACCTCTTATGCTACACTGTATAATGGCTATACGGATACGATGGAGAAGATGCTGAAGCGCTTGGAGCTTGACCTCTACTATCTGGAGCACCGCTCATGGCTGTTTGATGCCAAGATATTGGCTATGACATTCATCAATATCGTCTTTGGAAAGAAGTTTTAAAGTCTTGCTTGTTAAGGCCAAGGTCGAATAAAGTACAGACTTTTCATCTATATACGGGCTTGTATGCTGTTGATAAGATAGCACGCAAGCCCGCTTTGTTTATGTGCACTTATGTTTTTGTACCCTTGTTGTCGGTTTCCCAACTCCTATGGATGTATTTGTCAGTGCGGCAGTTCTAAATATTGATTTTTATGCCGCCTCCAACGTTAATGCCTGGTAATGGTGCCAGGTATCTGAGCATAGAATTCTGTGGTCTGGCTTCTTCGTTGAGCAAATTAGAGCCATAAACATAAAATTCTGTGTTAACTTTCCATATAGGAACTTTGTAGGAAACCCTTGCGTTTAACAATGAATAGGCAGGAAAAGCATGGTCTTCATTGACATTCTTGGCCAGATATTTCATTTTTAGATAGTGGTCAAGGGTTGCATATACAGTAAATCTTTTGATTTTTCCAAGTAGATTGAATCCAAATCGGCTTGTTGGCATGTTAGGAAGATAATCCCCTTCGGCCCATTTGCGCGTCTGATCATCAGATGTATTTTTAGCTTTCATCCAATCATAATAGGCTCCAATCTTCCATGTACCTAATGAATGGAAATTGGCTTTATAGGAAAGCTGGCTTTCAATACCATAGAAGCGAGAGTCGCCAGCTCGCCATTCCTTTACCAAAAAGCCGTTTCTTTCAACACCGGTTTGTGCCAGATAGATGTAGTTGTTGAACTCAGTGCGGAACCAGTCTACAGACAATTCAAAACCGTTCCAGGCAAAATGACCTCCCAATTCTACGGTGTTGGCTATTTCTTTGTTGAGCTTGTCGTCACCGTTTTCCTCCACAACTATTGCATAATGGTTGTTGCCGGCATACAGTTCATTTACTTCAGGAGCGCGTTGTGAGTGGCTGAATGATGCATGCAGATATCCTATATTTGCCAAGCTGGCTTTTAATTCGGCACTAAATTGGTCCAAGTCGAATCTGCGTGCACGCAAATCGCCGCCTGCCAAGCCTCGTCCCGGCTGGTAGCCATTGCCCTTGAACGCTTTGCGATGAATGAAATCGTGGCGATAGCCGGCGGAAGCTTGCAGGAAATGGAACAGGGTGACATGCTGTTCGGTAAAGACGGCCACTTCCTGACTTTGGTTATCGGGCAGGTACCGGTAGTTGCCCTTTCCTGTTATCTTGGTAAAGTTATAGTCAGCACCTGTCAATCCTTCCAATACCTTGCATTTTTTTTGGTGCAATTCCAATCTTCCAGAACCTCTGCTTGTATTGAATTGGCTAATTGTCCCTTCGCCAAGCAGCTCCTTGTCTGCTGCCAACTGACCGTTCATCTGTATCTTTATCTTGGAGAATAAAGGCACTATATCAGAGCCTTCACCCTTGATGGCCAATACGTTGTTGTTGGACATTACATTGATAGGCATATAAGGATGATTGGTAGTGGTAGTGTGTGTCTCACCGTTTTCATGCGTATGGGACTGGCTTGTGTCAGGTATTTTGCCATAGGCAGGTATTCCGTAGTAAGCATAATTACACTCATAACCGACGCCCACATTCCATTTGTTGTCTATGTATGCCCATCCTGCATTGATAGAATTGGATTGTGCATGGCTGTTTGTAATTCTTTTCTTTTTTGTAGGTCCATAATCTTTAATGCTTTTCACTACATCTTTATACCTGTCTTTTACGGGATCTTGTCCTGGCACATAGTTGGGATTCTTTGGATTGTCCTTATATGTGCCGCTGGCAGAGTCGTAATATTTGTCGCTGAAGGTCCATACATCGTCAGGAGACAGTTCATATTCAGGGTCTTTTAGATGGTCTAATGCAAATTGACTCATGTACGGGAATATGGTAGTGTTCAGTACATGCTCTGATTCTACATTCACTTGAGACATCAATTGCAGGTTGGTATCAAAGCCAATGGTCTTGGGGTCGTATACGATATCGGGCTTGCTGTTGCCGGGAATGTGTATATTGTCAACCTTATAGTTCTTTGCACCAATGTTCCATGTCATGTGTTGTCCTGCTGTTCCTTCTACGTTGAAAAACTGTTTGCTTCCATTGTTGGTGCTGCCTTCTATGCCGGCATTGATGTTGATGGCTTTGTCTGGCATCTTGGCGGGCACCAATTGGTTCTCTATATTGATGGCACCACCGATGGCTTTTCCTCCGAAGAGCACGGAAGCCGAGCTTTTGTAAACCTTTATAGAGTCTATATTGTCAAAGTTCAGGTTTATGTTGAAGTCAGGGCTGATGCCTGATAAATCATTCATGCTAATGCCATTGTTCAGCATTTTGACTCTATTTCCACTTAACCCTCTAATAACCGCGGCACCTGAATTAGGGCCAAAGTAAGAGCTTTGTATACCAGGTATTCTGCTTAAAGTCTCGCCTATGGTCGGAGCTTGTATCAGATTGATTTCCTCTTTGTTTATTTTTGTATATTCAGAACCTTTCAGTTGCTTGCCAAAAATAGTTACACCTTTTAATGATATGCTCTTGATAGAGTCTGATTTTACTGTTTGGGCACTGACAGCATTGGCAGTTGCCAATACTGTAATGGCAACTAATGTGGCTTTTTTGTATTTAAAATGAAGTTTATACATGTACTTTTACCTTAATTTATTGAAGACACGGTCTTCTGTTATTGTATTTATGGGCGCACGATTATAGGCATGAGACTTTGTCTCATGTTACAATAAAGGGTGCAAAAAACTTGAGCACCTACTTGTCAAGTAGGTGTTGCATCCCATGGAAAGATGGGGCAGGAAGTTATAAAATAAAATAAGGTGGTGCACGTAGCTGTGGTGTCATTATCAGCTGGAAACCAATAGATACGGTATGCGGTATCAGTTTGCAGCGGATAATGAAGTGATAGATGTGGAAAACAGTATTGGTAGCTTGCTCAAATGGTGAAAAAGTAAAATGGCAAATAAAGCAATTGTTGCACGAAGAAGTATAAGAAATACCCTTGTATAGACTTGCTTTTTCTGCATTTTGTGTGCAAGTGTTGTGGTAATGAAAGCTTTTGACTAAGAATACAGGCAGAAACGACATGAGCAATACCCATGCATAGAATAGTTGTCTGTATTTTCTGCATTTCATCGTTAAGCGTGTATTCTTAAATGCTTATACTGTTGTCTTAAATGTCTGCAAAGGTATAGCTATCTTTTTATTGTAAAAAGGGCCTTAATAAAAATTAATATACATGAGCCGATTCTTTAATATAAATTTATTATTGCACCGTAAAAGCTGTAATAGCATGTAAGCATGTTTTATGATATGGGCTTTATTTGCCCCATTGCATATATAATTTATGGGTACAGTAACGTTGACAAGTGTGCCCTTTACTTCTTGTTGTGGCGGATAGCAATATAGCTGCTTGCATAAAAACAGGTGCAAGCAGCTATATTCTTTTAGTGGTATATCTTTTTTGCCAGTGAGACAAGGCCTGTTGGAAGGTGCAAGATGATATTCTTGACTAATTGCCTTGCTTTCTTTTTAGGTGGCAAGCTGTGCCAATAGGTCTTGGCTACGGCCTTCAGAGGTATGTCTTCTGTGGCGAGCATGTGCAGCAGTTTGCTTCTCAGTTGCTCATCAATGATATAGCTTGTTCCGATGCTTTGGTAGACCATAAAGTCGGAAGCGGCATGCTCCTTGTACCATAGTTGAGGCTTGATTTGGTTAAACAGCTCTTGTCCACGTTCTGTATTGACAGATACAAGCGATACACCTTGGGTGTTAAGGTCATAACATTTGCCCCAAAAGTCGCCCAATCTGATGTCGCTGTGGCTTAATGTACTGCGCAGGGTACAATCCTTGCAGGCATCATTCAGTACATGATTGGAAAAGAAGAGCGTGTAAAAAGCATCGTTTGTCTTGGGACTCAGATAGGTCAATTTCCCTTTGTTATTAGTTGATATGCAGTAGCGCCCCCAACCGCGTGCCTTGCTTCTGAAAGCCAATTGCTTCAAAGAGCTGTTGTGGGTGTGCTGTTTTATATGCCTTGCATATTTAGTCCAGAGGTTCAGTGTAGGGCAACCATGGCAGTAGATGTCTACCAGCAGGAAGTTGTCGCGCCGTTTCTGCTGTTTTAACAGCAGGTCGAACGCATATATTTGGCAAGGAGTGCCAAATACGGCATACCGCCCTTGGCGGTTCATGTGCAGCAATTGCCTGAAGGCATCGACAGACAGCGACTGTATATATTTGGACCCTTTGAAGGCTTCTGCCTCACTGTCGTCGGTGGCTATGGCACCTACGGCTCTGTCGGTGCTGTAATCATAGGCCACTCCCACGCAGGTATAGCCTTGGCTGATAAGCTGACGGGTCAGTACACTGGCCACGCCTCCTGATGTGCTTTGTGCTGTTATAGCAGCATCGTTGGCATAGGCAGCGTAGTGCTTGCTGCGGTCTACTGTTGCAATGTCTGGTGCTTCGTTGTGGAATTTGTAGCATACTTTTTGACATAGTCCACAGTCTATGCACTTGTCTGGGTCAACAGTGGGTCTGTAAAAACCCTCTTCGTCCAGACCGATACTGATAGCATTGTTAGGGCACACCCCTGCACACAGTTGGCAACTGGTGCAAGGGTGTAGTGTTTTTGTATCGCTAATGTTCATGTTTTTGTATATTTAGGCTTGCTGTTGCGGCAGCTGTTTTATGCTTTTATCATCCTGCATGCCTGTGTATCAAGCGTATGGATAGTTTGTTTATATGTTTCTTAGAGCCTTGTCCAAGAACTCCATGGATGCTTTTCGCCGCTTTTCTATCTCTTGGTTTACGGATTGATAGTCAATGGGCTTGCTGAATGCGCGGTCCAGTTGGTCAAAGCTGCTTACTGTTTGCTGTTCCAAATGATACTCATGGATAAGGTTGAGCAGCTTGTTGCTGTTGTTTCTTATTTTAACAGCCACTTCTCTTCCTGTGATGATTGACAGCACTGTGCCATGAAAAGTGTCTGTTACCACGCATGCGGCATGTGCAAAATAGTTGATGATGTTGACCGAATCGACATTTATATTCTTGTCGCACCAGCTGTGATAGAAGCCAGGACTTACTATTATCAGGTTGTTTCGGCGTGCATAGTCTTTTATTTGCTTTACTTCTTCAGGGTCGTTCAAGCTCTCGTCATAGGCATATACTACCATGTATTTGGGCAGTGAGGGTGGTGTGAACCGGGCTAACTCTTGTCGGTAACCATACAGAATAACAGGGTCGCACACTAATGTCGGTTCTTTGCCTGTCAGCTCTGTTACGATGTCAAAAGAGTTTTTGTCTCTTACAGACACGGCTTCCATACTTTGAAGTCCGCTTTTTACCAATGCCTCACAGTGCAGCTGCCTGATGTCATTCAGTGTGGTAGGTCCGAAGCACCCTGCATAACTGATTACATGGTCAGAGGGGCAAGCGTGTCCGAAGAATACAGGAGTAGGGCCAGTGTGCAGTGCAAACACTTCATCACTGCCTATAATGACAGCATCTTTCTTGCCACATTCGGTATAGTAAGCATCCAACAACTGTTCTTGTTGCTTGAATTTGTTGAGCAGACGCATTTTCCTTACGTTGAAAATGGTCTTGCCCATGCCTTTTTTACATAAGTATTTGATATAGAATACTACCGATTTGATAGATATGTTGTACTTGGATTTCAGTTTTACACCTAAGAAATCATAATTTTTCTCAAACTGTAGTGCTTTTGCATCATAGCCTTTTGCACGCAAAGTTTTGCACAAAGCGTTGAGTTGCAGGATAGCTCCGTGGTTGAAGACATCGTAATGCGTGATGATTCCAATATGTTTCATGTCAAAGTATTTCTTTTTATTTACGCATTAAGAAGACAGTATTTTTTTGGATATTGCTTGGCGTTTGTAATTAGGGCTAATCCATCTTTAGCTGTCAATGAGTGCTTTGCTTAGGTACACATTTACCCTATCATGCGGGTTGTTCTCTGTATATAGACCTGCAAGAAGCTGTTTTGTTAACTGTATTTCTTTAAAGGTGTTCCAATGGGTCGTTGTTTAGCAAGTTGAATAATAATTAGGCGTAAATCAATTGTTTCTGACAAGTAAAGTGAAAATGCATACGTATCATTTGCAAATTTACGCTTTTTTTGCGTGAACGCCAAGGTCAATATGTTTATTTATCTAATTTTTATATTTCAGGTCTTGGCTTTGTCCGCATTGTTTTGCGGTTATTGCATGTTTGGCAAAAGGTGCTTTTGCAGCTTGTCGCGATGCCTCAGCCGGTAGTATGTAGACTACTGGCAGCAAGCCATTTTCTTGCTGCTTTTCTGAAAGCACTGCAATTGGCGTGCAAGAGCATAGCAATTGCCTTGCGATTGCAGTGCAATCATGATGCAAGAGCTATGTTATCGCTCTGTGATTGCATAGCTCTTGCAGAAGCAATGCTTTTTCTTCATTGTGCAGCAGGGGGCACAACAGGTGAAAATGAACCATTCTTGTGATGTAAATGTATCATTATTAGCTTGACGAATTTAGAAAAATATGCCTATAACGAGTGCTAATAAGTGTTTAATAAACAACAAAAATGACTGATATTTATCATTATTTTGGCTTACATCAAGCATTTATAGAGTTTACTTTTTTGTATTGATGTGTTTTTATAACATATTGAGTATTAACTGTTTAATGTTTTTATAAGTTTACTTTTCAAACTACTGTAACTATTGACCTGTATCTTTTTCACTTAATTTTGCAAGCGAAAACGAAAACCTAAAATACTTATTAAAAACTATGTTTAAATCAATAATCATGTCAGCTTGCCTTGCAACCGTTAGCATGCAGGGCTTTGCACAAACACCTAAGTTTGGAGTTGATCCTATAGACAAGGTTATCAACGCCATGACCTTAGACGAGAAGTTAAATATATTGATCGGCTCAATGGGCAATGAACAGACCGACGATTTGGCTACCATAGGCAATGCATCAGAGTTGGTGCCGGGTGCTGCCGGCCAGCTGAATGCTATACCGCGTTTAGGCATACCTTCTACCGTAGTGGCCGACGGTCCTGCCGGTTTGCGTATCAATCCAACTCGCAAGGGCACCAGCAGAACTTTCTATTGCACCCACTTTCCTATTGCCACTGTAATGAGTGCTACGTGGAACACCCAACTGGTGCATCAGGTGGGTGCAGCCATGGGCGATGAGGTAAAACATTATGGCGTGGATGTGCTGTTGGCACCTGCCACCAACATTCAGCGCAACCCACTGAATGGCCGTAACTTTGAATATTATTCAGAAGACCCTTTGCTGGCAGGCAAAATATGCGCTGCTATGGTCAACGGTGTGCAGAGCAATGGCGTAGGCACCTCTGTAAAGCACTTTGCTTTCAATAACCAAGAGACCAACCGCACCAGCAATAATGTGCTGGCACGCCCACGCACGCTGCGCGAAATTTACCTCAAACCATTTGAAATTGTAGTAAAAGAGTCGCAGCCTTGGACCATCATGACCTCCTATAACAAGGTAAACGGTACTATGACCAGTGAGCGTTGCGACTTGATTACCGAGATACTTCGCCATGAGTGGGGCTTCAAAGGCATGGTAATGACCGACTGGTTTGGCGGTCAGCACGCTACTGCACAGATGGAAGCTGGCAACGACCTGCTGATGCCCGGCAAGCTGTCGCAGCGCACAGAAATCAAGAATGCTGTGCTTAACGGGCACTTGTCAATGGAAATCATTGACCGTAATGTAAAACATATATTGGAGTATATCCTCAAGACTCCGCGCTATCAAGGTTACGTAGCCGACAACAATCCAGACTTGAAGGCTCATGCCACCGTAACGCGTAATGCTGCTTTGGAGGGTATGGTATTGCTGAAGAACAACAAAAACACTTTGCCACTGAACAATAAAATAAAGAATGTGGCTGTGTTTGGCCGCACCTCTTATGACTTTATAGCAGGTGGCACAGGTTCGGGCAACGTAAACCATGCTTATGTGGTAAGTCTGCTTGATGGATTGAAGAATGCAGGCTTTAATGTAGACGGTAGCGTACAGGCTGTTTACGAGAAGTATATACCAGAGGCTACAGCCGCTATGCCTAAATCAAAGAGCCAGTTTGCAGCCTTTTTGCCCAAGCATCTTATTCCGGAGATGAGCCTCGACAATAATCTGTTGGCACAGGCAGCCAAAGCCAATGATTTGGCAGTGGTTACAATAGGCAAAACTTCAGGAGAGTTTGCCGACCGCAATATCTCAGACAACTATAACCTTACAGATGCTGAAAAGCAGATGATCGGCAAGGTAAGTGCAGCCTTCCACAAGGCAGGCAAGAAAGTGGTGGTTATCCTGAATGTGTGTGGCGTTATTGAAACCAAGAGCTGGATAGACAATCCCGATGCTGTACTGACAGCTTGGTTGCCTGGTCAGGAGGGCGGCAATTCTGTAGCCGACATACTGACTGGCAAGGAATCGCCATCCGGTCGTCTGCCTATGACCTGGCCTGTAAGCTACAATGATGTACCTTCTAAAGCCGATTTCCCTACTCCAGACAATATCAGTGAAGATGAGTTGACAGAATCTCTGAAAGGATTTATGGATGTACGCACCGAAGGAACGCGCAAGAATTTTGACTATACAGAGTATAACGACGGCATATATGTAGGCTATCGTTACTACGATACCAAACATGTGGCAGTGTCTTATCCGTTTGGTTATGGCTTGAGCTACACCACCTTTAAATATGGCAAACCTGCTGTAACTACTGATGCACAAGGCAATATCAAGGTAAATGTAGAAGTAAAGAACACTGGCAAGACTGCCGGTAAAGAGGTAGTACAGGTATATGTTGCCGCTCCCGGCAAGGATATGGACAAGCCTGCACGTGAACTGAAAGGCTTTGCCAAGACAGACAAGTTGAACCCTGGTCAGAGTCAGACCGTAAGCATCACCATTCCTTATGCAGACTTGGCTTCATTCAACGAGACTGACAGCCAATGGCAAGTAGAAGAAGGTACCTACCGCGTAATGGTAGCCAAGAATGCAGCTGATGCAAAACCCCTTACCGCTACTGTAACCGAAAAGGGTAGTGTAATCGAGAAAGTACGTCCTTGCCTGCTGCCAGAACAGAAATAAAAGACATTACCTTATTGGTCATTCATAACATTCACATACATTTATTATTATTACACAGCGTGTGGGTCTTCGGACCCACCGCACTTTATAAAAAACCTTATCGTTTATGAAAACTGGAAAACTAACTCAATTATTTATTGGTGCAGCACTTTTGGCACCGGCTTATGGCTTTGCTCAAGACAAAATAGAAAAAGACTCTGTACCGGAAACGAAGGAAGTAAAGAACCGCAACGTGATGCTGAACGCATCCAGCGATAACCAACCCCGACAGATTTCTATCGGTTTGCCTTCAAGTCTTTCTGCCACTATTTACGAAGATGGCTTGCCTGTATCTTACAATGTATGGCCTTGCTTGCCTTATCTTTACTGGACAGGCTGCGCCCAGCATGGCAGCATGGGGCTGATGTCGCTTGGCGAGAGTGCCATCAAGAACGGTGCCGTTAACTATGCAGTGCTGTCCAACACACGTGTAGGCGGAAAGAAGTTTGAAGGACATGTCAACTATACAACCAATATCTTTAACTTGCAGCGCTTCGACCTCTCTTTGGCAGGTCCTATTGCCAACGGCTGGTCTTACTCCTTGGGCGCTTATGTAAACCTTGATCCAGGCAGCAACAAACCTACCGATGCACAATACAGCAGCGATATGAAAATAATTAAAGCATCTGTTTCCAAGGAGTGGAATGAAGGCCGCGGCAAGTTCAACCTCTTTTATCGTTACGCTTATACCAAGAATATAGGTGATTCTTATGGACCGTTTATCTATGTAGGCGACGGTTCAGTAAAAGAATACAATGGCTTCCGCCTTGGGCATGATTTCTTCTTGCCTGCCAACGGACAGTTGTCTTATGTAGATGTAATGACAGGAAAAACGGTTACCGATTACCGCAAGAACCTTTCTCATGCACTGAACAACAGCATTACTGCCAACCTTAACTATACATTTAGAAACGGCAACAAGCTTGATATAACCTCAAAATACAACTATGCCAACAACTATATTACCAGTATGGCTCTTGCGGGCACGGGTGTAGCTGGTGAAAAAGATGGATACACCTATGCTTACGACAACGGAAGCCATAAGGCAGGCGAGACTTTTACAGGCAATTACAATAGCCGCTATATGCTTCATGATGTAGGATTCGAGCGCGATTGGCTTACTACTGCCGAATTGACAGGCCGCAGCAAGAACCGTGCACACAGCTGGCGTCTGGGCGCTAATGCCTGGTGGAACCAGCAGGGCATACAAGCCAGCACAGGTGTCTTTGCACATACTATTGAATCTAATCCTGTTTGGCTCAACCATAATGGCTCGCAAGAATTTGCAGCCAATACCGGCGGTGAGTATTACGACACACATGAAACAAAGTTTGCACTCTATGCTTCAGACGATTGGCAGGTAACCAACCGCTTGTGGATGTCTGCAGGTGTGCGTGCAGAGTATTATTCAGTAGGTGGTGCAAATGCACTTGCTTATATGAATGCCAAAGACCAGACTCCTACTTATCCTGAAAACGTAAGAGGTGTCAATTATAGCGTTAGCCAAGGCAAGATTACCCATTTCGGCAAACACTGGTGGAACCCGGCTGCTACCGTTAATGCCCGCTACACCATCAGCCATGGTTTCGGCCTCGTAGCAGAGTATGTGTATGCTATGCAGCATCCTAACTCACAAGACTTTGCAGGTCCTTACATGCCTATTCTTGATGCCGTCAACATTCATTTGGGCCGTGCAGGTATTTTCTGGAACACTCCTTGGATGCAGTTGGTATCTCAGGTATCGATCATTAGCCAGAGCAACTACAAGAGCCGCACACAGTTTACCAATCCGAATAACTCGTCAGATGTGGTAACAGTTCCTATCACCAATGATGTTCAGACCATGGGATGGACCACAGACGTAGTACTCAAGCCATTCACAGGCTTCTCTTTCCACGGTTTGCTCACTTTACAGCAGCCTAAATACAAGAACTTTGACATCAATGTTAACTTCAGCGACCAAACCAAGACATACAGCTTTACCGACAAGACCACTACCGGTGTGAGCAAGTGTATCATTGAGTTGGACCCAAGTTATATTTTCAACAAGTTCCGTGTATGGGCAAGTTTCCGCTATCAGAGCAAGCAGTATATCAACAAGACCAATACGCTTTACTTCAACGGACGTTGGGAAACCTTTGGAGGTGTTGACTACAACCTCAACAAAAACGTAAGTTTCTCAGTCAATGTAATCAACTTCTTCAACCAAAAGGGATGCTCTGGCTCTATCGGTGCAGCCGATTTGCTCGAAGATGTATCTGCTTACAAGAATTATCTCATGGCAGGTTCTTACATCCGTCCGTTCACTGTTGAGTTTGCAACTCATATCAATTTCTAATCGAGTAATGTAAAATAGTTGTTAGATATTCATCGTGTAGGTGTGCCGGCAGCCGGCAGTTTTCTCATACTGCCAGTGCCCGCACCTACATTTATCAATTTTTTCAATGTTTATGATCAGAAGGTTATTTATCAATATGATTGTAGGTTTGCTGCCTGCCGCAGCCGTAGCGCAGACCAACAGTCAGGCATATACTATCAATTCAAGTACCCAAGCATCCACAGTATCCACCCAATCAGGGTTAGTGGCAGGGTATATAGAGAATGGAATTTACAACTATAAGGGCATACCTTATGCTCAGGCAGACCGCTTTGACGAGCCACATGCGCCGCAATCGTGGAGTGGGGTGCGCTCGTCAAGATACTATGGACCTACTTGTCCGCAGGAATTTCGGTCTGCATGGTATATGGACAATGTGGCATTTGCATCGCAATGGGACGATGGGTTTGCAGGAGAAGACTGCTTGAGAGTAAACATCTGGACTCCAGGCATCAACGATCATCAGAGCAGACCCGTAATGGTTTGGATACACGGTGGGGGCTTTTCCACGGGTTCCAGCCAAGAGCAGCCTGCTTATGATGGTGCAGCTTTAGCCAAGAAAGGCAATGTAGTGGTGGTATCCTTAAACCATCGTCTTAATGTGTTGGGCTTTCTCAATCTTTCAGCTTTTGGAAAGAGCTATCAGCATACGGCCAACTTGGGATTGCTTGATATAGTGGCAGCATTGAAATGGGTAAAAAATAATATAGCCAATTTTGGGGGAAATCCGGAAAATATCACTATCTTTGGACAGTCAGGCGGTGGCAGGAAAGTGTCGTCATTGCTTTGTATGCCACGTGCAAAAGGCCTCTTTCAAAAAGCTATTGTGCAGAGCGGTAGCGGTGCTACTTATATGCCGGAGAAGTATTCACGTCGCATTGGCGAACTTACAGCCAAGTATTTAGGTCTCGATGCCACTTCTATCGACAATATAAAGAGAGTTCCTTATGCTCAACTGTTGGCCGCAGGCAATAAGGCTTGTGCTGAAGTAAAGAAGCAAGCCGATGCAGAAGGCGAGAGTGCACGCGTGAGCATCTGGGGCTGGTTTGCCACTAAAGATGGCGATATACTGCCGGATGATGCCTTTCATAATGGAAGTGAAAAGGTATCTGCAGGTGTTCCGATGATAGTAGGCACTTGTTTGAACGAGTTTGCAGGTTTTGCTGCATTGGCAGTACCTGACTACAGGCAGCAGACAGAACAGCAAATTACAGATTTACTGAAGAAAACCTATGGTGATAAAACACAAAAATATATCAAGACATTCAAGCAAACTTATCCACAATTGCAGACCGTAGATATGCCACTTGTAGACTTTAAGTATCGCCCTCAGGCATTGGCACAAGTGGAAACAAAGGCTAAAGACGGTGGTGCACCCGTGTGGAACTATCTCTTTGCTTATCAAAGCACTGCATTGGATGGTACATTAGGTGCAGTACATTGTATGGAACTGCCTTATGTGTTCGACAATGTAGTAAGGTGTGGCTTTGAAACTGGTGCCACACAAGAAGCCGTACAACTGGGTGATATCATGAGTAGTGCATGGCTGAACTTTGCAAAAACAGGTAATCCTAATGGCGAAGGAGTGCCACAGTGGCCTGCTTTTACCAATGCAAAAAAAGCAACCATGGTCTTTGATAAGGTGAATACAGTGAAATACAACTTTGATGCAGAACTGCAAAAGCTGGGCACTGGAAAATAGACAGTTTTGTATGGAAGCTGTTGACAAGAATGTAACGATTACGTCTTATATCTCAAGGTAGACAGAAAAAAGGCTGGTAGTGTTCTGCGGATACACAGAATGGCAAACATCATTTATATAGATGCAGAATGCTTCATACAGCAAACATAAATAGTTTTTTACAGTTAGGTAGAAATATTGTATCAGGAAACAAAACTTAAAAGAATAACTGTATTAGTAAAGAATAACTCTAATAATTATGAAAAAACTGTTGACAACTATTGCGACACTGCTCTTGACAATGGGCATGTTTGCACAGAATGGTCCACAAGTAAAGACTGCTGACGGCATACTTGAAGGCTCTGACGAATCTGGTATAAGAGTGTTTAAGGGTGTGCCTTTTGCCGCTCCTCCAGTAGGAGACCTGCGCTGGAAAGCTCCACAGCCTGTTAACAAGTGGCAGGGTGTAAGAAAGGCTACTGAGTATGGACCAAACCCAATGCAGGAAGACTTGTTTGGCGATATGAATTTTGGCACTAAAAAGAAGAGCGAAGACTGTCTGTATCTTAATATTTGGACACCAGCCAAGAGCATGACAGAGCATTTGCCTGTGCTGATTTACTTCAATGGAGGCGGCTTGATGTGTGGTAGTGGCAGCGAACCTCGTTATGCTGGCGATGCAATGGCACGCAAAGGCATCATCTCTATCACTGCTAACTATCGTGAAGGTGTCTTTGGCTTCTTTGCTCATCCACAGTTGTCGAAGGAAACTTCTTATAAAGGTTCCGGCAACTATGGCTTTTTAGATCAGGTGGCAGCTATCAAATGGGTAAAAGATAACATCGAAGCCTTTGGCGGAGACCCTAACCGTATCACTATTGTTGGTGAGTCTGCCGGCTCCATGTCGGTAAGTGCACTGATGGCTTCACCACTTTGTAAAGGTCTGTTTGCACAGGCTATGGGGTCAAGTGGTTCGGTATTGGGCTTCAAAAAGATAGCTACTTTGAAAGAGGCAGAGAAGATGGGCACTGACTTAGCTAAGAAAATGGGTTGTAAAAACTTAAAGGAATTGCGGAATCTCAGTGCTGAAGAGTTGATGAAACGTGCTGAAGTAAAGAGCGTTCCCGCTTATAATATAGATGGATATTTCTTTACGGAGCAACCATATGATGTGTATGCTAAAGGCGAACAGGTAAAAGTTCCGTTACTTGTAGGTGGCAACAACATGGAGATGGTACCGGCTTTCATCTTGAAAGGACAGCCCGCTACTGTTGAAAACGCACGAAAGGCAGCTCAACCTCTATTCGGTGATGCTACAGATGAGCTGTTTAAGCTGTATGGTATCAATACAGATGCCGATGTAGCTGGACGCCCAGGTGCTGCACTTGCATCAGACATGTTTATTGATTACTCTACATGGAAGTGGGGCAATATGCACAAACAGACCAGTGGTCAGCCCGTATATCGCTACTGCTATTGCCATCCACGTCCTGCAATGGCTGTAAAAGGCAAGGTTGCCGGCTTGGCTGGTGGCGTGCAAGACGCCAAAGACGAACAGAAAGCAGAGCCTACTGCATGGGGTGCTATCCACTCGGCAGACATTGAATATGCCATGGGTACACTGCCTACAAACCGTGTTTACGACTGGCAACCTGATGATTATGTAGTGTCAGACATATTCAGTAACTATTATGTTAACTTTGTAAAGACAGGAAATCCTAATGGATTGGGTCTTGTAGATTGGCCTACCACCAATGGAAAAGCCATTGCTCCTGTATTGCAGATAGATGTCAATACCACTGTAAAAGAAGATGTCAAGAAGGAACAGCGCTTTGAATTGATGGACAAGCTGTTTTGGAAATAACACTTTGTATTGACGAATTTAAATCTTGATTACATGCGTTTAAGAAACCTTTTAATGGCCACACTGTGTATGTGCAGTGTGGCTGTTTGGGCTCAGAAGTATACTGTTGCCCAACAGCAAGCATGGCTTCAGAAGGCTGAAGCATGCAAACCAGTGTTGAAAAAGACCGTTCATCATCCTGTACAGGAGGTGGAAATAGTGAAAGACAACAATGCTTTTCAAGGCTATAAGGCTGTAAAAACGGGTGATATAGCCGACCTTTACAGAAAGTCGTTCAAGCAAAAGAAAGAGGTGATTGTAGACTTTGGAGAGCATCTTGTAGGCAATGTGTCGTTTAAAATCAAAGATATCGGTTCGATGCAAGATGCCGTATTGCGGTTTAAGGTAACCTTTGGCGAGGTGCCAAGCGACCTTGCTTTGCCCATAGAACCTTATACTGGCGGACTGAGTCGTGGCTGGTTGCAAGATTTTGTGTGCGATGTAAGCTATGACGGATACTTCAAGTTCAACCGCCGTATCTCTGCAAGATATATGAAGATTGAGGCTGTAGGCACCTCAGTTTATAGCGACTTCTGCTTTGACAACATTACTTTTGAGGCCACGACATCTGCCGGTGAGTCCAAGGCAAAGCTGGCTTCTACCACTCCTCAGATATTTAAAGACATAGCTAAGGTCAGCGAAAACACCTTGAGAGACTGTATGCAAGGGGTCTATGAGGATGGACCTAAACGCGACCAGCGCCTTTGGATGGGCGATCTTTATCTGGAAGCCTTGGCCAATACGGCTTCTTTCCGGCAATATGATCTTACAAAACGCTGCTTGTATTTGCTGGCAGGACTGTCTAATCCCGATAATGGTTTGCTTTATTCCAATATGGTTGAGTATCCTGCTCCACATGCCCAAAAGACTTTCTTTGTAGATTATGCACTTTCTTATGTGCTTACTTTGCACGATTATCTACAGGCAACAGGCGATGTGGAGACAGCTAAAGACCTATGGCCAGTAGCCAAGAACCAGATTAATGCAGTGCTTCAGCAGGCTATTGACAAGAATCATCTTTATGCCAACACGGGTTATCAGTACCCGGGAATGATGGTTTCAATGGTCTTCTTCGATTGGGCACCTGTAACACTTGACAATCATGCGGCTATACAAGGATTGCTGTCGTATGTCATGGACCATGCTTATGCCATGGCAAAGCGTATAGGCAAGGAGAATGAAGTGAAGGACTATCCTGCCATTGTCAATCAACTGCGTGCCGCAGGCCGTAAGGCTTATTGGAACAGCAAGCAGAAACTGGTAGAGAGCGGCACTGAAAAGCAACTGTCTTATACTGGCACTTCGTGGGCTGTGCTGGGTGGTATCATTAACAAGAAAGAAGCTCGCGAGGCCATTAAAAACGTGATGGCCAGCAGCAAGGCCATCAAACCAGGTACCCCTTATGCCAATCATTTTTTGGTGGCAGCGATGCTTCAATGTGGCATGAACGCTGAGGCACGCAAGTATGTTGAAGACTATTGGGGCGGCATGGTGCGTTTAGGAGCTGATACATTTTGGGAGTATTACGTTCCAGACAATCAGTTGTTCTCTTCTTATAACGGCTATACGCTGCTGAACAGTTACTGCCATGCGTGGAGCTGTACACCTGTTTATTTCATCGTAAACTATCCTAACGTGTTCCAAAAATGAAAAAATCATATATTATTTTGCCTTTCGTTGCCTTGGCAATCAGCCCTATTGGGACTATAGCCAAGGGCAATGATGCCTTGAACTATGTGTTGGTAAACCAGAAAAACGGCAAGACTTTGGGTTATAGTCCACAGTCAGGCGTTAAGATTATTACTGTAGACGGCTTGAAGTTTAAGGATTTAAACCGTAACGGTAAGCTCGACAAGTATGAAGATTGGCGCCTTCCTGCCCATGACCGTGCAGTCGATTTGGCTCATCAGTTGTCAATAGAAGAGATTGCGGGCTTGATGCTTTACAGTGCACATCAAGCTATACCAGGCAATGAGGCGGGCTTTGGTGCAGCCACCTACGGTGGCAAGCCCTTTTCAAAGAGTGGTGCCAAAGCTTCTGATTTGAGTGATGCTCAGCGCAAGTTTCTTGTCAACGACAATCTGCGCCATGTGCTTGTAACTACTGTCAAGTCGCCTGCAGTGGCAGCGGCATGGAACAATAACGTGCAGGCTCTGTGCGAGGGGATAGGCCATGGCATACCAGCCAATAACAGCTCAGACCCTCGCCATGGCACAACGGCCAACACTGAGTATAATGCAGGTGCTGGCGGAGCCATCTCTTTGTGGCCGGGGCAGTTGGGCTTGGCTGCAACTTTCGACCCTGAAGTGGTCAGAGAGTTTGGTCGGATAGCCTCTAAAGAGTATCGTGCATTAGGCATTGCCACTGCATTATCGCCCCAAATAGACATTGCCAGTGAACCACGTTGGAGCCGTGTGAACGGTACTTTTGGCGAAGATGCTGATCTTAGTGTAGATATGGCGCGTGCTTATTGCGACGGTTTCCAGTCGAGCGAGGACAACAATGGGGGCTGGGGCATGTACAGTGTCAATGCAATGGTAAAGCATTGGCCAGGTGGCGGTCCTGAAGAGGGCGGACGCGATGCCCACTTTGACTATGGCAAATACAGCGTTTACCCTGGAGATAATTTCCAGACAATGCTCCGTCCGTTTACAGAAGGTGCGTTTAAACTGCATGACGGCACACAAATGGCAGCCAGTGTAATGCCCTATTACACCATTTCATGGAATCAAAATGGAGGTACGGGCAGCAACCGTGGCAACAGTTACAACAAATACTTGATAACCGATTTGCTGCGTGGCAAGTATGGTTATGACGGTGTGGTATGCACAGACTGGATGATTACAGCCGATGTAAGTGGCGTGAGCAAGTTTGAAGGCAAGTGTTGGGGTGTTGAAAACCTTAGCGTGGCCCAACGTCATTATGAAATATTGAAGGCTGGTGTAGACCAGTTTGGCGGCAACAACGATAAAGAACCTGTGCTGAAAGCCTACAAAATGTGGAAGGACGAGTTTGGAGAAAAGTCAGCCCGACAGCGCTTTGAGCAGTCGGCAGTAAGGCTGTTGATGAACATTTTCCGTACAGGCTTGTTTGAAAATCCGTATCTCGACCCTACTGTCAGTACCAAGATTGTGGGCAATCCCAAGTTTATGAAAGCTGGCTATGATGCTCAACTGAAGAGTATTGTAATGCTGAAGAACAAGGATAACACACTGCCGCTGAAGAGCAAGAAGCTGAAGGTGTATGTGCCTAAGCGTTTTGTGAAAGGCGTGGCAGACTGGTGGGGGAATACTCCTGCTGACAAGACCGTGTACCCGGTAGACCTTGACATCATCAAGAAGTACTATCAGGTGGTAGACACACCTGCTGAGGCCAATTTTGCATTGGTGTTTATTGAGAGCCCTGACGGCGGAACAGGTTACAGCGATGCTGATGTCAAGGCTGGCGGCAATGGCTATATGCCTATCTCCTTACAGTATGGCACCTACAAAGCTGTGGCTGCACGCGACAGCAGCATAGCTGGCGGCGATACCTTTGAGGCTTTCCAAAACCGCAGTTACAAGAACAAGACAGTAACTGCTAACAACACTACTGATGCCAAGCTTGTTAAAGATACTAAAGCTGCTATGGGCAGCAAGCCGGTAGTGCTGTCGGTAAAATGCTTCAAACCCTGTATATTGTCGGAGGTAGAGCCTTATGCCGATGCCATTGTAGTAGACTTTGAAACGCAGGCACAGGCTGTGCTCGATATTGTCAGCGGCAAGTATGAACCAAGTGGTTTGCTGCCTATGCAATTTCCTAAAGATATGAAGACCGTGGAGCATCAGAAAGAAGATGTGGGTCGCGACATGGAGCCTTACACCGACAGCCTTGGTCATGTCTACGACTTTGCTTATGGTCTTGACTGGAAGGGCGTAATAAAAGATGCCCGTGTGGAGAAATATTATTAAAAGACAATGAAACCGATGAGAAAAATATTTTTATTGATAGCCATGTTACTGACTGTCGGACTGGCAGGACAGGCACAGACCAAGAAGATAAAGGTATTGATAGACAACGACTACTGTGGAGACCCTGACGGATTGGTAGCCTTGGCGCAACAGGTGCTATCGCCTACTACCGATATAGTGGGCATAGTGGGCGGCCACTTGAATGACGGTCCTGGTTTTACCACTCGCAAAGATCAGGCTACAGAGTCAGTAGAAAAAGCCAATGCACTGCTTGATGTGATGGGTATGAAAGGAAAGCTGAAGGTGGTGGTAGGCGCAGAGAGTGCCATGACCTCTGCCGACAAGCCGATAGACTCTGAGGGTGCCCGCCTGATAGTGACAGAGGCCAAGAAGTGCAGCCCTGAAAAGCCACTCTTCGTAGCGTGTGGTGCAGCACTGACCAATGTGGCCAGTGCACTCCTTTTGGACCCAAGCATCAGCAAAAATATCGTTGTGGTGTGGATAGGCGGACAGGAGTACAGTTTTGGTGCAGTGCCGCCTCCCGGCTATTCGGCAGTAGAGTATAATCTGAACCTCTGTATTCCTGCCGGTCAGGTAGTGTTCAACAATAGTGACGTGCGTATATGGCAAGTGCCGCGCGATGCTTATCGCCAGTGCTTGTACAGTACCGACGAGATGCATGCCAATGTAAAACCCTGCGGCAAGACAGGAGCCTATTTAAGCGATGCAATAGACAAGGTGATGACCACTTGCGAAGGAGTTGGCATTGCCATGGGTGAGGTCTATATCATGGGCGACTCTCCATTGGCGTTGCTCACCTCTTTGCAGTCTGGTTTTGAGGCAGACCCAAGCAGCAGCCGGTGGACTCCTACACCTTGTCCACTGATAGATGCGCAAGGCCACTATCAGCCTAACCCCACAGGGCGCATTATCAGGGTGTACACTCATATAGATACAAGGCTGATGTTTAGCGATATGGAGGCTAAGCTGAAGCTTTTCAGCATGAAGAAAGGTAAGTAAGGTTTTATTATGGTGCCGTAGATTGTCTTTGTACAGCTACGGCACTTTTGCTTGAAACCCTCACCATAGCACTTGAGTCAACTTGCAAGCGTGTGGTGAGGGCTTCGTTTTATGCGCATGTTTGCCGGTAAGCAGCTACTTATTGTCGTACATCTTGGCTACGGTGTCGGCAAAATCTTTTTCAGGAATACATGAGTTGTGCCTTATTTTCAGGCGGTAGTTATATACTGTTTGCACCGAATAGTGCAAGAATTGCGCTATGCTCACACTGTCGGTAATGCCGATGCTTACCAGTGCATAGATACGCAGTTCAGGGGTAAGCGTGTTGGGGGCAGGTTGCTGTATGTGGCATTCGGGACGCAACAAAGTGTTGAACCGGCTTATGAAGTCAGGGTGAGAGAGCAGAAACGACTTGTCAAACATTTCGAAGAACTGCTTCAGATACTTATCGCCAGCACTCGAACTGCTCAGCTCTTTGCGTGCCTTGTCGTATTTGCCGGCTGTAATCAGGTTGAACACGGTCTTCTTGAACTCTTGGACGTCACTGATGTATTTGGTAACAAGGTTGTAGACATTAAAGAAGTTTTGGTTGTGATAGGCTAACTCATTCTTGAGCAGTTGGTTTACATTCTGTATCTTCTGCTGCGCATCTTTCTCCTGTTCTACCATCTGTTTCAGCGATGCGTTCATGTGTTCCACCTTCTTTAGCATGAGGTCTTTATACTTTCTCTTTTTCACGATGTTTAGCATCAGAAAGGCAATGGTAACCAATGCCAGTAAGAGCAGTGTCATGATGGCAAACAACACTTTGTTGTGGCGCATGATTTTTTCCTGATACTGCTTGGTGATAGTGGCGTGCATCTTTACTATGTCCAGGCTGCGGCGGTAGTCCTTGTATGCCTTTGCATTCTCGGTGGCCAGCATGATATAGTTGAACGAGCGTTCCAAGCTCAGCTTTATGTGTGGCGAAGATATAAGGTAAATGAGAGACGATGCCTCATGATTGCCGCTCTTGATGTCGTTGACAGACGAGCAGATAAGGTAATGCAAGTAAGCATTGTAATTCTTGTCTGTCATATAGTCTTGCGAAATGGCTACTGCCAGCATGGCTGCTTTAGTCGACGGCTTGGGCGTAGCCCTGTATAGCTGTTCCAGATATGCTTTAGGAGAGCGTTTGGTCAGCATGGTTTTGTAATACCAATAGGTCCAGCAACTCTTGTCGAGGTATTTGCTGTAGTACTGCCAAGATTCTGTAATCGGTTTGTTTTGCTGCGTGTTGAACTCGTTGAGATAGCTCCGCATGTTGAATTCCAGCATCAACACAGCCATGTCAGCCTGCACGACAGGCGACAGTTGTTCAATAGACCCAATCTCCTTTATCATCATGGCAGCATCCCACAGATTGCCCATGATTGTCTTTAACAGGGCCTCGCTGATACAGGAGGAAATATATTGCAGCTTTAAGTCGTAGCGTTTACAGATGCTTTTGCAGCGATGTATATAAAGTTCGGCTGAGTCTGGGTCAAACTTCAGATATTCATCAAACAGCTGCTTGTTGTATTGGTACTGGTTTTGCGGCGAGAAGTCGTTGTTGGAAGTACGCTTGATGTCGGCTATCTGCTTCTCTTTCTGTTGGTCAAATAGCGAACTTTGAGCTACAACCGAGTCGAGTTGCAACAAATCTTTCTCCAAATCAAAGTGTGTTTGGGCACTACAGGTAAGGGTATTTAAGGCTAAAAGCAATGTTAAGTGTTTGTTCATGGGTGCAAAAATAGGTAAATTTTTTGGAAACTAAATATACTTATTGAGTTTTTTGTACTAACCAGTGTAATATTTTTTGTGCGCTGTCGGTTCTTTTTGCATGCACTGTACAAATAGGATAACACAAAATATTATGTAAACCGATAGATTACAGACGGCAAGGCGTATGCTTTGGTGCGGCAAGTCTGTTGCATGTCATTTGCAATAGCTATGCAATCGCCTTCCAGTTGCATAGCTATCACATTCTGATTGCACTGTTATCGGATTCCGATAGCAATGCTTTCGCATTGCGGTTGCATAGCTATTGGAAATAAGCTGCAAGGTGGATAAAATGAAAGGGTATAAAAAATAAAATAATGGAAATATGAAAAAAATGAAGAAAAAATTTGCATGTATCGAAAAAACATAGTACCTTTGCAACCGCATTTGGGAAATGAAAAATGTAAATGCGCTTGTAGCTCAGTTGGTAGAGCATCTGACTCTTAATCAGAGGGTCCAGGGTTCGAAC
>CALCVP010000056.1 GCA_937907705.1 uncultured Prevotella sp. | reverse complement strand
AAGAAGAGTTCTTCAGAGTTTATTCTTAATTTTGCACTTGCTGGTTGACTCTATACAACAAAGAAAATGTTCTTTTTTTCTTTTTATTAAGCTAAAAAGTAATATCTTTTCAAATTTCCATGTCTTTTGTATTGTGTGTTTCAAAAATAATACGCACCTTTGCATCCGTCAAAACATGATATCAGCTGGTTTACAGTTGATAGGTATTAACAAATTAAGTAAAAGGATTATGAAAAAGATTTTTATGACTTTAGTTGCTTGTGTAATGACTATCTGCGCAAGCGCACAGGTTTACGTTGGTGGTAATGCAGGTATTGCAAGCATCGACAATGGCGGTGATGATGATGAAACAATCTACTCTCTGCTTCCTGAAGTTGGTTACAAGTTTAGTAATGATTGGGCACTTGGTGTTGCTTTCGGCTGGTCTAAAGGACAACTTCAGATGAGCAATGGAGACATGGCTTGCTCTAACAATCTCACAAAGACATTTGAAATAAACCCTTACGTACGTTACACTGCACTTCACGGCAAACTCGTCAATCTGTTTGTTGATGGCGCTTTCGGTTACAAACATTACAATGGTGGTGGTGAAACTTATTCACTCGGATTAAAACCAGGTGTAGAGCTCAAGCTCGACAAGTTCAGCCTTGTAGCTAAATGTGGCTTCGTAGGTTGGCAGAAGAGTCAGTATCATCACGCAAAGACTACTGTTTGGGGTGTTGACTTTGATACTAACAACATTTCTTTGGGTGTTTTGTATAACTTCTAAAGTTACGATAAACTCACTAATAAGGGCGAGACTCGCATTTGAGTCTCGCCCTTTTGCGTATAGCAGGTATCCCAAATTAAACGCATATAAACTGTCATTCATGTAAAATCAAAAGCATTTGGAATGCCTTCAAACGGTGTTTGAACAAAATTTGAAGACCGTTCAAATACTTTTTATCATGAGTAGGTGTTCACAATTTATAGCATATATGAAACCGCTACAATTAACAGGATGCTTTTAAACAATCTTGCACTTTCTTTTGCCTTTTTTGCTTCAACAGAGCTATGAAAGATATTGTATCCGTGAATGCAATTATATATCCTTTCTTTTTTACAACAGTCTTTCCTTGTAAGTTTTTGTATATAATATTCTTCCCATTGTCAAATCTTACTATCGTCTGAGCTATCATCTGTTGAAAGAAGAAAAATGACAGAAATATAAAAAGTAACCTTTTCATAGTGAATTAAAAACCAAACCTTGAAAAACAGTTTTCCGTCAAAATACTGATGCTGATAAACAGATATAAAAATGCCAGAATCCACCGCCCTAAAACTGGTTCGGTAGGTTCTGGCACGCTTACTTCCCGATAATACGTTCTACATCAGCCTGCGTATGAGAGAAGGGACCGTTATGTTCCAATTTCAGTGTACACATGGCGGCTGCATACTTGCCAGACTCCTCTATGCCTACACCTTGGTTTCTACAATATAAATAACCTGCACTATACGTGTCTCCACACCCCGTGGCATCTACCAAGCGTTGAGGTGCATAAGCCGGTATTTCATAAAATTTACCATCAGCATATATGAGCGAGCCATAGCTACCCAATGTTACTACCACCTCTCTAACACCCCATGAAGCAATTTTTTTACTTACCTCGCGAGGGTCTTTGAGACCTGTTATCACTTCCATTTCGTATTCGTTCAGCTTTAACGTGTCAGTATATTGGAGTACTTCCAACTTGTCTGTCCAATCAACGGGCAACACCTGTTCACCTCTTACCTCACGTAGATAGCCTTGTACGTCTATGCTTACCTTTCCTTTTTCAGCCAAGCACCTTACTACTTCGGGTGAGAAGTCATCACTGAGCAGAGTGCCGAGATGAAACACTTTAGCATCAAGGTTGCTCACCTGTTCCACGGTAAACGGATCTGCCTTGGCTAATACACGCTGTGATCTGTTGTTTGAATTTGAACCATATTTGTTTTCAAAGTACACCGTATGCTTACTGGTAAAAGCTTTTACGTCTATACCAGCTTTACGCATATCGTCTACAGCCTTCATCTCTGTCTGGCCCAAGGCAGTTACCAACTGATAGCTAAGAGTCTTAGGCAATTGATTGATGGCATAAGAGAAATAGAATGAGGTACCTCCCGACATATATACTTCGCTGTCGGGTGTAATAATCTTATCGAGCGTAATATGCCCGATACAACATATATCTTTCATTTGTTTTTAATGTATTCTGTACGGAGACTTAACAGTTGATTGCATCTGCATGATGGTGGCTATCATAGCTGCTATCAAGCGACAAAACTCCATAGTACAATGGCAGTATGCTCTATTACAGCAATATAAGTCCAAACCAAAAAGCATGCAAAGTTACTCATTTTTCACTAATTAACAAAATTAAGCTTTCGTAAAACACAGTAAGCAATGGCTGAGATGATTCTATTTTTTAGCCAAACAATGCCCGCAAGGCTTCATCCACTCTACGTACAGGTACTAACTCTATATTAAATTTGCTCGCGTTAAATCCTTGTAAGTTATATTTGGGTATAATGATGTGGCTAAAGCCTAATTTCTGTGCCTCGGCTACTCGCTGTTCTATGCGGTTAACAGGGCGCACTTCACCACTTAATCCTACCTCACCCGCCATACACCACCCAGCTTCAATAGGGGTATCTACATTGCTTGACAGTACAGCAGCTATCACACTCAGGTCCATAGCCAAATCAGTAACGCGAAGTCCACCTGCTATATTAATAAACACATCTTTCTGCATCAGCTTAAATCCAACACGCTTTTCCAGCACAGCCAGCAGCATATTAAGGCGTCGCTGATCAAAGCCTGTGGCCGAACGTTGCGGTGTTCCATAAGCTGCCGACGACACCAAGGCTTGGGTCTCTACCAAGAAGGGGCGTACTCCCTCAATGGCCGATGATATTGCTACTCCACTCAGCCCCTCATGATCTTGTGTAAGCAGCAACTCCGATGGATTGCTAACCTGACGCAATCCATCTTGGCGCATCTCATAAATTCCCAATTCCGATGTATTGCCAAATCGGTTTTTGATAGACCTCAATATGCGATACATATAATGCTGGTCGCCTTCAAACTGTATTACCGTATCTACGATATGCTCCAATATCTTAGGACCAGCCAGCGTTCCTTCTTTATTGATATGACCTATCAGTATAACCGGTATCCCACTGGTCTTGGCAAAGCGCAATAAAGCGGCTGCACATTCTCTTACTTGCGTAATGCTGCCAGGTGACGAGTCTACGTCTTCTGTACTGATAGTCTGTATGGAGTCTATTACTACTAACTCTGGCTTTACCTCTTGAATATGAGCAAATATATTTTCGAGTGAGGTATCACACAGTATCAAGCAATTTTCGTTCTCCGTATGAGCTATGCGTTCTGCCCTCATCTTCAGCTGATGGGCACTTTCCTCACCGCTTACATAAAGTATGCGGCGCTCGTTCATACGTAAGATAGTCTGCAAGGTAAGCGTACTTTTTCCTATACCCGGCTCACCACCTAACAACACAATGGAGCCAGGCACCAAGCCTCCGCCCAACACACGATTCAGCTCTTCATCGTGCATATCAATGCGTGGCTCATCTTTAGCAGATATTTCGCGTAGATGCAAGGGCCTGTTTTTATCGCCGTGAATAGCTGTCCGAACAGATGCTGCTGCTTGTTTGGCCGCTTTTTGACCTGTATCGGCAGCCACTCTAATCTCCTTAAAAGTGTTCCACTGCCCACAATTAGGGCACTTGCCTATCCACTTGGCAGACTCCTGCCCACAATTGGAGCATACATACGCTATTTTATCTTTTGCCATAACAACTTATTTTTCTTTATTTTCTGTCTGTTGCAGCCTATCCACTGTATCAAGTAGTTGTTCAAGTGAAACTGTTATGAGTAATGAGATACTTCCAAAATTGATATTGAACACCTGCTTAATAGAATAACTTACGCTTCTGCCATACTTAAAAATAGGCAAGTAATACAAGGCATATTCTAAAAATAGGCTTGTATGCGGAGGATAAGACTACTCTTTTGGAAAAATGCAAAGGTAGTATAATTTCGCAAATAAAACAAAATGAGCTATAAAAAACAGCTATTTCTGTTTTATCTGTTGCACTTTGTAAAATTATATTAACAAGCAAGTCATCTATAAAGCCGTATCTTGACAAGATGCCATGATAAGGCTTTACAGTATACATTGCTGTTAACTAACTGTTGGTTAGTTGGTTATTCTTGGCAGCTTTATCAGCATCACTTAGCTTGCTATACTTCTTAAAACCAATTCCATCATCATTGCTGACTGCCCATTCCATCATACTGACTTTCACTTGGTTACTCCACTCAAAGCCAAAGAAGCCATTGGAAGCATGGTTTATGTCGTTGGAGTTCTGTTCATAATAAGTAGCGATAGGGGATATCTATGATTCAAGTGTTTGCGGGCGATTGTACACTACAACCACTTCCCTCAATTTGATATTGTCCTCTTGGGTATTGTAATTTTTCCAATCCACACTGTCCGC
>CALCVP010000055.1 GCA_937907705.1 uncultured Prevotella sp. | reverse complement strand
ATCAGATGATATTATTTTTCCACTTAAAAGATGATGTATAGCCCTTGGCCCTTCCAATCCTAAATCATGATAGGCTGCAATGGTATATGCCATATTCACATCAACACCTGTTTTCCTTGCTAATTTAATAGACTGATTTATCACACGAGTAACATGTGATAAATTGTGAGCTTTATCAAATTGAGAGTAGCGAGGAAGAATCTTTGATTCTATGAATTCCATCAAATCTAAACAAACATTTCTATCTATCATACCATCTTCTTACTATTTATAAAAGCCTTTCTAAGCAAAAGTACTTGTCTAATATTTGCAAATATACTATTATTTATTTATTTTTGCAAATAAAATATGAATTAGAACATACTTAATACTAATAAATAATATTGCTGAATTGTAATCATGAATGATGATATTATTGTAAGAAATTCATTGAAAGCTTGGTTCTTAGCAGCAAGGCCAAAGACATTGTCAGGAGCTGCGGTACCTGTAATGATAGGATTGGCATTAGCCTTTAAAGAAATAACGGAAAATCAATTTAACTGGATTCCTGCATTGCTCTGTTTGCTATTTGCTTTTGTCATGCAGATAGACGCGAATTTCATCAATGACTTGTTTGATTTTAAAAAAGGAAATGACAATGAAACACGATTAGGGCCTGCCAGAGCATGTGCACAAGGCTGGATAGCTCCATCTTCCATGTTTAAGGCTATAGTATTGACTACCTTAACTGCATGCATTATTGGTTTCCCACTTATTTTCTATGGCGGAATACGACTTATTTTAATAGGACTCTTATGTGTTATCTTTTGTTTCCTATATACTACTTATCTATCTTATCATGGATTAGGCGATTTGTTAGTTTTGGTGTTCTTTGGTCTCATTCCAGTGTGTATACCCTATTATATATTGACACACACAATCAGTCTATTGGTTGTCATTGCATCTATTGCATGCGGATTGGTAATAGATACTTTGTTAATAGTAAACAATTATAGGGATTATGACAATGACAAGCAAGTAGGTAAAAATACACTTATTGTAAAGATAGGACTTAAAAAAGGTGGACTATTCTATTTTTTATCAGGAGCTACTGCTGTAACTTTAGGGGCTATTTACGTAATATATGGCTATACTTTAGCTTTTTTCCTCCCCCTTATCTATCTTATCCTGCACTATCATACGTATCAAATTATGATATGCATACATAAAGGGAAAGCGCTAAATATGGTACTTGGAAAAACGGCATTTAATATGCTGGCATATGGAGTGCTCACAACTTTGGGAATTATATTATCTTCTCTACTTCCGTTGTAGTAGAGAAGATAATTCACGTATGAGAATTTTATACAGTCAAGAATGTGAATCTTCTATTTACTTTTATAGCAAACTTATTCAACACTGCAACTGTCTATTCATTATGATGGTGAGATAAGAAATCCTCCGCTTGCGCCAAATCTTGGGGTGTATCAATGCCTATTGTTTCTGCATTAGTAATGCCCACTTTTATTTTATAGCCATTTTGCAACCATCTAAGTTGTTCCAAACTTTCTGCAATTTCCAGACTTGATTGTGGAAGCTTCGTTATTTCAGATAATGTTTGGGTTCTATATGCATATAAGCCAATATGCTTTAGATAATTGAAATTATTAAGCCAATATACCTTGTCTACGCCACGAACAAAAGGTATAACACTGCGACTAAAATACATCGCAAAACCTTTATTGTCGCAAATAAGTTTTGGCGAATTAGGATTTTCAAGATCTGCTAAAGAATCCTTAGCGGTAAACAATCTTCCCAAAGTTGCTATAGAAGTGTCCTTATCATCAAAACATTGACAAATGGTCTTTATTTGAGAGGTATGTATAAATGGTTCATCTCCTTGTACATTTACGACTACATCAAACGTATCATCCAATTTGTTTACAGCTTCATTTATTCTATCTGTTCCACTTTTATGATTAGGAGATGTCATAATAGCTTTGCCACCAAAACGAATAACTGCATCAAATATACGTTGATCATCAGTGGCTACATAAACATCATTCAACACACTATTTACCTGTTCGTAAACTCTTTGAACTACAAGTTTTCCACCCAAAACAGCAAGGGGCTTACCTGGAAATCGAGTAGAAGAGTAACGTGCTGGAATAATACAAACAAATTTCATAATAATAAATATTTCAAGTTAATCGGATAAAAATCAGATTATAAGTAGGTGTACAGTTTATATTATATATATATATCGGTCAAGCTGCTTAGTTGCTTTTCATAACAATCCAATATTTAATGGACTATCATTAAAATGGCAATGGCCCATCAATACTGCCATTTACATCAAAAGGAGGAATATTTGTATCAACATCTCCATTGATTTTGGATCCTATTATTTCACCGCCACCCACAGGAGAGACAGACCGCTCTGGATTGTCAAAGCGTGTATATTCCCCTCGGAATGTCAACAATACATCACCGGTTCCACCTTTACGATGCTTTGCTATAATAATCTGAGCTTTACCACGTAAGTCATTTCCTTTTTCATCTGCAAATATTCTATAATATTCAGGGCGATGTACGAACAATACCATATCGGCATCCTGCTCTATTGCTCCAGACTCACGAAGGTCGCTCAATTGTGGGCGCTTTCCTTCTGCGCCTTCTCGATTTTCTACGGTACGGTTTAACTGCGACAAAGCCAATACTGGAATATCAAGCTCTTTGGCCAAGCTCTTAAGGGAGCGACTAATAGTAGAGACCTCTTCCTGTCGGCTACCAAAACGAGCGCCACTGGCATTCATTAATTGCAAATAGTCTATCATTATTATTTTTACACCCTTCTCCCTTACTAAACGGCGAGCTTTGGTTCTTAATTCGAAAATAGACATGCCTGGAGTATCATCGATATAGATAGGAGCTTTTTGCAAACGTCCTATATTTTTATCCAATCTTACCCATTCATCATTATCAAGTTGTCCATTCAGAATTTTCTTTCCTTCTATCTCGCACACATTGGAAATCAAACGATTGACCAATTGCACGTTATTCATTTCAAGAGAGAAGAAAGCAATAGGTATATTATAATCTACTGCTATATTTTTAGCTAACGATAATGCGAATGAAGTTTTACCCATTGCAGGACGGCCTGCAATGATAACCAAATCACTTTTCTGCCAGCCTGCTGTATAATCATCAAGTTTGGTATAACCTGTCGGTAAGCCAGTAAGACCTCCGCTATTGGCAGCAGCCTTTTGGAGAATTTCCACTGCTTGCTTGACTACAGGATCTATATCAGTATAATCTTGGCGCATGTTTTTTTGAGAGAGTTCAAAAAGCGAGCCCTCTGCTTCCTGCATCAACTCGTCTACATCCACTGTATCATCAAAAGCTTTTGTCTCTATGACACTGGCAAATGAAATAAGCTGTCGAGCCAAGAACTTCTGCGCCAAAATCTTTGCATGATATTCTATGTTGGCAGAAGAAGCAACATTAGAACTTAATTCTATTATGTAGGCAGGTCCACCTACATCGGTTAAAGTTCCTTCACGTTTTAACTCCTCAGTTACCGTCATTATATCAATAGGATTCTCGTCGATACTTAATGTTTGTATTGCTTTGAATATCTTTTGGTTTCGAGGTTCATAAAATGTTTCTGGGCGTAAAATCTCACTAACTACCGAAAAGGCATCTTTATCTATCATTAATGCACCTAACACAACCCTTTCTATATCACACGCCTGTGGCTGTAAATGCGCATAATTATGATCTATTGATTTTATCGTATTTTTATTGTTTTGCATAATTACTTGATTTATTCCTGCAATAGTTCGTTGATGAAACGGCTGGCGCGAAAAACTGCTTAGCCTGTTTTTTGAAGAGCTATTGCGAGTAGTGGTATATAATCATTTGGCAATCAGCATTGCTATCAAGTATATATATTATTAGCCATTATGGCTGTAATGTTCAAAAAGGCTATGTAAAGATTATATGCATCTCAACATAGCCTTTTTATTATTTTACTTCCATCTCCTCTTTCATATCAATAAATTGCTTCTTAGCATCAAAAAACTCATATTGTAAAAATGCTAACTTTTGAGATGGAATAATATGAACACCCATTCCATATTTAAACTGCCATTTACGCTTCAAGCTAATGAAACCTTGATTAATATAAGCAGCCACATAAGGGTGAACATATAGATAAAAATTTTTAATGCCTATCTTATTGACTAATTTGTCTATTTTCCCTTCGAGTTGATCTACAAACAATACACTGGCCTTTATTTTTCCAGTTCCAAAACAAGTAGGGCATGCTTCTTCTACATTTACATCCATGGCAGGTCTAACCCTCTGACGTGTAATCTGCATTAATCCGAACTTGCTCAATGGCAAGATGTTATGGCGAGCCCTATCTTTCTGCATATTCTTGCACATGCGCTCATATAAGAGTTGTCTGTCTTCTGCCAGATTCATATCAATAAAGTCTACGACTATAATTCCTCCCATATCGCGCAGCCTTAATTGCCTTGCAAGCTCATCGGCAGCACCTAAATTAACATCAAGGGCATTCGCTTCCTGTCCATTAGCAGAACGTGTTCTATTTCCACTGTTAACATCCACCACATGCAATGCTTCTGTGTGTTCTATAATCAAATAAGCACCATGTTTATAGTTAACAATCTTGCCAAAACTTGATTTTATTTGTTTTGTAATATTAAAATTGTCAAAGATAGGAACAGTTCCTGTATACATCTTCACTATGTTTGCCTTTTCTGGGGCTATTAAAGAAACATAGTGTTTTACTTCTTTATAAATCTCCTCGTCATTAATGTAAATATTTTCGTACGATGGATTAAACAAATCTCTTAACAACGCTACAACTCTACTTGTTTCTTCATAGACGAGTTGAGGTCTTTTATCTGTTTTTTGTACTTTGACAATAGCATTTTCCCAACGTTTCAACAACGTTTTCAATTCCATATCAAGTTCTGCAACACGCTTTCCTTCCGCAACAGTTCTTACAATAACGCCAAAATTCTTAGGCTTTATACTGTTGATAAGTTGCTTAAGACGGGCACGTTCCTCCCCACTCTTGATTTTAGAAGATACAGAAACTTTGTCATTAAAAGGAATCAAGACCAAATACCGTCCGGCAAAACTTAATTCGCCTGTCAAACGAGGTCCTTTGGTTGAAATAGGCTCTTTTACTATTTGAACCAATACCTCTTGTCCTACCTTTAGTGTATTCTGTATGCTTCCATCCTTTCGCAGGTCGGGCAAATGTGTAGCTTTGGAAAAAGGGAACAACTTTTTCTTATCACTTGCTACTTGTTTTAAATACTTCTCGTAAGAGTCAAATTGGCTTCCTAAGTCAAGATAATGAAGAAAGGCATCACGCTCGTATCCTACATCTACAAAACAAGCATTCAAGCCTGGCATTATTTTTTTTACTTTTGCCATGTAGATATTTCCGACAGAGAACGAAGCTGAACGCTGTTCTGTTTGATACTCTACCAGATTTTTGTCCTCCAGCAGGGCAATCGAAATCTCTTTCTGCTGGACATCAATTACGACTTCGCTGGTCATTTCCATTCATTTTGTACTTAGTTAATAATACAAAGGGCATATCCGAACTATTATATAGACTCAGATATGTCCTTTGGTTTAGAACAAACTCAGATTAGAATTTACTTACTCTTATGTCTGTTCTTTCTTAATCTTTTTTTACGCTTGTGTGTAGCCATCTTGTGGCCTTTTTTCTTTTTACCGCTTGGCATAGCTTTAAAATTTTAAAATGTTGAATATAATGTTTATTAAAAATCTTCTATTAATCGTTATCGTCAACAACTTCCTCACCCTTCATTCGTAAAATAAAACTCTTTGCGGGCTTAAAACTTGGGAAATCATGGGCTGCAATAATCATCGTAGTATTTTTTGATATGTTTCGAGCTGTCTTTTCTGCTCTATGTTTCACTACGAAACTTCCAAAACCTCTTAAATACACATTTTCTTTTTTATCAAGCAAGCTCTGTTTTATGGTTTCCATAAATGCTTCAACTGTTGCCGATACATCTTTCTTTGCAATACCGGTTGAGATTACAATTTCTTCAATTATATCTGCCTTCGTCATTTTCTTAATTTCTTTTTGCTTTTTATTTTGGGCTTGCAAATATACAAGTTTTTAACGGCATATAAAAATTTATTCTGTTTTTTTTTAGATTACAACCCTTTTATGACCACTTTTTAAGTCTTAAATAATTATTAATGCTGTTTTACTGTAACAATTTGACCTAAAAGTAATTACAGAATCAAATAATATGCTTTAACTTTCCGGTCTATTGCTTAGCTTATAAGCTATCCTTTCTAACTTAGTTCTGATCAAATCTATTTTTCTTCGGTAAATTGCTTGATTCTTTGTTCTTCACTAAGCTTGCAAATCAGTAATTTGTCATCCTCTTCTGCAACAATATAATTTTCAAGACCTTGTATTACAACTTTTTTCTTATTAAATATATGTACAATTGTATTATGTGTATCATATAATGCGATGTTGGAACCAATAACGCCATTGCCATACAGGTCTTTTTTAGTATGCGTCAATAATGAACCCCATGTTCCCAAATCGCTCCATCCGAAATCTGCGGGGCACACGAAAATCTCTTCAGCCTTTTCCATGATAGCATAATCTACAGATATGCTTTCGCATTCAGGAAATCTTTTGTCTATTTCTTCTTGCTCTTGTGGAGTTCCATATATAGGAAGTAAGCTCTCAAAAATCTTGCTGATAGCGGGCTGATATACTCTGAATGCATTTACTATTGTATTTACACTCCAAATAAAAATACCGGAATTCCAAAAATAACTTTTATTTTTGATATATTTCTCCGCTGTAGCAAAATCGGGTTTTTCCCGGAAAGAGTCTACTCTAAATATTTCCTTGTTTCTTGGGGATGAAGAAGACAAATCGGCCTGAATATACCCATATCCTGTCTCAGGCCTATTCGGTTTCATTCCCAAAGTTACGATAGCGTCGGTTTCATTGGTAAAATTAAGGCATTGACAAATAACGCGCCTGAACTCTTCACTATTCATGACAATATGGTCACTTGGTGAAACTACTATGTTGGCATTTTTGTCTTTACTCTTAATGCGCCAGCTAACATAGGCTATGCAAGGCGCTGTATTTCTTCTGCATGGCTCACACAATATGTTAGTTTCCGGAATTTCCGGCAGTTGCTCTTTTACAATCCCTTTGTAATGCTGATTTGTAACAACCCAAACATTTTCTGGTGGACATACACCTTCAAACCTATCAAATGTCAATTGTAAAAGTGAGCGTCCGATGCCAAGTACATCAATGAACTGCTTTGGTTTTTCTGCTGTGCTCATAGGCCAAAAGCGACTTCCTACGCCACCTGCCATGATAACTAAATGATTATTTATATAAGCCATACATTTAATTTTGGTTTCATTAAAAATATTCAAATAAAGGCAACATATAAGTGTTGATTACACTTGCAAAGATATTCTTTTTACATGTTAAAACCAAATATTATTTCATTTTTTATTAACGTAGCCTACACGTAACCAGCAAACTTATGTATTCTGTCACACCTTAGTATTTAAATAGTGCTTACTTTTTCCAGACTATTTTCATACAGTGTGTAAGTAAAATATTTTACAATCAAAAATCTCAAAATAGATAAAAACTATATGTTTTCCGAGCTGTAGCAGGACTTTATACAGTCTTTTATCTGCAATTACAATGCTTTTAAACAGATAAAGCGCAGTTTCTGACGCTAAAAACCCTTGTTTTCAATATTTCAAAGCTATGCGTTTACTCCGAAAAGCATAGCTTTACAAAAATAAAGCACAGCTTTTTGACAGGTATAAATTGCACAATAGCTGTAAATATACAGCTAACTATATAAATTACAGCTGTTTATATTTGCACACGAAAACTATGATTATTTCGTTCCAATCATTATTTTGTAGGGTGTCCAGTTCGTTGTACCAAATTTAGCTCACTTTCCTAAGCGTTTTGGT
>CALCVP010000054.1 GCA_937907705.1 uncultured Prevotella sp. | reverse complement strand
ATGGAGAACTATATAATTGGATTGCAACTGGAAAGGTAAATTTCAAGTTGGTTGCTTAACGTCCACTTCCAACCGTACAGGTCGAATAAGTTTCCGAATTTGGCTTATTTTTATGTAAGTAGATAATTAATCGTATATATAAACCTTTATTTTAGACGAAATGCTTTTACACAATTTTGCACTTTCTTTTCGCTTGCATGTCCGTTATCATCGGTCGTGTAGCCCGCTACACTCCATATTTAACCTATACATACAGCAGAAAATAAAGTGTAATTTTATTTAAATTAATTATGGACACCTATTTATAAAAGATTTCTTTTATGTTTGGCGTTAGTAGTTTGAATTAATATCCAAATAAAAAAGGGTGTCCAAAGTATCCTGTTATTGATAGTAATAAAATACTTTGGAGCACCGATTAAATTTATAGCATCTTCAAGAATGATTCTTCGTCTATAATAGGAATATTTAGCTGTTCAGCTTTTTTAAGTTTAGCAGGTCCCATATTGTCGCCCGCTAATATAAATGACGTTTTGCTACTTATGTTACTGGCGTTTTTACCACCATTTTGTTCTATAATGTGTTTGTACTCATCACGACTATGTTGGGTAAATACTCCGCTTATTACAATGATTTTTCCTGCTAATTTATCGGTAGATTCTTGTGCTTGCGATTCGTTAATACTCATTTGCAGACCATGTTCTTTTAGTCGCTCTATGATACTTTGGTTTACAGGATTGGCAAAATAGCTTATTACGCTTTTGGCTATAGCTTCTCCTATGCCATCAATGTCTGTTAACTGTTGCAAAGTAGCATTTTCCAATGCCTCTATTGTTTTAAAGTGGCGTGCCAATAAACGAGCAGAGGTTTCACCAACAAACCGTATTCCTAACGCAAAAACAACGCGTTCAAACGGAACTTCTTTTGAAGCAGCAATAGCATTTATAATTTTGAGAGCTGATTTTTGCTTGCTTCCATCACCATTTATTTGTTGCACTTCAATGTCGTAAAGGTCTGCAATATTGCATACCAAATGATGCTGATAATAATAATCAATGGTTTCTGGGCCAAGACTGTCTATATTCATGGCCCTACGAGAGATAAAATGTTCTATACGTCCTTTTATTTGAGGTGGGCAACCTGCATCATTTGGACAGTACCATGCTGCTTCACCTTCATATCTTACTAGTCTTGTGCCACATTCAGGGCAATTTCTGATAAATTGTACAGGCTGAGCTATAAGAGGTCGTTTCGACAAGTCTACACCTACTATTTTAGGAATGATTTCGCCTCCTTTTTCTATGTAGACATAATCACCAATATGCAAATCAAGCCCTTTTATAAAATCTTCATTATTTAGCGTGGCACGCTTTACTGTCGTTCCTGCCAATTGCACTGGTTCCATGTTGGCAACTGGTGTTACAGCACCAGTACGTCCTACTTGGAAGGTTACTTCCTTTAATTTCGTACATGCGCGTTCAGCTTTAAATTTGTATGCAATAGCCCATCGTGGACTCTTTGCAGTGTATCCTAAAGATTGTTGCTGTCTAAGAGAATCTACTTTCAAAACAATGCCATCCGTAGCAACAGGAAGATTTTTACGCTCTTGATCCCAATAGTTAATAAACTTATATATATCTTGAAGCGTTTTTACTTTTTTCATGCCTTGGCTTATCTTAAACCCCCATTGGCGTGCTATTTGTAAATTTTCATAATGGCTATCAGTTGGCAAATTGTCACCTAACAAATAATATAAATAAGCGTCTAAATTTCTACTGGCCACTAAAGCTGAACTTTGGCTTTTTAGCGTACCACTTGCGGCATTGCGCGGATTGGCAAATAGAGGCTCTTCTGCGGCTTCTCGTTCGGCATTAAGACGTTCAAAAACTTTCCATGGCATTAAGATTTCACCTCTAATTTCAAATTCGTGTGGGTATCCGCTTCCAGGCAACACCAAAGGTATCGTTTTAATTGTTTTTACATTTGCTGTTACATCATCACCTTGCATGCCGTCGCCACGGGTAACAGCTCTGACTAATTTCCCATCTATATAAGTAAGAGAAATAGATAGACCATCATATTTCATTTCACAGCAGATGTCAAAATTTTCACCTTTTAAACCTCGTTCTACGCTTTCATAAAAATTGGCCACATCCTGTTCGTTATAAGTATTTGCCAATGAAAGCATCGGATATTTGTGGCGAACTTGTTTAAATTCTTGGTTTAAATCACTTCCTACACGTTGGGATGGTGAGTTGGCATCATACATTTCTGGATGTTGACTTTCCAATGCTTGCAATTCATGCATCAATTCATCAAATTCCTGGTCAGAGATGTCTGGCTGATTTAATACATAATACTTGTAGTTATGTTCATGAAGCAGCTGCCTTAGCTGCAATATGCGTTGTGTTTCTTTCATATCTTCTATATGTTTTATGCACTCTGAATATTGCAAAGTTAACGTATTATTCTTATTTTTGCAAGAGGAAATGCTTACTTCGTAATATGCAATTGAAAATAAATGCGTATATTTGCAAGGCTATTCAAGGATTTATTTACATATAAACCAATATTTCATAATCAACAAACTATTATTAATTAAATACAACAAACAAAATGAACAGTGATTCAAAGGATTGTCTCTATTGTCAAAATAATGAGACTTTACATGACCTTATGATAGAGGTCGCACAATTAAGCGTGTCAAGACTATTTGTATTTAAGGAGCAAACCTATCATGGACGTTGTCTGGTTGCTTATAATAAGCATGTAGATGATTTGAATTTGCTGAGTGATGAAGAGCGTAATGCTTTCATGGCAGATGTAGTTCGTGCAACAAGGGCAATGCAGAAAGTATTCAATCCGGACAAGATTAATTATGGTGCTTATTCAGACACCTTATCACACCTGCATTTTCACTTAATTCCTAAGTATATAGATGGTCCTGATTTTGGCGGTGTATTTCAGATGAATCCTAAAAAGGTTTACTTATCTGAAAAGGAATATGCAGAAATGGCAGAATCTTTGAAAAAGGCATTGTAATAAATCGTTAAAACTTGAACAATATCTGATGGCTATTAAAGCGTAATTTATTCATAGGACATACTCATAGTAGAAGAAACAGTGGGTATGTCCTTGACAATTGAAAAACTCTTTATAGTAAAATAACAAGCAATAATTAATTGCTTTTTCAACTAAAGTTATTATCTTTGCAAACATGAGAATTGACATTATTACCGTATTGCCAGAGATGTTGGAAGGATTTATCAATGAATCTATTCTTGCAAGGGCACAAAAGAAAGAACTTGTAGAAATATATTTGCATAATCTGAGAGATTATTCTACTGATAAATGGCGTCGTGTAGATGATTATCCTTATGGCGGATTTGCAGGGATGGTGATGCAATGTGAACCAATTGATAGATGTATCACGGCATTAAAGGCGGAGAGAGACTATGATGAAGTCATCTTTACTTCGCCTGATGGTGAACAGTTTAACCAACATGTAGCTAATGACCTTTCGTTAAAAGGTAATATTATCATATTATGTGGGCATTATAAAGGCATTGACCACCGTATTAGAGAACATCTTATTACGCGCGAAATAAGCATTGGCGACTATGTGCTGACAGGTGGGGAACTTGCTGCCGCTGTTATGGCAGATGCTATTGTCCGGTTGGTGCCAGGAGTTATTAGCGATGAGCAGAGTGCATTGTCAGATTGCTTTCAAGACGATATGCTTTCCGCACCCATTTATACCCGTCCTGCTAACTATAAAGGCTGGAAAGTGCCTGATATACTGCTTAGTGGAAATGAGGCAAAGATAAAAGATTGGGAAATAGAACAAAGTTATGAGCGCACTAAGTTACTACGCCCTGATTTATTGAAAAATAAGGAATAATCATGCAGCTGTATTATTGACAAGATACTTTTGATTTAGTTTTGGGCATCTGCTTAATGTAATGTACTCTTGGCCGTTTTATAAATTTGCCGTGTGGGTTGATAACCGTATTTTCATTAATCATTTCAAATTATATTATAATTAATAAATAATCAATCTATGGAAAAAGAAATTACAAAGGAGCCTACATTAAGTTTTGGCACAGCTGTTAAAAAGGTATGGAGCAATATGCTTAATCTGAGCGGAAGGTCAAGGCGCTCTGAATTTTGGTATTACATCTTGTTCATTGTTATTTTGGAAGTAATAATATCCATTATCCCTTCGGCTATCATCCCGGTAGAGGGTCAAATGGCAATCGAGCTTATTCTTTGGTTAAGTGCTTTGTCAGTAGGCGTTCGGCGCATACATGATGCAGGCTTTAATCCCATTTGGCTTTATATCAATGTAGCCTCTGCGGTCTTGCTGTATGCGTATTATATAGGTTCTGGTCTATCAAGAGAATTGCAAGCAATCAATATAGACCCTACTTTGCTTTATTCCTATATTTCAAATCCATTATTCATATTGCTTAATACGATAATGTTTATCACATTCTTGATAGTTTTCGTTATCACATTGTTGGATAGCAGCTTAAAAGAAAATAAATATGGATATTCGCCTAAATATGTAGTAAAGTAACTGCATTATTACTTTTCGTTCTTTTGATGCCCGTTTAGGTGTTATGGCGTATTGTTTAAGAAGGTGTTCAAAATATAAGCGTATAGATGGACACCTACTTAAATACTTTATAGCAAGTTTATATAGTCGGGTATATCTTTTAAAAATATATAAGTATGATGTTCATAGTCCATTTTACAACAAAAATGTTGCAGCCCATTGCTTATAATCAGATAATCAACATGCAATAGCATATTATAAGTAGATATTTGGGAAAATACTTTCTGTGTAAGTGCTATTTGTGGAGCTTTATATTCTATTATGGCGCATGGCTTTCCTTTCGTATCATAGAGTACGCTATCACACCTTAGCCGTTTCTGTCCGCATTTTAATTCTATTTCATTAGCCAATAGAGTTTGAGGGTATTGTTTGTGCTCTATGAGGTAATGTATGAAATGTTGTCTTACCCATTCCTCAGGTGTGAGGCTGACATACTTTCTTCTTAATATATCTAATATATAGAGCCGTTGCTGCTTGTTGATAACTTTTATATCGTATTTAGGCAGATTCAAAGGATACATTTCTTATGATTTGGATGTTTTGTTTGGTGAGTAGAGAAAAACGATAGCCTATGGCACACTGAAAATGTTTTGTCATAGGCTACCGTTGCAGATAATTAGAAGCTGAATTTCTCCAGTTTTAGTCCATTCTTTGTAAGTGCTTCAATCTTGGGAACCAGTGTAGTAAAATGTTCTGATGCCATATGAACTTTCAGCACGTCCTTATTCTGCCATGTCTCGCAAATCATCATTACTCCATTGCGTGTGCCGCTTACGAAATAGTCGTAAGCCACATTGCCGTTATCCTTTAACGACTTCTCTACCAACTCTTTGCACAAGTTGCAGATGTCCTCTGTTTTGACATCTTCTTTCTTTTCGAAAAATACATTTAACCTAATCATACTTTAAAAATGTTTAATGTTGTTAGTGTCTGGTGCAAAGGTATGTTTTTTTTGTATAGCTTGTATGTCTCAGATGTGAAAAGTTTGTGAAGTTTAGATGTATTATTTTCCCTTTTGGGAGTATACAGTTTTAGGCAGGTGTCCAACATTAATTCAAATAAGATTGCACCTTCTTTCCAGACTGTATGTATATGTTGAAAGAAGATTTGAATACCGCTTGATAAATTAAAGGAAAAAACGGAGATTATTTTGTTAAGTGTATATTTGTTCTTACAAATGTTTTTTGTTACATTTACAAATAGAAACCCATAAAAGTCGGATCTATTCTAATGATACGCCATTATGGCACATGGGAGGATAATGGATGGTGTTCGAACATTCTTTGAATGTTGTTCGAATACCATTCAATTAAATAAAACCGTTTTAAAGTAGATAGCATGTGGAAGTAAACAATCTTTTGAATGCCCGATCACGCGAGGAATTTTCGTTGTTCAAGAAAATCAGGCTTCAAGGTTTTATTCTGCTTATTATTTCTGCAGCCTTGTCTTTGTCTGAGCTGAATGTGAACAGTCCGTATATCTCCGCTGCATTCTGTGGATCAACAATATGAGGGCCAACGAATGCCAGGGCTTTCATCTTGGCATCGGTAAACGAAAATAGAGAGAGCAACGAGGTGCACTGGTAGCATGTGAAGTAACCGCCCAGTGAGGCTACTTGTATAAGGTCAAGCTTGGCATCCTCAAATGAGGCTTCCTTTACCTTTGACAGCAGAGTATTGAAATCGTTGTCAGAAAGGCAGTGCATTCCAAAGTGATGGTCAAAAGCAGGATGCTGTTGACAGTTACTTGAAGTGGAAGGAGACACAGAGGTGGAGGCCGAAGGTTGGTCTTCCACCTTTTCGCTGTAAGCCACTACTTTGCCGTTGTTGTCAAAGTTTACTGTTATGTATACTGTGTATGGGTAGAGCAGACCGCCGCGCTGCTTTGTGTATTGCCACGTCTCGCTGTTGGTATCAAAGCTTGTTGTCATAGGATTACCAATTATATCAGCAACCTGCTCTTTACTCATTCCGCGCGCAATAGATTTCTTTACCTTAGCTTGTGCTGCCACGGCAAGCAAGAGCATATAGTTCGTATATTCATAATATAGGCGTTTTTATTTGTTGCAAAAGTATAAAAAAAAGTTATATCATGCGTAACTTCATTATAGAAAATGCGGTACGATATAAAATCTTTATGGCGTTACACTATTTTATCATAATAGGAAGCACAGATAAGATATAAAGCTGTAATTTTGCGAGCAGATAAACTAAAAACAATAAAATTATGGAAAAAGGGCAAAGACTGCCGGAAATCCTTGGTACAGACCAAGACGGCAAACAATGGACATTGGAAGATGTGAAAGGTCGTAAACTTGTACTTTACATTTATCCGCGCGACTCTACTCCGGGATGCACCAATGAGGCTTGCAACTTGCGCGACAACTACGAGCGTCTGCTCGCTGAAGGATACGCTGTTATTGGAGTAAGTACACAGGACGAGAAATCGCACAAGAAATTTATCGAGAAGAACTCTCTTCCATTCCCGCTTATTTGCGACACGGAGAAGCGACTCGTTACTGCACTTGGAGTTTACGGTGAGAAGAAAATGTATGGCAAGGTTACCATGGGCGTGTTCCGCACAACGTTTATTACAGACGAGAATGGAGTAATAATGCGTATCATCGGTCCGAAGGAAATAAAGGTGAAGGAGCATGCGGCACAGATTCTTGGAGATTAAGTACTAATTGCGCATAAGGCATACAATCAAACATGTCTCTTGTGAGTAGGTATTCATGATTAATTTGAATAAGATTGTGCTTTATTTTCAAACTATGTATCAGTTATAATTAAAGAGTTGAAGCAATAAACAGGGCGGAGCAACATTAGTGCTCCGCTTTTTTATGCTTGTAAATTTGTTGTTTTCTTTTCTTTTCGTTACTTTTGCAGCGTCATTCTTTGGATGTCGGTAAGGTGCTACTGGCAATAGTCCGGAGATTTCGACAATTTTATGGAAATGACGTTTGCTAACGTTTGCTTCTGATTGTACTGGAAATTAGGAACTTCAAGTTAAAAATCGGAGGAAGATGGCGGTGGACGTCTACTCTACGTGTATCTATGCACGGCACAAGTGCGCCCTTTCATATAGGAAGGGTGTGCTTAGTGCTACATACATATATACGGCGTTGGCGTAGACGTGGCTCTTGCTTCTGTCCTTGTTTTAACGGGTCTCCTAATACCTCAGTACACAAGGACATCCAAGGAGCAGAGCCCCTACGCCAATTCTTTTAGAATACATAACAATCAATATAATTACTTTATCTGCTTTGGGGGTGAGCAGAAGTATGAGCGCCTACAAAGAGTAATTATAGTTCTTCGTATCTGTATTTATCCATAGTAAGCGTGCATGACTTTTTCTACCGTTTATGAATAAATACGAACTCGCAAAGAAGATAAGTGAACTCGAAGGTCTTACGAATGAGGAGAAATCGGAATTGCTGAAGTTGCTCCATTCGCAAAAGAAATATGGCTTGGTATGGGAAGACAAGCCAGAGGAGGTTGAAACCCGACTGCAAGACGAATTACCCGTGCTGGAAGAGGTGCCCAGCCGTGCCATTGTCAGTGATTACCTCGATGCCCCCAACCATATTCTTATAGAGGGCGACAATCTCGAAGCCCTCACAGCTCTCAGTTATACCCATGCCGGAAAAATTGATGTGATTTATATCGATCCTCCGTATAACACTGGTAACAAGGACTTTGTCTACAACGATTCGTTTGTAGACCGCGAGAATGGCTATCGTCATTCCAAGTGGTTGTCATTTATGAACAAACGGTTGAAGATAGCAAAAGGACTGCTGTCGGATAAAGGAGTGATATTTATTTCAATTGATGATAATGAGCAAGCGCAGTTGAAATTGCTTTGTGATGAGATATTCGGCGAAAGAAACTTTATTGCAAAATTTGATTGGCGAAAGAAAACTGGTGCCAATGATGCTAAGGATATTGCTGTTATAACGGAGTCCATACTTTTATATTCTGTTTCAAAAATGTCCGCTATAGAGAGCGAAATATGGAATCGCGATGAAGGCTCTCGCAATCAAAATAGATTCAAATTTGAAGATGAATTTATAGAGGCACGGGGTAAATATTATTTGGATACTTTGGACCGCGGTGGACTTCAATATTCAGATTCTATGAATTATGGAATAGAGACACCTGATGGAGGCATGATTTATCCACATGGACGTTCGGAGTTTGTGAATGACGGATGGATTTGGAAATGGGGTAAAGAAAAGGTCAAATGGGGATTAGAAAATAAGTTTTTAGAATTTGTAAAGTCTAAGAAAAGCACTTCTTCTAAATATACTATAAAATATAAGGTTTATGAGAATGTAGACAATGAAGGAAAGATACGTAAGAAAATAGGAAGAGCTTTTTCTAATTTTATTTTAGAGCCAATTAATCAGCAAGGTAATTTAGAAATATCTTCTTTATTTGGTGGTGAAGTTCCTTTTTCGAATCCTAAGCCATTAGGACTATTAAAATATTTGCTGAATACTATTGCTATTAGCAATATCACCATTCTTGACTTCTTCGCTGGCTCCGGCACCACCCTTCATGCTACGATGCAATTAAATGCTGAGGACGGTGGTCATCGCCAATGCATCTTGGTTCAAGGAATTGAGAGAGATGCCAAAGGTAATGACAAGAAAATTTGCGAGAACGTAACCTACGAAAGGAACAAGCGGGCTATCCAAGGCTACACGACCCCAAAGGGAGAGCAAGTTTCTGGCTTGACTGCCAATACTCTCCGCTATTACAAGACGAAGTTAATTTCTCGTGACAAAACTGCGAAGAATCTCCGTTTGCTGACCGCTCTTTCTACCGATATGCTCTGCATCCGTAATGATGCTTATATCGAACTGCCGTTTGCAGGCAAGCAAATAAACAAACGCATTGCACGGTATTTTGAGAATACTGACGGCACGAAATGCATGCTTGTAATCTATAAAGAGGAAGCTATCGGCGCATTGGTGCAGCTTATCGGCACATTGCCTCAGCGTGACGACAAACTGATGGTGTATGTTTTCTCGCCTAATGGCTATGCCTACGATGACGAGTTTGAGGATGTGGCAGACAGTGTGAAGCTCTGCGCCATTCCTGATGCCATAATGAACGCTTACCGAAGGGTGCTACCCAAGCGTAAGCCGCAATACCTGAAAGGTGCGCTTGAGGAGATGGAGCATGAGGCAGCAAAGGCAGAGACCCCGCAGACAGCATTGAATTTTAACGAAACGGAGGAAGAGAGCAAGGTATGAAACAGATAGAATACCAACAGAAAGCAGTGAAAGAACTGGTGGAGAAGACCATTGAACTGCTAACCTATTCAGGCAACAGGCATACTCTCGTGTTTGAGGCGCCGACAGGTGCCGGCAAGACCGTGATGGCTTCTGAGATGCTGCTTCGCCTTAATGCCGAGCTGAGAGACTGCACCGATGTGCCTTATAAGGAAGTGGCGTATATTTGGGTAGCCCCTAACAAGCTTCATGAGCAGAGCTACTTCAAGATGAAGTCGTTTTTTACCGAAGGAAAGGAGCTTTGCCCTGTTATCTTTGATGACCTTGACCATTCTGCCGAAGGATATATCCATCCTGGCGAAATACTCTTTGTAAACTGGGAGAGTATTGTCAAGGACAATTCCGTGATAATACGCGACACCGAGCGGAGTATTTCGCTCTACGATATTACTCGCCGTACACAGCAAGATCAGCACATACCCATTATCGTTATTATCGATGAGGAACATAGATTTGCAGGCAACCTTGTCAACAAGACAGAGAAGGTGTTGAAAAACATCAACGCGAAGTTGGAGATACGCATCTCCGCCACTCCAGAGACAAATGGCGAACTGTATGTAAAGGTACCGAGAGCAGCGGTGATAAAAGAGGAAATGATTAAGCAGGGCGTGGTGTTAAACCCTGCCTTGCAGTTCAAAGACCCCAATGGCTCGCTCAACCAGCACTTGGTGCATCTTGCCTTGAGAAAGCGGGAGGAATTGGCTGAGGCTTACCGCAAGATAGGGGTCAACATCAATCCGCTGCTGCTCATTCAGTTGCCTAATGACAAAGAAAAGATGGACAAGGACGATGACGGCATAAAGGAGGAGGTGATGCTCTATCTTGACACCGTCAAAGGCATCAACACAGCCAACGGCAAATTGGCGGTATGGCTCAGCAACGAGAAAGAAAACCTCAGCGGTATTGAAAAATCAGACAACCTTACAGAGGTGCTGCTCTTCAAACAAGCCATTGCCTTGGGCTGGGATTGTCCGCGTGCCGCCGTGCTCCTTATTTTCCGTAAGATGGAGAGCTTCCAGTTTACGGTGCAGACCGTGGGGCGCATTCTCCGTATGCCGGAGCAGCACTTCTATGAGGACGACCGCCTTAACTGGGGATATGTCTATACCAACTTGAGCAAGGATATCATCAAGATTGTGCAAGACGATATGGACTATCTTTCAAACATTCGTGCCGTGCGCCGTGAAAATCTTGATAATGTGGTGCTTCGTTCCGAGTATTGTGAGCATCCGGCGATAACCTGCAAGCGACTTGGTCCCGATTTCAAGGAGGTACTTGCCAAGGTGTTTGAGGAGATTCTCTTGGTGAAGAACCGGCAGTTGTCGCTCTTTGATATAGACGACTTGCAGGGCAACTTTGATAAGCACGAGGGCAGCGGAGAAAATATCTGCGCCAAAAACCGGGAAATTTGCAATGACAAGATAACATTCAAGGTAAGGAGCATTGAAATAGACTTGATAGAAGACGTGAATATTACGGGTGAGGTGGGGGAGACACATGTGGGCAAGAAGATCCAATATGTGCGCACGATGCAAGAGCTGAGCAATGCTTACAATGCCTTCTGCGCCAAGTGCATCGGATCGAAGTTTGAGAAAGTGAGCGTGGCGACCTTGGCTTTCGTCTTGAAAGAGCTGATGGAAGACCTGTTTGAGCTGTTTGAGGCAGAGGCTGTGAAGGTGATACTCTATCACAGCAACCGCCCCGTGTTTGCCGACTTGATAGACCGCGCCTTGAGCCGCTATCAGAAAATACTGGAAGAGCGGCAGAAAAACCAAGACGAGAAGCATTACAAGGCATACGATTGGGAGGTGCCCGCAGAGCGGCTCTACAATGAAGAGAGTCATCGCATAAAAGAAGAGATGAGAGACCATGCCTTGTTGCCTTTTGCAGAACGCAATGATGCTTCACAGTCAGAACAGCGTTTCGAGGCTTTTCTGGAAGCCAACAAGGAGAATGTGGACTGGTGGTATAAGAATGGCGATGCTGGCAGACAGCATTATGCCATCAGTTATGTGAAAAAGGAAGGCCGCAAGTCGCTCTTCTATGTAGATTTCGTTATCCGAATGAAGAACGGACAGGTATTCCTGTTTGATACCAAAAGTGTAGAAAGCGATGCGGATGCCGTGGAGAAACACAATGCCCTTGTTGACTATATGAAGAGTGAGGAGAACAAAGGCAGGCACTTGAAGGGTGGCATTATCATTGAGCGAAACGATAACTGGAAGTATTGTCCGCAGAAGATAGACAATACAACAGACATAGTGGAGTGGGACAGTTTTTGTCCGAAGGAATACAAGTAAAGATGTATAGGTTGATATATCTGTTTTTGCATTAGTTTTTCACTGATTTATCTTGTAATCTTTATCATTTCTAAAAATTTTATATACTTTTACAGCCGTGTAGTAGGCAGATGCCGCTACACGGCTGTAAGTTTGTAATTAACACGAAGGAATATGAAAAGGAATTGGATGATTTGGGCAGTTGCAGCCATTGCATTGATGGTCTCTTGTACAGACAAGAAAACTGCCGAGAATGTTGCAGACAATGATTCTGCAAATGTTGTGGATACTACGGCTCAGGTGAATGGCAACATTGACCTGACCTCTGTTGCCGGAACTTACGAGGGAACATTCCCCGCTGCTGATGGTCCCGGAATAAAGACACTTCTCACTATCAAGGCAGACAGCACCTACCAATTGCGGCAAGACTGTGTGGGTCAGAAAGATGGACATGATGAGGCAAGTGGAGTATTCAAAGTACAGGATGGCAATATTTTAATGCTTGTGCGCCCGTCAAGCGGCGAGCGTACCTTCTACAAGGTAAAGGGTGCAGACTGTATTGTTCTTACAGACTCGTTGGGCAATGAGCCAGAAGGAGAAACTGCAAAGTTTTATGTGCTGAAGAAGAAAAAGTAGTTTGGATGTTTGTCATGGCATGGGATTGTTGCCACAGCTCAGGCATTTTGTTCTTCTGATGCTGCCGACAAGTCATGCTAAAGGGCTGCTTTGTTCTCTCACACCGTTCGATACGCGCTTTCATTTCGTTCAATATGAAAGCGCGTATCGTTCGTTATGAACATTCGTATCGAACGAAATGAGCCAATAAAGGAGGCGTTTGGCACGACTGGCGGGCTTGATTGGCGGAACAAGCAGGCAGATACAAAGTAAGACAAATATTAGAAAGAAGCCTCTCATTCATCTTTGCCTTGCCATATATTTCCATATATGACAATTATTTACTATCTTTGCTTTATCTTTGAATCCTAAATCTAAAAGAAAAATGAGCATTAAATATGAAATACACTCGATAAAGAACTCAAAAGGAACAGGCAAGGAACAGGAGTTTGTGCGGATATTTGAACAACCGCCTCTAACGGACAGACAGTTGGAAACACACATTCAAGACAACTGCTCTCTGACGAAAGGCGATGTGCAGGCTACGCTTATGACTTTGCGCGACTGCATGATACATGCGCTTTCGCATGGCAACCGCTTTCATATACCTGAAATAGGCTACTTCTCTTTGGCTGTGGACCTTGATATGCCAAGCGACAAGCCGATGGACAAAGTGCGTGGCGACTATATAAGTGTGCGCAACATCAAGTTCCGTCCGGATGCAGAGCTTCTTAATGAGGTGAAGTGTAATGCACGGTTTGAACGTGCCCAGTTCTCGTCAAAGTCGCGGCAATATACAGAACAGCAGCTGTTGGAGAGGATAAAAGGATACCTCTCGGTAAACAACTGCATTACAAGACGAGATTTGGAGCAGGAGTTAGGACTGAGGCAAACTACTGCGCTGAAATGCCTGAAACATTTTACGGAGATGGGAATATTGAAGAAAGAAGGGGCAAGAAACTCCCCTGTGTATTTTCTGAATAAAGTCTATGAGTAGGTAGAGAAATAGAGATTAAACGCAATATGGCAGAAAAGAAAGTAGTAACGTTTGAAAATATTATGCGCGATTTGCGCATGAACAGTTATAAGCCTGTTTATTTGCTAATGGGCGAAGAACCTTATTATATAGATAAAATATCCGATTATATTGCTGATCATGCTTTGTCAGAAGAACAACAGGACTTTAACCAAACCATAGTGTTTGGATCGGATGTAACGTCAAGCCAGATTTCAGATATGGCAAGGCGTTTTCCTGTTATGTCAGACAAGCAAGTAATTATAGTAAAGGAAGCACAGAATATAAAGAATTGGGATAAGATTGAGAAATATGTAGAGCACCCTGTGCCTACTACCATTTTGGTTTTGTGCTATAAAAACGGTACAATAGATAAGCGGAAAAAAATAACAGGCAAGATTGCTTCTGTCGGTATCGTGTTTGAAAGCAAGAAGATGCGTGAGTCGGAATTGCCGGCTTTTATAGCACTTTATTTAAAAAGAAACGGGCAGGCTGACATCGATAATAAAGCCGCACAGATGATAGCAGACTATATAGGTGCAGACTTGAACAGGCTTACGGGAGAGTTGGACAAACTGTTGCTTTCTCTCTCTCAAAATGACAGGCGTATTGTTCCAGAACTTGTAGAGCAGCAAATAGGAGTCAGCAAGGACTTTAATCCTTATGAAATGAGACGTGCTATAGTCAATAAAGACGTTAAGAAAGCAAATACCATTCTTGATTATTTCAATACGAACCCTAAGCAGGTCAGTGCTTTTTCGTTAGTGCCTGTGCTGTTTTCTTATTTTCAGAATTTGTTGATAGCTTATTATGCACCTCAACCCCGTACAGATGATACGGTAGCCAAATGGCTTGATTTGAGGGCAGGGTGGGCCGCCCATGAGTATTTGACAGGTATGCGCAATTATGCACCTGTTAAGGTGATGCAGATTATTTCCAAGATAAGAGAAATAGATACAAAGAGTAAAGGCATTAACAATCCAAGCACACCAATAGGCGAATTGTTAAGGGAATTGGTTTTCTTCATTCTACATTAAAATTAACATATTTTTATACGCAAATAAGACTTCTTTCTATTGAATGAAGTGCTTGTTTGCGTATTTTTTACTGCTCATATTTTTGTTTTAGGGCTTGTTTTTCTCTATTTGCTTGTTTTTCTATGACACCGTTTTTTGGGGTAAAAGTATTGATTAACAATACTTTTACCCCATTTTTCATGCAAATAATCAAGCTTTTTTGAAGCGAAAGATATAGGGGATTGAAATAATTAAAAAATGAAGAAAACAGCATTTTTTAAGAACCAATAATTTACACTTAGCATTTGTTTGCATTTATATCTATGTATTTTACAAATGTAAATCATACAAGATATATAAAAACATAAATTGAATACAAATATTCGTTATGAAGTATTTAGCAATTATACATATTTATATTTGTATATACATATATAAAATTTCGTATATACATATCTGTATGTATATGCATACAATAACATTACACTTCTGATAAGTGTCTAAATATTAATGTATTATGATGAATATATAAATGTATAAATTAACTTTTACGGGCTAATACAATGGATATTGTGCATAATGATATTAATTTGTATCAATATACATAGATATATGTATCTAAGAATAAGATATATGCCTATTTATGCTAAATGTTATGTTTATATGTTGATAATGATGTATATGCCAAGACTGTAAATTACATGTCTATCTTATTATGGTTGTTATAGGTATGTAATATTATGTATGCGAATATAAATTTAAATATATAAACATTTAATTTATTGATAAATATTTGCATATTTAAATTTATTGATTTATCTTTGTAAAATGATAATAAATCACATTTTGTGTGTAATAGGATAGATTATGACTGAAATAAAAGATAGAATACGCCAATTAATGGAGATAAAACAAATGACACAACAAAATTTTGCCAAGTTTATCGGATTGTCTCCTGCGGCTTTGAATGGGATATTTAAGGATAGAACAAAACCCACTTTGAATACAGTGGAGGCTATTAAGAACAGTATGCCAGACTTGAGTATTAATTGGCTTATGTTTGGTCAAGGTGAAATGTTTGAAAGTAAAAAAAGGTTAACGGAACAACAGTCGCTGGATGCTGATTCTTCAAGTGATGATACAGGGCAAATGTCAAATACTATGATATTAAACGGGAGTTTGGACGATTCTACAAATCATCAAATTAATGGGGCTGAAGCTGATGAAGCCAAACCTGCAATTGGTCATACTCCTATTTCGGATAATCATGCTGGATATTGTTCTGAAATGAAGTTTGTAGAGCGCCCTCAGCGTCAAATTACAGAAATAAGAGTTTATTTTGATGATTTGACTTTTGAATCATTCGTCCCTAAAAAGTAAAGTTCTAAAAAAGTAAGTGCTATTGATGTGTATTATGGGATGCCGGAATATAAATACCGGAATAAGGCTCATCCAACATTCTTTTTACATCGTGTTAGAATGGCATTCTAACGCCATTCTAATGCCGTTTGTTTGCTGTTCAGAAAAAATAAAGGCAGCCCAATCAGGACTGCTTTTATTGTTATTTGTTATTTGTGTAAGGCATATAGTTAATTAGTATTCGTTGCCTTCCTCTTTGATAATGCTTGGACCATCTATCAATTCTGGTGCAGCAGCATTCTTTCTTGTATCGTTATAAGCATTTCTAAGGTCATCTCTACAGATGTCGAAATTCTTGTTAACAGGTCTGTTCTTGTCTGTAAGGCTATGAGAGAAAAGCCACTCATATGTTTTTTTCATGTAAAAGATACGTGCAGGGGCACCATGATTGACACCTGGCAGCCAATTATATAACAATCGGCTATCATTGCCAGTATCTTGTAGTTGCTGAACCACAATTTTTGATTGCTTGATAGGTACTGCACGGTCTGCGGTACCATGGATAATCCAAAACGGCAATTTTCCTAATCCACTTACATCTTTTAGTGATGTGCCACCGCAGATAGCCATTCCTGCGGCTATCTTATCTGGATAAGTACCACACACATCCATTGTACCATAGCCTCCTAAGCTCATTCCTAACACATACACACGAGTTGTGTCGCATGAATAGTTAGCTTTTACCCAATTGAGCATATCTATAATTTTCTTAGGACTCCATGCACCACCTGGATTTTGAGGTACAATAGTAAGGGCATCGATATCGCGGCCTTTTACAATGGCGTCTAAAGGACCGTATCTTCTTACTTTATCCAAGTTATTACCACAAAGGCTGGCACCATGCAAAAATATGATAACAGGTGTTTGTTCTTGTGTGTAAAAATAATCAGTAGGCGTATATACCCAAAAGTTGTAACCGTTGGGGATTGCATTTTTTACGGCTCTTAAAAAATCGTAGGCTCGTATAGAAGATGATGTGAAGATGAAAATGGAGAGAAACAAGAAAAATAATTTCTTCATAATGATATATTTTATATTTCCAGTTATGTACATTAGCGTAATTCGTGTTTTGCTGCATGATTGCTAATGGTTAAAAAGCTATTTGCAAAAGTATGAAATATTTAAAGATATAGATTATTTTTTCAGTTTCTTTGTAACCCTTTAAAGGGTATTAGCATTATTGCGTATTTTTAGAAGCTTTGTTAATGATGATATGTTTGGATATGAATGATAAAAGTATAGTTCTGTTATGCTGCATATAAACTATATGCTGCATATAAACTATGCATAATGTGTATGGAGAAAAAGTAGAGTGAAAAATAAAAAGTTCTATATTGTTACTTTACTTTAATAATCTACATATCTGATAAATATGTATTAATCTATTTAGCGAAAAGCTTCTGCATATATTCAAATTATCTTTGAATATATGCAGAAAAAATGACTATTTACTGTTGGCAAATGTATACAGCAAAAGATTTAGCAGGCAGTTCAGCGTGTATAGTATTGTTTCGCAAATTTATGTTCTTTTCAATAGGTACTATGACCTGCGGATTTTCAAGTGTATTTTCTGCATCAGTAGTGTTAGCTGTTAATAGTATTACCTTACTGTTTTTGAGTGCCTTTGCGTCTTTCATGTTTATTTCTACTTGTTGAGGCTTATCAGCAGCATTACCTACTTTTACAATATACGAGTGCTTTTCTTTGTCGTATACAGCAGAGGCATAGAGTCCTTCATTGCCTGCTACGACCTGTCCATTTTCGGTTAGTTGCAATACATTAGATCCTTTATAGGTAGCATAGAGCATCTGTACATACCAGTTTGGTGTACGTACACTTTCCAAGTTGTTGTACCAAATTAGATCTGGCTTCCATTGCCAACCGTCTACATGGGCAAAGAGTGGGGCATAAGTAGCTTGCCATACAACATCAGCATTGCGCTCTAAACCTGTCATAAAACAAGCTTCTGCCAATGCAGTTTCCCAATTGTTGTGCTGTCCTTGACCATGTGCAGCATATTCTCCAGCAAATACTTTTGGACCCTTTCTTGGGTATTTGTCGTACCGTGAGGCATTTTCTAAAAACCATTTGGGGGATTTGTAGTAGTGCTCGTCTACCAAATCCACCTTTAATCTACGCATTTGCTGCCAGCCATAATCAAAGTCTTTACCATCTGCTGATGGACCAGATGATCCACAAATCTTGATATTCGGATATCGCTTGCGTATTTGTTTAATAAAGGGTTCTAAACGTTGTGTGTACATTTCGCCCCATTGCTCGTTGCCTATGCCTATTTGTTTTAAGTTAAAAGGTTTAGGATGCCCCATTTGTGCGCGTATTTTTCCCCATGTGGTAGTTGTGTCGCCATTGCAGAATTCTATAAGGTCTAATGCATCATCTATATAAGGCTGAATATCTTTGGTTGCCACATGAGCGTTGGAATCATTGTCGCTATTTTGATATTGGCAAGCTAAACCAACGGAGAGCACAGGTAATGGCTCTGCCCCAATTTTTTCAGACAATAAGAAAAATTCATAGAATCCTAATCCGTATGACTGATAATAGTTAGGATACATTCTGTTTGGAAAAGTGTAGTTCCAGCGGTTCTCATTGATAGGTCGATTCTCTACAGGACCAATAGTATTTTTCCATTGATAGCGTGTAGCCAAATCTGTGCCTTCTACAATACATCCACCAGGAAAGCGGAATATACCAGGATGCAAATCTTCTAAGTCTTTTACGAGATCAGCTCTTAATCCGTGCCAATTGTCTTCCGGAAAAAGTGAGATGTGATCGAGGTCTACGGCATCGCCAGATTCATGAAATATGCGTAAGAAGCCATTACTTACAGTTTTGGTAGCACGCAAAGATGTTGTTACTTTACACCATTTATTATTACTGATGCTGACTGTTTTTTTAACCATGACATTATTGTGGTTATCTATCAGTTCTATGCGTAGAGTGGTTTTTTCTTTGCTTTGTAAATCATTAAGACGTGCATACATACTGAAGTTATAGTCCATATCCTTTTTCATGCCTATACCAAAGTAGCCATGGTTTTCTATGCCACTACGTTTCTCCTTATGTCCAGATGGCCGAATTGTCACATAGTGCGGACAGCGACTAAAGGCTGGCAGATAATCGTTAACTTCCACTTTGCCAAAAGTATTCCACCCCATGAGGTGTTGTGGATATTCAAAACTACGGTTTTCTATCAGTTCTGCGTATAAGCCACCATCAGCTCCAAAATTGATGTCTTCGAAGAAAATTCCATACATAGTAGGTTGTATGGTAGATTTCATGTTTTTAGTTTGTACCTCAAGATGGCGCTGTGCATTGAGGCTTGCGGAGGTAATGCTCATTAGTAATAAAGCTAATGAAAGTTGTGAGAGTTTCATTTTTTTGTATTTATTAGTTGATAAATATATAGTTATTAAATAACTTCCAACAAAAGTACGATTATTATAGATTTAAATACCGATACTTAAAGTTAAGTATATATAAAAATAAGGCGATGGCCTTCACAGGCAGTCGCCTTATATCTTCAATAGGTATTAGTTTTTTTAAGGTAAAAAGATTGTTTTCAGGATAACAGTTGCAAATATATATACTTTTTTTTATATTTCCAAATCTTAAAAGTATTATTTTTTGTAAATTTCAATGTGCGCCCACACAATATGTACTATTAACATAAATTAAACAAGTGCTTACTATTATAAGTGTTTAGGTGTAGATTGAGCTTGCTATTATTTTTAAATTTTAATAATATAATGTTTGTTTTTATGAAGATATATTTGTAAATTTGGGCTATGAAAACAATGAAATTACAAATTAAATGGCTGATTATAGCATTTGTGCTGTTAATTTCACAGCCTATTCATATCTTGGCTATTCACTATCAGAAAAGAGAGTTCAGAGGTGCGTGGATACAATGTGTAAATGGTCAATTTTTAGAAATGACTCCGAAGCAAATGCAAGACACTTTGACGTATCAGTTGGATTGCTTAAAGGCTGATGGAATAAATGCCATTATTTTTCAAGTTAGAGCAGAATGTGATGCGCTCTATAAAAGCAATTATGAACCTTGGAGCCGTTTCTTGACAGGGCGGCAAGGTCAGGCTCCTTCTACTAATTGGGATCCATTGGCATGGATGGTGGATCAATGTCATAAAAGAGGAATGGAAATACATGCTTGGATTAATCCTTTTAGGGCGAAGACGAAAACTACTCATAAATTGGCAGCTAATCATATTGCCGTAACTCATCCAGATAGGGTGTTTGCTTATGATGGGCTATATGTACTTAATCCAGGATTGCCTCAAAATAGAGATTATATATGTGATATTGTAAAAGATATAGTAGCGAGGTATGATATAGATGGTCTGCATATAGATGATTATTTTTATCCTTATCCGGCAGCAGGTCAGGCAATTAATGATGCTAAAGAATTTGCCGCCTATAACAATGGTATAAAGGATATAAATGATTGGCGCAGATATAATGTTAATTTATTTATTGAGCAATTATATAAGACGGTGCACCAAACTAAGCCATGGGTAAAAGTAGGTATTTCTCCTTTTGGCATATACAGAAATAAAAAGAATGCGCCACAGATAGGAAGCAATACAAGCGGTTTGCAAAATTATGATGATTTGTATGCAGATGTGCTTCTGTGGGTAAATAATGGTTGGCTTGATTATTGTGTACCACAATTGTATTGGCAGATAGGTCATAAAGCTGCTGATTATGAAACATTAATTAAATGGTGGAACAGATATTGTGGTAAGCGCTTATTATATATCGGTGAAGATGTAGAACGTTCGGTGAAGTTTCCTGATATAAATCGTCCTGAGACACATCAAATGTCAGCAAAGTTTGCTTTGCGTAGTCAGATGGCAAATGTGAAAGGAGCCGTTTTGTGGTATGCAAAAGCAGTAGTTAATAATGTTGGTTATTATGGTACGATGTTAAAAGATTATTATTGGAAATATCCTGCATTGCAACCTAAGATGAGTTATATTGATGGAAAAGCTCCTAAAAAGGTCCGGCGGATGAAGGTGCTGCCTATGGATGGTAGTGCAGTCTTGTTTTGGACTGCTCCTAAAGGTACAAATTGGAAAAATCAAGCCGTAAAATATGTGGTATATAAGTTTGAACATGGTGAAAAAATAGATATTGACAATCCTACAAAGATTGTAGATATTACTGCAAATACATTCTATAAAATTCCTATATCGAAAATAGGAAACCATACAAGTTATGTGGTAACTGCACTTGATAGGCTTAATAACGAAAGTAAAGTAAGAAAAATAATCGTAAAATAATATTTATATTATGGAAGCAAATGAAGCAACATTGCTAAAGATTGAGCGTTTTTTTAATAAAGTTGCTCAGAAATTTCCTAAAGTGGAAGAGCCAACAATAATGAGCGATATTCATTTATGTTTATCGCAAGAAAGCGGTGAACTCTTGGCTTTTGATGATGACGATAACGAGATAACTCGATGTGTATTAGATCAGTGGATAAACAATCAAGACACGAATTTCTATGATTGTGCTTCTCTAATCTTTAGAAAACAATTAGAGAAACAAGCTGCAATAATAGAAAAGATGGGCATATTAAGGCCTTATAGCTTTATTCTTGAAAATGAGGAGAGAGAACACGTTGCTGAACTTTATTTGGTAGATAGCGATATTAAAATTATAGGTGGTGATTTGATGAATGGACTGGATGATGATTTAGATAATTTTTTCAAAGACTTGATGAAATAGCATTGTATTTGTGAAATGTTAGAGTCGCAATGATCTAAAAGTCAATAGATGTACATGTGTATCTTTTTTAAGATATTAACTGCGGAAGAAACTTTAAATACACTTCTTTTATTTCAAGTCTCAAATTTATATTCTTTATAAGAACCCCGTAGAATCTATTATAGACTCTACGGGGTTCAATATTTAAAAATAGCAGAAGATAAATCAAGCCAATTTAAGGCGCATGGAATTTAAAACAACACTAATGCTTGAACATGCCATTAATGCACTGGCCCAAATGGGGGTTATTTGAAAGTTGATGCCAAAGATATATAATATGCCAGCGGCTAAAGGTATGCAGATAAGATTATAAATAAAGGCCCAAAATAGATTTTGCCAAATCATATTTACTGTTTTTTTACTGATAGAAAAGGCTTTGTATAGCGTTAGTAGATTATTACCCATTAATGTTATTTGTGCAATGTCAATAGCAACATCAGTTCCACTTCCTATTGCAATACTAACGTTAGCAGATGCTAATGCTTGCGTGTCGTTAATGCCATCACCTACCATTGCTACACATTTACCTTCCTGCTGTAATTGATGTACAAGATTCTGCTTGTCTATGGGCTTTACTTTGCTTTGATAATGCTTTATACCTATTTTCTGAGCCCAATATTTTACAGCATCCTCTTTGTCGCCACTCATCAGATAAATATCAATACCTTCTTTTTGTAGGGCCTGAATACTTTCTATAGCATTAGGTTTTAGACTTTCTCTGTCTTCAAAAGCTAAATTGTCATCTTTTGTAAAGTCTATATTTTTATTTGGTATAGTGATAGTTCCTGTCTTGTCTATTACTAATGCATTTACTTTCTTCATGCTTTCTATAGCAGCGGCATCTCTGATAAGAATATTCTTTTGAGCAGCTTTACCTATGCCTACCATAAGCGCTGTAGGTGTAGCAAGTCCCATAGCACATGGACAAGCAATAACCAATACGGAAATTGCAGAAAGAATAGCTTGAGGTAAAAGAGTATTTCCACCAATTATCCACCATAGCATAAAAGTAAGCAGGGCTATTGCACCTATTGTTGGCACGAATATTAACGCAGCTTTGTCAACAATACGTTGTACTGGGGCTTTTGAATTTTGAGCTTCCTGCACAAGTCGGATAATATTTGCTAACGCTGTCGTTTCTCCAATTTCTTGAGCTTTTAGTCTTAACTTACCTTGACTTGGTATAGTTCCAGCCAACACTTTATTGCCTATAATTTTCTTGGCTGGTGTAGGTTCGCCTGTAATCATGGCTTCGTCTACATAAGCTGCGTCTTTAGTCATAAAGCTTTCAGCTTCTATAACGACCCCATCAACTGGTATTTTTTCGCCAGCTTTCACTTCTATTATATCACTTTTTTGAATAGTAGAGATAGGCACGTCTGTGATTTTTCCATTATCAACCAAATGAGCAGTTTTAGGTTGCAGACCTATTAATTGGCGAATACTACTTGCAGTACTGTCTTTTGCTTTTTCTTCTAAGCATCTGCCTGTAAGTACAAATGTTACTATCATTGCAGAAGCATCGAAATAAGTGTTCCATTCTATACCCCTATTTCCCCAAAAAACATCTCCAAAAAATGTATTAAAACAGCTAAATGCAAATGCGATAAAAGTACTTATTGCAACCAAACTATCCATATTGGCAGTACCATGTCTTAATTGTATCAAAGCAGATTTGTAAAATGAGCTGCCACAATAAACAAGGTTTAATAGAGCTAATATTAGTGATATTTGATTTGTGAAAGTTGTAGAATTAGTATCTTTTAGAGGTATCCAATTCATAGAAATACACATTATGGTAATAGAGAAGCACCAAGATATTATGGTCTTGCGTTTTAGACGTTCAAATTGTGTCTTGGTAATTTCTGTAATACTCTTATTGTCTTCTATTACTAAGTCGTATCCAATATCGCTGATTTTTTCTTTTATTTCTTGTAAAGAAACAATTGCTGGGTCAAATTCTATGGTCGCAGTACGATTTAGTAGTGATACATTTGCAGAGGAAATGCCTTTTATAGTTAATAAGTTTCGCTCTACATTGGCAGAACATGCAGAACATGCCATTCCGATAACAGGAATAATACGTTTCATGAGTAATTGCTTAAACTTAAATATATAAATATGAGTATTTTATGGCTTTATGACAATGTATAAAAATATGTTTATTGCCTTATTAAACAAAAAGAGAATATACAATAAGGTCTTATTGTATATTCTCTTCCATTTATATAAAATATTGTCGTATATAAATTATCCATAAATTACATGTCCATTCTCATCTTTATATGCATCAAGATCTTTTGCATATTGATTCATGGCACGTAAGCTCATACCCATAGATGAGAAACCTCCATCGTGGAAGAGTGTTTGCATGGTAACCTTGCGAGTGAAGTCAGAGAACATCATGACGCAATAGTTTGCACAATCTTCAGCAGAAGCGTTTCCTAAAGGAGACATTTTGTCTGCAAAATCCATCATGTTATCAATGTCTTTAATGCCTTTACCTGCTGTAGTAGGTGTTGGAGATTGAGAAATTGTGTTGATACGTACATGTTTTTCACGACCATATATATATCCGAAACTACGTGCTATGCTTTCCAACAAGCTTTTAGCATCTGCCATATCGTTATATCCAAAGAATGTACGGTGAGAAGCTATATAAGTAAGGGCTACAACAGAACCATATTCGGCAATAGCATCTTGCTTTTTAGCTACCTGAAGCATTTTATGGAAAGATATTGCTGAAATTTCAAGTGTCTTTTGCAGGTAATTATAGTCAAGGTCATCATATGTACGATGCTTACGTACATTAGGACTCATTCCTATAGAATGTAATACAAAATCAATCTTTCCACCAAGTATCTTTTGAGATTCTGCAAAAACTTTTTCAAGGTCTTCTATGCTTGTAGCATCTGCTACAACAATTGGGGCATTAAGCTTTTCGCTTAGCTCGTTGAGTTGACCCATACGTAGAGCCATTGCTGTGTTACTTAATGTAATTGAGGCTCCTTCTTCTACGGCTTTCACAGCTACTTTCCATGCAATAGAGTCCTCGTTAAGTGCGCCAAAAATAATACCGCGCTTTCCTTTCAATAAATTGTGAGTCATTGTTTTTGATTTGAATTTGTGCGCAAAATTACAATTTTTGTGCAATATAGACAAATGTTTTTGGATTTTTTGTTTTTCTTATTAAGAAACATTCAAGATAACAAGCAAATATTTACCCCAATTCGGGATAAGAAACCGCAAAAAGAAGGTATAAAAAGTTGGTAGTCTAACAAATATTTTATATATTTATAGTTGATAGGCAAACAGTTACAAATATATTTATTATGACTACCGATTATAAATTTACTGAATTATTTTGTATTACTGATGAGTTTTGCAAACATTTTAAGGCTGAAAATACAGGTAAATCGCTTATTGACGATGTCGGAACAAAGTGCAGAAGACGTAAGGCGTCTTTGTAAGCTAGTGAAATTATGATAATCTTGTTGCTCTTCCGTTTCTGACCTTTCTGCAATTCAAACATTACTAGTATCTTAGGTGCTATGCCAATAAAATAAGAAAAGGCATAGTAACTGATGGAAAGGAAGCCATAGGCTAGTGTCATGATTTTAAGCTGCATCTGGCATGTAACGACAGAGGTGAGATTGTTGCTTTTGTGCTTACAGTGGCAAATGCCAGTGACAAAGCCCCGAATATATTCAAGGTATTGGCTAAACGTCTGTATGGCAAGCTGTTCGCTGACAAAGGGTATATATCCCCAATTTTTTTGACTTCCTTTTTGTGGATGAAATTCAATTAGTGACTGGATTAAGGGCAAATATGAAAAAAAGTTGATGCCATTGAATGACAGTATGATGCTGCGCAAAAGATACATCATTGGAACCATAAACGATTTGCTTAAAAATATGGTGCAAATAGTACACTCGCACTACAGGTATGTTACGAATTTCATTATGAATCTTATATCTGTATTGGGAGCATACTGCTTCTTTGACAACAAGCCGAAGGCTCTTGTCGGAGACGCCATTGAAAACACAAGACAGGTGGATCTCTTCTAAAACGGCACATTTACATTGAGGATTTTAGCTCAGCAACCATCCTGAATCAATGGATGGCTGCTAAGTATACGTAACCTTATTCAAAATTGTAATGGTTGCTTTGGAACAGGGCACCTTATCCCAAACTGGGGTAATTTGTTGATATCAAGAATTATCAATAGAATTACCGTGAATTTTTGCAGGTTATTATGCCTCACTGAAGTTTCCCACCCTTAGAAAGATGGCATAAAATAACAGCTTCTCAAAAATA
>CALCVP010000053.1 GCA_937907705.1 uncultured Prevotella sp. | reverse complement strand
TGCTATTTTGTTATTGCTACTAAATATTCATGAAATTTATAACCTTATTAATAATAACTGACTTATGACTCAAACCGAAAAGAAAAATGGAAATATCATTGCCATCATTACTATGATGTTTATCTATGCAATGATATCATTTGTAACTAACCTTGCTGCACCTATCGGTGTGATTTGGAAAAATCAGCCAGAGCTGATGGGCAGCAATACTTTAGGTATGCTTGGAAATATGATGAATTTTCTGGCTTATCTGTTTATGGGTATTCCTGCTGGAAAAATGTTAATCAACTTTGGCTACAAGAAGACAGCTCTTATAGCAATTGCAGTGGGCTTTATAGGTATACTTACACAGTATTTTTCAGGCTTTCCTACAGGTCTTGCTGGCTTTGGCGTTTACCTGTTGGGTGCTTTTATCTGTGGCTTCTCAGTATGTATGCTTAATACAGTGGTTAATCCAATGCTTAATTTGCTTGGTGGCGGCGGTAATCGTGGAAACCAATTAAATCTAATCGGTGGTACATTGAACTCTTTGGCAGGAACATTGACTCCAATGTTGGTAGGTGCTTTAATTGGTACTGTTACCAAGAATACAACTATAGCGGATGTAAATTTGGTTTTGTTTATTGCCATGACAGTATTTGCATTGGCATTTGTCATTCTTTCTTTTATTCCTATTGCAGACCCTGAAATGGGTAAAGCCACGAAAGATACTGTATTTGAACATACACCTTGGGCTTTCCGCCATTGTACTTTAGGTATAATCGGTATCTTTGTATATGTTGGTGTTGAAATCGGTATTCCCGGAACACTTAACTTCTATCTTTCAGACACTACATCTCGTGGCGCAGGTTTGCTTGGTGATGCTGCTACTATTGGTGGCTTCGTTGCCGGTACTTATTGGTTGCTGATGCTGGTAGGACGTTTTGTGGCTGGATTTATAGCAGATAAAGTATCAAGTCGCACAATGATGATTGCCGTTTCATCTGTTGCAATTGTCCTTATATTGTTGGCCATGTTCTCATCTAAAGAGACAACTACCTCTATGCCGGTATTTACGGGTAAAGAATTTGAAGTAGTTACCGTTCCTATTAGTGCTCTGTTGCTAGTGCTTTGTGGTCTTTGCACCTCTGTAATGTGGGCAAGTATCTTCAATTTGGCAACAGAAGGCTTGGGCAAATATACAGCAGCTGCATCAGGCCTGTTTATGATGATGGTTGTAGGTGGTGGAGTTTTGCCTTTGGTGCAGAACTTTATTGCAGACAAGACTACTTACATGATGTCTTATATCGTACCTGTTTTGGCATTAGCATATTTGCTTTATTATGCGCTGATAGGTTGCAAGAATGTTAACGATGATATCCCTGTTGACTAAAACAACCAAATACGATTAAACTTTAAAAGGCATTCCAATAGCGTTATAATGTTATTGGAATGCCTTTTAAAGTTTTTGCAGATACGTGTTTGTTTATGCTAAAAGAAGTAATCCGTCTTTGACAATGATATCTTCATTCTTTACAAGAAATCTAAGTGCTTCTTCTATTGCATCCTTATTATAATCAATGTTTTTAATGTCAGTTACTATATGCTCTTTCTTGTCCGCTAAAGTATCTTTGATAAGTTGGCATGCTTTTTGGAAAGCTTTGCTTGTCATTTCTTTTTTGTGTGCAATGCAAACATCACATTGCCTGCAGTCTGTAGATTTCTCTTCACCAAAGTAACTTAGTAGCTGGCGACTACGGCAAACGTTGCTGTTGCTTGCATAAGCAAGCATTGCTTGTATGCGCTCTATATATTCAGCTTTTCTGTCGTCATATATCTCTTTGCTGATAATAAGGCGCTCTTTTTCTTCCCGCTGTTGCAAGTAAATTATATGAGGTATCTTCCTTCTTGGTATGAAGTGAAGGATATTTCTTTGTGACAAGTCCTTCAGTATCAAGTAAATACTTTGCTTGCTGAGGCCTGTTTGTATAGAGATCAGGCTTTCATCTATGTAGCAGTAATCCACAAACAGCCCGCCATAATTTCTTAATAACGCTGTTATGACACTGTTTTCAGTCTCTGTCAGGCTGTCAAGCAGATAGAGACTGTCTCGTTTAAGCAGCATCTTTACTTGTGAGCGAGCATCATTTTCCGCTTGATATTCAATGTATCCAGCTCTTGACAAAATGGTCAGGGCAGAATTTACTATCGTGGGGAAGTGTTTGAAAGCTTGGCAAAATGTGTCGATATTAAATTCAAATTTGCAACCACTGCCACTTCCCATAGCAATCTGGTAGAAGTATGCCAAATGTTCATAGATTGTCCGTATTTCTTCTTTGTCAGGAAAGTTGTTATTGACACGCTGTCGCAGTTTGACATTATCTCTGCTGTTGTACAGCAATATGGCATACGCTTTTTGCCCATCGCGCCCGGCTCTACCAGCTTCTTGGAAATAGGCCTCGATAGAGTCTGGACAATCCAAATGTATAACCACTCTGACATCAGGTTTGTCAATACCCATTCCAAAGGCATTGGTGGCCACCATCACTCTCATTTTGTCATTAGACCAGTCTTTCTGTCTATTGTCTCTGTCAGCTGTTTCCAGTCCGGCATTGTAAAAGGTTGCGGTTATTTTCTGCTTGTTAAGTAGCTGAGCTATTTCTTTTGTCTGTTTCTTGTTTCTGACATAGACAATAGCCGTTCCTTTTATCGAATTGAGTATATGCAACAATTCTGCTGTTTTGTCATTGCAGGTTCTTACTACATAAGCCAAATTTTTGCGTTCAAAGCTCATTTTGAACACATTCTTGGCATGAAAGCCCAGTTTATCCTGTATGTCGTCTATTACCTTTGGAGTAGCAGTGGCGGTCAGTGCAAGGATAGGGCAGTTAGGCTTCAGTTTTCTTATCGTTGCAATATTAAGGTAAGAAGGCCTGAAATCATATCCCCATTGGCTAATACAGTGGGCTTCGTCTACAGTGATAAAGTTAACGTCTGCATGACCTATTTTCTTTTGAAAGAGCTCCGAGCTGAGTCGTTCAGGCGATACATACAGTATTTTAACCCCTCCAAAGATTGCATTCTCAAGCGTTGTCAAAATATCAGCATGCATCATGCCACTGTAAATAGCGGCTGCCTTAATGCCTCTTTTACGTAAATTGGCCACCTGATCTTTCATGAGCGCAATGAGCGGGGTAATAACGATGCACACTCCCGACAAGGCTAAAGCAGGTACTTGAAAGGTAACAGACTTTCCTCCGCCGGTAGGCATCAGTCCTAAAGTGTCTTTGCCGGCGGTGATGCTTTCTATTATCTCATATTGAATACCTCTGAAGTCGTCGTATCCCCAATAGGCTTTCAGTATTTTCCTGTATTTTTCCTTTTCAATGCCCATTCATCAGTTCTCAATGTCGTTTATTTCTTCTTCAGTAGGTCTTATATCTTCTATTTGCAGTTGCACATCATTGTGCTTAAATACATTGTCTTCTATGGTATAAGCAATGTCAAAACTTCGTTTTGACTTGATATAGCGTGCTGATCCACTTTGTCCGAAAGCAATACCGTTCATTACATTGTTTGATTTAGAATCAACCAGTTCCAATTTGATATGCTCTTGTTCTCTGCCTACAACCTTACTGGTACCAAAGTCATACACGTCTGTTGTGCAGAATACAGGTTTCAGATTTTTTGGTCCGAAAGGTCCAAAGCGTTTCAAGTCTGCATGTAGTTTGCGTGTAATGTCTTTAAAGTCTATTTCTGCATCAATGTCAAGATTGGCTTCTGTCTGTTCAGGCTGTATGTGGCTTTCCACATATTTTTGGAAACGCTTTCTGAACTCAGGCACATCTTTCCACTTCAGTGTAAGTCCTGCTGCATAAGTGTGTCCACCAAAGTTAATCAGCAAATCACGGCAACTCTTTATGGCAGAATATACATCAAAGCCAGTTACGCTACGAGCTGAACCCGTGGCCAAGTCGCCCTCACGGGTAATAACGATAGTAGGTCTAAAGTATATCTCGGTAAGCCTTGAGGCTACGATGCCAATCACACCCTTTTTCCAGTTCTCGTCATACAAGACAATGCTGGAGTGCCGCTTTTGGCTTTCAATACGCGATACAATGACATTGGCTTCTTCTGTCATCTGTTTGTCAATATCTTTACGCTGCTCATTGTATTCATTAATGTGCTTGGCCTCGTTGAGCGCATGTCCAAAGTCTTTCTCTACCAGCAGGTCTACACTCTCTCTGCCGTTCTCCATCCTTCCGGAGGCATTGATGCGTGGCCCTATTTTAAATACTATATCACTCATGGAAAGCGTTCTGCCGCTCAGTCCGCATATGTCGATAATAGCTTTCAGTCCAATATTAGGGTTTTGATTGAGTTGTTTCAATCCATGGTAGGCCAATATTCTGTTTTCGTCCACCACAGGTACTATATCGGCTGCTATGCTTACAGCACAGAAGTCGAGTAGTGGTATCAGCCTTGAAAAAGGTATGTTGTTGTTTTTGGCAAAAGCTTGCATAAACTTAAATCCCACACCGCAGCCACATAAATGCTTAAACGGATAGGCATCATCTTTGCGTTTTGGGTTCAGTATAGCGACAGCAGGAGGCATAATATCATCAGGCACATGATGGTCGCAGATAATAAAGTCTATTCCTTTTTCTTTGGCGTAGGCTATTTCTCTTATTGCCTTTATGCCACAGTCAAGAATGATAATGAGTTTTACTCCTGTCTCATGCGCATAGTCTATGCCTTTATAGCTCACCCCATATCCCTCATCATAGCGATCGGGAATATAATAGTCAATATTTGAATAAAATTGCTGTAGAAACTTGTATACAAGTGCTACAGCTGTACATCCATCGACATCATAATCGCCATAAATCATGATACGCTCCTTTCGCCCCATGGCATCGTTGAGCCTGTCTACGGCTATGTCCATGTCTTTCATCAGAAATGGATTGTTGAGGTCGTTGAGTTGGGGACGGAAAAAGCGTTTTGCAGCAGACTCTGTGCAAATGCCACGCTTTATGAGAATATTTGTAAGTATAGGACTAATACCTATTTTTATAGCTAATTCTTCAGCCGTCTTTTTTTGTTCGGATGTTAACGGTTTGTAATTCCATTTAAAGTGCATTTATTTTATTTTTTTGTTATCGTGTAAAATACCTTTTCACGCTTTCTGTACTCTCTCTCTTCGTTGAGATATGCGTGATGCAAGGGCAATGATTGTTCGGTAGAGAATCATTGTTTTTTATACATACAATGTATGTAACCGGTGCTATAAAAGCGTAAACAGCGAATGTCTGTGCGGGTTTTATTTTATATGAAAACAATATTGCGTGTAAAATTACAAATAAAAAATAAGAAATGAGCCATTTGGTGAGAAAAGATTTTAAGCTGGTGCCTATAATTTGCTTTTGTTGACGTCCAGTTCATGAAAGGCAAGTAGGCGCTGGCGGAGTGAATGACTTATATGGATCACCTGCAAAAGCGTGTGGATTAATCATAGATTCTCGTAAGTCTAAACAAG
>CALCVP010000052.1 GCA_937907705.1 uncultured Prevotella sp. | reverse complement strand
AGAGCGTCGGATTCATAATCCGGAGGTCGTGGGTTCGGGTCCCACCCCCGCTACAAAAAGTCCTTGTGAATGGTTTTATTCATAAGGGCTTTTTGTTTTCTGCCATGCGAAATCCCGCACACTTTATTGGGACTGTCCGATAAATGAATGTATTTATTTCGTTTTTTTTCTTGATTTGTCTTATCTTTGCACATAAGATAAGTCAAACATTGAGATTCTTTATAACCATAATACTTCTTTTGCTTACAAACTGTCAAGTATTGACTGTTAGGGCAGAATTCAGGGAAAGCAAAAAGTATAACTATCCCGGAAAGAGTGTTGCTGGTCTTTATTCGAGGGCAAAGACATTGGTGAAGCGGAAGGAATATGCAAAATCATTGGAGCTTTACAATGCTGTTGCGCTCAAGTATACAGACGCCTTGAATCCTGACGACAAGCTGAAATGTGCCAAGGCGTTTTGCCATTCCGGTGACATTTATTACGAGAACCGGGAGTACAGTTCGGCAATGAGCCAATATCTTGGTGGATTGAGGATTGCGGAATGGAATGCTTTCAATCTTGTTTCAGGACAGATATATACGGGTATCGGAAACCTATACAGTTCACACGGTGATTTCGAAATGGGTATTAGATACTATAAACAGGCTTTGACTTTGGCTGCAAAGGAACACAACAAGCATGTGGAGAACAAGATACTGAACAATCTTATAGGAGCTTCCTGTTTTGCAGGGAAGGCTACTAAGGGCAGAAAGTATCTCGGAATGTTGCTGAAAAACAAGGAAAACAATTCAGAATACACTTTTAATGCCAGAATGTGCTGCGGCATTGTGGCGTTGGGACTGAAAGATACCTTGCAGGCAATATCGTGCTATTCGCAGGCTCTTGCATACGCCAAGGCTCACAAGTTGGGCGATGCTCACACAACAAGCGCCAATTCATGCCTTGCCCAAATATTCGTGGATATGGGAAAGCCCGATGCCGCTATACCGTATCTTTGTGAGAACGAGAAAATAGCCAATCTTACAGGACAGGACGATTTACTTGCAGAGACGATGAGAAGCCTCTCTTTCGTGTATGAAATGAAAGGCAATCGTGACAAGGCTTCGGCATACAAGAGCAAATATGTGGATATGTTTGATTCATTGTATAACAACAAGGAATTCAACACGCTGAAGAATACGATGTTTCTTTATGAAGCCAACAAAAGTGAGAATGCCATACGATCACTGAAAAAAGAGAAACAGGACCGTGATGAGATGATTGCAATGCAGCGTAGGTGGATTATTACCCTTGTCTTGGCCTTCTTTGTCTTTATTGTAATGCTTGCTGTGGTCTACCGCCAGAAGAAGCAGCTTTTTACTGCTTATCGCGAACTTTATTCCAGAAACCAGCAATATCTCAATGACAGGCATGATTCCGAAGCAGAAAGGCGACAGACCAAAGACCAACGTCTGACGAAAGACCAGCGTACGGAAATATTGGATAAGGTAGAGAAAGTGATGCTTGATGCAGGGGAAATATGCGACAGTAATTTCAATATAGACCGCCTTGCGTTGCTTGTAGGCTCAAATTCCCGTTATGTGTCTGAGGCGATAAATGAGGAATACGGCAAGAATTTCCGTACTTATCTTAACGAGTATCGCATAAAGGAAGCCATGCGCCGCCTTGCCGATACGGCGCACTATGGGAGTTTTACCATCAAGGCTATATCAGAAAGCGTGGGCTACAAGTCGCAGGCAAACTTCATTTCTGTATTTACAAAAGTAACGGGAATGAAGCCTTCTATCTATCAAAAGATTTCAAAAGAGTAGCTTAATCTTTTGTTTTTATACTATTTCGGTTACTATTTCATGAATTAGTAATCGAAAAAGCTCTTTTTAAAAGCAGAAAGTTCTTTTATTCGTATATTTGCGGTACCATAAAATAAATTTACCTAAAATACATGGATATGGAAAATAGATTTTACATGCCGCAGACGGCAGCTTGGTTGCGCACTGCCGTAATGGCACTGATGACAAGCGCCGCTCCTATTGCAGCCTTGTCGCAGACAACTGCTCCGGAAAAGCCGGCTAATTTTACTGCCGATGTAGATTACAACAAGGTAGTGCTTAACTGGGAGAATCCTGTAAAAACAAAAGTGTTACTGTCGGAAGACTTTGAAGGCGACAAGTTTCCTAACGACGGGTGGAGTCTGAAAACCACAAACACAGACTATTTCATGAACACATGGTTTAATTTTCCAACCCCAGAAATGGAGGAAGAAGGAATAGAAGATGCCGATAGGGCAATGTTTGTTCATGGAGGAAAGAAAAGTGCACTTGTGTATCCAGATATGAATGCACCGCATGAAGATGGTTCTTCTGCCGTGCAGGACGAGTGGTTGTATATGCCGGCAACAGAAGGGGCAGAATACCTCAGCTTCTATTCATATATTAACCCTCAACTTTTGGAGTATGCAGAAAGCGATGATTTTCCCGACAATTATTGTGTAGAAGTAAGCCACGACGGTGGAAAAACATGGGAAACAATTTGGGATGCACGTTATGATATGGCAAACGAAGACAAGTTTCAGCATGTAAAGTTGTATCTTGGCGACTCTTCCAAGGGTGCTCCGATAGTTGCTTTCCATGCTTACGGTGATGAGGACAATCCTGATACAGGACTTTATTTTGCCTGGGCTATCGACGATGTGCAGCTTTCTAAGGCCATAGGCAACGGCAATGCAGCTCTGGCGGAGACATATAACTTGTATTATGACGGTGAACTGCTGGCCGAAAATCTCCATGCTACAACATATACTGATGTTGCAGACAAGAATCCGGGCAACCACAAATACGCAGTAGAGGCTGTATCAAGCAGAGTGTCGCAACCGTCTGAAAAGGCAGAGGTTGAAGTGTACATCAAGAAGCCTGTGATGAATGCTCCTACTAACGTAAAGCTCACATATAAGGAGAATGAGGTAAAAGGAAAGTATGATGTTACCATAACATGGGATGCACCGGAAGGTGACCGTAAGCCTGTAAACTATTCTGTATACTGCAACAATGCTCTTGTGGCAGGATACATGGAGGATAGGGAAGTGGAGCAAACCGGTAAGCCTAAAGGTGTATACACTTATCAGGTAGTTGCAAACTATGAATATCCGGAAGGTGAGTCGGCAAAAGAAGATGCTGAGGCAAACATTGCTATCGGTACACGCTTCCCTGTTACAGCCCTTGCTGCAGAGCGAAAGGATGACGGCAGTCTTGCCATGACATGGAAGGCTCCAGTAGCATCAGAATATACAGTGAAAAACTATGCAGTGTATCGGGGCAATACGAAACTTGGCGAGACAAAGGACATGAAGTTTACTGAGACCGATTCGCCAAAGGGACTGTACGAATATGCAGTAAAGGCAGTGTACGATGACGGCGAAGTGTCGCTTCCGGCAACAGAGACAGTGGCGAACGGCAGCATTCCTGTCTATACTCTTCCGTTCTCGGAAGACTTTACCGGAGGACTGACGCCGGAAAACTGGCGCATAGAGAAGGTGGACGGAAAAATGCAGGACCAGTATTTGTGGCGTTTTGACAACTGGTTTGACATACCTGTAATCGGTGGAAACTTCAGTGGCGATTTCGCTTCCCTGTCATCAGCAGTAGCCGGATATACCAGAGTTTGGTCAACACTTGACACCCCTCCTTTGAAGCGTGGCAATCTTGCCGAAGGCGAGAAGACTTTCCTTGAGTTTGACCTTGACTACAACGCTTCCGGCAAATATTCTACAGCTGGAGTTTACTATTCATACGACGGGGAAACATGGGCACCGATAGAAGATGAATTTGACGGATATGCTACGGATGATCTCACCAGCGGTGAGACATGCAAGCCGGAACACAAGGTGTATGACATTACAGATATATTCAAGGATTCTACAACTCCAGTATATATAGCATGGAGCTACAACGGAAAGTTGGCAAACCACATGGCGATAGACAATGTGAAAATATATAACGCTACGGCTGCTTCTGTAAATACAGTCAGCAACCAGTCGTACTCTCTTGACGGCAACACGTTTACCGTTGCTGCTGCCGGAGTTGAACGCATAGAGGTATTCGGTGCCAATGGCGTATGTAAGGAGAATGTTGTTGCTACAGGAAACAACATCAAGGTAAGTTTGTCAAAAGGCGTGAATATTGTGAAGATAACCACTGCTGGCGGTATCAAGACTCTAAAGATAAACAGATAGAAAGATACCGATATTATTGTATGCCGAGAGGCAAATAATCAAGGCCCATCTGCTTTTCCTGCAGGTGGGTTTTTTATTTTGGCCATATACATATAGTCTGAAAATAAAGCACAATTTTATTTAAATGAATTCCAAGCATCAGATTACTTAAAAAACTGTTGCGTAAACGGAATTGCACACTTTCTTGTTTATTTACAAGAGTAATCCATTTAATGCGTTAAAACTGCCTTTGCTCTGCGCAAAATGATAATAAGCTTAAAATAAACGCAGTTTTTGTGTGCAACCGTAAATGATTGTTATACAATCTATTAGTTGCATATTAGTAGCTAATGTGCAGCTTTTTACAGGTATAGAGTATAGCTTTATTTTTGTAAAGCACTGCTTTATGCTTTACAAAGCATAGTTTTTGCATGGCAGAAACAGTGCTTTTGAGCCAGAAAAACACAGCTTTTACCCTCTGAAAGCAGTGAAACCGCAGAGAACATACAGCCCAAAGCAGCCGAAGAAGCCGCAAAATCGTCTTGTTTTTAGCTATTTCATGCTTTTCTGTTATAAATATTTTTGCTTGCACACTGTATGAAAACAGTGATGATTGTTTTGCATATTTTTGCCATATCCATTTGATCTTGCCAGTGGGTAAATCAAATGCTTTTGCCGATTGCTTGGTTTGAATTAATTCAGATCAGCTGCTTGGCACATCTTTTATAAAGCATAAAAATATAAAAATATGTGGCATTCTGATATTTTTATACTAATTTTGCAGACTGGTAATTAACGCCGAATACGTACGTAATAATGCTTCGAATAAAGAAATTAGATAAATTCATAGCCAAACAGTTCGGACTCTTGTTCGTTGGAACATTCTTCATTTGCCAGTTTGTGCTGATGATGCAGTTCTTATGGAAATACATTGATGAATTGATTGGCAAAGGTTTATCCATGGATGTATTGGCGCAATTCTTTTGGTACATGAGCCTTTTGCTGGTACCCCAAGCCCTTCCTTTGGCCATTCTGCTTTCCTCATTGATTACATTCGGTAACTTGGGCGAAAGTTCTGAGCTGACAGCTATCAAAGCTGCTGGCATTTCGCTGATGCAATCCTTCAGACCGCTCATTGTTATCGTATTGATGGTAACCGTAGGTTCTTTTTACTTTCAAAACGTTATAGGCCCTCAAGCCAACATGTCTTTTGGACAGTTGCTGCTGTCTATGAAGCAGAAAAGCCCCGAACTGGAAATACCTGAGGGCATATTCTATGATGGCATACCTAACTGCAACCTCTATGTGCAGAAAAAAGACCTCAGCACAGGCAAGCTATATGGTATCATGATTTACAAAATGAACAATAGCTATGACGATGCCGCCATTATATTGGCAGATTCAGGTATGCTGCAATCTACTGCCGAAAAGAAACACTTGGTATTGACCCTGCACAGTGGCGAGTGGTTTGAGAATATGCAAGGTGGTGCCCTGTCATCGTCGGCCAATGTACCTTATCGCCGGGAAACCTTTACAGACAAGAAGATAGTGCTTGATTTTGATGCCGATTTCAATATAGCCGATGCATCGGCATTGTCTAACAATGCCAAAGGCAAGAGCCTAAGTCAAATCAGGCATGATATGGATTCCCTTAACTTGGTATATGACAGTATTGGGAGAACTATTTACAGGGAAGCCAAAATGAGTTATTATGCCGATGCCGATGTGTCGAAAGCAGACTCTATAAGGGCGTTGAAGATGGCCAATACAAAGACATTCAGTTTTGACTCTATCTATAACAGGCTACCTTTGGCACAGAAGCAGCAAGCCATCAATCAGGCACTTTACAAGGTGCAGGGCGAAACCAGTGATTTGGAGTTCAGAAGCATGCTGACATCTGACGGCGACAAGCTTATCAGGCAGCACCGGATAGAAGCCTACAACAAGTTTACATTGGCCCTGTCGTGTATCATATTCTTCTTTATTGGTGCTCCATTGGGTGCCATTATCAGAAAAGGCGGATTGGGCTTGCCTGTTATCATGTCTGTATTGATATACATATTCTATTATATATTTGACAGTATGGGATACCGCATGGCCCGTAGCGGCATCTGGGCTGTGTGGTTCGGCAAGATTATCTCAACGGCTGTTCTCGCTCCATTGGCAGTATTCTTTACCTATAAAGCCAATAAAGACTCTGTCATGTTCAATATGGATGTATATGTAAACTTCTTTATGAATCTGTTGGGACTAAGGCGCAAGAGAAGCATCTACAAGAAAGAAGTGATTATACATGACCCAAGATATGCAACAGACCAGCATTTGCTCTTGCAAATCAATGACGAGATAGCGGCTTATGACAAAACGCACAATCTGAAGAAAGCACCCAATTTTGTGAAAGTGTTCTTCAAATATGAGCCAGACCATACCATTGAAAATATCAGCGAGCGATTGGAAGAGGTGATAGAGGAGCTTTCCAACACACGCGACAAAGTGATACTGACCAAGCTCAATGCTTATCCGTTTATGGCAGTAAAAGCACATACAAGGCCATTTGAGCATAAATGGCTCAATATTATTGCTGCGGCAATAGTGCCCGTAGGCATATTCTTGTATCTCAGGATGTGGCGCTTCAGACTAAGACTGATGCGCGACTTAAAGGTGATAACAGCTACCAACAACGATATTATCAATCGTATAGAAATACTAAAACAACACGGAAAAGCATAAAATGGCTATGCCGCAACGGCAAAATTGACTACACATTATTAATATAAGGAGGAATCTATATATGAGAAATGAAAAACTCAGTACAATAGAAGAGGCAATTAAAGACTTTAAAGAGGGGAAGTTTGTGATTGTTGTGGATGATGAGGACCGTGAAAATGAAGGAGACCTTATCATTGCTGCAGAAAAAATAACAGATGAGAAAGTAAACTTTATGCTGAAGCATGCACGCGGTGTGCTTTGTGCACCTATCACCCTCAGTCGCTGTCAAGAGCTTGACTTGCCCCATCAGGTAATAGACAATACTTCCATGCTCGGTACTCCATTCACTGTAACAGTGGATAAACTGGAAGGTTGCACCACAGGCGTTTCTGCACATGACAGGGCAGAAACCATCAAGGCATTGGCAGACCCGGCATCAACGCCGCAGACATTTGGCCGCCCGGGACATATCAATCCGCTCTATGCCCAAGACAATGGTGTGTTGCGCCGTTGCGGACACACAGAAGCAGCTGTAGACTTGTGTAAAATGGCAGGACTCTATCCGGCAGGAGCACTGATGGAAATAATGAATGAAGACGGCACTATGGCCCGTCTGCCGGAACTGCTTAAATTTGCAGAGGAATACGACTTGAAGGTAATCACTATCAAAGACATGATAGCTTACAGACTGCAAAGGGAGTCGCTGATAACCGTAGGAGCAACAGTAGACATGCCTACTGCTTACGGACACTTTAAGCTTATACCATTCAGACAGACCAGCAACGGTCTGGAACACATGGCATTGATAAAAGGCGAATGGCAACCAGAGGAGCCTATCTTGGTAAGAGTGCACTCATCATGCGCCACAGGAGACATCTTGGGAAGTCAACGCTGCGATTGCGGACAGCAGTTGCACAAAGCTATGGAGATGATAGAGAAAGAAGGAAAAGGCGTGCTCATCTATATGCAGCAGGAAGGCCGCGGCATAGGACTGATGAACAAGATAGAAGCTTATAAGCTACAGGAACAAGGCTATGACACCGTGGATGCCAACGTACACCTCGGATTTAAACCCGATGAAAGAGACTATGGGTGCGGTGCACAGATGCTCAGGCATTTAGGCGTACACAAGATGAGACTGATGACCAACAATCCTACAAAGAGAGTGGGGTTAGAGGCTTACGGACTGGAAATAGTGGAGAATGTGCCTATTGAAATAAAGCCTAATCAGTATGATTACAGGTATCTCAAAACCAAGAAAGAGCGTATGGGGCATGAACTCCATCTCGAATAGAATGCAATAAACCACTCAAAGAACAAATGGATATGCATAATCTGCAAATCCGTGTAATTTACATGAAATTGCCGTTAAATATTAGACCATTTGTTCTTTTGAAACAAATCTTTTTTCTAATTTTGCAAATACATAAAATATTCTAAATAGTATGGCTCAATTATCAGATCGTCTCAATAGACTCGCACCGTCAGCAACTTTGGCGATGTCACAAAAAAGCAGTGAAATGAAAGCCCAAGGCATTGATGTGATTAACATGAGTGTAGGTGAACCGGATTTCAATACACCAGACCACATCAAGGAAGCTGCCAAAAAAGCTATTGACAACAACTTTTCAAGATATTCACCAGTATCTGGCTACGCAGATTTACGCGAAGCTATTGTCGCTAAACTGAAGAAGGAAAACGGTCTTGACTATACCGTCAATGAAATAACCGTTTCCAACGGTGCCAAGCAAAGCGTTTGCAACACGGTACTTGCATTGGTTAATGACGGCGAAGAAGTCATAATCCCCGCTCCATATTGGGTCAGCTATCCTCAAATGGTGAAGTTGGCAGGAGGCATCCCCGTTATAGTAGAAGCCGGATTCGAGCAGAACTTCAAGATGACACCAGCTCAATTGGAAGCAGCCATCACACCTAAGACAAAAATGCTCATTCTCTGTTCGCCCAGCAACCCTACGGGAAGTGTTTACACAAAAGAAGAACTGGAAGGCTTGGCAGCAGTAATCAAGCAGCACGACAACCTCTATGTGATTGCTGATGAAATATACGAGCATATCAACTATACAGGCAATCATGCCAGCATTGCACAAATAGAAGGTATGAAAGAACGCACAATCATAGTAAATGGCGTGTCCAAAGCCTATGCAATGACAGGTTGGCGTATCGGTTATATCGCAGCTCCGGAATGGATTGCCAAAGGCTGTAACAAGTTGCAAGGCCAATACACCAGCGGACCTTGCTCCATCAGCCAGAAGGCAGCAGTAGAAGCATACGTTGCTTCACAAAACTGTGTGGAAGAAATGAGACAAGCCTTTGAGCGCAGAAGAGACCTTATCGTGAAGTTGGCAAAGGAAATACCAGGACTGGAAGTGAATGTACCGCAAGGAGCTTTCTATCTGTTCCCCAAGTGCAGCAGCTTCTTTGGCAAGACAGACGGCACACACACCGTCAATAACTCAACAGACTTTGCCATGTATTTGCTTGATGTGGCACATGTGGCTACAGTAGGAGGCGATGCTTTTGGCGACCCATACTGCTTCCGTATGAGCTATGCTACCAGCGATGACAATATTCGCGAAGCATTAAGAAGGATAAAAGAGGCTCTTTCGAGACTTAAATAATAATTAACAAAGGATGTAAGGCATTCAGAAGAAAAAGCAGAGAAGAAATAGCAAAAAAAACGCTGTTAAAACTTCTTAATCAATCTTTCGATTGTCTTTTAATTGCTATCTTTGCGCTGTTTATTACTAAAGAACTAATTTTACCTTACACATTTAACGTATTTGATTAACATTAAATCGGAAATTTATAACTTAAATTATTAATAACTAAAAATTAAATTAAAATTATGGCAACTACACAAAAAGCAGTAAGCCCCAAGAAAAATTCGGGCTTTCAAGGAGTTAGAAATGCGTTCTTGATCATCGTAGTATGTTTCGTCATCGCAGTATGTTTCTTCAAGTTCTTCCTCGGTGACGGTAGCCACTTCGTAGGTGGTGATCCAGAAGGAGCAGTTCTTAACAGTAACATTTGGGGTACAATCTATAAAGGTGGTGTCGTTGTGCCTGTTATCCACACTCTTTTGCTTTCAGTTATCGCACTCTCTATCGAGCGTATCCTCGCTTTGAAGACCGCTTTCGGTAAAGGTTCTCTCACAAAATTCGTTGCAAACATCAAAGCAGCTTTGAACGCACAGGATTTTGCAAAGGCTCAGCAGCTCTGCGACAAGCAAAAAGGTTCTGTAGCTAACGTTGTTTTGGCTTCTTTGAACGCTTACAAAGCAGTAGAAGGTGCTACAGGCTTGAAGAAAGCACAGAAGGTTGCTAAGATTCAGCAAGCTCACGAAGAGGCTACCCAGCTCGAGATGCCTACTCTGACCATGAACCTTCCTATCGTTGCAACTATCGTTACCCTCGGTACTCTTACTGGTCTTCTCGGTACTGTAACTGGTATGATCAAGTCATTCGCCGCTTTGGCAGCTGGTGGTGGTGGCGACTCTCTCGCGCTTTCTACTGGTATTTCTGAGGCCCTTATCAACACTGCATTCGGTATCGCAACTTCTTGGTGTGCCGTTATTTCTTATAACTACTTCACCAATAAGATTGATAAGTTGACATACGCCCTCGATGAGGTTGGTTATTCAATTGCTCAGACATACGAAGCCAATCACGCAGAAGAAGCTTAATTTCTACTAACCCTTTAAAATTTTATCACTATGGGTAAAGTAAAAATTAAGAAGAACGACGTCTGGATCGATATGACCCCTATGTCCGACGTAATGGTCCTTCTGCTCACCTTCTTCATGTTGACATCAACCTTCGTGAAGAATGAGCCGGTAAAGGTCGTTACACCAGGATCTGTATCAGAGGTTAAAGTTCCAGAAAAAGACGTACTGAATATCCTTGTTAATCCAGAAGGCAAGATATTCATGAGCTTGGATAAAGTAAGTGATTTGGAAATGACACTTGATGCTATGACAAGCAAATTCGGTGTGAAGCTCAATGGCAGTCAGATCAAGGCATTTAAAAACGATGCTATGTTTGGCGCACCTATGGACAAGCTTTCGCAGTATTTGAACCTTCCACATGAGAAGATGGCAGAAGCAATCAAGATGCTCGGTATTCCAACAGACAGCCTGAAGCAAGCAGATGGTTCAAAAGGAAAAAGCGAATTTCAGGAGTGGGTTACTGCTGCTAAAGACGTTAATCCTAACTTGAAACTCTGTATCAAGGCAGATGCAAGGACTCCTTACAAGGTAGTCAAAAACGTGATGTCAGAACTTCAAGACATGTCTGAAAACCGCTACCAGTTGATTACATCATATAAAAAGTCGGAGGATTAAAGATGGCTAAACAAAAAGCAAGCAAACAAAAGAAGATAAATGTCCGCGTAGACTTCACACCTATGGTGGACATGATGATGCTTTTGATTACCTTCTTCATGCTTTGTACTTCATTGAGCAAGCCTCAAGCGATGCAATTGACAATGCCAAGTAACGATGAGAACGTGAAGAAAGAGGATCAAACAGCTACGAAAGCCTCTCATACCATTACTTTCTATCTCGCAGCAAACAACAAAATTTATTATATAGAGGGTCTGCCTCAGTATAATAATCCCGCTTGCTTGAAAGAAACAACATGGGGTAAAGATGGTATTCGTAAGGTGTTGATTAACCATATGACAGAAGAGGGTATCAACCCTGTAGCTAAAATCATGTTGGCAAAGCAAAAGTTGGATGAGAAGAAAATCAAGACAGAGATGCCGGACTCAACCTATCAGCGACTGCTCGCAGATATAAAGAACGGTAATCTTGACGGTGAGAAAGTTCCTACTCTGACTATCATTATCAAGCCACTTGACACAGCTACTTATGACAATATGGTAACTGCCCTTGATGAGATGCAGATATGCAGTATTGGTAAATATGTCATTGACAAGGTTAACACTGATGATATGGGCTTGCTCAAGCTCAAAGGTGTTAAGTAAGTCAAGTAAACATTTAAAACGATTAAGCTATGGCAAAAATAGATTTAATAGAAAACAGCTGGGTTGACCTCGTATTTGAAGGCAGAAACCAAGCTTATGGAGCTTACAAGCTTCGTAAGGGCACTTCAAAGCGAAACGTGATGGCTATTGTCATCATGGTCGTGGCAGCTGCCATTATTGCTGCTCTCATTGGTATCAATGCTATCATAGAAGCAAACAAAGAGAAAGTCGCTATTACCACAGACGTGGAGCTTTCAAAGTTGGCTCAGAAGAAAGAAGCTAAGGTTGAGAAGAAAGCGCCTGTTAAGGTGGAGGAACAGAAAGTAGTTGAGAAGGTAAAGAGTTCTATCAAGTTTACCGCTCCTGTCATCAAGAAAGACTCTGAGGTTAAACCAGAGGAAGAAATGAAGACACAGGAAGACTTGCAAAAGACCAACACTACTATCGGTGCCTTCAATGTAAAGGGTAACGATGAAGTAGGTGGTGAGGTGCTCAAAGCCAAAGAGGAGATTGCTCAGCCTGAACCTCCAAAGCAGACAGAAGACCTTGACAACAAGGTATTCGATGTTGTAGAGGAGCAGCCTTCATTCCCTGGAGGTCCTTCAGCATTGAACTCTTGGTTGTCTCAACACATCAAGTATCCTGTAGTAGCAGCAGAGAATGGTATTGAAGGCCGTGTAATTGTACAGTTCGTAGTAAGCAAGGACGGTTCTGTAAGAGACGCTCGCGTGGTACGTTCTGCAGACCCATCATTGGACAAAGAAGCTCTCCGCGTTGTTGGTCAGATGCCTCGTTGGACTCCAGGTCGTCAGAATGGTTCTACCGTTAACTGTAAATTTACTTGTCCTGTTACCTTCAGATTGCAGTAATCTGATATAAATTCTGTAATTAAAATTGCAGTAAAATTATGAAGAAAAACCTATTCTACAGTTTAGTAGGATTGACACTATTTTTAGGCTCGTTGGTATCTTGTACCGATCAGCCTAAAAGTGGCAGAACAGATACTTATTCGTCAGGAGCGATAAAATTCGCTTCTGACGAAAGTTTTAGTCCTATTATAGAAGAAGAAAAAGAAGTGTTCGAAAGTATATATCAAAAGGCTAAGGTTACACCGATATATACCAACGAGCTTGATGCAGTGAATATGCTGATGAAAGACAGCATTTGTCTGGTAATTGCATCAAGGAAATTCAGTCCGAAAGAGTTGCAAAACCTTAAGGACAGGCAGTATATGCCAGTATCGATACCATTGGCTTATGATGGTTTATCGCTTATAATCAATAAGAATAACACAGACTCTTGCATTTCGGTAAACGACATTAAGCGTGTGCTTAGTGGAAAAGCCAAGAAGTGGAGCGACATTGTGCCAGGTTCAACTCGTGGCGAAATAGAAGTGGTATTTGACAATCCAAAATCAAGTACTGTTCACTATTGTGTTGACTCTCTGCTCAATGGAAAACCAATAAACAGTCCTAACATTGTGGCTGCCAAAACAAGTAAGGATGTCATCAATATAGTAGAGAAGACTCCTAACGCTATTGGCATTATTGGTTCTAATTGGTTGAACGACAAACGCGACACAACCAATACTACATTTAAGAAGAATATCCGTGTGATGTCTGTAAGCAAGTTTGCAAAGGCTACACCTTTGAACAGCTGGAAACCTTATCAGGCATATTTACTTGACGGCCGCTATCCGTTGGTAAGAACAATATATGCGTTACTTAACGACCCTATCAATGGCCTTCCTTGGGGCTTTGCTCACTTCATAGAGCAGCCAAAGGGGCAACTAATCATTTTCCAGTCGGGTCTGTTGCCTGTACGAGGTGATATAACGATACGTACTGTTAATGTAAACAATGAATAATTTAGCTATCAGCGCTTCATTGAATGGCAACCGGTGCATCTTTCATAGAAGTGCTAAATCATGCATAGAGTGAAGAAGCTAAATGAAAGCAATAGAATATTAATGAATGTAAGGAAATGTCTAAAATAATTTAAAGATTGAAACTATTCATCTTTTCTTACGTCATTGTATATAAAGAGATACGTTGTTGTATATAAAAAGAACAGATATTATACGATTTAAATAAGAATCCGAAACCTATTAGGCATATTACAGAACAGTTTGATGCCAGTTGATGGAATATGTTGTTTTACAAATTGACTATTACCGACAAAGAAAAATACAAGTAAAGATGCTGAGAACCGTTTGCTGTAAATTCATTGTCAGTTGAACTCTTGGCTTGTGGTACATACTACTGTTACAGCGCATTCATAGTGAAAATCGGTAGCTTGAAACCATAAAATTTAATGATGAAAACATGCAGATTTGCGGTTAACACCTCAGTAAACAGTTTTATTTTAAAGTAACTTAGAATTATGAAAGCAATTAAATATCTTTTAGCAGGCGCAATGCTGGCAGCATTCACTGCACCGACTATGGCACAAAATGTTAATCCTGATGTTGATGCCATTACTAAAGCCATTATCGCTAACAAGACCAATCCTGACGCAGTAAAAGGCCAAGTGAAAGACTTCTTGAAGGTAAACAAGAAGAATGCTGATGCTTTGGCTGGCTTAGGACGTGCTTATCTCCAGATTAAGGATACCGTTAATGCAGAGAAGTATGGCCAGATGGCTATTTCCAAGGATAAGAATGCAGCAGCAGGTTACATTCTTCTTGGCGATATCGCAGTTGTAAAGAATGATGGCGGTGAGGCTGCTCAGTGGTACAATCAGGCAAAGACAATGGACCCAAAGAACCCTCAGGGTTACATCAAATACGCCAATATTTACCGTGGTCGTAGTGTAGAGCAAGCAGTGGCTACGCTGGAAGAGCTCCGCAGCATTCTGCCCGACTATCCTGTAGACGCAGAAGCTGCTCACTTCTATTATCTCAATAACCGCTTTGCAAAGGCCAAGGAGTATTATGACAAGGTTTCTACTGACAAGCTTGACAATAACCGCCTTACAGAGTATGCCTTGGCAGCTTACTTTACTTCAGACTCAAAGAAGTGCCTTGAGGTAGCTCAGAATGGTATTCAGAAGTATCCTCGTGATGCTGCGTTAAACCGCTTGAGCTTTTATAGCTATACCGACTTGAAGGATTATGCCAATGCTTTGAAGTATGCAGATGCGCTGTTCAACAAGTCTGACAGTGCCAAGTTCACAGCTCGCGACTATCAGTATTATGGCTACGCATATCTTGGTAACAAAGAGTATGACAACGCTATTGCCCAGTTTAACAAGGCTTTGGAGATGAATGGCGAGCTGAATGATGTAAGAAAGCAAATTTCCGAGGCTTATATAGCAAAGAACGATTATGAAAAGGGCTTGGCTATGTATGATGAATATCTCAAGCATGTAACTAATCCTAAGGTCAGCGACTATGATGGTTTGGCAAAACTTTACTCGGAGTTGGCCAACAATCCTGCGTGCAAGGATAAGGCAGGTGCACTGAAGAATGCAGATAGAGTGTTTGGCATCATTGGCGAGAAGTTCCCCAATAACCTCTCTTATGTAAGCATTATGCGTGCTCGCTTGAATGCACAGCTTGACCCAGAGACTAAAGAAGGTTTGGCTAAGCCTTACTATGAGAAGTATATTGAGTTGACCAAACAAGAGAATCCTGACAAGCCTAAGTTGCTTATTGAGCCTTACTCTTATTTAGGTTATTACTATTACCTCAAGAACGACAAGGCTCAGTCTAACAGCTATTGGAACAAAATTCTTGAAATTGATCCAACTAATGCCACTGCTAAGCAAGCTCTCGGCAAATAATGGTAATCATAGTCTTTATTTTTTGGCAATGATTAATCAATAATTTATCATTTATAGTAAAAAAGAAGGATGCATAGCAAATGCCAGCATCCTTCTTTTTTTATCTTGGCATTATTCATAAGTAGCTGTTTAAGACGCCACTTATGCAGGTTTTCAAAATTAATTGCATATAAAATGCTTTTAAACAATCTTGCACTTTCTCTATTTTAGCCCTGCACACTTGCTTTTACTGCACACTGCCTGTGCCCATATTGCTAATGGACTGTCCTTGCGATTGCTGATTTTGGAAGTCATTGGAGATATTCGATTTGTGTTGTGCAAACTGCTTCTTGGTGTTGCCGAACTTCCATGTCAGTGTAACATTCAGTTGTCTTATAGGTACCTTTACGTGCATATACTGCACATAATCGGTGCCATATACGCGGTTTTTGATGTCCAACTTGTCTGAGAACGGTGTAATGAATATCAAGCTCAAGTTGAGTTTGTCTTTCAGCAGTGCTTTCGATAGGGTAGAGTATACGAACGACATGCCACTATTGTCGCCTTGCAGTGTGTGGCTGCGTGTCTGCGCAATGCAGCCCAAGCTCCACTCTAACTGCCAAGGCAACTGCTGTTGCAAGCCCATGTAGCCGCTATAATGCCAGCCATAATTCTTGGTGTGTAATCTGTCGCTGCTGAAGTTGCTGTAATCCAGTTCATGGGTCATGACAAGGCGGGTTTTGGCAAATAGCAGCCAATTCACAAAGAGGTTCAACTTTGTTGTCCTGTTGTTGGCCACATTGCCGTATGTTTGGTTCAGCAGGTTATGGCCGTCTATAAAGCTGTATTGTTCCACCTTATTGTTGCAGAAGCTTTGGCTGAGTGTGGCATTCATCATGAACCGCATGGAGAAGTAGTTGAGCACCATGCTCACATTGTGTGTTTTCTCTACATCAAGGTCGGCATTGCCATATACTAATTTGGTAGGGTCTGAGCGGTTTATATAAGGATTAAGATAAGTGATGCCCGGACGCATGATGCGCATATTATAGTTGATGCCCACATTGAAGCTCGGATTTACCGTCCACGACACACTGGCATTGGGCACCAGTGTGCCATAGTTGCGGTTAAAGTCGGTGCCCTGTCCTTCATGATAGTCTACGCTTAGCCAAGTGTGTTCATATCTCATGCCCGCCGTGGCACTGGTCTTGCCCATTGACCCTTTCCACTCAGCATAGCCGGCAGCAATGTTCTGTGTGTTTTTATAGTTCATGCTGTTTGCCGGCACCAAGGTAGTTTCACCGTCAGCAGCCAAACTATAATACTGAGCATCGGCTTTGTCTATGTGCATGATGTATTTTCCGCCGAAGTTCAGCTTGTGGTGTGGGCTCAATGCCTCGGTAAAATCAGCCTGCAAGGTGTGCTCAGTACCGTTTGCCTTGTTCTTTGACAGCATGTTTGCCAACGTTATCTGGCTGATGTCCTCAGCATTGTCATACATGATACGGTTGTCTGTTTGCGATGGATTGCTGTTAAACAGATAGCTCAGTATCATATAGCTGGACCGCTCGCTATTGAAAAAACGCTGATAATCAATGCTGCCGTTAAACGAGCGGTGGCTCTCTTTCTGCTTCATCCAGTTGCCATAGCTAAAACCTTGTCCATAGCGTCCGCCCCACATGCGTGTAACAGGGTTGCCCTCAGTGCGCTGACAGAAGTCGGTTAGTCCAGCCGATACGTTCAAGTTGCTCAATGAGTCTATTTCGTATCCCAAGCTGATGTTGCCCATTGCAAACGGCTGCTTTAGATTACTGTGCTGCTGATATGCCATGTTGGAGCCATCGGCTTCAGCACGTGAGAGCATAATATCACTGCCGTTCATGCGTTGATAAGCATACAGTGCATTGGCGCTGTAAGTCAGCTTTCCCTGTGAACCACTGATAAAAGCAGAGCCCTTGCTGCCCCGGTTGCTTGCCATTAGACTCACGTTGCCGTTATATCCATTGGTGGTGTTGTTGGCCTGGTTGGTTTTCATCAGGGTAATGTTGAGTATGCCGCCTGTTCCCTCAGCATCGTATTTTGCGCCAGGATTGGTTATTACCTCTATATTCTTGACCATAGAAGCAGGCATGGCCTTGAATATCTGTGAGGCATTGGCTGAAAACATGGGGTTGGGCTTGTTGTCTACATATACCTTAAAATCAGATGAGCCGTTCACCGTTATGTTGTCTTGCCCGTCTACGGTAACCATAGGCACCTTGCGCAGAATGTCGAGTACAGTGGCTGCTTTAGCCTCTGTGTCTTGCTGCACATTGTAAGTCATCTTGTCGGTTTCCATCTTTACCACAGGCCTTGCCGCCACCACGGTTACCTCTTTCAGTTTGATGGAGTCATGAATGGCAGAATCATTTATTTCAGTGGACTTTTTTGATTGTGCCCACACTCCGTTTGCCGCAGCCAATGCCACGGCAAACAACACAATTTTCTTGTTTTCCATTTTCTTTGTTTCTAATATTGTTTTCCTTTATGCCATCTCTACTTGGAAATGATCAAATGCAAATATAGCTAAAATGTTTAGTATCTTGCAGATTTGTCCAGTGTTTAACAAATTTAAATATATTACAGTTTGGTTAAAAAGGCAAAATGAAAGCAGCATTTGTATCAATATATGCTACATTAACTTTACCTTTGTATGCGTGATTTCATATTAATTCAATATAATAAAGGTATTTAGATGAATAAATTGTTACTTACTTCGGCATTTCTTGTCACAAGTTTGGCAATGAATGCCCAGAATTATTATTCAGCAGACTTTTCCTCCGAAGATGAGTTCAAAAAATGGACTGTTCTTGACGAGAACAACGATGGCTCTACATGGAAATACGATGGAGAGGGATCTTATTCGAAAGTATATTATAACTATTCTGCCACAAACCAGGCTAACGATTGGTTTATTTCCCCAGAAATAACACCTGCGGAAAGTGGCAAGGTGATTGTAAGCTACACCACTTACGGTACAAGCAGTGGAGAGTCCATGGATGTGTATACGGGTGTAGAAAACAGCGTTGCCGGCATGACCACAAAGCGGGCATCCCAAGAGGATGTAAAGGCAAGCTATACTCCGGGATATTTCTTGATGGATGTAGAAAAGGGCAAGCCTTTCAGAGTCGGTTTTCATGTAACGAGTGCTGCCGACCATTGGAAGTTCTACCTGTGTTCGTTCTCTGTGAAAAAGGTTGCCAAGGCTGTAGACCTCAAGGTAAGTGAAGTACTTGCGCCTGTTTCGGGCAAGAATTTGGGCAACGAGACAGTGAAGGTGAAGATAAAGAACGATGGACTGGATGCTGCATCAGGATTTGAGCTGGCATATAAAGTTGATGACAGCGAACCGGTAAAGGAAAAGGTGGATGCCTTGCTTGAACCTGGAAAAGAAATGGAATATACCTTTCATGCAAAGGCAGACCTTTCCACTCCGCACCACCGCTATGTGCTGAAAGCATATACTGTCGATGAAAACGATATTTTACCAGAGAATGACACGCTTACTGTACGTGTACGCCATTTTGGACCGGTCAACGCTCCGTATAAATGTGGTTTTGAGTTGGCAGAGGACAAGGATGAATTTAAGTTCTACAATCTCAATAAGGACAACGGCGATTGGGAGGTCTATACATCGTCTGGCTATATGAATATGTCGCGCACGGGATACGGCTGTCTTGCCTACAACTACAATAAGGAAAACAATGCCGATGACTGGGCTATTCTTGACGGTATCAACGTGGAGGCAGGCGATTATGTGCTGCGCTACTGGTATTCCGGTACTGACGGCCATACAGAGAAGCTCCGTGTCTACTACGGCAATGGGGATACTCCTGATGACATGAAAACAGTTATAGATGACCAGCCTGCCATTCAGCAGGGAGAATATCAGGAGTCTTTCAAGGTCGTGCATTTTGACAAGCCGCAAACAATATACCTTGGCTTCTATGCTTACAGCGACAAGGATGAGAACTGGCTTACTGTAGACGACGTGCAGTTCTACAAGGCTTCTGGCGATGCTGTAGACCTTGTGGTAAGCGAGATTTCCGCTCCTTATGACTATGTCAGGACTCCAAACGACAAGGACGTATCCTTTGTGTTGAAGAATGTAGGGATAAAGGATGCAGAAGGCTCTCTGAATGTATATGTTGACGGAGTGCAGAAGGCTTCTTCTGACATCAACATCAAAGCTCAGCAAATCACGTCATTGACTTCGCAGAATGTACTCAGCGGATTGGCTCCCGGCAAGCATACAGTGAAGGTGTCGGTAGACTGTGACGTTGATGAAGACAACACGAACAACTCTGTAGAGAAAGAGTTTGTCGTGCTCGATACTCCTGCTAAGTTGTATGATTTTGAAGACAATAAGGTTCCTGCGGACTTTACTTTCTATACAGGAGACAAAGGCAAGGTAAATCCTGATGCCGGCGAAGAGTTCAATGAATACGGCTGGGGCATCATTGCCCTTGGTGCAACCCATAAGATGTATGGCAACTATGTATTTGGTGGAACAAGCTGGATAGACGGTGCTTCCAGTGCCGACAGATGGGTGATACTTCCTCAGTTCAAGGTGAACAGCGACAATACGTATCTTGTATGGGACGCAAGTTCCGGCAATCCGAATTATCTTGAGAGCTATAAGGTGAAAGTGTCTGACGGATCAGGAAGGCCAGAAGATTATTGGTATTCTACTGAAGCAGAAATAAAGAACGAGTCTGTTGCCCCGAAAACACGCGGTGTAAACCTCGGAAAATATGCAGGAAAGGATATTTATGTAGCATTCAACCTTACTACGGGAATAGGTGATTTCCTTAGTCTTGACAACATTGGAATTTATGGAAACATCACTACGGGTGTGTTGGCAGTGGAAAATACGGTAAACAAGCCGATTGTTGTTACCGACAATGCCATCAGTTCGAATGGAGCCACTTCTATACATGTTGTTGATTTGAGTGGCAGAACAGTTGCTTCTACTCAAAGCAACCGTCTTGACATTGCATCGCTCAAGGCTGGTGTATATGTAGTTAAGGTCAATTTCAGTGTGGGTAGCCAGACACTGCGCTTTGTCAGAAGATAAATGTCGGGTGGGTATGAACCGCCAGCCAAATGAAAAAATGGGGAGTATGGAGTTGTGCTGTACTCCCCATTTTCTGTATATGTTTGGCATGAGCATTGTCTAACCGATGAAAATCTAAAGCAAGTCTTGGCAGCTGTAAGTTGCATGACAGAAGACAAATATGTTCATTGCAAGCTGAAATATGAAAGAAGCAGGTCTTTCCATTTCCGACAACAGTGCTTTTGCCTTCCATTTGCATAGCTATTGCTTGCCGATAGCACTGTTATTGCTGTCTGATTGCATAGCTATCGGAAGCCAAGAGTTATGCTATCAAATGCTTGGCAAAAAGATAGAAATTAAACAATTTAGATTTCTTATCGACAGAAAAAACTTTTTTCTCTATTCCATGTTATTTTTATTCAATTTTTATTTATCTTTGTAAGCAATAACTATTTATCAAATTAATTAACAGAATTGCTATGAGGAAGAATCTTATTTTGTTGGTTGCTTCCGTATTCACTATGTTAGGTATCTCTCCGCTTCATGCGGCAGACAACCTTACTGTGTACAACGGGACATCTCCTACCAAGCTTTCGCTAAGCTCCATTAAAGGCTTGACGTTTGCAGGCGGGCAACTCATGGTCTACACGACCGAAACAGAAGCCCCCACCGTATTCAACCTTGCCGATGTCAAAGGTCTTGTCTTTGGCACTACTGCCACTGCCATCGGTCAATTGGTAGGCACCAAAGGCCAGTTGAACATTGCTTACTGGCAGGGCATCCTGTCTGCACAAGGCATCAATGGCGCCAATACTGCCCTCTACACTGTGAGCGGACAGCGCGTAATGAGCATCAACGCATGGGACGGTTCAGCCATTAGCACCGAAGGGCTGGCTAACGGCGTGTATGTATTAAAGGTTAACAATCAGACATTTAAATTCGTAAAGCAATGAAAAAGACATTTACCATAGCTGCGCTTGCACTGGCTACACTGACCGCAAGTGCACAGACAGACAATACTCCCAACCGTATGATATTGCAGACTAAAGTGGGAGACAAGGCATACGCCATAGACAAGGTAGACAGTATCTATTTTGCACGCCAAGACGGCAATGTAGTTGCCACCGTGGAATACAAGAATTATTCTACCGGTGCCACAGGTGATACTCTTTGGGTGGCCGTAACCCGTTCCGGTGAAGACGTAGGCTACTGCATTGACGTGTTGCCAACCAATACCGCCAAGAAATATGATGACGATACCATGGCAAAATATTTCGAGCAGAAAAACGCACAGAAATTCTACCAAGACTTTACCAATGCGCAGCTTACCGGTGTAGAGGGCATCAAGCCTAACACTTCTTACACCATCATAACCTTGGCTTATGACGGCTATGGTGTGCCTTGCGAGACCAGCCGTGCCGAGTTTACCACTCCTAAAGCACTGCTTGTGGGTAATCCTGGCGTTACTTATACGGTAGACGATGTGAAAGGTACTGAGTTTACACTGACCGTTACCCCTAATGCCGACTGCAAGGCTTTCTACTGGTGTGAGTTTGGCAAAGGCGAGGCACAGTCGCAGTTTGAGCAGTGGGGACCTATGTTCGGCTTCTCTAACATGGAAGACATGGTAAAGCAGTTCAGTGGCTATGCTTACGACAAGACGGCTACCAACACCTGGAATGGCTTGAAGCCAAACACCGATTATGAGGTTTATGTAGTGCCTACTGATGCGAACGGCAACTATGGCGAGATGGTAGTGATACCCGTTACCACTGCCAAGATGGGTGGCGAAGGTGTAGCTCAAACCACCATTACTGTCGGCAAGATGGGCGGCAATGCTTTAGACGGTTTCTATTTGCCTGTAACCTATACGCCTAACGACCAGACCAGTCTCCATCATGACTTGCTCGTTTCAAAGGCATATTATGACGAGAGCATCGGCAGTGAAGACAAGATGAAGGAAATATTGATGTCTGACACCAACCCGTTCAACCCATGGGATTCTTATTGGGACCAGATAGGCGAGGATGCTGCCAACTGGACTGTAGAGCCTAACACCGAGTATTACGCTGTATCTATGGCTAAAAATGCCAACGACGAGTGGGGACCGCTCACTATGGTAGCCACCAACACCAACCAGTCTGCCCAGTCAGCAGCCGCTCAATACAAGGCAGCTTCGGTAGCCACGCGTATTGTCAAGGCAGGCACAAAGGCAGCCAAGACAGGTGTTGTACCTGCTATGAAGCAGCAAGGCTTGAAGCTTGAGATGGCTAAATAATTAATATTCATGCACTGAAGGCTGTTGCCTTCATATCAGAAAAGGCCGCATGTGCAGTGAAGTTACTGCAAGCATGCGACCTTTTTGTGTGTCTTTGTCTGCTTGCATGCTATAATGGATAGTTGTGTCAGACATTGATACTAACAAAAAACGGTCGACAGTTTTACTGTCGACCGTTATAATCTTTACTAAACAACTGCTATTCCTTATGGAAGAGAAATCGCATCGTTAGGGCAAACATCAGCGCATGTGCCACACTCTGTGCACATATCAGGATTGATTGAATACTTGTCGCCCTCAGAGATTGCACCTACTGGGCACTCATCGATACATGTACCGCATGCGATACAGTTGTCACCAATTACGTAAGCCATAATAATCTTGTTTTTATTTTGTTATTAATAATGTTTTAGTACCTGATTTTTGTACTTTGCAAAGGTAATTATTAAATTCATTAATACCTAAAAGTAGGTATTATTTTTTACTTAATTTAACCAAAAACACCGCTTTTACATCATTGCGAAGGAGTAAAAGTGGTGCTTTATGACGGGTAAATACCCTTTTATGGTGATTAATACTAATAGTAGATACCTACTTGTTGGTAGTAGGCAGGCATTGGTCTTTCTTTCCGCTACCTGCTGAAGCGCTATCTGTGCTTACTCAAAATAGAAAGACAGTACAACCATCTTGCTGTGTGCTTCCTTTACCGACTTGGCATACATTACCATATTCTGATCTTTCAGCTTTGAGGGATGCGAGGTATCCAAGCTGTTTCCCAAGCCATAGCAAAACTTTAGTTCAGGGCGGAGCTTGAAGAAAGGCAGATAGAAGTCGCAGCCTAAGCCTACCTCCAAGAACATGTCGTAACCCTTTAGCTTCAAGTAATCGTTGTCTTTACCCGACAGGTTGACCATCGGGTTGATGCCTCCCATCAGGTAGGGGCGCACATTGTTCAGTCGTTTTGCAGCAAAAATCATGTTTACGGCCGATGATATGTAGGCAGTTTTCAGCTCTTGGTTTTGCGTGATAGGCTGTCCGTTCTCCAACTTGTCTGTCAAGTTCATGAAGGTAAAGTGGCGTGTACCGAAATACATGGCAGGGGCTATGCGCAGTGCAAGGTTGGCATTGAGCCTGAATTCGCCCAGCACACCCACTGTAAATCCGGGATCCCAGCGGTCTTGGTCGCACGTGATAATCTTCTCTGCAGTGGTGCCGTCTTCGCCGGTTACTATCTGCGGGCCTACGTTCATCAATTCTATATCTTGCAGGTGCATGCCTACCACCACACCGAAGTGGAAGGGTCGCAAGTCGGTGTAGGGCCTGTTTTGTACCGTCATCACCTGGGCATCCAGTTGCATTGCTGCCAGCAGCAGTAGCAATATAGCAGTTATCGTTTTCTTCATATACTATAATAACGCAAAAAGCTGAAGAATATTATATGACAACGAGCATGCGCTTATGTAAGAATATGGGCGCATGCTCGTTGCGTAAAAGAGCTTTATAACTAAGAAATAGCCTTACTTTTTCTTGAAGTCAAGCAGCAGCTTGCCCACATAGATGGCATGTTTGCCGTTTTGGTCGTTAGGTATCTCTTCGTTGTCCAGGTTTCTGACATATTTCAGTTGGGTAAAGTAAGTGTGGGAGTGCCCGCCTAACACAATGTCTATATTGCGCGTAGCACGCATCATCTTGCAGTCATCGGTCTCGGGCAAGTCCCATCCGAGGTGCGACACACAAATCACCAAGTCGCACTTTTCCTTGTTCTTCAGCAGATCAGCCACTCTATTGGCCACCGCTATCGGGTCGTTGTACTTCACGCCTTGGCACATTTTGGCCAGCACAAGGCCGTCCAGTTTAGGGCTCAGTCCGAAGATACCAATCTTCAGTCCGGCGCGTTTCAGTATGATATAAGGCTTTACTATCCCCTCCAGTGAGGTGCCAGTAAAGTCGTAGTTGGCACAGACAATAGGAAACTTGGCCATCTTGAACAAGCGCGCCATATTGTCTACGCCAAAGTCAAACTCATGATTGCCTATGGTAGCCACGTCATAACCCATCTCGTTCATAAGTCCAATCTCCACATCACCCTTGAACATGGTGTAGTAAGGTGAGCCTTGCGAGAAGTCGCCACTGTCTATCAGCAGCAAGTTGGGATACTGCTTGCGCTGCTCCTTTATCATGGTTGCGCGGCGTATAAAGCCGCCCCTGCCCGCCAACATGGTATCTGCCAAATGGGTATTTAGCGGCATAATGCAACTGTGTGTATCGTTGGTATGCAAAATCATCAGCTGCTTTGTCTTGCCCGTTACAGGCATAACGAGCAGCATCAGCAGCAAAATCACTGTATAATATCTTCTCATGGCTTAACTGTTTTTATGCGTCCTTCAATCTGTGCATCTACCATTTTACCTTCTTTAGCCAACTGCTTGGCATACTCTATGATGATAAAGCGCACGTTGTTTTCCTTTCCTTGTGGTGAATTGATATCGGTGGCACTCTTAAATGCTGCCAACTTGTCGTTGCCTTGTGCCACATAATCGTTGGTAGCCACACGGTATTGGGCAGTAGGGTCAATGGGCTTTCCGTTCAGTAGTGCCTTTTTCAGCTGTCCGTCAGCGGTAATTTCCAATTCCACACCATGGCTTACAGCCTCGCCACCCACTTTGGCTATCTGCTGAAACAGCTCTATTACCTTGCTTCCCGATAAGGTAACGAAGCACACTTTGTTTTCAAACGGTGCCACATCCAGCACATCGCCATAGGTAATGTCGCCTTTGGCAAAAGCTGCTCTGATGCCGCCAATATTGTAAATGCCCAACACCGGGTGCTCGTTATAGACCTTGCCGCTCCATACCATGATGTCGGCTATCAGGTTAGAGAGCTTGCTCTCTGGCCTGTCTGCATACATGTCGCATGCCACCCGACCTACTATCGGACTCATTACACTGTCTACCTGATGCTTGTAAGGAGCCAAGAAAGCCACTGCTTGCTGGTCGGGATGTGCGTCATAGCGGCTGTCTATCAAGATGCGAGACCTTGATACATCGCACAGTTGATAGTGGGATGTGCACGAGACCGTAGCCAACAGCATGGCGGCAGCTCCGTAAATAATACTTTTATTACACATATAGATGAAGTTTTGTCTTGTTGCTTAAAAGGAGATTTGACTGTTCTTGAATAGCTGCTCATCATGAATGAGACTGCATAATCATTGCTGTTTACTTCTTAGAGCAAAGCTTTGGACGAAATGGAGGTTACTTTTTGAGATGAGCAGAGGTTGTTCTTTTGAATAGTTCATCAAGTTGTATTCTGATAATACAGGTTAAAACCTTTTTCGCTTAACCACTTAACCGCCAACTACTTAATAAGTAAAGACCATTGAAAAGCCCGCAATTACGGTGCAAAGTTACGCAAAAAGCCAAACAAGCCCAAGAAAAAGGTAGAAAAAGCCCATAACATTTGGAATACAATTAAAAAAGTAGTAACTTTGCACCGCTTTTGGCGTAATCGCTGGTAGGAAGAAGAGTTGCCTGCTATGTTACGTAAAGACGATTAACAATTTAATTATCAAAACAATGGATTTAATTAAAGTTGCTGAAGAAGCATTTGCAACTGGCAAGAAGTTCCCTGAGTTCAAGTCTGGTGATACCATTACTGTTGCTTACAAAATCATCGAGGGTTCAAAAGAGCGTATTCAGCTCTATCGTGGTGTAGTTATCAAAATTGCTGGTCACGGTGACAAGAAGCGCTTCACTGTTCGCAAGATGTCAGGAACTGTTGGCGTAGAGCGTATCTTCCCAATCGAGTCTCCCAACATCGACAGCATCGAAGTTAACAAGCATGGTAAGGTACGTCGTGCTAAGCTTTACTACCTCCGCAACCTTACCGGTAAGAAGGCTCGTATCGCTGAGAAGAGAGTTAACATCGAGAAGAAGGCTTAAGCCCATCGAACAAAAAAGAAATAAAAAAGCTTGCTGCACTGCGGTAAGCTTTTTTATTTTATCCTCATTAATGTTTTATTTTATCCTTTTTTATGTCCGTTAAGGTGATTAACGGCATTCGCTTTTATCTGTAAGTATATTGCGACTACATTATTTTAGAACGCTTTCTGCATGCTATTTTATCAGTGGATTATAGTCTGTTTCCTTGGCAGGTATTACCCATGTCCATTGATTAGCATCACTTGGGTTGAGTGTAATGGCAAAAGCTGAGTGGAAACTTCCACCTTGTGCTGCTGTATGACGGATGATAGGCAAGCCCCAGCGCTTGTAGTTGAACCAGTCGTGTCCCTCGCCCCACAGTTCAATGCGGTTATATAGGCGTATCTCTTCCAACAGTTCGTTGCCTGTTTTAGTGCAAGTGTATTCGCTGTTGCGGCCAGAATCGCGATTGAGTTGTACCAACAAGGCTTGCGCTTCTTTGTCTTTGTCGAGGTGGCAGCAGGCTTCCGCTTCTATCAGATACATTTCCGCAGCGCGGAAAAGATTGAGTTCGCCTACGCCAGGCTGTGCTTTACACTGCGTCTTGAATTGCATGTACGCATAGATATTGCTGCTGCTGTATAGCTTGCTGCCGTAATCTGTGCGTGCCCTTGCGGCAAGACTGGTACCGGCTTTGCCCGTAGCTTGGTCGTAGCTGTCGGTACCGGGATTGAGAAACATGTCTTTTCTGATGTCCCTTTGTGGTATCTGTTCATACAGTTCCTTGCTGATGGCCGCAGGATTGGTACGTGCTCTGGTAGAGCTTGAGTTGCTCCCTTCGTAAGCAAAGTATTGATAGTATGCCAGTGTTTCGCTTTCAGAGCTGTAAACGCTCCATATCCACTCCGTATTAGGTGTGTTGAAGCCTCCGTCTTTGTATTCGCTGTTGCTCATCAAGGGGTAATCCTTGCGTGCCAGTTGCGCGTATTTGTAGGCTGTTTCCCAGTCTTCGCGGTTGATGGCTGCACGTGCATACACGGCATAAGCCACGCTTAGATCGGGCAGATAGTTGCAGCCGGCATCGCGCTTTTTGCCGGATTTTCCGAATAGTGTGATGGATTGGTCGAGGTCATCGTATATTTGTTGGTAACATTTTGCCATGGTAGAGCAGGGCAGCGGGTCGTTGGTTTCGTTGAGCCGGAGCACTACGCCGCGGTCATTGCCACCGTTGCTGTCCATCCATCTGTGGCTGTAGAACTGCAAGAGCATAGAGTAGCTGTAAGCACGGAATACCAATGCCTGTGCCTTCAAGAACTCTTTGTCGGTTGTCAGTCCTTTAACGTCATCTACCTTATTGACAATAGCGTTGGCATTGCATATCAGTTTGTAGTAGTAGAACCATGGAAAGTAGTCGTATGCCTTGTCGTTGATTTCCAGCATGGTGCTGTTGAACAGTGGTGCCCACGATGTGTAGTTGCTTTTTTGCGAGTCGTTTCCGCTTGAGTTGCCATAGTATGACTTGACGGTACCTTCGCCACTGAAGCCCTGTGTGCCTATATATTGCATGGTCATGAGGCGTGCCAAACCATTGACTGCATATTTTACGTTGTCTGTATTCTCAAAGATGGTCTCTTTGCTGGCAGTCTGCGTTGAATTTACATCAAGGTAGTCGCTGCTGCAACTGGTAGCCGACAGCAGTGCACCGAGTGCTAATAGATATATATGTTTCTTCATTTTGTGCATGATTAATGGTAATGATGTTTCCGCACTGTGGCGTGCTTAAAACTTGATGTCGATGCCCACGGTGAATATTCTTGGCGTAACCAGATAGTTATATTGGTATCCGCTGAACGACTGTTGTGGGTTCAAGCCTTTTCTGTTGGTGCAGGTAAAGAGGTTTTCGCATGCAGCATGCAGCCCCACTCTTTGCAGTGCAAGCCTGTAGACCCATGCTTTCGGCAGCTCATAGCTCAGTGTGATGCTCTTGGCTACCAGATAGCTGGCGCTGGTAAGCCATCTTGAAGAGGTGGCATTGTTGGTAGATGTGAGGGCGCTGTTGGTCTGTGGCACACCGTTTACCCACAAGCGGTTGGCGGATTGCTCTGTCATGCCTTCCGGTGCGGCGGTCCATGCCTTCATGATATCGGTGTGTCTGTTGGCAGCATCGTTTTCGGTGCTCATCAGTTGTTGGTATACAGCATCGTAAACCTTGCCTCCCAAGGAGTAGGTAAACAAGGCGTTGAGGCTCCACGACTTGTAGCTTATGTTGGCAGCAAAGCTTCCATACGCCTTGGGCAGTGCCGAACCATGAAATTCCTTCAGCGCATAGCCCGTGTTGTTGGTGTAGTACTGGCCGTTGATTTGGGTTACCGCTTGTGTTATATTGGTGCCGTTGGCGTTGCCTATGGTCTGTCCGTCGGCAGTAGTAATGCAGAATTTTTCCAAGTCAGCCTTGTAAAGCGAGTTGCCGGTAAGATAGTCTACGCCTGCAAAGGTAGGCAGATAAAACTCATATCGGCTCTTCCCCTCTGCTACCTTATATACACCGTCCACTATGCCGTCTTTGTTTTGGTCGGGCAGTTTGGTTACTTTGTTGCTGATGAGTGTTGCGTTTGCAGCAATGTTAACCGTCCATTGTCTGTTGCTATATGCGTCTATGTCGGTGCTCAGCTCAAATCCCCGGTTGCTGATGGTGCCTATGTTGCGGGTAATGGTGGCTTCGGCTTCCTTTATATTGTTGGAACCGGCAGAGAGCGGCAGGTTGACATTGAAGAGCAAATCCTTGTTGCGCTTGTCGAAATACTCTGCACTGAAGTTCCAGAGGTTAAACATCCGTGCCTCTATGCCTATGCCGAAAGAGTGGCTGGCTTCCCATTTCAGGTTGTCGTTGGCCAGCTGGTATTGGAAATAGGCAGCGTTGTCGTTGATTTTTGTGCCTTGATAAAGGGCCATGTAGCCTATATAGTTGGCACCGGCATCGTTGCCCACGATGCCATAGTCGGCTCTTGCCTTCAGGTTATTCAGCCATGTAAGGTCTTTCATAAATGCCTCTTTGCTTACAATCCAGTTGGCACCTATGCTGCCAAAGTTGCCCCATCGCTGCTCTTTGCTGAATCTTGACGAGCCGTCTCGGCGGAAAGACGCTTCCAGGTTGTAGCGGTTCAGGTAGTCATAGCGCAGTCGTGCCAGATAGCTTTCCGTGCGGTAGTTGAGTGTGTAGCCGATGACTGAGTTGACCACGGTAAAGTTGTTGAGGTCATCTTGCCCCGCAAAGGTCTGGTTGCTCTTGGTGGTGATGCCGTAATTGAGTCGGTAACTGTAGTTTTCATGACCCGCCAAGGCTTCCAGTGTATGGTTCCCATACGTGCGGTTCCACCTCAGTTGCTGCATGAAATCATACGACTTGTATTTTCTGTCTGTATGAGTGGTGATGCCATTGTATGCCACACCGTCGCCCACTTCTGCATTGTAGTAGGTGCGCTGGTTGTTTGTGCTTGTCTCAAGATTGCCTTTTACGGTAAATACAAAGCCATAGGGCAGGTTGACATCTGCGTGTGCTGCCATTTGCAGCGCATCGCGCTGCTGCCTGTTGGTATTGAGCAGGTTCTCCCAAATGATATTCCTGTTTTGGTAGATGTTGCGTGTGAGTACAGTGTTGCCCTCTTCGTCTACATACAGGCCCTTGTCATACTGCCGGCTACCGTTGCTGTCAAGGCGGTAAGAGCCGTCGGTATTGTGCAGGTGAACGGGATAAATGGGTGCCACATAGCGGCAAACGTTGAATACATTGACCAGACCGTTGGTGCTGGTGCCGTCGGTAACGTTTGACTTCTGATGTGTGCCCGACATACTGATGCCTGCATGCAGCCATGTCTTGGGACGGAAGTTCATGGTGGCGCGTCCTGTGATGCGGTTGAAGCCGGAGTTCTTCACATAGCCGTTTTCGTCCAAATAGCCCACCGAGAAGTAATAGTCAGCCTTGTCGGTAGCCTGACTTCCGCTGAAGTTGTATTCCTGCCGGTAGCCATGGCGCAATGCTGCATCATACCAGTCAAAGTCGCCTTGGTAGCCATTTAATACGGATGCTTCAGAATCAAGCTTGCCATACGCATCGAAAAGTTGGTCATCAGGCTTGTTGAATATGTTGAGATAGAGCCGCTCCTTAATCAGATTGGCTGTGGCATATTGGGCGGCAGTCTCGGGTGTGTCGCCGGCTGTGATGCGCATATTGCGCAAGCTTTGCCAGCTTGACTCCATAAACTGCCTTTGGCTGAGCGTGCTGTATTCGCCGATGCCACGCGAGTAGGTGCCCTGCTTTATGCTCAAGTCAAAGTTAATTTTGCTGCCTTTGCCACGCTTGGTGGTTATCAATATTACGCCATTGGATGCCCTGTTGCCGTAGAGTGCACATGAAGCGGCATCCTTCAGCACGGTGATGCTCTCTATGTCGGCGGTGCTGATGTCGGCTATTGAACCTGTAAACGGCATGCCGTCTACTATATATAAAGGTGAACTGGAGCCATTGACAGTACCGAATCCGCGGATGCGGATGTCGGGCGTGGTGCCAGGTTCTCCGTAGGTACTGTTGACTTGTACGCCGGTGGTAAGGCCTTCGAGAGCCGATGTGGCCATGGTTACAGGTCTAAGGGCTATGTCTTTGCTGTCTATCTGGCTGACAGCACCTGTTAAGGTAGACTTTCTTGCAGCACCGTATGCCACCTGCACAATTACCTCATCCAGCGTATTGCTGTCTGGGGTAACGGTAATGGTTATGTCTGGTTTGGCTTTTACCGATTTTGTAGCCATGCCTACATACGACACGGTGATGGCAGTGCCCTTGCTGATGTCAGGCAGACAGAAGTAGCCGTGCTCATCGGTAGTGGTTGCAATGTTGGTTCCTTCCACCTTGACTGTGGCTCCTGCCAGAGGCTGTCGGGTGTCGCCTGCTATTACATTGCCTGTAAGAGCATGTTGGGCAGAGGCGGTAGCTGTTGATAAAAGTAGAGCAACAGTAGCCGCAAAAGTAGTTTTTATCATGTATTTTTAAGTAAAGTTCTTTATCAAATAGGGTTGGTCTTAGCAGCAGATGGACTGTTCTATTTTATGGACAAAGGTAGTTAATTAAATTTTATTAAACGAACTATCAATTCATAAAATGTAAATTATCATGAAAAAAGTTCTGCTTTGCATAGACGCTTGAAATCACGCAGATATAAAGTAGGTGCTGAAGATACCTTGCAAGATGTAGTGTGCAAGCAAAAATATTGACAATTAAAAACCGCAAAATAGCGTGGCTATGCAGTCATGTATGCCCTCTTTCCTTTAGAAATTCCTGCTGTTGGAGTTGAAAAACAGTGCTTTACTATCGAAAATACCGCTTTTTAACTTCAAAAACCTATGGTTTGCAAGTGCCAAAGCATAGCTTTATGCCTCCGAAAGCATAGCTTTTGGCTCTTGATAGCTATGCTTTGGCAGGTGAACAACATGCCGTAATTGTGGATAACTCAGTTAATTTGTTGATTAATAAGTAATTGTGGATAACTCAGTTAATTTGTTGATTAATAAGTAATTGTGGATAGGGTAAAATAACGCCGACATTTTGCCTTGAGCAACCTTTTTGCGCTCAGCAAGGGCCATTTTGAGGCTCTATTTTCACTGAAAATGTAATATAAAGAGAAAGTGTGCAATTTTCAGTTCCATCGCTATTGTTGCGTACAAACCGCTCTTTGCTGTATTCAGTGATGATGTATAAAAGGTTGACTACTATTGACTTAAATTGTCAAAGCGTTGTTTTGCATGTATTTTACAGTAAATTTTGCCGTAAAAACATTGCCATATCACTGTTTTTACTTAACTTTGCAGTCTAAATATTAGATACTAAATATATTATGGCTGGAACAAAACAAATAAAGACCGCACTGATATCGGTCTTTCATAAAGACGGATTAGACGAACTGCTTGCCAAGCTCCATGAAGAAGGTGTAAAGTTCTTGTCAACCGGCGGCACACAGAAGTTTATCGAATCTTTGGGCTATGATTGCCAGACAGTAGAGAGTGTAACCTCTTATCCCTCTATTCTCGGTGGTCGCGTAAAGACCCTTCACCCCAAAATATTTGGCGGTATCTTGGCTCGCCGCGACAATGAAGGCGACCAAGCTCAGATGAAAGAATACGAGATACCTTCAATAGACCTGGTAGTTGTAGACCTCTATCCCTTTGAACAGACCGTAGCCAGCGGTGCCAGCGAAGCCGACATTATAGAGAAGATAGACATCGGCGGCATCTCTTTGATACGTGCAGGAGCCAAAAACTTTAAAGACGTGGTTATTGTTCCAAGCAAAGCAGAATACAGTGTGCTGCTTGATATTCTCAAGAAGAATGGCGCACAGACCGAGCTTGAAGAGCGTCGCATGTTCGCTACCCGCGCTTTCGGCGTAAGCAGCCACTACGATACCGCTATACATGAGTGGTTTGAAAAATAGAAGAGGCAAGCACAAGCTTTCAATGTGCATATTAAAAATACAATAAATAATATCTTTTAAGGATGGGATTTTTTTCTTTCGTTCAGGAAATAGCAATGGACCTGGGTACTGCCAACACCATTATTATCAGTGATGATAAGATTGTTGTTGACGAACCATCAGTGGTAGCGCTCGACCGCCGCACAGACAAAATGATTGCTGTGGGCGAGAAAGCCAAGATGATGTATGAGAAGACACACGACAATATACGCACTATCAGACCGTTGCGCGATGGTGTCATTGCCGACTTTACGGCTTGCGAGCAGATGATGCGTGGCCTTATCAAGATGGTTCATACCGGCAGCAGACTCTTCTCACCGTCATTACGTATGGTGATAGGCGTGCCATCAGGCTCTACTGAGGTGGAACTGCGTGCCGTGCGCGACTCAGCTGAACATGCAGACGGGCGTGATGTCTATCTGATTTTTGAACCAATGGCAGCAGCTATCGGTATCGGTATTGATGTGGAAGCCCCGGAAGGCAACATGATAGTAGACATCGGCGGCGGCTCTACCGAGATAGCAGTTATATCGTTGGGCGGCATCGTGTCTAACAACTCTATACGTACAGCAGGCGACGACCTTACGGCAGACATACAAGAGTATATGAGCCGCCAGCACAATGTAAAGGTCAGCGAGCGTATGGCAGAGCGTATCAAGATACATGTAGGTTCAGCGCTGACAGATCTTGGCGAGGAAGCTCCTGAAGATTACGTGGTTCACGGACCTAACAAGATAACAGCATTGCCTATGGAGGTGCCTGTATGCTATCAGGAAATAGCCCACTGCATAGACCGTACCATAGCAAAGATAGAGAATGCGGTGCTCTCTGCACTTGAAAATACACCTCCTGAGCTGTATGCCGACATCGTAAAGAACGGTATCTATCTGAGTGGCGGCGGTGCCTTGTTGCGTGGTCTTGACAAGCGATTGACCGACAAGATCAACATACCTTTCCATGTAGCAGAAGATCCTTTGCACAGTGTTGCCAAGGGAGCGGGCATTGCCTTGAAGAATATTGACCGCTTCTCGTTCCTGATGAGATAACCATGCGGAACCTGATTGAATTTTTAGCAAAATACAACCACTGGTTTATCTTCGTACTGCTTGAGGTCATCAGCTTCGTGCTCCTGTTCCAGTTCAACAGCTATCAAGGCAGTGTGTACTTCTCTACGGCCAATGCCGTAACCGGGAAGATATATGAATGGGATGCCGCAGTGAGGGGCTTCTTCAGCCTTACAAAGATAAACCAGCAACTCAGTGTGCGCAATCAGTATCTGGAACAGACCGTAAAGAAACTTGCCGAGCAAGTCAAGACGCAGACAAAAGACTCTTCGCGGTTGGAGAAGATACAGATGCAGCTCATCAAAGACTATAAAGTAATACCTGCCAAAGTAATCTCCAACTCCATCAACCGCCCCGACAACCTTATCACACTCGATAAAGGCAGTGCTGACGGTGTGCGCAAAGACATGGGCGTAACTTGCGGAATGGGAGTGGTAGGCGTAGTGTATATGGTGTCGGAACACTACTCTGTGGTGATACCGGTACTCAACAATAAGTCTAACATCAGTGTTGCTATCCGCAAGCGTGGCTACTATGGCTATCTGCATTGGAACGGAGGAGCTTCAGACAAGGCCTATGTCAACGACATACCGCGCCATGCCCACTTTCGCATAGGCGATGTTATCGTAACCAGTGGCTATTCTTCCATCTTCCCTGCGGGCATATTGGTGGGGCAGGTGCAGCATGTTTACAACTCGTATGACGGTCTGTCGTATCGCGTGCAGATAAAGCTTTCTACCGACTTTGGTAATCTTCGCGATGTATCTGTCATAGACAACACTGTGATGGAAGAACGCATGCAAGTGCTCAGGGCAGCCGAAGACTCGCTCAAAGTGAAGCAGAACTAAAACCAATTCAAGCAGGTGTCTAAAACCATTGGCACAGACAAGCAATTTTGTAGAGTTATGGTTGTCTGGCGTTACAGCGGTTTTAAACACCTGTTTGACGCTAATATAAAGAGAAAACCAGAATGAATATAGAGGTTATAAGGCACTTTTTTACCTTTCTTATCTTATGTCTTGTTCAAGCGTTGGTATTAAACCATATCAACCTCTTGGGCTGTGCTACTCCCTTGTTGTATGTCTACTTCATCATGCTCTTTAGGCGCAACTTCCCTAAATGGGCCATTTTGCTGTGGAGCTTCTTTATCGGACTGTGCATAGACGTGTTCAGCAATACACCAGGTGTGGCGGCAGCATCCTCCACTTTCTTGGGACTGCTTCAGCCTTACCTGCTCAATCTCTTCATACAGCGCGACAGCCCAGACGACATGTTGCCTACCATGAAGTCGCTTGGAGTAGCTAAATATGTGTATTACACTATCATTTGCGTGTTTACCTATAATGTGATATTCTTTACAATAGAGTCGTTCAACTTCTTCAACTGGTTGCAATGGCTCATGGATATAGGTGGAAGCACCGTGCTTACGGTCATTCTTATTCTCGTGATAGAGAATGTGCGCAAACGGTAATTACCCTTTACCGCTTTCAAATATTACCCCTTGAGGGAATAGGCTTGCCAGCTGTAACACAGCCGCTTGCAGTCTGTTGAACGGCTGCTTGCTGAAGATCAAACGGCAAGCAACGCATTTTAACTTAACAAAAAGAAATGAGGGACAAGGATTACGGACTCGAAAACCGGCAGTATGTCATAGGCGGCGTGGCGTTGTTCATCGTCATTGTGTATATCATACGCCTGTTTACACTCCAGATAATGAGTGATGACTATAAGAAAAACGCTGACAGTAATGCGTTCCTTAAGAAGATAGAGTTTCCCGCTCGCGGTGCTATCAGCGACAGGCACGGCTCTCTGCTTGTGTATAACCAGAACTCTTACGATATCATGGTGGTCATGAACGAAGAGAAAGGCAGACTGGATACCACCGAATTTTGCAACTCTTTGGGTATTACCAAGGAGTATTTCATCAAGCGAATGGACGAGATTAAGGACCGAAACAAAAATCCCGGCTATTCGCGCTTTACCCAACAGCTCTTTATGACGCAGCTCTCGGAGAAGGAGTTCAGCGTGTTCCAAGAGAAGATGTATCGCTTTCCTGGCTTCTATGTGCAGCGGCGAAGCATCCGGCAGTATGTTTATCCTTACGCAGCCCATGTGCTTGGTGATGTGGGTGAGGTGTCAGAAGGCAACATAGAGGATGATCCTTACTATCAGCCGGGCGACTATATCGGAAAGTTAGGTGTAGAGAAGTATTATGAAAAGGAGCTTCGTGGCGAGAAAGGCGTGCAGATTTTCCTGCGTGATGCACACGGACGCATACAAGGGAGCTATATGCATGGCAAGTACGACAGCCGGCCTGTGCCGGGCAAAGACCTCACTTTGGGTATTGATATCAAGCTTCAAGCTCTGGGAGAACGCCTTTTGGAGGGCAAGATTGGCAGTATCGTGGCCATTGAACCCTCTACTGGCGAGGTGCTGGCAATGGTCTCTTCGCCTACGTATGACCCGCGTTGGGTGGTCGGACGCAAGCGTGGAAAGGTGCATATGATGCTCTCCCGCAACCCTTGGAAGCCGTTGCTCAACCGTTCTATCATGGGACAATACCCGCCAGGTTCTACCTTCAAGACTTCACAAGGACTGACCTTCCTTACCGAAGGCATCATAACTCCCAGCACAGCTTTCCCTTGTCATCATGGCTTTTATTGCAAAGGACTGCATGTAGGCTGCCATGGGCATGCCTCACCGCTGAGCATCGTGCCTGCCATAGGTACCTCTTGCAATGCCTTTTTCTGCTGGGGGCTGTACTATATGTTAGGCAATCGCCGCAAGTATAAGGACGTGGAGCAGGCCATGAACACTTGGCGCGACTACATGGTGAGCATGGGCTTTGGCTACAAATTAGGCATAGACCTGCCTGGAGAGAAGCGTGGACTGATACCAAATGCCAGCTATTACGACAATGCTTACCACGGATCTTGGAACGGATTGACCGTAATCAGTATCTCAATAGGTCAAGGTGAGGTGAACCTTACACCGCTTCAGATAGCCAATTTGGGCGCAACCATCGCTAACCGCGGCTATTTCTACACCCCACATGTGGTCAAGAAGGTGAAAGGAGAGCCGCTGGACGCCAAGTATCGCGAGCGACACTACACCAAAGCCAACCGTAGAGCTTACGATATAATAGTGGCTGGTATGCGCAAATCGGCCCTTGACGGTACTTGCAAGATGCTTTCACGCTACAACTTTGAGCCTTGTGGCAAGACAGGTACAGCTCAGAACCGTGGCCATGACCACTCGGTATTTATGGGCTTTGCCCCGATGAACAATCCTAAAATAGCCATTGTGGTGTATGTAGAGAATGGTGGCTGGGGCGCAGACTATGGCGTTCCTATCGGTGGATTGATGATGGAACAGTATATTAACGGAAAGTTGTCGCCTGACTCAGAGCGCAGGGCAGCAGAATTCCAGCATAGACGAATATCTTATGGAGAAGCAAACAGATAACAAAAACGGAATATTACGCTCGCTCGACTGGTGGACTATCGGCATCTACTTGGCGTTGCTGGCGTTTGGATGGGTCAGTGTGTGTGGTGCCAGTTATACTTATGGCGACACAGACATTATCAGCTTGAGCACTCGTTCGGGTATGCAGATAGTGTGGATAGGCACTTCTATCTGTCTGGGCTTCGTGTTGCTGATGCTGGATGACCGCTTTTACGACACCTTTGCCTATATTATCTATGCGGCATTATTGCTGCTGCTGTTTGCCACTATCTTTAATCCGCATGAGATAAAAGGCTCCCGATCGTGGCTGGTATTAGGTCCTTTACGCTTGCAACCGGCAGAGTTTGCCAAGTTTGCCACGGCACTTGCCGTGGCGAAATTGATGAGTACGTATGGCTTTAACATGCATCGTTGGAAGGATTTTGCCGTGGCTTGCGCCGTGGTGGTAACGCCCATGCTGTTTATTGTGATGCAGAAAGAAACGGGTTCTGCCTTGGTCTATGTAGCTTTCTTCCTGATGTTTTATCGTGAAGGCATGACAGGCAGTGTGCTGTTTACGGGTGTTGCCATGGTCATTTACTTCGTAGTAGGCATCCGTTACGAGCAGACTTATTTGCTGGATACCGACACTTCGGTGGGTAAATTTGCGGTGTTGCAGTTGGTTCATCTCTTTTCGGGAGGACTGGTCTATGTCTATTGTAAAGACAAACGTCAGACCTGGACCATCATAGGCTATTCAGTGGGTATCACCTTGTTAGCCTTTCTGTTTGCAGTATTTGTCATTCCGTTTGATATTGTATGGGTGCAGCTGGCTGTCAGTGCCGCTCTTGTAGGTTATCTTTTCTACAATTGGATGAGCACCGGCATCAAGCATTATCTTTATATCTTGGTGTTTACCTTGGGTTCTATCATGTTCTTCTATTCGGCAGACTATGTATTGAACGATGTGATGGAGCCTCACCAGCGTGTACGTATCAATGTCTTGCTGGGCCTTGACCAAGATTTGGCGGGCGCCGGCTATAATGTGCATCAGAGCGAGATAGCCATTGGCTCCGGCGGATTGCTGGGTAAAGGCTTCTTGAACGGTACACAGACCAAGCTGAAGTTTGTACCTGAGCAAGACACCGACTTCATATTCTGTACTGTTGGCGAGGAAGAAGGCTTTATAGGTTCTGCCAGTGTGCTGCTGCTTTTCTTGGGCTTGATATTCAGATTGATAAAGATGGCTGAGCGGCAGACGTTTAAGTTTGGACGTGTGTATGGCTATTGTGTGTTAAGTATCTTCCTGTTCCATGTGTTTATCAATGTGGGTATGGTGCTTGGACTGACGCCGGTGATTGGTATTCCGCTGCCATTCTTTAGCTATGGAGGCTCCTCTTTGTGGGGCTTTACTATATTGTTGTTTATCTTCTTGCGCATAGACGCCGGACGCAATCTGGTTAGAGAGTAGGTTGACAGATACATTGTACATGAAAATACCTCAGCAGAACGCTTGCAACAATGCTTCTGTTGAGGTATTTTTGTGGCTATATGGCAGCAACAGTGCTGCTGAATGGTGTGCTGATGTCAGTGCTTTGAGCGGAGTGGCCGCGCTTTTAGGTAGATTACCGTTTGTGCTGCACCACGCGAAAAAAGGTAAGCCAAGAAAGCTATCCACAGTCCATGGTTGCCCATGTGGGGCACGAGCAGCAGGTAAAGGCAAAAGAAAGTTGCCATGGCTACAAACATTGAGACGAGCATTCCGCGTGTCATGGTGCAGCCAATGTATATGCCGTCCCATACGAAGGCAGCCATGCTGACCGCAGGTATGGCCAAAGCCCATCCGAAATAGGTGTGGGCAGCTGTTATTACAGACGGTTCATCGGTAAGCAAAGAGAGAAAAGCATCGCCGCCCCCGCCATAGGTGAGCGTAAAGAGTAGAGCCATGACGGCTCCCCATGCGAATGTGTGGCGTATGGTTTTGCCAAGGGCTTGGGCGTTGCCGGCACCGTAGCATTTGCCGCTGATGGCTTCTCCCGCATAGGCAAAGCCGTCCATTATATAAGAGAAGAGCAGGTAGAACTGCATCAACAGAGTGTTGACTGCCAAGATAATGTCGCCTTGTCGAGATCCGGCAGAGGTAAAATAGAGCATCACTGCCACCATGCAGAGGGTGCGTAAGAATATATCTCGGTTGACATTGAAGAAGTGTTGCATGGCACTTCGTTTCCACATGCCTTGCCAAGAGAAGTATTTTCTGAGCCTGCAATAGTGGTGCAGACAGAGCCATAACCCCATGCCAAATCCTGCATATTGGGCTATGAGTGTGCCAAATGCCACACCTTCCACCTTTAGTCCCAAGCCAAACACCAGCAGGGTGCTGGCTGCTATGTTGACAATGTTTTGCGTAATGGCGATGGCCATAGGTATTTTGGAGTTCTGCATGCCTATGAACCAACCGTTCAGGCTAAAGAGTCCGAGCATGGCAGGTGCGCCCCATATCAGTATATTGAAGTAGACAGATGCCAAATGTGTTACCTCTGCTGATGGTTCCATAATGCGTAACGCTGCCCATTTGATAGGTATTTGCAGTGCGAAGAGCGTAAGTGCAATGGTCATGGCAATGGTCAGTGAGCGTGTAAGCATGCGCAGCGTTTCCTGAAAGTTGCGCTGCCCCAAGGCTTGAGAGGTGAGACCGCTGGTGCCCATGCGCAGAAATCCGAACACCCAGTAGATGATATTGAATATCATTCCGCCCACAGCTATGGCTCCTATGTAAGAAGCTGCGCCCAAGTGCCCCACGATGGTAACGTCTACCATGCCTAACAGCGGTACAGTAATGTTGCTTACGATAGAGGGAATGGCAATATTCAGTATTTGTTTGTTGTATTTATTCATGTCGTACAGTAAAAAATGTTTGTATCAGTGTATAAAAAAAAGTCCCGGATAACCTGCTTGTTGATTTTTATTTGTATCTTTGTGTATTATAATTAATCATCAAATTACTTTTAACTTATGAACAACGAAAAGTTTCTTCAGGTGTTTTTTGCTCTTGATGCCTTCTGTGTATTGGCTTATTTTGTAGGCTTTATGGTGTCATCTTTAGGCTGGTTGCTGTATGTTTCGGCAGCGTTGCTCTTTGTGGTGGGCGTCTTTGGTTTTGTGCATGGCGTAACCCATCGTGAAGGCAAGTTGCCTCCTTACGCTGTCATTTCGCTTGCTGGCGTGTCGGGTGGTATATTGCTGTTGATTGTTTCCTTTCTGCTTAACAAATAAGCAGCAGATAAAGCTTGCCTGTTTCTGCCGTAGTGTCTTGTAGAAAACATACAGTTGAATAGAGATTTGATTTTGTTCAAATGCCTTTAGGACAGTTGCTTCAGGCTGAAAAATAAAGAAGTCCCAGATTGGTGAATACCATTCTGGGACTTTCTTGTAGCTTTAAGCTGCTTGCTTCGCCTGTTAGCTTATCGGCGAAGACCGAGAGCCTTCACGATAGCACGGTAGCGATTGATGTCGCGATCGTACAAGTAATCGAGCAAAGCACGACGTTTACCTACCAATTTGGTCAAAGACCTTGCGGTAGTATGATCTTTACGGTTCTTCTTCAAGTGCTCCGTCAAGTGGGAAATACGGTATGAGAACAATGCTATCTGGCTCTCTGCTGAACCAGTATCAGAGTTAGACTTTCCGTACTGTCCAAAGATCTCTTGTTTTTTAGCTTGATCTAAATACATGAAAATTTAATTTTTAAAATTGTGAATTTGTTAAATTGCGGCTGCAAAGGTACACATATTTATTAAGAAAGCGGTGCTGTGGGCGGAGTAAAATCTGTTATTTAACTATTTTTAGCCATGTAGTTGCGTCTGGTAGCGGGTGCTTGGCATATTGACAGGGGTATGATGTTGCTGTGTTTGCAGTCATGTAAAAAGAGGGTAAGCATGGTGCCGTTTGGCGATTGCACTGCTTTCGCTTTCCAAAAGCAGTGCAATCACCATGCGAAAGCGGTGCAATCGCAAGCCGAAAGCACTGTTATCGGCATGCGGTTGCACCGCTATTGTAAAGGGGCTTTTCTGCTGTGGCTGTCTGTTAAACATGCAGATAGCCACATTGCGCTATAAGGTCTATTTCTTTTTCCAGAGTTTGGTCATGTCTTCCAAGGTCTTGCCCTTTGTCTCAGGCACTAACTTCCACACAAAGATAGCCGATAGTACACAGATGGTACCGTATAGGGCATACGTAAACCAGTGGCCAAAGTCAGGGTCGCCCGATAGCTTCATGTTGAACATAGGCACGAAAGTAGAGCTTACAATCCAGTTGAATATCCACTGGAAAGCTACGGCTATGGCCACCGCAGCGCCGCGAATGGTGTTGGGAAATATCTCTGCTATGAGCACCCAGCATACAGGTCCCCACGACATCATGAACGAAGCGCTGTACACCATGATGCTAAGCATGGTAACAAGATTCATGCTTGCGTTGCCGAAAGTGAGGGCTACGCCAAATGCTCCCACTGCCATGCCGATAGAACCGGTGATGAGCAAGGGCTTGCGTCCCCACTTCTCAACGGTAAACACTGCCACCAATGTAAACAGGATATTGACTACTCCCATGATAACTGTCTGTACCATAGGGTTTTCCATGCCCATGTCGCCAAAGATACGTGGCGCATAGTAGAGCACCGCATTGATGCCTACTGCCTGTTGGAACACGCTGAGCATGATGCCTACAAAGATAACCGGCACACCGTAAGTAAAGAGTCGCTCGGTCTTCTCGGTAATGGTGTTCTTGATATCCTCCAGCGTCTGGCGGCCCACCTCAGCACCATTGATGCGCTGCAGGATAGTCAGTGCCTTGCTGTCTTGCTTGATCATGACAAGATAACGTGGCGTTTCGGGCACGAAACAAATCAAGAGGGTAAACAGACCTGCCGGAACAGCTTCGCTGCCAAACATATAGCGCCAGCCGGAAGCAATGGTCCAGGGGTCGCTGTCGGGCGATACGGCACTCAGACCCTCGCCGATAGTCTGGATGATGGGGTGGGTATGTTCGCCCAAGATAAAGAAATTGACCATGTAAACCACTAATTGGCCGAAGATGATGGCAAACTGGTTCCAGGATACCAGGGTGCCCCTGATGTTGGAAGGTGCCACCTCTGCTATGTACATAGGGCAGATGGCAGAGGCAAGGCCTACGCCAATGCCGCCTATTACGCGGTAAATATTGAACACAATGAGCAGTGAATAGGTGGGCACACCATGCTCAAAGAAAAGAAATTCGGGGTCCATAGATCCCAAAGCCGATATGAAGAACATCATACCTGCGAAGCAAAGAGACTTCTTGCGGCCCCAATTGGAAGCCAAATAGCCCGAAAGGGCACTGCCGATGATACAGCCTATCAGCGCACTGGCACAGGTAAAGCCATGCCAGCCATCGCTATAAGTAAAGTCTTTGGCACCTAAGAAAAAAGCCTGAAGACCCTTGTCGGCACCGGATATTACAGCTGTGTCGTAGCCGAAGAGCAGACCGCCCAATACAGCTACCATCACAATAGAAAACAAGTAGGCTTTGCTGCCTGAGTTACTTTGTTGCATTGTTGTTAGTGTTTTTATGAATTAATGTTTTAGATTTATTGTCAAAGTAGTTTGATTGATTCTTTTTCTGCACATGTCAAGTACGTATATATAAAACTTGAAAGCACAACAATTATTGTGTAAAAACACATGCTTGATGAGTATTTTTTAGTAAATTTGCACAAAATTGATGGAAAAAGATGAGATTTAGCGATGTTATAGGGCAACAAGACAGCAAGGCACGCCTGCTTGAAATGGTGAGCGAAGACCGTGTGCCTCATGCTCTGATGCTTTATGGACCATCGGGAGCGGGCAAAATGGCGCTGGCCATGGCCTTTGCCTCTTACCTCTTGTGCAACCATAAGGAGCAGGGCGATTCCTGCGGAAAGTGCCGCCAGTGCCTGATGTTGGAGCAATGGCAGCACCCCGACTTGCATTTCTCTTTCCCTGTGATACGCCCTGCCGGCACCAGTGCAGAGCACAAAATGTCGAGCAGCGACTTTTTCAGGCAGTGGCGCCACCTCATTCAGCAAGGACCTTACTTTACCTTGCAGCAATGGCTCATGGAGATGGGGGCTGAAAACCAACAGGCTGTAATGGGCGTAGGCGAGAGCAGTGAACTGATACACGACCTGAACATCAAGTCGAGTCAGGGCGGCTATAAGGTAAGCATTGTCTGGTTGCCGGAACGCATGAATGCAGAATGCGCCAACAAACTGCTGAAGCTGCTGGAAGAGCCCCCTCATTACACGGTATTCATCTTGGTAAGCGAAGAGCCCGAAAAGCTTCTCGACACTATCCGCAGCCGTGTGCAGGCATTAAGGGTGAAGCCTCTGTCAACACAAGACATAGAACAAGCCCTGATAGATAAGCGCGGCATAGAGCCTGACGCTGCCCTGCGCATAGCCCGTGCCGCCAATGGCAGCTGGCTTGCTGCACTGGATGAGCTGGACGCCAGCAGCGAGAAACGCCTTTTTCTTGACATGTTTATCATGCTGATGAGGCTGGCTTACATGCGCAATATCAGGGAATTGAAGAAGTGGAGCGAAACGATTGCCGGCTATGGGCGCGAAAAACAGAAGCGTTTGCTGACCTATTTCCTGCGGCTGGTCAGAGAAAACTTTATGTATAATTTTGACAATGCCAGCCTCTGTTATATGACGCAAGAGGAGGAAAACTTTGCTCGCAACTTTGCACGCTTTATCAATGAGGCCAACGTGCTGGAAATATCAGACATCTTTAACTGTGCCATACGCGACATAGGGCAGAACGCTAATCCTAAGATAGTGTTCTTTGATTTGGCAACCCACATTATTGTGGCTCTTATCAGAAAACCTTGATGTAACCTGTTTATATCTCATCTTGTCAACAAGCACATACTACTCATGCACCTCAAGCTGGCAGAACGCCTGCAAAAGAGGTGTATTAACAATAATAACTCACGTAAAACCGAATGGATTATAAAAATAAAAAGTTCAAGTGTTGCGGTGGTTGTGGTCGCGGACTCTGTATCAGAGGCTGTGGCAGACAAGACAAGCAACTCAATACATACGATTGGCTGGCAGATGTGCCGGGCAACAATGAAACCACCGATCTGGTGGAAGTGCAGTTCAAAAACACCCGAAAGGGCTATTATCACAATGTAAACAACCTTGATTTAAAGAAAGGCGACATCGTGGCAGTAGAGGCTAACCCAGGTCATGACATAGGTGTGGTAACGCTTACAGGCAAACTCGTGGAACTGCAAGTGCGCAAGGCCAACATCAAGTCGCCCGATGACATCAAGCGCATCTATCGTATAGCCAAGCAGGTAGACATGGACAAATACCACGAAGCCAAGAGCCGGGAGCATGACACCATGATAGAAAGCAGGCAGATAGCCAAAAAGCTCAATCTGCAAATGAAGATAGGAGATGTGGAGTACCAAGGAGACGGCAACAAGGCCATATTCTATTATATAGCAGATGAGCGCGTTGACTTCAGACAATTGATTAAGGTGCTGGCCGAAACCTTCCATGTGCGCATAGAGATGAAGCAGATTGGTGCCCGGCAAGAGGCGGGAAGAATAGGCGGAACCGGACCTTGCGGCCGCGAATTGTGCTGTGCCACTTGGATGAAAAACTTCGTGTCGGTGAGCACCAGTGCCGCTCGCTTCCAAGACATATCGCTCAATCCGCAGAAGTTGGCAGGCATGTGTGCCAAGCTGAAGTGCTGCTTGAACTATGAGGTAGACGACTATATAGAGGCCAGCAGACACTTGCCAAGCAAAGAAGTGTCGCTGCTTACACAAGACAATGAGTATTTTATGTGTAAAGCAGACATCCTTGCAGGACTCGTAACCTATTCAACAGACAAAAAGGTAATGGCCAATCTTGAAACCATTACAGCGCAACGTGCCCTCGAGATAATAGAAATGAACAAGCGGGGCGAGAAGCCTCTGTCGCTTGCAGAAAACGGAAAGGTAAAAGAACCTGAACGTCCTGTCGACCTGTTGGCCAACGAAAGTCTTACAAGATTTGACAAAAGCAAGAAAAAACGCAAGTCAAAGAACCGCAATAAGGGATCTAACGCGCCCAAACAAGAGGGGAAAGGAAAGCCAAAAGCAGAAGCTCCAGTAGCTAAAGACAATGCTCCTGCTGCCAAAAACAATGCTCCGCAGCCGCAAAAGCAGCAAGAGCAGGGGGCAAAACAGCAGGATAATGCTCCCAAGCAGCAGGTAAACAACCCCAAGCGGCCTCAAGGCAATGCACCAAAACAGCAGAATAATGCTCCCAAACAGAAAGGAAGCAACCCCAAGCAGCCACAAGGTAATGCACACAAGCAGCCTAATAACGTGCAAAAGCGGCAAGGCAACAACCCGAAACCTCGTCAAGACAATAGCCAGAAGGCTCGCCCCGCAGCACCTCAGAATAGCAACAATGAGGTGTCTGACAAGCCCAGACAGCAAGCGCAGCAGCCTGCTAAGCGTAAAGAACAGCCTGTTAACAATAATGTTGCAGACAAGAAAGATAAAAAGGAGTAAGCAAATGACCATTAATAAGCACGTATTATTGCTCTGTATGGCAGTGATGTCTATTCTCTGTGCATTGACTTCGTGCAACAAAGGTGTAGTGTATGATCAATACAACCACACTCCTTTGTATGGATGGGAAAAGAATGATACCTTGGTTTTCGATGTATCACCGCTGGCACAAGGCGGTCATTACCGGCAGGAAATAGGTTTGCGTACCAACGAGACCTTTCCTTTTAAATCGCTGTCGTTGGTAGTTGAGCAAACCATTGAACCCAATCATCGCACCTATATCGATACACTGAAATGCAAATTAGCCGATGATAAAGGCAATATGTTGGGGCAAGGCATCAGCTATTACCAATATAACTTTATCTTGGTAGACCGTGATTTGAGCAAAGGCGATTCGCTTCATGTTACCGTAAGGCATATTATGAAGCGCGAGATTTTGCCGGGCATATCTGATATCGGCTTCCGTATGTATGCAGATTAGAAACAGTTAGCTCTATTGTTCCAGTCTGAAAGCTGACACATAGGCTGCGTATCACCTTGCAGAGAATATATCTGATAATTGCCAACTTTTGATATATGAGGTTTAAAAACCTGTAATGTATATCAGAAGTTGGCATTCTTTTTGTGCCTTACATTTGTCATTTAGTTACTCAACAACGGCTCGTTTTTTTATTTTTTTAGATAGTTGCAGAGGCTGAAAGGCATCTGTTTTGTTCTTTCGTATTGTACGTATTTATATGATATTGATGTCATTTTAGTATGTAATATTGTAAAAATACGTCATTATTATTGATAATGCAGGTCTTTGGTATTGTGTTTTGTAGTATTTAATAACTATTTTTATTTAAATTAATAGATTTGTATTCAAAATGATATTTTTATTAAGCTGATATGGTAAAAATGATATTTTTGTATACAAAATACTTTGTTTATTGTAAATATTATTGTAACTTTGCAAATACATAATAATGCTAGGGTGTCCAGTTCGTTGTACCAAATTTAGCTCACTTTCCTAAGCGTTTT
>CALCVP010000051.1 GCA_937907705.1 uncultured Prevotella sp. | reverse complement strand
GCAATCGAATTGTTGAACCAATAAAAATTAAGTATATGGAAGTAATAACAATGGAAAAGAAGGCATTCGACTTGATGATGGCAAGATACGAGGCCTTGGTTAAGAAAGTAGAGTTGTTGAAGCACAAGGCTAACGGCAAACGTTTGGAGAAATGGTTGACAGGTCATGAAGTCTGCCAACAGTTATGCATCAGTCAGCGTACCTTACAAAAACTTCGTGACCATCGCTTCTTGGGACATACCCAGATAGGTCGCCAATTCTATTATGATCCCAAAGAGGTCAAGGGACTCATTCCACTGATTGCCCGAATCAAATCGATATAGCATAACCAAAACAGCTCAGTTTGATATTGATTTGCCGATTGATATAGAGATCCAAATCGGGTTTTGGTATAGAACAATTTTCGCCCAAGGCAAAGTAGAAAACTTCACCTTGGGCAAGCCAACACAATATTTATTCACCACTTAATCCAATTTGTAAGCAATGAACATGAACCAACTTTTGACGCATGAGAGCGAGTCGATAGACACTGCCATGCAATCCTTGAAGAAAGCCAACAACTGGCTATCATCCTTCATCGAATCCTACAGTCCACCTTTGGATGGTGAGCGTTATCTCACCGACAAGGAACTCTCCGAACACCTGAAACTCAGCCGCCGCACCTTGCAGGAATACCGCAAGCAAGGCATCTTGCCCTATATCATATTATGTGGCAAGACCCTCTATCCCGAATCTGAGATTCAAGCCCTCCTCACCGGCAATTTTCGCAAGCCAATCATTGATGGCAAGATTGGAAACCACCAATGAAACAAAGCCATACAGAAGTAATGCACAAAACGAACAGAGGGGAACGACCGATAAGCGGTCATTCCCCTCTGTTCGTTTTATCTTTTTTCATCACATAAAGATACAATTCTTTATGTTTCAACACCATTAGCTAAAAATTTCTTGGCATCATTCCATTCATCATGATAATCATCGTGTTGTCACACTTCTCACGATTCACAAGTGAAGGCTCTTTAGGCTCAATCTTCCCCAATGCCCACTTTCTAAAAAGTAGAGCCTGATAGGTATCCACTTGGAACGCAACAGCCAATACCATGTCCAAGTTATATACATCTGCCGAATATCCATTCTCCTGTTTGATGTATTTGGAAGCCTCAAAGTCTTTCAGGGCTCCCTGCTTGAAAACTCGTTTGATAGTATTTCGCACTGTTATGCCAGAAACATAGAATAGCTGCGCTATCTCCCACGCAGTCATCCACACCTCCCCATGATGAGGCGCATAGATGACCATGTCCTCTTGTATTGTTATCACCTGTCTTTTCATACTTCGTCTGGTTTAGAATTATGATTACTCTTGTTGTTGTCAACACACTGGTTCACATGCCCCATATACTCTTCGATATGATTCAGCTGCAAAGATAACTTGTCCATGTCCTTATTCAATTTTTCCTTAGTTATTTTTGCGTAAATTTGTGTTGTTTTAATATCCTTATGCCCCAAGATCGAACTCACCGTCTCTATAGGAACACCATTGGAGAGACAAATCAACGTAGCGAACGTGTGTCGGCTTTGATGCCAGGTTAGATGTTTAGCTATGCCACATTTCTTTCCCAATTTTTTGAGCATATTTAAACAAGCGTAATAAGATGGTACAGGAAAAACTCTGCCATCCTCACACAAACCACGATATTTCTCCATAATCTGTTTAGGATAGTCAAGCAACTTGATAGTTGCTTTCGTTCCTGTCTTCTGTCGACGGATTACAATCCACTCGTCATCGTCAAAGAATGTTTTGATGTTCTCTTCCTTCAAGTTGTAAAGGTCTATGAAAGCAAGACCGGTAAAGCAACAGAATAGATACAACTCACGTACTAAGTTCATCTGCTTGCTAGTGATAGGGGTATCCATTAGCAAATGAATTTCTTCTTTTGTCAGAATCTCTCTTGTTGTTTCCTCGTATTTGTACTCATAACGTCTGAATGGGTCTTTTACGAGCCACTCGTTATCTATAGCACGAAAAATCATGGCACGAAGATTCCAAACAAATGCCATAGCTGAATTAACCTTCAAGTGCTTGTCGGTTCTGAGAAATATCTCGTAGTCCATAATAAATGATAACGATAATTCCTTTAAGGCAATGTCTTTAAGATTATAGTGTGACTGTAAGAACTCACCAACATAAGCACATCCAATTTTGTATTTCTTGAATGTGCTCAAAGATTTCATGCCAGCTTTGTATTGCTTTTCGATTTCGTCTCTGCCTTGCTCATAGACTTTCATCAACGTATGACAGCGATATTCCAATCCAAGAAAAGCATTCTTCACCTTGTCAGCAGAGACAAAGTTGTCACGATCCATGATCTCTTGATAATGCTTATTGATACTCACACGCATCTTGTCCAGCTTGCGATTCACCTCCAAAGCCTGCATACTCTTTCCTGTCATGCGTCCGCCCTTGGTGTCCCACAAATTAGGATTTGCGGTCAACTTGCAACTAAATTGTGCCTGTGTTCCGTCCACTGTGATACGTCCCATGACAGGGACCGTACCGTCTTTCTTCACCACCTGTCTTTTGAGGTAGAAGATAATTGAAAATGTACTCTTCATAACTTCATTATTTTTTGCATACAAAATTAATATCAGAAGAGTCTTTTCTTGCTACGCATTTCCCAGCAGAACGCCACAATTTTCGTTTATCACCAAAAATCTTACGTTTCTCACTAACAACTCACTATATATCAGCAGTTTCCTTCACCATACGTAACCTGCATCATTCTTCCGCCCCAAATAATACCATTCAGAAGTATAGGTTACGAGTTGGTAACGTTCCTCTGTCTCAACCTGTCATTTTTCCGTCTTCATTTGTCTTTATTGCTCAACCACAGAACAACGCAACTTACTGATAATCTGTCAACTTTCTTCATTCTTCCTCCAATCACTTTTTATAACTCGTTTTCGAGGGCTAAAAGCGCTGGAATGGCAGGAAAATAGCAGCCAGAAGCATCGGAAGATGCTGAGAAACCGCCTTGTTTTTGTCTATTTTGTAATTTTTGATTGTAAAGTATTTTGCTTGCACACTATATAAAAAATAAGCTGAACAAAGACATTTTTTTGCATAAGTCATAATAAAAAGGTATATTTGCAACATAAACGACATGTTATATACTTTGTTGCATGCAAATGACAAAGATTAACTTAGAGGAGGAACTATAAGGGCTGCCACCACGACAAACTTGTTTTGAAATATATCTCAGACAACAGGTAGCACTTGAACTTCATGAAGAAACTTTGGCATAACTTATAATATATATAAATCTATTTGATTATGAAGACTCTTCCATACATAGTATTCAGCTTTCTCTTGCTCTGTGCATTGTGTACAGGCATGAACAGCTATCACAGAACAAAATATATGATAGCGAAAGATGTAAACCAAGCCTTGAAACAAACTTTAAAGGAAATGCCAGACAATGTGATTACTACAGATACCATACGCTGTTACCGTAACCATCTCGCCATTGCAGAGTTGAAGGACACGGCTGGTATTGCCATGCAGACAATATGTAAAGACGGGCGTTTAGAAACAAAATTAGTGGCAGAAGCCAATTGCGATTTTGGTACAATATTCATGATGTCTGACCAAAAGGCGTCCAGTTCTATCTTGTTTGTCGGGGTGCTGTGGTTATTAGGCAGCTTGTGGTACATGAAGAGAAACAAGCCAAAACGACTTGTATATGGGCTGTCATACGGTGACATTGTGTTCTATGAAAACCAATTCATGACACCTTCGGGCGAACAAATCCATTTTACACCCATGCAGCACTCTCTGCTTAAAATGTTCATGACAACTGATACGCACACATTATCGAAACAGGATATTTGCAACCGTCTATGGCCCAAGAAGCCTGATGCCAATGATACGCTATACACCTTAATCAGGCGTATAAAGCCTATCATAGAAGCCAACAGCAATCTGAAAATAGAGTCTGACAGGGGTAAGAGTTATAGCCTGAAAATCAAATAGATATATTGTTGTCAGCCAATTGTCAGGATAAAGTCAGATTAAGAAACTGTTTTTTAAAAGCTAAAGATGTAATTTCGCATTGAAACATTAAAGCATCAATTTATGAGACGACGAATTACATTCTTTATTTTCATTTCCTCCACATTCTGTGCCTATGCACAGCAGACAGACCAAAACATTACACTTGACGAGGTGGTAGTAAAAGCAGCCAAGGTTGTAAACAAGGCAGACGGTATGGTTATCTACCCTACCAATGCACAAAAGCAGGCTTCCAACAATGGTTACAGCATGCTTGAGAAGCTTGCACTTGCCAACCTGCGCATTGACAACATCAATCACTCTATTAGCGCTATTGACAGCAGGGGTAGCGTTCAACTTAGAATCAATGGCATTGTGGTGGGCAAGCAAGAAATGATGGCTCTCGACCCAAAGGACATTGCAAAGATTGACTTCATCAACAATCCTGGTGCACGCTATGGGGAGGGCACAGCCTATGTCATTAATCTTGTTACACGCAGAAGCAAGAGCGGCTATACTGTCGGCACAGACCTTACATCGGCACTTACCACCCTACAAGGTGACGGCATGGTGTATGGCAAATGGAACAAAGGAAAGAGCGAATGGTCTCTTTCATACGATATATATGGAGGTAGAAGCAAAGGGGCAAAGAGTAAGCAACTGGCAGAATACACCTTGACGGACGGTAGCATCTACACCATTGAACGAAACGATGTGGAATCGCTCCGGAAATCAATAGCACACGATGCAAAACTAACCTACAACTGGGCTGACTCTACAACAACCGTCTTTCAAACCTCATTGAGCGGAACATTCAACAACGCACCCGACAACTATACTATAAAAGACATTATAGACGGTACGCACAAATATAGGGCTATCAGCCGGGATGAAAACAAAAGCTATTCACCTGTATTGGACATGTACTTTTTCCGTCAGCTTACTCCACGCCAGTCTATTACCGCCAATGCAGTAGGTACATATATTTCCACGCAAAGCAGCAGCTTTTATGACGAGGGAAGTACTTACCAATACGATGTAGACGGCAAGACGGCATCTTTGCTTGCCGAAGTAATCTATGAGAACAGGCTGAAGCCTTTCACACTCTCGACAGGCTTGAATTATAACTATAAATACATTAAGAATGACTATCAGGGTGATGCTTCTGCCTTGACCGAGACAAACAATAACAGGCTATATGCCTTTGGCGAAATAAAAGGCTCACTCCGCCAGTTGCATTACGCATTAGGAACAGGTGCAAGTTATATACACTACACACAGAATAGTCATAAATACAATTTCTGGACTTTTCTCCCAAAGGTGTCTTTGGCATACAACATTACCAATAGCCTACAGCTGAGTTATACTTATCGGTTGTGGGACAGGATATCTCGCATAGCCATGACGAGTAATGCTGCTGTCCGCACCAACAGCATGGAATGGACAGTAGGCAACCCTGACTTGAAGCCTTCTCACGATATGGACCACCGATTGCAGCTGTCATACAGCACGAATCGATTGCAGACCTTCATAGAGGGCTACTACAAACAATGCCTTAAACCCAATATGGCTCTTTACGAGCGTACCGCCAACAATCAGTTTATCTATACCCAGATTAACCAAAAAGAAATAGACGTGCTGAATGTTACGGCGTATGCAGGCTATTGGCTCTTGCCGGAAAAGCTTCAGATTGCCGCCAACGGAGGTATGTCCAGATGCTTCAATTATGGCAACGACTACACACATTACTACACTTCGTGGTTCTATATGGGTAGCATCTCGGCTTATCTCGGCAAATTTACACTGCAAGGATACATTGACAATGGCCAGCGCTTCTTTGAAGGAGAATCAAAAGGGTTTAGTGGAGCTTATACAGCCCTGAAAGCATCGTACACATGGAAAGATTGGCAAGTGTCTTTGTCGTGGAGAAATCCATTTCACAGTAACTACAAATCGTATGAAAACGAACTGCTGAACCGCAATCTCTATAAGCACACCATTGGCTACTCGAAGGATAGCGGCAACCAAATAGCCCTGAACATCTCTTGGCGTCTAAGTCGAGGCAATAAATACAAGTCTGCACAAAAAAGAATAAACTTGAGCGATACCGACAATGGTATCATCAAATAAAAGGCTTTGCAGAATGGCATACCCGCAAATATTGCAATCTTATAAAGGCACTGTTTCTTACAGTTTTTGCCAGAACCAAATCATCTATCCTTCATATCTTGTAAAGAAACGGCAAGCAGGTGTTCAAGGTTAATTTATTTTCAAATAAATGCCTACTTACTAAAAAAGGCTGAATCCCAAGTGAGGGATTCAGCCTTGACTGTATATTGTTCTGAAAGATTTGGCAGAACAGTAATAAAGAAGCATGTAAAGCAAGCCAACTCAATACGCTTGTCAACTCGCTTTTACATTACTTGTTATTCTTTCTTTTCATCTTTTTTGTCAGTTACCTTATCAACTTTTGATGCAACAGTTGCCTTTGCAGCTGTTTTGGTTTCTTTTGTTGCAGTTTTAGCAGCAGACTTCTTGGCCGAAGCTTTTGCAGTAGTCTTCGCTGCCTTATATTTCTCCAACTGCACCTTTAGTTTCTCCTCAGCACTCTGCATCTTCTCCACACGAGCTTTCAAGCGATCTATCTCTTTATCTTTCATCTCTATTTCATCACCTTGGTTCTTGATAGTAGTGAGCAAAGAGTTCAGCTCCTCATTGTCTATATCTTCCGGATAAAGTGTATTGACACGATTCATAAAGTCGCCCAAGATATTCATATAATTGGTAAAAGCATCAAAAGGAGAACTGTAAATGCCTCTATCCAATCCTATATTAGACGGCTTTGTGGTCATAAATCTGAAGTTGTTGCTGGCCTGCAGATAGTCCCAATCTTGATTAATGCGTGGGTCGTTGGCAATGCGCACACGGTCTGCCACACTATACAACTTGTTAAACGCCTCACGCTGCATAGGATTTCCTAACCAACAGCTGATATCTCTCTCTTCATCAACCCATGAAAGCGTATCCGGAACATCAAGGTTTCCCACACTATTCATCTTCATGCATATTTCCGTTGGAGTTGAAAATGTGATACCCCTCTGCTTTGCACAGGTAGGAAGAGCCTTGATAAACTCAAGGATGTTGGATGACAGTGGCTGAGCAATGCCCAAAGCAGAGAGTTCCATAAAGATATTGATAATCTGCTCATTCTCAGGAAAGGCAGCAATACGGTCCATGTAATTATCTGCAAAGAGCGGATAACCATTCCAATCACTGTTATTGAATCGCAAGCTAACATCATCACTCAAGGTTATATCTCGCAATAAAAGTTTAAGATTTGGAGCTAAAGAGCAGTTGTAAACATAATGAGGAGATTTCCAGCCCAACACATGTTTAGCACCTTCAGTCAGCATACCTTTAAAGCCCATTGCAGCAACCTGATTACCTATATCATCGCTATAAATAAGCGAAGAGTTGCGCAATACGGTAGGACGCTTGCCAAAGTATTCTTCCATTTTATCAGCCTGCTTCTTTACGTCAGCTGCAAATGTCTTCTCGTTAACAAGAGATGAAAGGCCATGAGAATAAGGTTCTGCCAAGAACTCTACACAGCCCGTATCATTAAGTTCCTGCAATTTAGAAATTACTTGTGGAGCATGCATCTCCAATTGCTCAAGACCTACACCTGAGATAGAGAAGGCTACTTTAAAGAATTTGCCATTCTGCTGTATCATCTCCTGAAATGCATTCAGCGCAGGCATGTATGATCGCTCAGCTATATCACTGATACTACGCTCGTTTTCAAAATCATCGTAGTAATAATGGTCTGTACCTATATCGAAAAAACGATAACGCTTGAGATGTATTATCTGATGTATCTCAAAATATAAACATATTGTTTTCATTGCAAAATCATATTTAAGTTAATGTTACAAGTATGTGTTCGGCAAATATCAACAGCAATATATACATGTATTTTCTTGTCAAACACTTACTTTACCTGTAGCTCTACGCTGCAAATACTCGTTACTTCCAGCCCAAAGTACGTTCATACAGTTCTCTAATCCATGAGCCTACCTTCTCCCAAGTAATTTGGTCTACTTCCCGTTTTCCTTCTACTTGCAGATAGTCGAACAGGCTATCATTATGGCATATCGAATAAATCGCATCAGCAAGAGCATGAATATCCCAGTAGTCCACTTTGATACAGTTGTTCAATATCTCGGCACACCCGCTTTGCTTTGATATAATGGTAGGTGTACCACACTGCATGGCCTCCAATGGTGAAATACCAAAAGGCTCACTGACAGAAGGCATTACGTAAACATCTGAATCTTTCAAACACTCATACACTTCCTTACCACGCATAAATCCGGGAAAATGGAAGCGGTCTGCAATGCCGCGCTCCGCTGCCAAATAAATCATAGCGTCAAGCATATCGCCACTACCAGCCATGCAGAAGCGTACATTATGCGTTCTGTGAAGCACCATATTAGCTGCCTCAACAAAATATTCCGGCCCTTTTTGCATGGTGATACGCCCCAAGAATGTTACCACTTTCTCTTTATTGGTATGATCCGGACGAGGAATATCCTGTAACTCTTGTCTAAGAGGATATACGGCATTATGCACTGTAAACACCTTTTTAGGGTCTTGGTGATACTGATTAATAACAGTTTGACGGGTAAGCTCACTTACACACATGATACAATCAGCATTATCCATACCATCTTTTTCTATTGAATAAACAGTAGGATTAACATTTCCACGACTCCTGTCAAAGTCGGTGGCATGCACGTGTATACATAAAGGTTTGCCACTTACCTTCTTGGCATGGATGCCTGCCGGATAAGTAAGCCAATCATGTGCGTGTATAATATCGTACTCTTGTTGTCGAGCCACTACGCCTGCTACAATGGAATAGTTGTTAATTTCATCATATAAATTATCGCCATATTTGCCGGAAAACTCTACACAACCAAGGTCATCAAGCAGCATATAGTTAAAGTCGGCATAGATATGGTCCCGCAATTTGTAATACAAATCTGGATCCATAACGTTGCCCACGCGACTCTTTACATAATCATAATTAACATCTCTATAGGCAATAGGCACTGCACTCATAGAGATAATATTCATAAAGCTTTTATCTTCGTCGCCCCAAGGACGTGGCAAACAAAATGTTATATCAATATCTCCTTGTTCCGACAAGCCCTTAGTTATGCCGTAACTTGCTGTACCGAGACCACCAAGGATATGAGGAGGAAACTCCCAACCAAACATTAGTACTTTCATAAATTTCCCTCCTTATTTAACATATGAATATTTTTCAAGCAAACTCAACGTACGAAGTATCTCTGCTACATTCATAGCATAAGATATAGCTCCACGTGCCTTGAATGGCGGATTGCCGTCATAAAGTTCAGGAATAGTGCTCAAACAGTTGATATTCATCTCATCTTCATAGCCAACCATTTGTCTCTCTATAAAGCTGAGACGTGTACGCTTGTACAACTTTAAACATGCCTCCATATAGAAACCGCCCAGCCAAGGCCATGCTGTACCTTGATGATAAGCATGATCGCGCTGAGACTGTGGACCTACATACATTGGATTATATCCACCGCTCTTTGGCGAGAGTGAGCGCAAGCCCTTTGGTGTCAGCAATTCACGGGTACAGACATCGAGCACGCTCTTCTTTTGGTCTAAAGACAAAGGCGAATAATCAAATGCTACTGGGAATATCATATTAGGACGAACGCTCCAATCCATCATATTTCCATCCACATAGTCAAACAGATAGCCATAATCATTGAGGAACGTAGCTACAAAAGCATCCTTACACTTATCTGCTATGGCGTTTGCTTTTGCCATTCCTTCTTCGTCTTTTCCTGCAGCTGCCATTTGGACTGCAAACCTTAATGCATTATACCACAAAGCATTGAACTCTACAATATAGCCTGTACGAGGTACTACAGGATGCCCATTGGCAGTAGAGTTCATCCAAGTAATGGCCTTGTCGCGTCCATCGGCATAAACAAGTCCATTATCGTCTAACCTTAAATTGGGATGTTTTCCCTCTATAATATAATCAAGTATGTCTTTTACCAGCTTACCATATTTGTTATAACAAGCCTCATCGCCCACAACCTTATTATACTGTTGTATACTCCAGACAGCCCAAAGCATTACATCAGGGTGCTCCATCTCATAGATATTAACTGTCAATGGCTTGCCATGCATAAATTCCCGCATGCCACGTTCAGCTGTTTTCATTACATTTTCAAAGACGTCAATCTCATCAATAGAAAGACTCAAACCTGGAAGAGCTATAAAGGTGTCTCTTGCCCGACACTTAAACCAAGGGTAACCTGCCAGCAGGTATTTGTCATTTCTTCCTTGTGTGTTATGAAACTGATGGGCTGCATTCACCAAACAATGGAAAAAATTGTCTCGCGGTGAACGCTCTTGCACCTCTTTTTCACACAGAGCTTTCAAGGTTGAGGTTTTAATCTCTGATGTGGAAGCTGAAAAGACAATGCTTTCCCCTTTCTTTATGTCCATTTCAAAATAGCCCGGCACATAGAGGTCTTCATTAGAATCGTAGCCTCTTTCCTGTTCTTTATAATATTCGATGCCACGATACCAATCTGGCATAAAGACAAACTGATTAGGTTTGCTGAACTGCATGTACAAATCAGGATAGCCTGCATACATACAAGTCTTTATACCATTGTCTACTGCTTGGTATTCCCTGCTGGCAACATCATTTTCATGCGTAAACTGCCTTACGCTTCTGAATGCCAGAAAAGGCCTGAACCTTAGCGTTGTTTCACTGTGAGCGTCCAGCAGAGTGTATCTTATCAAGATGCGGTTTTCATAATGCTGAAACACTACTTCTTTCTTAAGCAATACGCCACCTACACTATATATAGTAGTAGGTACCTTCTCACAATAAAACTCGCGAATATACTTATGACCCTTTGGACTGAAATTATTGCCCTGATATTTATGCAATCCGAGATTAAACTCTGCTCCATGCTGAATGACTGTAGGGTCTAACGATGAAAGAAGCACATGATTATCATCGTCAAGGTTTGGAACTGGAACGACGAGCAAACCATGATATTTTCGCGTATTACAGTCTACAATAGTGGAACATGAATAAGCTCCCGAACGATTTGTACGCAACAACTCCCTTGGAAGTGTCTCTTCCAAATTAGTCATAAGAGTTTTTTCGAATCGAAGATAACTCATAGTTACATATTAAGATTTAAAGTTTTCCAAATGTATGTTATCTCGCAGCAGACATCCGACTGTATATATTTGGTAATCTGCATACGACAATCCAAAAGTAATAAAAAAAATTCTTTAATCAAAATAAATTAAAGTTTTTATCTCAAAAACGTGTTTTTTTAGTCATAGCCCCCAAAAACCGTAAAGAGTATGCAACATATATTATTTATTTTTCGTACTTTTACGTCAAATTTAAGAACTATGCTTTAAACACTGTTAACCATGATACCCAACATAGAAAAGAGAAAAGAAGACATTACCAGACGTATTTGCCATCTATGGGGCGATACCACAGAGCAACAAATAAAGCTTATTACGGACCATCTGATAATAGAAAAATTTCGCAAAGGGGATATTATCTATAAAGAATTTGAAAGGCCTAAATACATGATGTGCCTCATAGACGGAAAAGTGAAAGTGCATAAAGACGGCATTAACAAGCGTAACCAAATAGTAAGGGTTATCAAGCCTACTGATTTTTTCGGTCTGAGGGCTTACTTTGCCAATGAAGACTATCGTACCACGGCGGAAGCCTTTGAAAAATCAACGGTAGCTTTTATACCATTCAACGTTCTCGTTCAACTTATCAAAGAGAATTATCATATATCCTTATATCTTATCAGTCAGCTGTCTATCAAGTTAGGTGATGCTGACCAACGCACCATCAACCTGACTCAAAAACATATTAGAGGGCGCCTGGCAGAGGCATTACTGTTTCTAAAAGACAGCTACGGATTGGAAGAAGACGGCTATACACTTAGCATTTATCTAAGCAGAGAAGAAATGGCCAACCTCTCTAACATGACTACCAGCAATGCTATCAGAACGCTCTCTGCCTTTGCAGATGAAAAGATAATAGCCATTGACGGAAGAAAAGTCAAGATTCTCAATGAAAAGGAACTTCAAAACATTTCACAAAGAGGATAGTTTCCTTTTTCATCATAAAATAGTGCTATCCTCTTTTCTTTATTAGACAAGCTTTCCATAGGCAGTTGGACAAATAACTGTCTATGGAAAGTTTACAACACATAAGCAGGTGTTCAAAGGAAAGCGCATATATGAATATGCCATTAGCAACAAGATATTTTCAATTTCATTCATTTTGAACATCTATTCATTTAATCTCTTCCGCCCATTATGCCGGTATCAAGAAGTTGATTACTTCTTGCTCTACCGTAATGGTATAAGGACCCACAGGATTATTCATCAACCGTCCGTCTATACTTACCATGGCTCGCTCAGCCTTATTTACAATGATTTCTTGTGTGCGGTAAGGGTGAACGCTATGATGATTTAAGAATTTACCTGTGATAAGCAGATAAAATCCTTCCAGCAGTTGTGTCATCTCCGGATGGTAAACAACCGAAACATCCAATAGCCCATTATAGGGAACAGCATTAGGGGTTTGTCCATATCCATAGGCATTGCCTATGCACACAGTCATCACTCTCCGCTTGATGATGTCTGAGTTGATTTTAATATCCATCTTATAGTCCAATCGCTGGAATATCATCAGTACCAAAGAGAATATAAACGACAGGGTGCGCGATCCAAACAAGCGCCGTGTTTGTTCGCGAAGATTCATAATTGAAGATATCAAGCCAATGTTAACACAATTGAGAAAATAGCGATGGCACTTCTCGCCCTTTCCGTTAACATAGTGTATGCAGCCCAAGTCTACCTTGCGAACTCTATGCTCTTTGAGCCAATCAATGGTTTGTTCTATCTCATTTTCCTTAAAGTTCCAATAATGTGCAAAATCGTTCATGATGCCATTAGGTATCAACCCTAATGCGATAGACTCGCGCGTGGCTTTATCCGCCGACATCAGGCAGTTTACAGCATCATTCAAAGCAGAATCACCGCCTACAATGACAATGGTTTTATAACCGTTTTCGATAAGCATATTAACCAATCTTACTACACTGTCCGGGCGCTCGCTTTGCACAAAATCGTAATCTATCTCATTCTTTTTCAGACATGCCTCTATCTTAGCCCAGCGCTTTTTAGTACTGGTTAATCCATGTTTCGGACAGTAAAGTATGCCCCAACGTTTTTCGTTTAAAGCCATTTTTATTCTCCTTTCTTTTTATTTTTAGGCAATTAGGCGTTGTCAGCCTTTTATCAAATGCTTGACTTGATTTATCTTATCGGACATAGGCTGTTGTGCATCTATCCAATGTATTGTAAAACCGCGACGCTCCATGCCCCTAAACCACGTCATCTGGCGCTTTGCAAACTGATGAATAGCTATCTCAAGAGCACGCACCATATCATAGTAAGACCGCTGCCCTATAATATATTCTGTTATATACTTATATTCCAATCCATAATAAATAAGATTTTCAGGGGCTATACCTCTATCTATAAGTCCTTTAACTTCATCTATCATACCATTGTCCAAGCGTTGGTGCAAGCGTGCGGTTATCTTCTTGCGGCGCTCCTCTCTCTCTATATCCACACCAATAATGGTAGTATCAATATGTGGAAATTGGCGCTCTTCTACAGGCGTCTGCCGGTAATAGGTTTCTATTTCGATAGCCCGTACAGCCCTTTTCACCGTATCAACATCAGTAGTATTATGCATATTGGAACCATTCTTATGCTTTAGCTCCACCAATATATCGGTGAGTTCTGGCAGTGATTTCATTTCCAAGCGCTGGCGCAACTCTGGATTTTCAGGCACTGGCAGCAATCTGTATCCCTTTAGCACTGCCTCTATATACAGTCCTGTGCCCCCACACAATATAGTTGTCTTTCCATGAGCCTGTACTTGCCTGTAAGCCTCCAAGAAATCGTGTTGATATTCAAAGACATTATATTTTGTACCCGGTTCCATTATATCTATCAAATGATAGCTTATCTGCTTGCCATCTACACTATAATCTTCCAAATCTTTTCCTGTACCTATATCCATGCCACGATATACCTGTCTGCTGTCAGCACTTATAATCTCGGCATCAATATCAGCAGCCAAATGAGCAGCTAAATCTGTCTTGCCTGAGGCTGTAGGACCTAAGATGGTTATCATTTTATACATAATTTGATTGGTGCTTATGGGTTATCTTATTACTATATTATGATTTTGTAGGATTACACAAACTTATATTGCTGTCGAAAACAGTATTAGGCGAACGCAATGAAAGTTCACTCTTACTTGCTGAGCCGAAGCCTATCTTATGCAAAGATAATAAAAAAAACCGTTCGGCTGTGCCGAACGGTTTTTTTTATACGATAAATCATATTATTGATTAACCGTTATGCTTCTTCATAATCTTGATCAGCTCAACTACCTTGTGAGAGTAACCAATCTCGTTGTCATACCAAGATACAACTTTTACGAAGTGATCTGTGAGGTATACACCTGCATTAGCATCGAAGATAGATGTCAATGGGCAGCCGAGGAAGTCAGAAGATACAACAGCATCCTCAGTATAACCAAGAATACCCTTCAATTCGCCCTCAGAAGCAGCCTTCATTGCAGCGCAGATATCCTCTTTAGTAGCAGCCTTCTTCAAGTTAACAGTCAAGTCAACTACAGAAACGTCCAAAGTAGGAACACGCATAGAGATACCTGTCAATTTACCGTTCAGTTCAGGAATAACCTTACCTACAGCCTTAGCAGCACCAGTAGTAGAAGGGATGATGTTGCCAG
>CALCVP010000050.1 GCA_937907705.1 uncultured Prevotella sp. | reverse complement strand
CAGATGGAACGTCTTCTGATACACTTTTAAATATTTCCTTTCCGTCTGGAGTTGTTATCTTTGCTATGAATTCTAATTTTGCTTTCTTCATTGATGTCTATTTTGATTACTATAACATATAACGTAAGAAGGTGGCATATATTTTATAGGGGTGGGCACTTTCAACCGTACAGGTCGAAATGATTTTTAACGAAATTCTAATATACAAAAAGACTTGCTGCATAAGATATGCAACAAGTCTTTTTAATATTTGGCGCTTAACGCCAATTTTTATTATCGAAGATGACAATAATTACTCACCCTTCTCCAATTTAGCTTTCAATTCTGCAAGAGCATCGATATCACCTAAAGTTGTTCCTGCCGCAACATTATTTATTACAGGAGCTTCATCCTTCTTAGCTTTCTTAACACGAGGAGCCTTCTTAGGTTCATCTTTTACATCCTCAAATGTACGGCTATGAGAGAGAATGATACGCTTTGTCTCCTTTACAAATTCGATAACCTTGAATGGAAGTTCTTCACCGAGTTGAGCCTGTGAACCATCTTCTTTAACGAGGTGCTTTGGAGTAGCAAAACCTTCACCACCCTCATTGAGGGCAATAACGGCACCCTTGTCCATTATTTCAGTTATCTTACCCATGTGAACTGAACCTGGAGTATAGATTTCCTCATATTTATCCCAAGGATTTTCCTCAAGTTGCTTGTGTCCAAGGCTTAAACGACGATTTTCCTTGTCTATTTCAAGAACTACAACATCAATATCAGCACCTACATGAGTAAATTCTGAAGGATGCTTAACCTTCTTTGTCCAAGAAAGATCTGAAATATGAATAAGACCATCTACGCCTTCCTCAAGCTCTACAAAGATACCAAAGTTAGTAAAGTTACGAACTTTAGCAGTATGTTTGCTGCCAATTGGATACTTAACCTCAATAGTTTCCCATGGATCTTCTTTCAGCTGTTTGATACCAAGAGACATCTTACGTTCCTCACGGTCAAGAGTAAGAATTACTGCCTCTACCTCATCACCTACATGAAGGAACTCTTGAGCACTACGCAAATGCTGGCTCCAGCTCATTTCTGATACATGAATTAAGCCCTCTACACCAGGAGCAATCTCTACAAATGCGCCATAGTCTGCTATAACAACAACCTTTCCCTTAACATGATCACCAACCTTAAGATTTGGATCAAGAGCATCCCATGGATGAGGAGTAAGTTGCTTCAAGCCAAGAGCAATTCGTTTCTTGTCATCATCAAAGTCAAGAATAACAACATTGATCTTTTGATCAAGCTGTACTACCTCATGTGGATCACTTACACGACCCCAAGAAAGGTCTGTAATATGAATAAGTCCGTCAACGCCACCAAGGTCTACGAATACACCGTATGAAGTAATATTCTTAACAGTACCTTCAAGAATTTGGCCTTTTTCAAGTTTGCTGATAATTTCTTTCTTCTGTGCTTCCAACTCAGCTTCAATAAGAGCCTTGTGAGAAACAACGACATTACGGAATTCCTGATTGATTTTTACAACCTTAAATTCCATTGTCTTACCTACGAACATATCGTAGTCACGTATAGGATGAACGTCGATTTGGCTACCAGGCAAGAATGCTTCAATTCCAAATACATCAACAATCATACCACCCTTGGTACGACACTTGATATAGCCCTGAATAACCTCTTCATTTTCAAGTGCTGCATTAACACGCTCCCAGCTCTTGCTGAGGCGAGCTTTCTTATGTGAAAGCAAGAGTTGACCTTTCTTATCCTCTTGATTTTCAACATAAACCTCAACCTTGTCGCCTACCTTCAAATCAGGATTGTAGCGGAACTCACTTGCAGGGATAACACCATCGCTCTTATAGCCGATGTTAACAATAACCTCTTTTTTGTCAATAGAGATTACTGTACCCTCTACTACTTGATGTTCGCTGACCTTATTAAGGGTCTCGTCGTAAGCTTTTTCCAATTGTTCCTTGCTTACATTTGACTGACTACCATTTTCAAACTCATCCCAATTGAAGTCTGCCAACGGCTGTACGTTCTTTAAATCTGACATAAATAAAAGTTAAAAATTTAATAATTAATAAAGTTAGACTTTATGTGAATTGTAAAATCGGCTGCAAAATTACCACATTTAATTGATATAAGTTGTTATTTGATAAATAGTATTATATTTTTTTAATAAAATAGAGGCGTAATTATAGATGATTAACAGGATACTTCTAACTATTTCCTATATAATAGGCCTACATAAAATATAACGTCCTAATTTTGCAATAGTTTTAATCCTCTTCACCATCAGGAGTACGCAATATGATGCTTGTGGCTCCAATAGTAAATAATGTGCCATTATAGATTACACGACGTTCACGATTGCCTAATATTTCATTATCAACAAATGTACCTGTATAGCTCGGACCATCCCGCAATATATATTTTAATTGTCCTTTTTTGTCTTTTGACACATTAATAACGCAATGACAAATATCTATACTCGGATCATTTGTCTCAATAGGAGCCGTAGCCTTACTTCCTTTCATATATCGGCCAATGATATTGTCTCCTAAAGAAAGGGGAATTACCTGTTTATAATGAAAAACATTCTCTATTACAACAATAGCACCAAATTCTTTTCCCTCAACACTTTCATCTATTACTTCATTTTTATGGGTATTATGTAATTGAGAAGTACCAATTCGTATGCCGAATTGTTTTCCACATTGTGGGCATTCAAATACGAGAGCTTGTCCCTCCCTATATTTTGTTTCATCAAATGTGATATAATTATCACATTTTGGACACTTTACACGCTTCATTTTACCTTAATATCAATAAATATTATCTTTGTCAATTCATCTTAGTGACCCAAGCATCTTTAAATATAGAGATTGCTCGCAACTCATTCAGCTTTTCTTGCGCTTGCGACTTTGTTGAATAATTGCCATATAAGACTTTAGTAAGTTTATCTGTTGAAGTAGCCATATAGACCTCTTTCCATCCCTTCTTTTTTAAAGTTTCTACATATTCTTCTGCATTGGTTTTCATCACTCTACTTGCCAATACTATACTATAATAGGAATTTGCATTGGCTACAGTTGCCTTCAATAGAGTTTTTTTATCCATTGCATCAGCTGTCAAATTTTCATTTGATATTTCTCTTGCTGATTTATTTGAACATTGTTTAGCATTGTTCACTTCTAAAGAAATTGGTTTTGCTGATATTTTTGAAAAGCCATTAACTATAAGATTAGCAAATACGCCATTATCAATATTGCTTAATTGCACAGTCTTAACGCTATTGCCCACAGGAAATGCCAAGGCAAAGAAACAAACAACAGCTATCAATATTGCAGCGACATTTCGGAGCAAAGTCCACCTTGTAAATACTGTATTGTGTTGTTCTCTTGTATTTAAAGAATTAGCATTTTTATTTTTCTCTTCGTTACCATCTTTATTTAAAGCCAATACGCTATTAACTTCAGCTGTCGGCAACGTTATTTTTGCAGTAGGAACTGCTTGAACATTCGTTGACGGTTTCTCTTGTACATCTACAGTTGATAACGGCAACATTTCAAATGGAGCAAGAGCATAAAAATTAGGCGTAAGCAGTCCTCCTACGGATGGAACAAATTCCATTGTATTCTGTTTATTGACACATAATGTACCTATTCCGCAAAGCTCACAATACCCTACTTCGTCTAACGCTTTCTTTATATCATCTGTTTCACTTTCTATTTTACTCAGAGCTTCAGGATAACTTATATCATACGCCTCTGCATATTCCTGAACCAAAAGAGAATCATTTATGCTTAATTTAGCATTAAAACTAAGTACCCTATGTGGAGGTATAAACGCACATTCACGTTCATCATATCTTGCAGCGACATAATTAGCAGTAAAACCGCCTAAGCCCGGTATAATGACACAATCATTAGTTAAAAGTAACTTTTTAATATGCTTTTCCAAATCCATCATGATTGCAAAATTACGCTTTTTAATTGAGAAAACAAAATTTATTGTATAAATCAGATTTATATGTAGCTAAATAAGTCAAAAAAGAACAGCAATATTCTTATTTATGGATATATTTTTATATTTTTGCACCGTTTAATAAAAACATTCACACATTTCTTTTCTTTATTTTACAGTAAATCAAAATAAGGAATAAGAATGGTACTATTTTAAAATCTATGAATATAGCAATAGTTGGAACAGGATATGTAGGTTTAGTATCTGGTGCTTGTTTTGCAGAAACAGGTGCAACAGTTACTTGCATTGATGTAGACAAGCAGAAAATCCAAAATTTGATTAATGGCGAAATACCTATTTATGAGCCTGGCCTTGATGAACTTGTAGTAAAAAACATTAATGCTGGTAGACTGAAATTCACCACATCATTAGCTGAAGTTCTTAATAATCAACAGATTGTATTTACAGCAGTAGGAACGCCACCTGATGAAGACGGCAGCGCAGACCTCAAATATGTTTTGCAAGTAGCTAAAACTATTGGCGAAAATCTAAATAAATACATAGTAGTAGTTACCAAAAGTACTGTACCAGTAGGGACATCCCATAAAGTACGTGAAGCAATTCAATCAGAACTTGACAAGAGAGGTGTAAACGTAAAGTTTGATGTGGCCAGCAATCCTGAATTTTTAAAAGAAGGCAATGCCATAAAAGACTTTATGAGCCCTGACCGTGTTGTTATTGGAGTAGAAAGTGAAAATGCCAAAAAGTTACTTACCCGATTATATAAACCATTTTTGGTAAATAACTTCAGAGTCATATTTATGGATATACCAAGTGCAGAAATGACAAAATATGCAGCCAACTCAATGTTAGCAACACGTATTAGCTTCATGAATGATATTGCCAATCTATGTGAATTGGTTGGTGCAAATGTCAATAGCGTTAGAGCTGGTATAGGCTCTGACACACGCATAGGGCGTAAATTTTTATATGCAGGTTGCGGGTATGGAGGCTCTTGCTTTCCCAAAGACGTAAAAGCACTTATAAAAACAGCAGAAGACAACAACTACTCTTTAGAAGTTCTTAAAGCAGTAGAACGTGTAAATGCACAGCAAAAGGGTATACTATTTAAAAAACTCCAAAATCGCTTTGGAGCCAATGCATTAAAAGACAAATGCATTGCATTATGGGGATTATCCTTCAAGCCAGAGACTGATGATATGAGAGAATCTACAGCCTTAGTTGTTATCAATAAATTAATTGCAGCAGGATGTAAAGTAAAGGTATATGACCCTGAAGCCATGAAGGAATGTAAAAGTATTATAGGCGAAAACGTTACCTATAGTCTTAATATGTATGATGCTGTCGAGGGCGCAGATGCATTAATGCTGCTTACAGAATGGAAAGAATTTAGACTGCCAGATTGGGAACGAATTGGAAATCTTATGAAAAATAAGATTGTCTTTGATGGTCGGAATATTTTTGACAATGATGACCTTACAGAACATGGATTTGAATATCATTGCATAGGAAAGAAATGAAAAATATATTTATATTCATTATTTTTTTAGCGTTTTCTATCGTTTCTTGTAAAAAAATGCGAGATGCGAAAGTAGAGCAGACAGAAAATGTCAAAGCAAAAAAAATGTTAGCAGGTATTTGGCTTGATTGCGATGAAGACAATGTTGCTTTTCGCATTAAAGGCGATACTATCTATTATCCTGATTCTACCAGCCAGCCATTATATTTCAAGATAATAGCAGATACAATGATCTTGGAAGGTGGTAATAACATTGTCAAATATCCTATTGTAAAGCAAACGCCTCATGTATTTGAGTTCAAAAATACCAATGGTGATATTATGAAGTACATGAAGAGTGATAATCCTAATGACATTTTGCAATTCAGTAAAAAGCAAGCTTTAAACATCAATCAAAAAATCACCATTAAAAGGGATAGTGTGGTTATGTATAACGGCAATAAATACCATAGTTATATACAAGTTAATCCTACTACCTATAAAGTTTACCGGTCTGCCTATAATGAAGAAGGCTTGCAAGTTGAGAATATCTACTTTGACAACATTATACATATTAGTGTCTACAATGGAGCGACAAAGCTTTACTCTAAAGATTTCAGAAAAGCTGACTATAAAAAATTAGTACCTCCTCAATTCCTAAGACAAAGCATCCTTAGTGATATCATTTTTGATGGCGTAACGGAAGGTGGACTTATGTACACTACTCAGTTAGCCATACCAGATAGTCCAAGTTGCTTTATCGTAAAACTTTGTATTTCATTTAATGGAAAATTACAAATGAGTGTTACCAAGTAATAAACAACTAATTCAAACAGGATAGGAGGAAGACAAAAATTGTCTTCCTCCTATCCTGTTCTGTAAATATATGCACTTGTTTAGCTTTATACAAGCGTTGGTTGCCAACTGACAATACCAAGAACTCATACTCTTTTTAAATAATGATTAATGCCAAACCTCTATCTTTGGGGATTCTTTCGGGTCACCTGCAAAAGTGTGTGGATTGATATACTAAACCTGTTGTCATTTC
>CALCVP010000049.1 GCA_937907705.1 uncultured Prevotella sp. | reverse complement strand
AGAAATTTTGTATAGTGCTCACTCTCTGATAATAAAGGGGTGGAAAACTTCAGTGCCTAATTTTGAACGTATATTGTAGGATAGAGCAGCCTGTTAACCTGTTAAAGTGTATTTACGTTAGGAAATAGGTCATTGATATTATATTCAAAAGCGTTGCAATCATCATGTAATTACAACGCTTCTGTACTTCAATTACACTGCTTTTGTATTATGATTACAGGCAGATTTAAGAATAACTGTGCTAAGTTCTCTATTAGTTGGGATGCATTTTGGAATTTTTTAGTTTTGGAAGTTTATTTTATTTTACGCAATTGGTTACAATATTGGTATCGCTTCTCAATTATAGTCATCATCAAAGTCTTTATAATCATCTTCAAAACCAAATAATGTAGGGTCTATGAATGCATCCAAACTACGTCTTTCTTTTTTTGTAGGTCGTCCTGTTCCTTTTTGCCTATCTACAAATCCACTGATTCTATTCATCTCAAGTAGTTCATATTGTTTGGCATCTGTAACATTTTCATAAATATCAGTTAAGAGTTTTGCTCCAACTCTTTGCTCAATACATTTTAGAACTTTAAATGAATAGGTAATAGGAGGCTTTTTGACGTTTATAATTTCGCCACGTTTTATAATATGGGATGGTTTTACACTTGTACCATTGATACTAATTCTGTTGTTTTTGCATGCCGTAGCAGCAATAGATCTGGTTTTGAAAATGCGTGCGGCCCAAAGCCATTTGTCAATTCTTGCAGTATTAGCCATATGTGATTGTCAATTGTCACTTTAAATAGGTGTTCAATATATATAGACGCATAAAATATAAGCCATTATGATAATGATAAGATACGTTTAAATAGTCCTGCATTTTGTATATATACTTGTTAGGCATGTTTTGTTATGTTTTTCAACTGATGTGGTGTCATAGTTGAAGAAGTATTATATTCAAATCATTTTGGATACCTATTTATAAAATGTATCTGGATAAATTATACATGCTTGACTGCATATGCAATAATTATCATATTGAAATCAAAATAAAAGTATATGTGGGAGACTTTATACTTTTTTCTTATTAAATTGATTCATAGTTATATTGATACCTGCTAAAACAAAACTTTTAATTTCTTCTATTGCTGTATTGATAGCAGGAGACAATATTTCCATGTCTTTGGTACTATACTTACCTAATACCCAATTAACTTGCATGCCTTTTGGAAAATCATTACCAATGCCTACTCGTAATCTAGCGTATTGCTGTGTACCTATTATATCTTGAATATTTCCTAAGCCATTATGACCACCGTTACTTCCATTTCTTTTTAGCCGTAATGTACCTAATGGAAGTGATAAGTCATCGACAATGACGAGTAAATGATCAAGAGCGATATTTTCTTTATTCATCCAATATCTCACAGCATTTCCGCTAAGGTTCATAAAAGTTGTAGGTTTGAGAAGAAAAATTTTTCGCCCTTTAATACTCGTTTCACCTAGAAAACCATAGCGTTTATCCTCAAAAATAATATTGGACGCTTTTGCTAAAGCGTCCAATACCATAAATCCTGTGTTGTGGCGTGTCCCTGCATATTCTTCACCGGGATTGCCTAATCCAACAATCAAATATTTTTCCATTTATTAGATAATTCGTATTATTCAGCAGTGTCTGCTGCAGCATCTGCTGCTATAGACTTACGTGTAGCCTTGATAGAGCAAACGACAACACCTTTTCCTGTTGCCATTTCAAGTCCATCAAAGTGTAAATCACCAACTTTGATGCTCTTGCCAATTTTAAGGTTGGTAACATCAATATCAAGGTGTTCAGGAATATCTTGATATTTTGCTGTTACATTGATTTTACGGATAGATAAGTTCATACGACCACCATCGCGAACGCCTTGTGCCAATCCTGTAAGCTTAACAGGGATACCAATGGTGATAGGCTTTTGGTCATTTACTTCATAAAAATCAACATGCAACAATGCATCTGTTACTGGGTGAAATTGCAACTCTTTAAGAATAGCAGTATGACTCTCACCGTCAATAATCAGATTGATAACATAAATATGAGGCGTATAGACTATCTTGCGAAGTTCGCTCATTGGGGCAGCGAAAGATTTAGCTATCGGTAAACCGTTTTCGTCTTTTGCTTCGCCATAAATATTGCAAGGAATGAGTCCTTCTTTTCTTAATACTTTAGAAGCTTTTTTGCCGAGGTCGCTTCTTTTCTGACCTGTAACATTAATTTCTTTCATAATGTGTTACTCTAAATTAAGTTATTATTGTTTTTTTATATTGCTTAATTCACCATCACACGAGAATTATTCACGTAATGCTTGAAAAGCGGTTGCAAAGGTATTGCTTTTTCTTGGAATGTACAAATATTAGGGGTAAAAACACACAAAAAGCACTTGTTTTCTTGCAAGTATATGTTTTTTTATCTACTTTTGCAATGTAAAAACTATTGTGAATTTAACACACGTATAAAAATAGATGATTAATAGAGAATTAATAAGGATAAAGATAGTTCAGTTAACCTACGCATACTATCAGAATGGTAATCATAACATTGATGTAGCAGAAAAGGAATTACTTTTTAGCCTTTCCAAAGCCTATCATCTTTATAATTATCTTTTACAACTTATTGTTGAAGTTTCTAAAGAAGCAAGAGTGTTTTATGAAACAGAATGTGCTAAAGCATTGAGGGAGGGTAATAGTATGCCTTCTTCAAAGTTCGTAGACAATAAATTCGCTTTGCAATTGGAAGAAAATACTCAATTGAAGGAATTTGCAGAAAATCAGAAGCAGTCTTGGGGAGATGATATAGAATTTGTCAGAAAACTTTATAGACAGATCGTTCAAAGTGAAATCTATACAGATTATATTGCTGAAAAAGAAACTTCTTATGAGGCAGATCGGGAGTTGTGGCGCAAATTATACAAGACTCTGATCGCTGATAATGACGATTTAGATGCCTTGTTGGAGGAAAAGAGCTTATATTGGAATGACGATAAAGAAATCGTTGATACATTTGTATTAAAGACAATTAAGCGTTTTGAAGAAAGCAATGGTGCCAGACAACCATTATTACCTGAATATAAAGATGAAGAAGATAAAGATTTTGCCTGTAAATTGTTTCGTTCAACCATCTTGAATGCTAATCAATATCAGCATTATATGAGTGAAACTTCTCGTAATTGGGATTTTTCTCGATTAGCTTATATGGATGTTGTTATCATGCAAATTGCCATAGCTGAAATGCTGACATTTCCTAATATTCCGATTAGTGTTACTATTAATGAATACGTAGATTTAGCAAAAGTTTATAGTACGCCCAAAAGTAGCGCATATATTAATGGTATGTTAGATGGTATAGCTCGTTATTTGGTAGACTCTAATATTTTATTGAAGCCTATAGCTAATAAACGTAGAAAGGATAATAGAGTAGAAAATATGAATAATAGAGAATGATTTTATTGATGAATTTATAATAATCATTTATAATAGATATTGTTCGTATTATACACTCATTTTACTATAAAAATTATTTTAACTAAAATTTAAAGAACAATGAATTTATCAATGTTTTTGGCAGCCCAATCTCAACAAGGTGGAGGCATGAGTTTCATTATAATGATGGTAGCTATTTTTGCTATTATGTGGTTCTTCATGATTCGTCCACAGCAGAAGAAACAAAAAGAAATACGTAATTTCCAAAATTCTCTTCAAGAAGGCGCAAAGGTTGTTACAGGAGGTGGTATTTATGGCATCGTAAAGAAAATCGATTTGACAACAAATGTGATAGATGTTGAAATAGCAAAGGATGTAGTTATTCGTGTAGATAAAGGTTATGTGTTTGCAGATGTTACTTCAACAACTGTAGGGCAAACAAAATAAATAAATGAACGACTTACGAGTGTATCGTATATTAAAACTTGTCAGGAACTTCTTTTTCAGTTCAGTGAACAGGGAGTTTCTGATTTTTTTATTTTTCTTTGCGCTTAGTGGTACATTTTGGTTGTTAATGACATTGAATGAAAGCTACGAGCGTGAGATGGAAATATCATTTCGCGTTGTAGATATACCTAAGAATGTCGTCCTTAACAGTGATACTGTGACGAATATAAAAGTAACTATTAGGGATAAAGGTTACTCATTAATGACTTATTTGTATGGCGATAAACTCCATCAAGTAAAAATAAACTTTAAAAACTATGCACGGAAAAGTGGATATGGTATAGTGCCTTTAGCTGAGATGCAAAAACTGATTTATAATCAGCTTTTTAGTTCTTCTCGTATTGTAAGCATAAAGCCCGACAAATATGAATTCTTTTTTAATTATGGGTTATGCAAGAAAGTGCCTGTACGCCTTCAAGGACGTATTTTACCAGGGCAGAGTTATTATTTATCGAAGATATCATTTAATCCTGATTCTGTAATAATTTATGCTCAGAAAAATATACTTGATAGCATTAAAGAGGTATATACTCGCAGATTGCACATTTATAACCTTATAGATACTTTAAATGAAAATATACAATTAGAAAAAATTAAAGCCGTTAAATATGTTCCTGCATCTGTTCATGTGTCTGTTTATCCAGATATTCTTACAGAAGAAGGTTTTGATGTGCCTATTACTGCAATAAATATGCCTACAGGTAAAATATTGCGTACATTCCCTTCGCGGGTACGAGTGAGTTTTATAGTAGGGGCAAGTATGTTTAGAACAATCCATCCAGAAAGTTTTAAAGTTGTTGTAGATTATAATGAATTGATAGCTCATCCTGCTGAAAAATGCAATCTCTATTTAAGGTCTGTTCCTCATGGTGTTAGAAATGCGCATATAGGAGTAAATCAAGTTGATTATTTAATTGAAGAGCAATAAAATAATGTTGAAAATTGCTATAACAGGTTCTATAGGAAGTGGAAAAAGTTATGTTTGTGGCTTGTTACGACAACGTGGTATAAATATTTATGATTGTGATACTGCAGCTAAACGCATTATAACTAATAATATAGATGTGCGTTTTCAATTGACAAAACTTGTTGGGAAAGATGTCTATATTGGCAAAAATCTGAATAAGGCTATTCTTGCTGATTATATATTGGCTTCTAAAAGTAATGCTGAACAAGTTAATCGAATTGTTCATCCTGTGGTAGCGACTGATTTCTTATCGTCAGGCTGTCAATGGATGGAATGTGCCATATTGTATACAAGTGGTTTTAACAAGCTTGTTGATAAGGCTATTTGTGTGACGGCTCCATTAGATTTGCGTATAAATAGAATTGTACAGCGTGATCATGTATCTTCGGCAAGAGCGAAAGAATGGATATATTGTCAGATGTCTCAATCGGATATTTTGAAAAATAGTGATTTTGAAATCATTAATGATGGAAAACATGAAATTGAAAATCAAATTGATTATATATTAAATCAGATAAATATTATAGGAAACAATAAATTTAATAGCTAAATAAAATAAATTATTAGAGTATGAAACAGACAATTCTTTCTATTTCTGGAAAACCAGGACTTTATGAACTCGTGTCAAGAGGTAAAATGAATCTTATTGTGGAGATGGTAGATTCTTCACATAAGAGAATTCCTGTTTTTGCAAGTGACAGAGTTACAAGTCTTAATGATATAGCTATGTATACAGATAAAGACGATGTGCCATTGATGAAGGTTTTTGATGCATTGTGTAAAAAAGAAGATGGAAAAGTTGTATCCATCAATTACAAAAAATGTAGTTCAAAAGAATTAAGGGATTATTTTGCAGAGGTACTTCCTGATTTTGATCGTGATCGTGTACATGATAGTGATATAAAAAAATTATTTCAGTGGTATAATATATTGGTAGAGAATGGTATAACAGATTTTGTTGATGCCGAGGGCGGGACTGCCGTTAATAAAAAAGATGAATAAAATCGAGAGATATCAATATATTATTGATTACTTTGAAAAGAAAATGCCTATGGTCACTACCGAACTCCAATTTGGTAGTGACTTTCATTTATTGGTTGCTGTTATATTGAGTGCTCAATGTACGGACAAACGGGTAAATCAGGTAACGCCTTTGCTATTTGAGCGCTATCCGGATGCTCATACTTTGGCTAAAGCCGATCCAGCGGAAGTTTATGATTACATTAAAAGTATATCTTATCCTAATGCTAAGGCTTGTCATTTGGTTAAAATGGCTGCAATATTAGACAATAATTATCAAGGCAAAGTTCCTGATAAATTTGATGAACTATTGAAACTTCCTGGAGTAGGGCGTAAAACAGCGAATGTTATTCAAGCTGTGGCCTTTGGAAAAGAGACTATAGCAGTAGACACACATGTTTATAGAGTTAGTCATAGATTAGGTTTAGTAAGTGTGTATGCTAATACGCCTTTGAAAGTAGAGCAAGAGTTACTTCGTTTCATTCCTAAAGGGTATGCTGCAAAAGCTCATCATTGGTTACTCTTGCATGGTAGATATATTTGCAAAAGTAGAAAGCCTCATTGTGAAAAATGTCCATTTGATTTTTTCTGTCCTAAGAAAATAAAAGGTTCTAAGTTGGAATAAAAAATACAGCTGCAAAAGTGTATGGCTTTGATACTATTTCTAAAGGATGAAACCTGTATCTTGACAAGTATAAAATACAATAGTTTAAGAATGCGATTGAATTTGCCATTATGTATAAAAGAGTATTTCTCTAAAGTAAGTTTAAACGCCTATTTATTATTTTTATATTTAGCTTTTAATAATTTATAAAGATTATGCCATTATTATCAGAAAGTCAAAAACTTGAAAAAAAAATATTATCTCGTTTTCAAAAAGCTATTAAGGAATATGCTCTTATAGAAGAGGGCGACCATTTATTAGTTGGTCTTTCTGGGGGAAAAGATTCTCTTTGTCTGATAGATCTTTTAGGAAAAAAACTAAAAATACATAGGCCTAAGTTTTTCGTAGACGCTTTACACATAAGAATGGAAAATATAAAATACGAGTCTGACATTACTTATTTGAAGACCTTTACAGAAAGCAGAGGAATAAAATTTCATCTTCAAACGACTTCTTTTGATTCATCAACAGATGGCAGAAAATCACCTTGCTTTTTATGCTCTTGGAATAGGCGTAAGCAATTGTTTTTAAAGGCTCAAGAATTAGGTTGTAATAAGATTGCTTTAGGGCATCATATGGATGATATTATTCATACAACAATGATGAATTTATATTTTCAAGGTAGTTTTTCTACAATGCCAGTAAAATTAAAAATGAGAAAAATGCCTCTTAGTATTATAAGACCATTGTGCTTGGAACATGAAATTGATTTAAAACATTATGCAGACAATAATGGCTATAAGAAGCAGAAGAAATTGTGTCCGTATGAAAATAGCTCTCATCGCTCAGATGTACACCATATATTTTCTAAAATAGAACAAATGGCACCAGATGCACGTTATTCTGTTTGGAATGCTTTGGAAACGGCAAATAAGTTGATTGAATAGGAAGTAATGTAAATTCAAAACTCTTCTATGGCGGGTGTAAAGATATTGATATACAAATTAAATCATTTGCTGCATAGAGTCGAAGTCGTATTGTTAATGTTCAAAAATAATAAATCTGCAAGCTTGTTATTATGCGTAATAACAAGCTTGCAGATTTAAACGAAGGCTATATGTTAATTTGTTTGCACTTTAATTGCAATATTTAATTAAAGTGTTACGCCATTTTTGAAAATAGAAATTTCTCGATAACCATTTTCTTCATTCTTGGTTTTTTCTCCATTGGCAACGGCAATAATTTTATCGATAAATTTCTGAAGGAGTGTTTGCATGTCAGTCCCTTCAACTAATTCACCTGCGTTAAAGTCGATCCAATTCGGCTTGTTATTATAGAGTTGGCTGTTGGTAGAAATTTTCATAGTTGGGATAAATGTACCAAATGGAGTACCACGTCCAGTTGTAAATAAAACTATTTGACATCCTGCTGAAGCGAGGGCTGTTGATGCAACTAAATCATTGCCAGGTGCAGAGAGAAGATTTAATCCTTTTGTCTTTAAGCGATCTCCGTATTCTAACACACCACTAACAAGGGCTTTTCCGCATTTTTGGGTACATCCTAATGCTTTGTCCTCAAGTGTTGAGATACCGCCTTTTTTATTTCCAGGTGAAGGATTCTCACCTACGGGTTCACCATGACTCAAAAAATACTCTTTAAAGTTGTTTATTAAAGATACTGTTTGATTAAATAATTCTTTTGTTTTGCAACGATTCATTAATATGGTTTCTGCACCAAACATTTCTGGAACTTCTGTCAATACAGAAATGCCACCTTGAGCCACGATGAAGTCTGAGAACTGACCTTCAAGCGGATTGCCTGTTATGCCACTGAACCCATCACTACCACCACACTTTAAACCTATATGTAAATCGCTAAGTTGACGTGGAGTACGTTTATCCTCTTTGACAATATTATAGAGTGAACGCAAAATGTTCATTCCCTCTTCTAATTCATTGCCTTTAACATTCTGAACAACCATAAACTTTATGCGCTCTTTGTCATAATCCCCTAATAATTGTTCGAATTTATCAGGCTGGTTATTTTCGCATCCTAATCCGACTACTAATACGGCGCCGGCATTGGGATGCAAAACAATATCACGCAATATTTTTCTTGTATTCTCATGGTCTTCACTTAGTTGGGAACAACCATAGTTGTGGGTCCATGCATGTACTGCGTCAATGCCCTTTAAATGGGTTTCTTGTTCAAGCATTTTAGCTAATTTTTCAGCTATTCCGTTTACGCATCCTACGGTAGGCACTATCCATATTTCATTGCGGATACCTACTTCACCATTTTTTCTTAAATAACCGTTAAAGATGCGATTTGTTTTAGGTATGTTTAACTCATCCTTTACTGGATGATACTCGTAAGAAAGTGTTCCTGCAAGATTTGTTTTGAGGTTTGTTTCATTTACCCACTGTCCTGCCTTTAAATCTTTTACTGCATGACCAATAGGATAGCCATATTTGATGATATTGATTCCAACTGGGGTGTCTTGTAATAAAATTTTGTGACCTGCAGGAGTATCTTGTAGTATGGTAATAGTTTTATTATCCACCTTTATAGTCTCACCTTTTGTGAAGGGTTTGAGACATACAACGACAGAATCTGCAGGATTAATTTTAATAAATTTCGTTAGTTTCATAATGTTATGATTTGTCTTTTGTTTATGTAGATTGTATAAAAATATAGTGCATGCAATTTTGTGATGAGACTACAATTGTGTGCGTCTATAGAAGTCAACATTCTCTTTTGAAAGCAATTCAATTGGCATATAGTTGACTGGATTTACTTTTTTCTTTAATACAATGGCTTTAAAAAGTGTATCAACACAATAATAGCCTTGCATAAATGCATGCTGTGCAATTAAAAAAGAAATAGATCCTAACCGTAAGCATTTTGCATTACGTTCTACCATATCATATCCCATTATCTGAATATCTCTTCTATTAGTTCTTAATAAAAATTCTCCTATGATATGCGCTTTTGAACATAATGTTATACAATGGTGAATATTAGAATGCTGTGTGAAGAATTGTTCCAATATCGGGTCATATTTGCTGCGTTTAGCATCAAGGGGGAGGTCAAGTTCTAATATCTTGACCTCAGGAAAATGATCATGCATATAGTGTTTGAAACCTACCTCTCTATTGTCTTGCTGCTTACTTGCTACTTTTCCGTTCTTGGTTTGCTTCATAAGCATAATTTCAGTTTCTTTAGAAGCAATAAGCATTAGCATTTTAGCTGCGAAATAGCCACTACAGAATGAATCTTGTCCATAAAACGAGAGTGGTTTTAAATCGGGCATATAGGAGTCTAATAATAGAAAAGGAATGTTCCTGTTATGTAGTTGGTTAGTAAATGCTTTTGTTAC
>CALCVP010000048.1 GCA_937907705.1 uncultured Prevotella sp. | reverse complement strand
CTTGCCCACATGGGACAGAATGGACCCTCTGTGTGAAGACAATTATGCTGTATCCTCTTATGCTTATGTGCACAACAATTCAATGCTGAAGTAAGTAAAAAAATTATCCCTCGATTCACATCGAGGGATAATAACAACACAAACACAAAATATAACACACTCATAAATCAGAGCGCATTATTTTATCCTATTCATTCCTTTATTATAGATATTCAGTGGAGTGAGGGCAGGAATTGCTACCGTAACAGGACTGAATATAGGGTGGATTATATGTAGAACCACCTTGAAATAACAGGAATGTTTTTACTTGTTGTTTATTGGATGCCATCTTCACGCAGTTTCAACTGCCATTTCCATGCAGAGCGCAAAGTATCTTCCAGACTTGTTTCAGCTTTCCAGCCTAATACGTTGTTTGCTTTATCAGGATTAGCCCATACTTTTTCGATATCGCCCTCACGACGTGGAGCATATTCCCAGTTTACTTTAACGCCAGTAGCCTTTTCAAAGCCCTCTACTACTTCCAATGTGCTTACACCTTTACCTGTACCGATGTTGAAATATTCAACAGCATCAGTCTTGTCGTTTTCAAGTACACGTTCCATGGCTTTTACATGTGCTTTGGCCAAGTCTACTACGTAGATATAGTCGCGGATGCAAGTACCGTCAGGAGTATTGTAGTCGTTGCCAAAGATTTTCAATTGCTTGCGGATACCTATTGCTGTTTGGGTAACGAAAGGTATCAAGTTCATTGGTACACCGTTGGGAAATTCGCCGATAAGGGCAGATGGATGGGCACCTATCGGGTTGAAATATCTCAGGATAATGGATTTTACCGGTGCACCACTATGTATAAAGTCGCAGATGATTTCCTCGTTAATCTGTTTGGTGTTGCCGTATGGGCTTAGTGCCTTTTGTATAGGTGCATCTTCTGTAACAGGCAGATGCTCTGGAGTAGGCTGTCCATAGACAGTACAACTTGAAGAGAATATAATTCCTTTAACATCATGCTTGGGCATCAATTCCAGCAGGTTCAGCAAGCTATTGATATTATTGCGATAATATAATATTGGCTTCTGTACACTTTCACCTACAGCTTTGCTTGCTGCGAAATGGATAATGCCTTTGATGTCTTTGTACTTGCTGAAAACTTTATCCATGGCATTGTAGTCGCAACAGTCTACTTGCTCAAATGCAGGACGTACGCCTGTTATCTTTTCAATGCCGTCTATCACTTCTGCCTTAGAGTTGGAAAGATTGTCTACAATGACAACTTTGTATCCTGCTTCTTGCAATTCTACTGTTGTGTGGGAACCTATAAATCCAGTTCCGCCAGTAACCAAAATAGTCTCTTTCATTTTTGTTAGATATTTGAGTTATGAATAGTGTCAAATCCAATAGGAAGAGTTTTTATGCTTGCTTCATTGCTTCGTGTTTCTTGCCTTCTTGGCATGTATAAGGAACAATACATTTGAAAGAAAGAATATAGCAACAAAAAGCGATTTATAATTCTTCTTCACTTACATGTTTTCTGCAAAGTTATGCTTTGCTATGCCTAATTGTATATTGCAAAGATAACTATAATATTGTGAATGAAGAATTATAAATCACTAATTAACATTTAGTAATGTTCAAAAAATAACTTATTCAAGTCCGAATAACTTGCGTAAGCCTCCGTCAACACCGGAAAAGCCCATAAATGCGAGGCTGAGCAATCCTGCTGTTACCAATACGATAGACATGCCTCTCATGCCTTTAGGTATGTTGACCATTGCCAATTGCTCGCGCAAACCTGCAAACACAACTAATGCCAAAGCAAAGCCTATTGCGGTAGAGAAAGCATAAACAACGCTTTGAATCAGCGAGAAGTCTTTCTGTATCACTAAGATAGCGACACCAAGTACAGCACAGTTGGTGGTGATAAGTGGCAAGAAGATGCCCAATGCTTGGTAAAGGGAAGGTGATGCCTTTTTTAGAATAATTTCTACCATTTGAACCAAGGCTGCAATGACGAGAATGAAAGCGATGGTCTGTAAATATTGCAAGCCAAACGGATTCAGCACATACATCTGCACCAAGTAGGTAACAATGGTAGCCAAGGTAAGTACAAAAGCCACTGCTGCACCCATACCCAATGATGTTGATACCTTCTGGGAAACGCCAAGAAATGGACATATTCCCAAAAATTGAGACAATACAATATTATTTACAAATATTGCAGAAATAAATATTAATAGATATTCCATAATTAAGCTTTCTTAAATTTGTTGACAATTGCAATAAGATATCCCAAAGTAATGAATGCGCCAGGAGGCAAAATGAAGAGAAGCATATTGCAAGTTTCAGGAAGAAGCGTGATGCCAAATATGCTGCCTGCGCCTAACACTTCGCGAACTGCTCCAAGGAGCGTAAGGGCAATGCTAAAGCCCAATCCCATTCCTGCACCGTCAAAGAGGCTTTCTACCGGTCCATGGTTACAAGCAAAGGCTTCTGCACGGCCTAAAATAATACAGTTGACCACTATAAGGGGTATATAAAGACCTAATGTAGCATAAATGCTTGGAACATAAGCCTGCATTAACATCTGAAGAATGGTTACGAACGATGCGATGACAACTACAAAGACAGGTATGCGTACCATGTCTGGTGTAAGATTCTTTATTAAAGATATAACTAAGTTTGAACAAATCAGTACAAACATAGTAGCCAAGCCCATCGACAAGCCATTTATAGCTGATGTGGTTGTAGCCAGGGTAGGGCACATGCCAAGAAGAAGCACGAAAGTAGGGTTCTCCTTGATAATGCCGTTCATTAAGATTTTTATGTAGTTCATAATCTTTGCTATTTAATGATTCGGTTATTTAGTTGGATGGTGGCTTGAGGCAGCTGTATTTCCATCAATAGGAATGGCTTTATAAGCCTGATATGCTTGATTGACTGCTTTCAGAAATGCGCGGCTTGTTATTGTTGAAGCCGTAATGGCATCTACCGTACCACCATCTTTCTTCACTGTGAGCGGGTTAGAAGGATTCTTGCCTATGATATTTCCTTTCCCTTCTTTTTGAAACCATTTGTCAGCCTTGGCACCTAATCCTGGTGTCTCGGCAGTTTGCAAAATAGTATAACCAAGAATATCTCCATTTGTATTGAAACCTACCAATACCTTCAGGTCACCTCCAAATCCACTGGTTGTACTCTCAACGGCAGCGCCTAAAGGCTGTTTCTTTGCATCTACGGTTTGGTGAACAACGAATGTGGTTTCTTTTCCGTTAATCGTTTGTTTCACAGTATCGTCTTTTGCCACAGTAAGGTCTGCTCCTCCCATGACAGCTTTTATGCCTTCAGCCAAGGTCTTTTCTGCCTGCTCCTTGATAGGGCCTTCGGTAATGTTGTTGACATAAGCCAAAATACAGCCTGTAATAATAGCGACGCCCACCAGTACTACTACCATATTAGTAATAGATGATTCTAACTTCTTCATCTTATTTGCTCTCCTTTCTTGCTACTTCGCCAAAACGCTTTGGCTTGATATATGTATTGATAAGAGGAGTAAATGCATTCATGATAAGAATAGCAAATGACATACCCTCCGGATATGAACCCCAATTACGTATGATTACTGTCAGCGCACCAATGGCTATGCCATAAATGACTTGACCTTTATGAGTCATAGGAGAAGTTACATAGTCTGTAGCCATAAAGATTGCGCCCAACATTAAACCTCCACTCAGCAGCTCTGCTATTGGACTGGCATAAATAGGGTTGGCGACATGAAGCAGACCGCTAAAAACAAATACCGTGGCAAGGATACTTACCGGGATATGCCATGTGATAATCTTTTTCCACAACATGTAGGCAAAACCTATCAGTAAAGCCAAGGCGCACACCTCTCCTAACGTACCTGCACCGCCGTTTAAGGCAGTATTGCCTAACAGCATAGACAGCGAGTCCGGCAACTGATTAAGCAGTGAAGCATCTCCAGATTTAATGGCAGCTTTCATGACACTTAATGGGGTAGCTCCTGTTTGTGCATCAACATAGTTGAGCAACTGACCCGGTATAGGCCAAGAGGTCATCTGTGCAGGAAAAGATACCAATAGAAAGCAGCGACCTACCAATGCAGGGTTAAAGGGATTGCATCCTAAGCCGCCGAATGTCATTTTCCCAATGCCGATAGCTACCAATGCACCGATAATAATAATCCAAACGGGCAAGTTGGAAGGTAAGTTAAAGCCTAACAGCAAACCGGTAAGGATGGCAGAACCATCCGTTAAGGTAGGCTCTCTTTTCATAATATATTTTGTAATTGCCCATTCAAAAAATACACAGGCAGCTACACTTGAAGCACAGACAACAGCAGATCCGATACCGAAGTAGAGAAATGATACCAATAAAGCTGGAATCAATGCTATGATAACGCCATACATATTACGCTCTACGCTATCTGAACCGTGAGCATGTGGCGACAATGATACTATTAATTTACTCATTTTTTGTTTTGATTGTTAAACCTTTCGCAAATTTTGGATAGAAGCGACAGGATAAAATTTGTTATTTTTTAGCGTTGCGGGCTCTTATTATGCCCATGACAGTGCTCTTTCCCAAGCGTATGTTATCCAGCATGGGGCGATGTGCAGGGCATGTAAATTGGCAAGAACCACATTCTATGCAAGAGGTTATATCTTCCTTTTCTACCTTTTCCCAGTTATGAAGGGCGCTGGCTGTAGCCAGTAGATAAGGTTCCAGTCCCATAGGACAAGCACTTACACACTTTGCACAACGAATACACGGTTGGGGCGCTTTGCGGTGAGCATCTTCGTCGGTAAGTATAGTAATGCTGTTGGTTCCTTTGCATACAGGCACCTCTACTGAGGTCAGTGCCTTACCCATCATAGGTCCGCCTGCCAATAGCTTGTTGTCGCCATCTGGCATTCCACCGCATTCTTCTATAAGGTCTATCATGGGTGTTCCCATTCTTACCAAGAAGTTTCCCGGTTTCTTTACCTTTTTGCCTGTAACAGTAGTGTAACGCTCAAACAGAGGCTTGTTTTTCATTACTGCTTGATACACTGCAAATGCAGTGCCTACGTTTTGTACAATGGCGCCTACGTTCACAGGAATAGCCGGTGGTGCGGGCACTTGTCTGTTGATAACAGCATCTACCAATTGCTTTTCACCACCTTGCGGGTATTTCTTTGCTAAAGGAACAATCTCTATATTGGGATTGTTGGCCGTCTTTTGTTCCAACAATTCTATGGCCTTAGGCTTGTTGTCTTCCACACCGATATATCCCTTTGTTACTTTAGCTGCCTTCATCAGCAAATCAAGACCTACCAATATCTCATCGGCATGTTCCATCATCAAACGGTAGTCTGAAGTAATGTATGGTTCACATTCCACTCCGTTCAGGATGACGCATTCAGCCTTGGCTCCTGGAGGAGGACAAAGCTTTATAAAGGTAGGAAATCCGGCTCCACCCATACCTGTAACGCCTGCTGTCTTTATGCGGTTGACGATTTCCTCAGGGGTAAGTTCCGGATGCTCTGCCACCGTTTCAAGTTTGTCAGTACGGTCAATGCTCTCTTCCCACTCATCACCTTCCACATTGATGAGGATGGCAGGCTTGCGATAGCCGGTAGCGTCAATGGCAGTATCTATTTTCAAAACAGTACCTGAAACAGATGAATATATTGGTGCTGAAACAAATCCTCCTGCTTCAGCCAAGAGAGTACCAACCTTTACTTTATCTCCTTTGCCAACAACAGGCTTTGCCGGTGCACCTATGTGCTGAGAAAGAGGGAATATTGCTTTTTTAGGCAATTTTGCTACTACTGTAGCCATCTCTGCTGTAATTTTGTTTTCTTCAGGATGTACACCACCTATTTTAAATGTTCTCAGTTTCATGCTTTTATTTCCTCTTGTTTAGGTTGTTCAACATTGGGTTTTGAAGCTTCCGTAGCCTCTTTCTTTACAGGTTCTGTATTTGCTGTTGCTACAGGACGAGGTTTGGGTGCCGGAAAATTAACGGCCACAATGGCATGCGTGGGACAAACTTCTACACACTTGCGGCACATACGGCATTTGTTGAAATCAATGTAAGAAACATTGTTTTCTATTGTAATGGCATCAAATTTACATTCTTTCGCACATTTTCCGCAACCTATACATGCAGCCTTGCAGGCTTTCAGGGCCACGGCTCCTTTGTCCTTGTTTACGCAGCGAACATAAACGCGGCGCCCTTTAGGACCTTTCTTGCGAAGCTCGATAATATGGCGTGGACATGCTTTTACGCAGGCACCGCAAGAGGTACATTTGCCCTCGTCAACTTCAGGCAAGCCTGTTTCCGGATTTATTGTAATGGCTCCGAAATTGCATGCCTTTACGCAATCGCCACAGCCCAGACAGCCAAAGCCACAGCCTGTTTCTCCTGCACCACAGGCATTCATGGCGGTGCAAGTGTGCAAACCGTCATACTGTGCAATGCGCGGGCGCAATTCACAGGTGCCGTTGCAACGCACCACAGCAACCATTGGCTCTGTGTTGGCAATGGCCATGCCTAACAAGTCGGCCACCTGTTCCATAACGGCCTGACCTCCTACTGGGCAAAGCAATCCTTCCAGTGAACCTGCATCTGCACCTTTTACCAAGGCGCTGGCCATTCCCGAACAGCCGGGATAGCCACAGCCACCACAGTTAGCACCAGGCAACAAGGCTGTTACTTGACCTAAACGCGGATCTTCATGTACAGCAAATTTCTTTGAGCATACATACAGTATCACTGCTGACACCAATGCTATGCAGCCAAGGACAATTACTGCAATCAAAATAAAATTCATAATTGTTGTATTTGTTTTAGTTATTAATTGATTTGTTTTTACTCTTGATGAACATGGTAATAGAGGGTAGGTAGCACAACGGCCAAAACTTATCTCTCTATCTGAAAAGAAAAATGACCGTCTATTTTATTCCTGCAAAGCCACAGTATGGCATAATAGGGCACAAGTGCACCAAGGCTGACACTTGCTGCAATCATCTCATTGCATTTCAATGCTGTCATAACCGCTAAAGTCGCAATAAGTATTGCCAAAGGAACTACTGAGCTTAGCAATACAGCCCATAATCCCATCTGTTTCGAAGCCGAAACTACTACCGTATCACCTTTTTGCAGATTTTCGGTATTTGCATTGAATATGTCAATTACCTTTTCTTTGCTTTCAGAGGCATTGCAGTGTCCTGCAATTTTGCAAGATGCGCAAGCTGATATTTGAACGATACGTACCTTTACATTGTTACCATTTATTGCAGTTACTACACCCTTATGTTTAATCTTGTCGTTCATGTTTTTTAAAAGGTTTTGCAAAGTCGAGTTTGCAATTGCAAAAGTACTATTATATTTTCAATTGACAAATAAAAAAACAACAAAATACAAAAAATAGAGAAATAAAAGGTCTTTTGATTTTATATATTCAGCAATATTTACGGTTAAGCAGGTGTTAATCTGTGTGCTTGATTTTGAACACCTATCTTATGTGTACTTATGTCAGAGACATGTGATAGTCCATATTCTTTAATTGCATGGACATGCCCATAAGGTAAAGTTGGTGCAAGCATGCTACATACGCTTTGAAAGCTTCCGGTGTGCCGGCTGCTATGCGTGAATGGCAAAGCATGCTGTAACTTCGTTGGGCGCATTCTCCCACAATTCTGCCGGTTGCTTCAGCCTGAGCTTTGTCAAGGCATAGCACTTCTTGCAGTATGTAGTCATCCATGTTGTCGTATCCGCGCTTGTCTCTTATATCTGCATACAGGTTACTTGATTGGCTGTATTGGCTCCAGTCTGCATCCCAATATTTTGCCATAGCCATTCCTATAAACATCATCCAGCCTAACGAAACAGTTGGATAGCTGTTGAACTCCCTGATACCGTCTGCCATATACTCTTCTGCTATCTTGTTCCAGTATTCTTCAACATCGGTGCATACTGGTGCTTTCTTGTCAATACATTTTTCTGTCAACAGATATTGTTGCAAATCTGTTCTAAGGTTCTTTTCAAAATCCATTTGTTATAAATCTTCCAATAGTTTTATATAATCATTGTTGTCTTCAAGATGATTCTGTTTGACCAATGAAGCTTTAAACCCCATTTGTAGGCCTGCTTGCCAATTTTCCTTGCGGTCATCGAAGTAAAGCGTTTTTTCCGGCTTGATGTTTGCCTCTGCAATGAGTGCCTTGTAAATGCTTTCATGTGGCTTGGCCATGTGCATTTGATAGGACAAAAACACTTGGTGGAAGCATTCTTCAAGGCAGAAGCCTTGTTGCTTTATCTGGTTGACACATGTGTTCCACAGCAGTTCGTTGATGTTGCTGAGCACAAAAACATTGTATCTGCCATGCAGCTTCGATATCTGACAGATGCGTTGTTTTGGCAGTTCGCCTGCCAAAAGGCAAAGTACTTTGTATAATTGCTCTTTTGAAACATTGTGGCCACACAGTTTCAGTATCTCATCCACTACATCACCGGTGGGTCTCAGTCCATTGATAAAGTCATCTTTTAGAGTTTTTATTTTTCTATAATGGATAACTTGTTTAAACCATGACACATTTAAATCCATGTAGGCCTTTTTTATTATGCTGTCGTGTATGTTTACGATTACACCGCCATAGTCAAAGACAATATTTTCAATCATGTTTTTTCTTTTTGCAAAGATACGTATTTTATTCTTGATAAATGCGTTTAATGTTGACGGACATCATGGGTACCTGCTTGTGATCAGTAACCCTATGGCTTAGACCTCGTAACCCTATGGCTTAGACCTCGTAACCCTATGGTTTACGTCTTGTAACCCTATGGTTTGTCTTTTGTAATTTGATAGGTTTCTGCTTGCAAAGGTCTTCTTTTTCGCTCATTTCGCTGGTTGGAATGAAGTGTAGCAGTTTCTTTTCCTCCGTCAGCCTCAATCAAGAAATAAAGGTTTTGCGGCAGGTGCGACAGGTGGGCAGGTACTTTATATGATTTTTATATGATAGCAGATAGATAGAAAATGAAAATAAAAAATGTTTTTCCTGCCCGCGCGCGTAGGAAAGTTTGTAAAACAACCTGCCGCACCTACCGCACCTGCCGCAAAAGGCTTTTTCCTTTTTATGTTTGTTGTCTTTTATATAGCTCATTATCAATCATTTATATAATATTTATATATTTGTTCAGTTGGCTTTGTCTATGAAAAGAAGTAACGCTTACTTTTCTGATTCTTACAAACTGTTTTTGTAAATCTTGGCAAAAGTCTTTATACCCTTGTCGTTTTGTCTATCTTCTGCAAAGATACAACAAAAAGTTGAAAATCGGGAAAGTTTGAAGCAAAATCGTTG
>CALCVP010000047.1 GCA_937907705.1 uncultured Prevotella sp. | reverse complement strand
AAAACGCTTAGGAAAGTGAGCTAAATTTGGTACAACGAACTGGACACCCTATTAAAAAGGTTGATGTTGGATAATAAATTTGTCAGAACAGAAAATAATTACTATTTTTGCATTGATTATTAATCATTAAAACGTTTAAGAGATGGAATTACCCGATTTTATGTCATATTCCAATAAGTTCACTAATTCTGACTTTGTGGAGAAAATATCGCGTATAGCTAAGCGCGCAGGTTCAAAGCTTGTATATACAGCGCTGGTACTTTATTACACCTTGCAGAGTGATAAGATATCAGTAAAAGACAAAGCTATTATAGTTGGGGCATTAGGCTATCTTATCAGTCCACTTGATGTTGTGCCTGATGCTATTCCTATTGTTGGATTGGGAGATGACTTGGCAGTGTTGGCCTATGTTCTTAATAAAGTTTGGGGCAAGGTCTCTGACGATGTTAAGGAAAAGGCACAACAGAAATTGAACAAGTGGTTTGATGAGGATGAATTGGAAGACATCTCAGACCTTATAAAAGACGAAAAGAACAGTACAGAAGAAGCAAAAAAATAAAGAAGGCATGATTATAGATCCTAAAAAGATAGAAGAAGTTGCCATTAATGGATTTAAAGGTGGGCATGGCGAGCTGCTTACACGCAATTATGTAGATGATAAATGCAAGATTATGTATAGCACGCTGAAGCCTAAAGCTTCAAGTGGATTGCATACCCATGAAGGCAATTGCGAAATTGTGTATGTGATTAGTGGAGAAGCCACATTCCACTATGACGGCAAAACAGAAGTGGCAAAGCCTGGACAAGTACATTATTGTCCAGAAGGTCATAGCCATTATATGGAAAATCTGTCGGATACAGATTTGTGTTATTTGGCTATTGTGCCAGAGCATCATGTAAAGTAAATATAAATGTATGCGAAAAAGTATAATAGGCAGGGCATGATTGGAAAATAAAAAAGTGCAACATGTCTTGGCTATGCAAACAAGGAAAGAAGTCATGCACTATAATAGCAATAATAAAGATACATATACGTATTTCACAGTAAATGAGGAAAAACCATTACTGGAGTTTTTATTGGAAAATATAAAAAACGAGAGCCGATCGAAGATAAAACTAACGCTAAAAGGACAAGGTATAAAGGTGGATAATAAAGTGATAACACAGTTTGATTATCCATTAAAGCCTGGCATGAAGGTGGCTGTAAGTAAGACAAAGCAAAATCGCTATACTTTTAAAAGCCGTTATGTAAAGCTTGTATATGAGGATCGCTATTTGTTAGTGATTGAAAAGAATACAGGCATCTTGTCGATGGCGGCAGGGCATAGTTCTCTTAATGTTAAGAAAGTGCTTGATGACTATTTCCATAAATCGCGTCAAAAATGTACTGCTCATGTTGTTCATCGATTAGATAGAGATACCAGTGGCCTGATGATTTATGCCAAAGATATAGAGACAGAACAGATTTTGGAGCATAATTGGCATGATATTGTCTATGACAGAAGATACATAGCTGTGGTAAGTGGCGAGATGGAAGAAGATGAAGGAACAGTGGCTAATTGGCTGAAAGATAATAAAGCCTATATAACTTATTCATCGCCAATAGATAACGGCGGCAAATATGCCATCACTCATTTTCATACCCTCAAGCGCACTACGGAACATAGTCTTGTCGAATTCCGATTAGAGACTGGACGTAAAAACCAGATACGTGTGCATACTGCTGATATGGGGCATCCTGTATGTGGAGATATAAAATATGGTAATGGTGATGACCCTTTGCATAGATTATGCCTACATGCGTATGTATTGTGTTTTTACCATCCTATAACAAAGCAGCGTATGGAATTTGAAACTGTAATACCTGTCAATTTCCGTAGCCTTTTTAAGTAGAAACAGTGCATGGACATGGAAAATATCGGATATTATATTTTTTGTTTGGTGGCTATTATTGTGGCAATTTTCATTGTCAAACGCGTGGCAAGTTGTTTGATTAAATCTGTACTTTTTGCTGCTATATTAGCTGTGCTGGCGCTTGTTTACTATTTTTGCATAAGATAAGCTGCATCTCAGCAAATGAAAGTAAACTTTATTGCATTCGGTTTGCATTGTCTTTGCTTTACATAAGTAGAAGATTAAACATGTGTTCAAAATTGGAAGCACATATATAAAGCACTGTTATCTATCTTCTTTAAATTAATTCTGAACACTGACTTAAGATGGAATGTATAGTAATATACAGGTATGCACTTGCTCAAACATTAAAATTTTATTTATATGGATGTAGAAAATATTAGAAAGATCATCGAAAAACAGCCTAACTTGTCTACGGCTTTGGGCATGCACTTTATTTCAACGCCTAATGAAGATGATTGCATGGCTACAATGAAGGTAGATGAACGCAATAGGCAACCTTTTGGTTTTTTAAGCGGTGGCGCATCATTAGCATTGGCAGAAAACTTGGCAGGGGTGGGTTCATCTGCTCTTTGTCCTGATAAAATATGTGTAGGAATAAGTGTTAGTGGAGACCATGTAAAAGCTGTGGCAGAAGGGGAAACAGTTACAGCATTGGCACATTTAGTTAGTAAAGGGCGCAAGTTGCATGTATGGAATGTGAATATCACAGATTCTACAGGAGAGATTATTTCTACCGTACATGTAACGAATTATATTATCACCCCTAAAAAGTAAAAGAATAATGGTCCATCCCTTTGTCTTTTATAGACAACCTAATGCAGACAAGATTATATGCTTGATGCAGACTAAAGGAGAAACGCTGAAATTATGGAACTTTGATGCTGTTAGTGATTGCAGTGGTTTTGTTTTAGCCCCTTTTGTAGTATCTAAAGATGCGCCCATAGAGGTACTTGTGCCCGATGAGAAAAGGGAAATCTTGCAGCAGGATATGAATGCTAAGAGTTTATTGTCCATACTTGATAGTGTCAATTTAAAAGATGCAGCATCTGAATACATTTCTAATGGTAAGGAAAAGTGTTGCATAAATACAAAGAAAAACAACAATACAGCTGTTGGAACAGCTGCAAATGATTTAGAAACTTACAATGAGCAGCGTTGCCAATATTGCAAAGATTTTAAGCACTTTTATGGTGAAATAGCAAATCATCAATTTGACAAGATTGTATTGGCTCGACAAGAAGCAGTGAAACCGCAACGATATGTGTCTTCTCTTGAACTGTTTTGTAGAGCATGCCGCTTTTATCCACAACAGTTTGTTGCACTCGTATCTTTTCCAAATGCAGGCACATGGCTAATGGCTACTCCTGAAATATTAGTGGAGCAAGTGGCGCAGCAATGGCATACAGTAGCTTTGGCTGGAACTATGAGAGCAGAAAATAGAGAGTCTGGAAAAGATGAAAATGATGGCACTATAACTTGGAGTTTTAAAAACAAGCAAGAACAAGCCTATGTGGCTGATTATATAGCGCATACCCTTGGCAATTTTGCCAGTCAGGTGAGTCAGGATGGACCTCATACTGTGTTGGCAGGTAAATTATTTCATCTCAAAACAGATTTCTATTTTAAGTTGAAACAAGACGTATCTATAGGACAGCTAATCAGCGCATTGCATCCTACGCCTGCTGTTTGTGGCAGGCCTAAATCCGATACGTTTCATTATATTCGGCAGTATGAGCATGCAGACCGTAGCTATTATAGCGGCTTTGCAGGCCCTATCGGTACTGCCAGACAGTTGACTCGACTCTATGTCAATTTGCGTTGTATGCAGATACATTCAAATTATTACACACTGTATGCTGGTGGAGGTCTGGTGGAAGGGAGTAATGAAGATGCAGAGTGGAATGAAACTGTAGCAAAGATGGATACCATGCGTTCACTTTTTAAATGTAATAAATAATATAGATTGCCTTTCAAAATATCCCACTTATAGTTGATTATGTATAGTAACAAAGAAAATGCAAACATGCTTACAGCATTGCTGGTGGCTCACAACATAAAAAGGGTGGTTGTATGTCCGGGTTCGCGTAATGCAGTTCTTGTCAACGACTTTCAAGAACATCCGGCATTGCAATGCTATGCAGTAACAGATGAGCGAAGTGCAGGCTTTTATGCGTTAGGGTTGTCATTGGCAGATAATGTGCCAGTAGCCGTCTGCGTTACATCTGGAACAGCTTTGCTCAATTTGGCTCCAGCAGTAGCAGAGGCGTCTTATAGACATCATGGATTAATAGTCATCTCTGCCGACCGCCCGCAAGCATGGATAGAACAATTGGATGGCCAAACATTACAACAGGTAAATGCTCTTGCGCCTTTCGTGGAGAGAAGTATACAACTACCTGAACCTACTGATGCGATAGAAAGATGGCATTGCAATAGATTGATTAATGAGGCATTGCTGTCAGTAAGGCAAAGAGGGCGTAAGTCGGTTCATATAAATGTGCCTATTTCAGAACCGCTTTTTGATTTTTCAAGACCATCTTTGTCTCAAGTGAGAAAAATAACACAGTATGAGAAAGTAATCAATGAAACAGCTTTTATAAACAATATAGGAAGACCTCTATTGGAGGCTCAACGTCCAATGTTGATTATCGGGCAACTTAATATACATGACAATGCCATTGATAGTTGCTTGTCGCAGTTATCTAAACGGATGCTTGTTGTTTGTGAGCCTACGGCTTCTGATTATGCAGTTCCTTTTGATGTTGCTTTAAGCTTGATAGCAGAACAAGATGCATGCATGTATTGGCCTGACTTTGTACTTTATCTTGGGGACACACTTACAAGTAAACGTATGAAAAAATTCATTAGGAAATGTGTAGAGATAAAGCCAGAAACAGAAGTGTGGCATGTGAGTGAAGATGGGCAAATACATGATACATTTCAAGGGCAAACAGGTAGTGTTGAAGGTGATGCACAAGAGGCTTTGTCTCTGCTTGCAGAGTGGGTAAATAACAGCGCAATGGCTGACGATACGGATGCATTCAATTTATTGACACAGTCTTCAAAGGTCTTTGTAGACTGTTGGCACAATCTGTTCCATTTGGCAGAGAACAAAATAGATGCCATGGATTTGCCATTTTCGCAAGCTTATGTTGTGAAAGCATTTGAGCAATCACTTGAAGATATGGACTATTGCTATCAAGTGCATTATGCCAATAGTTCGGCTATTAGATTAGCTAATATATTTTCTAATCATTATATATGGGCAAACAGGGGCGTAAATGGTATAGAAGGCAGTTTGTCTACGGCAGCAGGCTTTTCAATAGCTAAAGAGGATACGGTGTTTTGTGTCATTGGTGATCTTAGTTTCTTTTATGACCAAAATGCGTTATGGAACAGCAATTTAGAAGGAAATCTTAGAATATTGCTTCTAAATAACGGCTGTGGCGGTATATTTTATAATCTTGCAGGACTTGAAAAAAGTTCAGCCTGTAAGCAATATGTAGCTGCGGCTCATCAAGCTAACGCCAAAGGTATATGTGAGCAGAATGATATAGGATATATTGCAGCTTATAATGAAGAGGACTTTGCCATTGGCTTAGCTACGTTTTTAACGGAAAAGACTAAACGTCCCATGGTGTATGAAGTATTTACAGATGTGGAGAACGATGCTGAAACGATAAAGAAAATAACTTGTTTAACGAATGTAAGATAGATATGGAAAATAGAGAATGGAAAAAAATAGAAGGCTTTAACTTTCAAGAGATACTGTTTGAAGAATATGAGGGTATTGCAAAGATAACCATTAACCGTCCGCGTTACCGTAATGCATTCACACCACGTACTACGTGGGAGATGAGTCAGGCTTTTTCTTGGTGTCGAGAAGCATCTCACATTGGTGTGGTTATATTGACGGGTGCAGGTGATAAGGCATTCTGCTCAGGTGGCGACATGCATGTGAAAGGCCGTGGTGGATATGTGGGTGAAGATGGTGTGCCTCGTCTTAATGTACTTGATGTACAAAAACAAATACGTTCATTGCCGAAACCTGTAATAGCTATGGTAAATGGTTATGCTATTGGAGGTGGACATGTGTTGCATCTAATGTGTGATTTGACTATAGCCAGTGAGAATGCTATTTTTGGACAGACAGGTCCTAAGGTCGGTTCTTTTGATGCTGGCTTTGGGGCATCGTATTTGGCACGTATCGTAGGACAGAAAAAAGCACGTGAGATTTGGTTTATGTGCCGTCAGTATTCAGCTATTGAGGCGGAACGCATGGGGATGGTTAATTGCGTGGTGCCATTAGAGAAGCTGGAAGATACTTGCGTGGAGTGGGCTGAAACAATGATGGAGCATAGCCCATTGGCTTTGCGCATGATTAAAGCAGGCTTAAATGCAGAATTGGATGGACAAGCAGGAATACAAGAATTGGCAGGTGATGCAACCATGCTTTATTATTTCTTGGATGAAGCTCAAGAAGGCGGAAAGGCTTTCTTGGAGAAACGTAAACCAGACTTTAAAAAATATCCGAAATTACCTTGATTTTTTCATTTCTAAGCAGGTGTTCAAAATATATTTAAACAAGTATATTTGTTTAGCTATTATTATTACCGATGAAATATAAGTTTAGTATTCAACAGCGAGTATTCCATTTTAAGCAACCAGCAGGTACTTCAAGAGGAATTTATACTACTCGAACATCATGGTTTATTAAAGTATGGGAGCCGGACAATCCTGCCGTTTATGGAATAGGGGAGTGTGCTCCTTTGCTGGATTTAAGTTGTGATGCACTGGAGAATTATGAAGGTGTATTGAATGGAATATGTAATATAGTGTTTCAAACCGGTATAATAAATGATAAGCTATTACGCCCTTACCCTTCTATGTTGTTTGGAATAGAAACAGCATTGTTGAGTCTTCAGCGAGATGGGTCAACGGCGCTTTCTGATACGCCTTTTGCTCATGGAAAAGAAGGTATTCCTATCAACGGATTAGTATGGATGGGTAATTATGATGAGATGCTTGAGCGGTTACATGTAAAGCTTCAAGATGGTTTTAAATGTGTTAAACTAAAGATTGGGGCTATTGACTTTGAGAAAGAATTGGAACTGATAAAAGTCATTAGGGAAAATTTCAATTGTAAGCAATTGCAATTGCGAGTAGATGCTAATGGCGGATTTTTGCCAAAAGAGGCAATGAAACGTTTGGAAATTTTGACAAAATATGATATTCATTCAATAGAACAACCCATTAGACAACATCAGTGGAGAGAAATGGCTGAGTTGTGTAAATATTCGCCATTGCCTATTGCTTTTGATGAAGAACTGATAGGGATAAACAGCAAAGAGATGAAAAACAATTTACTGGATTGCTTATCACCCCAATATATAGTTCTTAAACCGTCATTGCATGGAGGTATGTCAGGTACGGAGGAGTGGATAAAATTGGCTAACGAGCGCAATATTAAAAGTTGGATTACAAGTGCCTTGGAAAGTAATGTGGGATTAAATGCTATTGCGCATTTAGCAGCTCGTGTGTATGGTCCAAAAATAACATTTCCACAAGGGTTAGGTACAGGACAATTATTTACAGACAATATAGAACTGCCTATAAAAATGAAAAATAACCAAATATGGTACTTGAAGAATTCTTAGCAGAATGGCGTAATAGCTCTTCTAAAATATTAGTGCATACAAGTGGCTCCACTGGAACTCCTAAACCTTTATGGGTAGAAAAAAACAGGATGAAAGCCAGTGCACAGCTTACATGTAATTTTCTTGGTCTAAAGGCTGATGATACAGCTTTACTTTGTATGCCACTTGATTATATAGCAGGAAAGATGATGGTAGTGAGGGCTTTAGTGCAACAAATGCGATTAATATCAGTAGAACCATCATCTCGTCCATTGCGGGATTTGCAAAGTTCGCCAGACTTTGCAGCAATGGTGCCTATGCAAGTGTATGAGAGCTTGAAATATCCTCATGATGCTTCTTTATTGAAAAATATCAAGCATCTTATTATTGGTGGCGGAGCAATAGATAAAGAATTAGCAGCGAAATTAAAGACCTTTCCTTATGCTGTTTGGAGTACTTACGGAATGACAGAAACATTGTCTCATATAGCATTGCGCCGTCTGAACGGTGATGATGCCAGCGATTGGTATATGCCTTTCGAAAATGTTTCAATCCGTATTGCTGCTGACGGATGCTTGTGTATTCATGCACCACTGGTATGTGCTGAAGATATAAAAACCAATGATAGAGCTGAAATATCCTCAGATGGCTGTCGCTTTAGAATTATAGGGCGTAAAGACAATGTGATAGACAGTGGGGGCATCAAGATACAAATAGAGAAATTAGAGCAGCGATTAAAGACGTACATAGACCACTCATTTCTTATTACTAAGTGTAATGATGCAAAATTTGGAGAAGCAGTTGTACTTATGGTAGCAATAAATAACAAAGATAGCAAAGTAACAGTTTCTACCTTTAAAGATATATGCCAGAAGCATTTATCAAAATATTGTCGTCCAAAACATATCTTGTTCATTCAAGAAATACCTCTAACAGGTACAGGCAAAATAGCAAGAAGTAAGGCTGAAGATATAGCCAATGAAATGTTGAAAGGAGAATAAGATATATATGTAACTTATCCTGATATTGTTAATACTTTCAATTTCAATGATGAGTTTGTGTTCAAAATAAGTGTAGATACAGAGCTTTCATTGATAGCGTAATCTTATCGATTTAATTGGCGCAACCGACAAACCCTGTGGGGAGGCTGTGCAGATGCTAACCCAAAAC
>CALCVP010000046.1 GCA_937907705.1 uncultured Prevotella sp. | reverse complement strand
GAGCAACACCGTCTTGCAGGTTCATGTTCATTTTCCAGTTGCCTGCTACAATTTTCTTTCTCATTTTCTTTTTTGTTTTAAAAAGTTGATATATCGTGTTAGTATATTGTTTCTTCTAATCCACAGAGAGAAGTGCCAAATGCGGTCAAGCAGCGAGATTATCAGTAGCGGAAGCAGATACCACAGTATGATTTCTGATATTTTCTGGGTTATGCTTTTCTCTGTTATGTGCCCGTAAGGTGTCTTTTCCAATGCTGGAGACTCTTCTGTGAGGTCTGGAAGCGTATTGTGTCCCCATTTGCCTATGATGGTTCCGTCCTTCAGCAGCAACAGTCCTGGATTGCTTCTGATGATTGTTTTCAGTGTGGTTTCATCAGTAATGTAGAAGTTGTACTCTGCTCCTGTTATGTCTCTCCAGTGCTGTATGCCTTTTTCTGTACTTGCCGTAAGTGCATAGAAGGGGTAATGCTTTTCCTGACAATACTCGTATATGCGGTCAATATCGCCGAAGTTGGAGTCGTCTGCCACTTCAAGATGTGGCGAAATGAAGAGGAATACATACCCTTTTTGGCTGATTACGCTGTCAGTGATGTCTTCTCCTGTGTCTATGGTTTGTATTGAGAAGTCGTGGATAGGTGGCACATAGCCCTCTTCTGTCTGCACAGTCTTGCTGTCAATGAATGTCCATGTGGAGTCTGGATAGTTGTCAAGGGTAAACTCTTTGCGTGTTCCGTTCTTTTCAAGGATAAAAGTTGTCTCAAACTTAGGCTCTTTGGCTCCTTTTGGAATGGTCATGCCGTCTTTGATATTCACCCCTATGTGGTAGGGCCTGAAGTCAAATTGGGGCAGTGTGTACATGCTCACAGTGCTTGATACCAGAATAAAGAGCATGGTATAGATAACCACTATCCATTGGTTAGTCTTGCTGATGAAGCGGTGCATCAGCAGTGGCTTCTTGCACAAGAGTGCTGCTCCAGCCAGCAGTATGATGTTTTTGTAGAATGTTTGCCAGTTGGTAAGTAGCAGTGCATCGCCAAAGCAGCCACAGTCTTTTATCGGATTGTCTATGGCTAACCACAGTGTAAGTGGTGTCATGATACCCATGAATATCAGTATCAGCCGCGAAACGAGGTGCCGGTGCACGGCAAAGAGCAAGAAGATGCCCATACAGAACTCTATGCTTCCCAATAGCACGGCAGTACCTAATGTGGCATAGTCAGGCATGTAGCCTGTTATATGCAATGCCTCAAGATAGTCTTGTATCTTGTATTGGGTGCCTTGTGGGTCGATAGCCTTTACATATCCTGAGAAGATAAAGGTGGCAGCTACTGCAAAGCGGCTGATGTTGACTAAAGTGCCCAGTGCTATATCCTTGAGTTTCATTCCTTTTCTGTAAGTTTTATTACGCCAAAGACAGCATAGTTGATAATATCCATGTAGTTGGCACCAATGCCTTCAGACACCAGTGTGCAGCCATTGAGGTCTTCTATCTCTTTTATGCGCTGTATCTTGGTCAGTATCAGGTCGGTATAGCTGCTTACTCTCATGGAGCGCCATGCCTCATCGTAGTCGTGGTTCTTCCGAATCATCAGTTGCAGCGCCTCTTCTGCGTGCTTGTCATACAGCAGCAGTGCTTCTTCCGGGCAGATATCCACTTGGTCTACATATCCGTTTTCAAGCTGTATCAATCCTATGATGCCATAGTTAATCAGTGCTACAAACTCTGGCATGATGCCTTCGCCCACCAAAGATTCTTTCTTTATTTCCAAACTTCTGATGCGCTTGGCCTTGATAAACAGCTGGTCGGTAAGCGATGACGGGCGTAATATGCGCCAAGAGGCCCCATAGTCGTGCAACTTGGCTGCAAAGAGCTCTCTGCATCCATTCATCACTTCTTTAAACTGCTGTTCGGTTTTGGATGTATTGTTTTGCATATACCTTATTATATATGGTGCAAAGTTAATCAATTTCAATGAAACAGAAATAACTCGCTTTGATATTTTAGAGGCCCAGCTATGGTGTGGCCTTCATTCTTTACTTATATCAAGCGTGCAAAAGCTATTTACTGCTCGCTCATTTTCTGCTTGATAAATCTTACTTTGGCGCATTCTGTATCAAAGGCAGTCTGTAAGGAGTCGCGCAGAATGCGCATTTTGGTGAATGCTTCCAGTTGTTGTGCCGTGGCAATGCCTTGTTTTTTCAAGCTGCTTACCGTGCTGCTCATCTTGTTGTATTCGCTGTTGATTTGCTGCAACTTGGCGTCTACCTGTTGCACAGTCTGCTGCGCACGCTTCAGTTCTGTGCTTTGATAGAGCTTCAGTGCTGCTTCGCGGGCTTTGATGTCTTGCCTGCAGTTCTTCCGTAAAGAGTCTATATTGGCTAATGCTTGGTCAAATTCGCCTTTGTCTGCATGCTTTTTAGCTTCTTGCAGATAGTGTTGCGCCTGCTTTTCCATGCTGTTGTCGCTGCAGGAATGAAAGGTTATTGCAGCCACAAATACCAATAGAAAGGCCTTTATACTTGTTTTCATCTTCTGATACATTTATTTTGCAAAGGTAAACAAAATTTTGTAATTTTGCATCCGCTTACAAAATAATTGATTATGAAGTTACTTACAAACGCCGATTTGGCGCGATTGCTCGATAAAGATATATTCCATAAAATTTCTTCTGCTGCCGATTCCTTAGGCGTTGAGTGCTATGTTGTAGGTGGATATGTGCGTGATTTGTTCCTTGAAAGGCCTTCAAACGACATTGATGTCGTGGTAGTTGGCAGTGGCATAGCGGTGGCTGATGCTTTGAGAAAAGAGTTGGGCAGACGTGCCAAAATATCTGTTTTCCGTAATTTCGGCACCGCTCAGGTGAAGTATAAAGGTATGGAAGTAGAGTTTGTAGGTGCACGAAAAGAAAGCTATAGCCATGATTCCCGTAAGCCTGTTGTTGAGGATGGCACCTTGGAGGATGACCAGAACCGTCGCGATTTTACCATCAATGCTTTGGCTGTCTGCCTGAACGAGAAGCGTTTTGGCGAGCTGGTAGACCCCTTTTATGGCATTGAAGATATGGAAGACGGCATTATCCGTACGCCATTGGACCCTGACATTACGTTCAGTGATGACCCTTTGCGCATGATGCGGTGCATAAGGTTTGCCACACAGCTCAACTTTATGATTGAAGACGAGACCTTTGATGCACTGCAACGCAATGCCGAGCGCATCAAGATTATCAGTGGTGAGCGCATAGAAGAGGAGCTTAACAAGATAATGATGACCTCTACGCCCAGCAAAGGCTTTGTGGATTTGCAGCGTTGCGGGCTGTTGCAGCTCATCTTGCCCGAACTGACAAACTTGGATATTGTAGAAACTCGCAACGGTAGAGCGCACAAGAACAACTTCTATCATACCTTGGAGGTACTTGACAATGTGTGCAAGCGGTCTGACAACCTGTGGCTGAGGTGGGCTGCCTTGATGCACGACATAGGCAAGGCCCGCACGAAGCGGTGGGACAATAATGTGGGATGGACTTTCCATAACCACAATTATATAGGTGCGAAGATGGTGCCTGACGTGTTCAGGCGCCTCAAACTGCCAATGGACAGCAAGATGAAATATGTGCAGAAACTGGTAGACCTGCATATGCGTCCTATCGTTATTGCTGATGAAGAAGTTACAGACAGTGCCGTAAGGCGCTTGCTCAACGATGCCGGTGATGACATAGATGACCTCATGCTGCTGTGTGAAGCCGACATTACCAGCAAGAATATGGCGAGGAAACAGCGCTTTCTTGAAAACTTCCGCATTGTGCGTGCCAAGCTGCACGACTTGAAAGAAAAAGACTATAAACGCCTGTTGCAGCCTTGCATCGACGGCAATGAAATCATGGAAATGTTTCATCTGAAGCCGTCGGCAGCGGTAGGCACGCTGAAGCAGACGCTTAAAGATGCCGTGCTTGACAACAAAGTGCCGAATGAGCGTGAGCCTCTGATGAACCTGTTGATAGAGAAAGCCAGGAAAATGGGTTTGGCTTGATGGCCAAGCTTGAATGAACAACGCAACAAGGGCATAGCCTAAAAGTAGCAAAACCGCTATTTTTTAGCTATGCCCTTGTTGCGTTGTGGGGTGAGTTGACATGCTTCTGTGTGCAGACAGCATTGGTATCGGCAATGCCCCACGGCTTGGGCAATGAGTGCCCAGCCCGTGGGCATCCGTTGCCCAAGCCGTGGGCACTTGATGAACACACTGTGGGCATCTCTTTGTTCCAATCTTTTTCATCTGCTGTTTGAGAGGTGCAGATATCCCGTTGAGGCTTTCTGTGTGTCAAAGACAGACCCTCTTTGTGGCGTTTTGCCTAAAATGTAACCACTCGGCTACCGTCTTCCTGCTCCTCAATGTTCACTTTTACAGCGTCTTCCGGCAGGAGACTTTCTATTAGTTCGGGCCATTCAATGAAGCAGGGATTGCCACTGTCGAAGTACTCTTCATAGCCCATGTCGTAGACTTCTTCCAACTTCTTGATGCGGTAGAAATCAAAATGATAAATCACTTGTCCGCTCTCGGCTGATGAATACTCGTTGACGATGGCAAAGGTAGGCGATGTAATCACATCGTCAACGCCTAAACATTCGCAGATAGCCTTGATGAAAGTGGTCTTGCCTGCACCCATTTTGCCGTAAAAGGCAAACACACGGTTGTTGCCCATGTTGTCTACAAACTGCTGGGCGGCAGCCTTAATGTTTTCAAGATTGTCTATTTTTATTTCCATTTGTTATGATATTTATAACCACAAAGGCAGAATTGGTTCTGCCTTTTGTGCAGCTTTTGTTTTCTATTGACAGGATTATTGTGCGCCAATGCAGTGCAATGCTATGCGCGCCTTACCCCTCTGCCTCTCATGGTGACAAGAGGTATAATCATCTCTTCCATCGAGATGCCGCCATGTTGGAATGTGTCTTTATAGTACGACACATAGTAATTGTAATTGTTGGGATAGGCAAAGAAGGTGTCGCCCGTAGCAAATACGTATGATGTGCTCAGGTTGGGAGCCGGCAGTTGCGCTTTATGCGGTTCTTTTATCACAAAAACCTCTTTGGAATTATAGTTCAGGTTTTTGCCCAATTTATACCTTAGATTGGTATTGGTGTTGCGATCACCGATAATCTTGACTGGCTTTGATGCCCTTATACTGCCGTGGTCAGTGGTTATCACTACCGTATATTGGCTCTGCGCCAATAGCTTGAAGAGTTCTGACAATACAGAGTGCTTAAACCAGCTGAGCGTAATGCTGCGGTAAGCAGACTCGTTGTTGGCCAGTTCTCTGACCATCTTTGACTCGGTGCGGGCATGGCTTAGCATATCAATAAAGTTGATGACCAGCACATTGAGGTCGTTGTCGGCCAGTTGGTTATACTGTTGCAAGAACCTGTCGGCACCTGTTGAGTCGTTAATCTTGTGGTAAGAAAAAGTGTCGTGGCGGCGAAAACGCTCCAGTTGCGTCCGGATAAGCGGTCCTTCATTGAGGTTCTTGCCCTCTTCTTCGTCTTCATCCACCCAAAGGTCAGGAAACATCTCGGCTATTTTGTTGGGCATCAAGCCACTGAAAATAGCGTTTCTGGCATATTGGGTGGCAGTGGGAAGAATGCTCAGATAGGTGTCTTCTTCTATGTCGAACATATCGCCTATCTCGGCAGAGAGCATGCGCCATTGGTCCAGTCTGAAGTTGTCTATCACGATTAGGAACACTTTCTGCCCTTCGTCCAGGAGTGGAAAGATTTTCTTCTTGAATATGTCAGGGCTCATCAAGGGCTTTTCAGCTTGCTGGGCAGTAGCTTCAGGTTTCCTCTTATTGTTGATTTTATGTAGCAACGAGCTTCGTCCCAAGCTCTGCATGGCAGCTTGTTGAGGCTTTACCCACTCCATATAGTTGGCTTTGATGTATTTGGCAAAGCTGTTGTTAGCCTCTTCCTTCTGCATTTTCAGCATGTCGGTCATGTTGCTGTCGGTCCCGCTTAGCTCCAGTTCCCAGTGTACCAGTCTTCGGTACACATTCTTCCAGTCCTCCCAAGTCTTGCAGTCCTGTATCTGCATGGCTATGTCTTGGAAGTTCTGTTGATAGCCGCTTTGCGTTATTTCGGTAACAATCTCTCGCTGGTGGATATTCTTTTTCAGCGTAAGCAATATCTGGCTGGGGTTTACAGGTTTGATAAGATAGTCGGCTATCTTGGATCCTATGGCCTGGTCCATAATGTTCTCTTCCTCACTTTTGGTTACCATCACCACAGGTGTAGCAGGTTGTATCTCCTTTATCTGCTGAAGCGTTTCCAGTCCAGTAAGGCCTGGCATCATCTCATCAAGCAGTACAAGGTCAAAGGTCTTCTGCCTGCATTGCTCGATAGCGTCTGTTCCATTGCTCACAGTTACTACTTCGTATCCTTTTTTCTCAAGAAACATGATATGGGCTTTCAGTAATTCTATTTCATCATCTACCCAAAGCAATAGTCCATTGGTCATTTTGTTGTTTCTCCTTTCTTGTTATGGAAGTTGATAATTGGCAGTGTCTGCCTGTTGCAGCTGTGCAGATAGTCTGCCTTTGCTAAAACCCGTTCAGGTCATAGTATTCGTCTTTCAGATCAGCATTGTTTTGTTCCTTCTGCTGCTTGCCGTTGTTGCCTGTTTCAATGGTAATTGTTGGCTGCTGGCTGGCAGGCTGTGTGCTTTGCTGTTTGTCTTCAGTAAAGTAGAAACCATTGTCTTCTTCAGGTTTTTCTTTGCTGTTGTTGATCTTTGGCATCGGCTTGTCTTCCGCCTTGCTGGCAGGTTGCTGCGTGGGCGCATCATTGCGGTGCTGTGTGGCAGGGGCGGCCTTGCCGGAGGGTTCCGTTTCTATCGTCAGTCCTCCCTCTGGCTGTGGCTCTTCTTTTGCAGTATTGCTGTCAGGCGTAGTTTTGTTGACAGTAGGCTCATCAGCACCAATTGTCAGTCCACCTTCTTGGTTGTTGCTGTTTTGGACAGGCGCTTCCGGTGTCACGGTAATGCCACCTTGCTCCTTGGTTGCAGGTCCGGTAGCGTTGCTGTTGGCCTTTTCCGCTTCTATGCTGATGCCTCCTTGGTTGCCGCCTGCACTGCTGTTGGCTGGCGTTTTGCCGGTAGTATTGTTGTCTACAGGTATTTCCACTCCACCAGGTGCATTGCCATCCGTGGCATTGTCTGTTGATATTTCAGTGCCATTGGTTTCTATCACGCCCCCATTGTACAGGTCGTTGTCGTCAGGTGCAGCCTCCTTGTCTGTCTGTTGGTATTCTATCGTTGCCGGTTCCGTCAGCAGTTTTACCGTGCTTATGCGCAATGGCACGAAGTGTTGCTCATAGAACTTGTCGTAATCGTTATAGCTATACTGTGTGCCTAATAGCTCCAGGTTGGACGTGCTGATGATAATGGCGCGTGCTTTGGTGGCCAGTTGCCTGATACGCGTGCTGGTATAGAGCTGTCGGGCATATTGCAGTGCCTCGTCATAGCTTTTGAATCCGCTTATCTTCATGCGGTGAATACCGTTGAGGTCGTCTATTACGATATCAAAGTTTCTTACCATGAAGTTGGTAAAGTTGTAGCGTGCCAACTCAAAGAGCAGTTGGTTTTCATTCAGGGAGTCGGGCATATAGGCCAGCAGGAAGTTGAAGTCTGCATTGCGCTCTGCTGTAAACACACGTGCTTTGGTGGAGTCTTTCTCGTTGAGCACAGTGGTTCTCACTTCCCACATGTTGCCAATGTCAAACTTGCCGCTATGCAGTTGCCTGCCCGCTTTCACTCCATTGATAATCATTCCAGCCATAGGACTTACCTCACTTTCAGGGTATTTGCTTACCACTTGCTCCATAGCAGCGAGACAAGCCTCGCTGTTGCCGCTGTTGAGTTGCGACAAACCGTCTATAAAGATGAACTTGTCTCTATTGGCACCCAATGGAAAACGTGTAGCCGATAGCTTGGTATTGGCGTCCACTTCGGTATATTTGCCATCTTTGAAGGCAGTATAAGTGGCAGCATACAGCGAGTCTTCCAAGTGCACTCCATAGCGGGCGTTCTCTTCAAAATAAGGGTCAGAGAGCAGTGCTGTCCACTGGCTTTCAGGGTAATCATGTTTTATCTTTTCCAAATAAGTGGCTGCTTGCATCTTGTCCGGTTTCCTTGAATACAGCAGATACAGGTGATAATACACATCATCCATGTGTTCAAACTCAGGATAATGGTCGGTAATGCGCCGCAAGTTCTTCTCACTCAGCGCAAGATTGTCTAACTTGTCCTTGAAGATAACTCCCGAATGATAGAGCCCATCTTCCAATATCTTGTTGCTTTCAGCCATTTGTTCTTCGCTGAAAGGTATCTGTGCCAAGTAGTATTCTCTTTTGTGGGGGTCGTTTTGCGCACTGTCCGCCATCTGCTTTAGTGAGTCGGCAGTTTGCTCGGCGTTGTAGATAGAGTCGCGTTGCTCGTCGGTCAACTCCTGATTATTGGGCGTCATGGCCACTACTGTCTTGTTTACGCGTTGCCAGTTGTCCACATTCTCACGCTTGCCCCACAGTTTTTGGAAAGCAGCTTTGCCTTGGCTCACCATCATAGGGTTGTAAAAGTACCATGCAGCGTTTTTATTCGTGCTGTTGGTAGTGTTGTTTTGATTGCTTTGTTGGTTGTTGGTGTTGTTCAGTCCGCCTCCCTGTTCCTGCATTTTCTGCTGCGCTTCCTGTTCAGCTTTGGCATTTTGTTCTTCCTTTTCCTTCTTTTTCAGGGCAGCTATCACACGGTCAATGGCAGCATTGCGGTCTTTCTCGCTCATCTTTGCCAAGCTTTGCAGCGAGTCTTGCAGATGAACAGCACTGGTAAAGGGCACTAACTCATCCAGTATCTTGGAGCGGTCAGACAGCTGTTGGTAGTCTTTACGGTCTTTATCCAGCAGACCTATAGCCTCGCCATAGCAGCGTTGGGCGTTGGTATAGTCTTCTCTTTGCCAGTATAAATCGCCCAAATGCAAGAGCAACACACCCTTTTCTATGCCGTTGCGTGTACTTTTTGTATTGCCTTTTTCGTAAGCTCCGATGGCTTGCAGCGTGTCTTTCTGTGCCAGATAGATGTTGCCGATAGCATAATACACCTGGTCCAGATACTCTTTATTATTGTCAGATGCTGCCATTCGCTTCAGTTTTCTCACCATTTTTCGCGCTTGTCCGTTAGCCATTACCTCCGTCATGGCTATGCGGGCGTTGAACTCCAGCTCGTAAGGAGGGTTCAACCTTACTACGTGTTTAAAGGCTTTGTAGGCTTGTTGGCGGTTGCCGAGTGCAGCTTGTACCTGTCCCATGATGTACCATTCGCGTGCTTTCTGCTTGCGTCTCATCTCATGTCGTATCACCTTGCGCAGGTATGGAATAGCCTCTTTCAGCTGTGCCGTGCGCAGATAATAGTCAGCATAGGTATAGTCCCATTCCTTCTGTGCACGCCAGTTGATGGAATCGCGCTTTATTTTTGTAATTACATCTTCGGCATCATATTGCCAACCTTCTTCTATATAGCACTTTGCAAGCCACGCTCTGGCCTTGCCGTAGATGGCAGGTTGGGTAGAATACAAGCGCGACATGTATGAAAAGGTGGACGCAGCTTCATCGAATGCCCCTTTTTGAAACTGCGAACGGCCTAACAGCATCCATGCTTTCCACATAAAAGGGTTATATTCTTTGCGGTTCAGCCACTCTATGTCGCGTTCTGTTTTCTTGCGGTTTTTGGTCCATTCGGGTCTTTTCTTGATGCTGTGCAGCTTGATAGCCTTTTGGCTTTTCTCTATTGCCTTGTCGTAATTGGCTTTTCCGAGGTCGCGACTCTGCTTGTTGCCCACCGTATAGAGGGGCAACAGCTCTGTATAATTGTCTTTATTGCCGTTCTCTTTCTCAAGAGATGCTTCTATATATGCTTGCGCTCCGTTATAATACACATTATATCGGGTGTTGAAAGCCTTCCACCAACGGGTGCGTGCCGTATTTTCTTGTGTAGAGCATCCTGCCACTATCATCAGCATGATGGCGGTTATGGTCAGCGCAATATATTTGTATCTAAAGTGGTTCAAACCTTTGTTGTTCGTTGATTGTTGATTGGTAAGGGCAGACTTCCGTGCCATTGGCGTTGTATGGAGCTACCGTTTGTTTCAGAAAGTGATAAAGGTATGGGGCATGTAGCACCATTTTACCTATTATATATATAACTCATGAAAAGGCATTTTATTGCCTTCCGTCTTTTTCTATGCTTCAGTTGGTCTTGGTGTGGCTGTTATCCGTCTATCAGCATGATAACCTCATCTTTCAGCTGGTTGGGCAACTGAATGCCCCGCAGCAGCAGACTTCTGTTCCATGCAGCCACTTCTTCTGGTTTCATAGAATAGAGCACTTCTGCAAATTGTGCCGCTTCATCATCTGTATATCCGTCAGCTGGCCGGCCACTGAAAGCATCCAACTCTTCATCATCATAGTAGACAATAGGCTTGGTGGCAGCTTCCATGGCGCACTCTTGTTCACATTTGGCGTTGTCGCCAGAGCAGGTGGCACACGATTGGTGCAGTGGCTCATCCTGTTCAGGCTCGACCACTTGCGGGTTATATAGCTTTTTGAGTATCAAGAGCAGTGCAATTACTACCGCTGCAACAATTATGAGCAAAAGCATAAATATCAAGTAGTACTATAAATGGATAAACAACATGTGGGGTTAACAGTTCTCTATGCTAAATCCAGCTTTCTTCAAATCATCCCAATAGTGTGGATATGACTTGCTGACCACTTGTGGATTGTTGATGACTACATGCGGCAGTCTCAATGATATAGGTGCAAAAGCCATAGCCATGCGGTGGTCTTCGTAGGTATCAATGCTGGCATGTGGGGTAGACATGCACCGTTCGCCATTCCATATCAGTTCGCCAGGCTGGCTGTCGTCAATGACATAGCCCAGCTTGTGCAGTTCAGTTTTCAGTGCCATTATGCGGTCTGTTTCTTTGATACGCAGCGAAGATAGTCCTGTAAAGTGGAAAGGAATGTTCATGATAGCGCAACTTACCACGAAGGTTTGTGCCATGTCAGGTTGGTTGATGAAGTCATAATCCATGCGTATAGGCTGATTTTCCACTCGTTTTAGTGTAACTGTGGTGGGTATGCCTTTCTCTCTTGTTTCAAAGACAGTGCGTATGCCCAACATGTTAAACAGGTATTTTACTACCGAGTCGCCTTGTCTTGAGCCGTCAAAAAGTCCTGTCAGCTTCACTTCTGAGTCGGCGTTGCCATCCAATAGCAGCATTTCATACCAATAAGAAGCCGCACTCCAGTCGCTTTCTATATAAAAATGTTGTGGCACATAGGGTTTTGGCTCCACCTTGACGGTATTGCTTGAGGTCCAGTCTACGCTGGCTCCAAAGTCGCGCATGGTGCAGAGTGTAAGGTCTATGTAGGGCCTTGAAATGACGTTGCCTGTCAGCGTGAGTTCCAATCCCTTGTCAAGCATAGGGCCTATCATGAGCAGTGCCGATATGTATTGTGAGCTTACGTTGCCTGCTATGCTGAGTGAGCCGCCTTGCAAGTGGCCTCCCTTGATGCGCAGAGGTGGATACCCTTTTTCGCCTTCATAGCTAATGTCAGCGCCTAAAGTGCGTAAGGCGTCTACCAACACACCGATAGGGCGGTGCTGCATGCGCTCTGTTCCCGTCAGTACATGCTCGCCTGGCGTTACGGATAAGTAGGCTGTCATAAACCGCATGGCTGTTCCGGCGGCCTTGATGTCAATTACCTCCGGCATGTCTTTCAACGCATTGACAATCACTTTCGTGTCATCGCAGTCTGAAAGGTTGTCGGGCAGGATGTCGCCTCCCGACAGGGCGTGTATGATAAGCGCACGGTTGCTGATGCTTTTAGATGCTGGCAGATGGATAGTGGCATTTATCTGTTCAGGGGCTGTTATTTTATAACTCATGATTTGCAAGTGTTTGGTTGAATAACCACTGCTGATATAGAGCCATAGAACTCTTTGTCGTTCAGCAATGTTCATGCAAATATACATCAACCGAACGACAATCCAAAATAATTGATAACTAAAATATGTTTACTGATATTGACAGAATAGTGAATATATTGTGTATTGTCAATATTTTAGTTTGTATTTTTTGTGATTTAATAATAAATGCACTAAATTTGCAATTGTATTAAAGTCTATGCTGCAATCTACCTAACGTTAAGGCAATATAGTGGAAATTACTGTACGTTAGTAGAGAGTGGTAAGATTTAGTATATATATAAAGGCGTTACTGACGCTTTGGTTTTGACGATTCGTGAACTTCGCAACTTCCAATGTCTGTTAAAAACAAAGCAACGGGAACGCCCCAATGGTGTATTATATCTATGCACTAATTGCATGACATGTGTATTACATGTGTGCAATAGGCATGTCATATATTTGCATCAACGTGGGGCTTTCGACCGTTGTTCGTTTCAACAGACAGGGCAATGCGAAGGCCTACGAATCGGGAAACGAGCAATAAGTAGGCTCCACGTTCTTTGTATATACGTGTACCGTGATTACAAATTATTAACCAAGATGCTGATTGGAGCCTATAAGTATCACAAAGAACAGAAATATGAAAAAGTTTTTTTCATTTATTGTTGCAGTTTTATTGTCTTCACAAATGGCTTTCGCACAACAAGAAAATGTACTTAAAGCAGGAACTATCATTCCTTTGCAATCAGTAAATCAAGTGAAAGCAGCAGATGTAGAAGAAGGGCAGATGGTAGATTTTAGGGTTTCACAAGACATCATGCTTAATGGAAAATGTGTAATACCTCGTGGCTATTTGGTTAAAGGTAAAGTCATGGAGGCTCGCAAAAGTTCTATTGCGGGTACAAAAGGGCGTCTTACTATAAATATAAGTAGTATGAATTTGCCGTCAGGAGAACCTGTTTTCTTTACCAATACAGATGTTCGTATAGTAGGTAAGAACCGTACACCTCTTGCCGTTGTTACAGGTCTTTTCATTTGGCCATGTATATTTATTCCAGGTTCAAAAGCTGTAATGCCTGCTGGATATGATGTACAAGCCACGGTGGCTTCAAATATTACGATAGCAGACAAGTAAGGTGGCATTTTCACGGAGACATATTTGCATTGACTATTGTTAATGCGAGTAAAATGTTTAAGCATTCTTGTATTATCCGCATGGCACAGACAAATGCTTTGCGGATATTCTTTTAATATATAGTATTATATTCTGACAATACTTTTCTTTCATTTCGTTTTATTTTGTATTTTGCTCGTCTTGTACTAATTTTGCACAGAAACATTACATTATTTTATATATGGCAAAAGTAAGAATAAAGACAAGTGAGGGCGACATTGTGGTGCGCCTGTATGACGAGACTCCTCTTCATCGTGACAATATGCTGAAGTTGGCCAAAGAGGGTTACTATGACGGCACCCTCTTTCATCGTGTTATTAAAGACTTTATGATACAAGGCGGTGACCCTGACAGCAAGGATGCTCCTGCCGGAAAGATGCTGGGCACGGGTGGACCTGACTACACATTGCCTGCTGAGTTTGTATATCCTCAGCTGTTTCACAAGCGTGGTGCGCTCAGTGCGGCGCGCTTGGGCGATGAGGTTAATCCGAAGCGCGAGAGCAGTGGCAGCCAGTTTTATATAGTATGGGGCAAGGTGTACAAGCCTACTGAGCTGAAACAGCTGGAGAAGCAGATGGCCATGCAGCAGGAACAGACGGTGTTTAACCAGTTGGTGGGTGAGCATCGTGAGCAGATTATGGACCTGCGCCGCAACAGAGACCGTGCCGGTTTGCAGGCATTGCAAGATGAGTTGGTGGTTGAAACCAAGGCTAAATGCAAAGAGATGGGCAAGCCTCAGTTTACACCAGAGCAGGTTGAGGCTTACACTACGGTAGGCGGCACACCTTTTCTTGACAACCAATATACGGTGTTTGGTGAAGTAGAGAGTGGTTTGGATGTAGTAGAGAAGATACAGAACTGCCAAACTCAGCGTGGCGATCGCCCTAAGACAGACATCAGCATGAATGTTGAAGTAATAGAGTAAGACTTCTTTTTAACGTTTATGCCCATCTGCATGTTAAGATAGCAGATGGGTATTTTTATGCTATTGCAGGCGTTTATTAAGCAGAATAAGCAGGTTTGATGTGTGCCAAGGATTAAAAAAAGAGTAAAAAGTTTGGCTAATTCATCAGAAACATGTACTTTTGCAACCGCTTACAAAAAGGCAATCGGGATGTAGCGCAGTTGGTTAGCGCACGCGTCTGGGGGGCGTGAGGTCGCTGGTTCGAGTCCAGTCATCCCGACAGAGCGGCAATCAGTAGTAACTGGTTGCCGCTTTCTATTTGGCGGTATTCATAAAAGCGAGGGGCATGATAATATTTTTTGTTATCATGCCCCTATTTATAAATAGGTAGAGAGTATTGATAATGACTGAGCGCAGTGGTCAATGAGTTAGCCTTTTAGAGTCTGAATCCGAGACCGATAGACAGTGGGTAGCATTCTGGTGCGCTGCTTTTCTTGAGCAGTGGGGTCAGTCCTGCTCTGGCGTACAGCATGATAAAGCCGTATCCGGCACGTGCTTCCAGATTGAGTCCAAAGGGATTGAGGTTGATGTCGCCGGTTTCGGTGTTCTTGTGTTTGCCGATGAAATAGCGTGAATGGTCGTTCCAGCGGAACTCTATGGACGGACCTACTGCCACAAAGGCATCGTCGCCGCGCATGCGTTGTTGCCATTCAATCATCAGCGGTATGCGGACGACGTTGTAGCTGATATAGCTTTTCTTGAGTGTTTCGTCCTCTTCCTGCCGCATAGAGGTAATGCCGTTGTGGGTGGTCAGTATGTAGTTGTCTTGGAAGTGGTGGTGCACTTGTCCGATAGAGGCAGAAGTAGTGAAGGCAAAGTTGTTGGTCAGCCGGAATGCAATGCTGGTCAGCGTGATGCCCCATTCCCATGATTTGGAGTCGCGTGTGTGCATGGCGGCATTGCCACCGGTGCCGAATGCACTGCTGCCTAATGGACTGAAGCCTATAAAAAAGGTGGGGTAGTGGCTGCTGAGCTGGCGCTTGTTGCGGCTGATAGACTGTGGAATGAATGGCGATGTTACATACACGCGTTCCACTTCTTGTCCGTCTATATAGTGCGTTTCAGAAGCTTTTTGCAGTTCTTTGCCGTTGCTGTTGAATACCTTGACGGTAGTTTCGCCCCCATTTGTGTTTATCTCTATCTGCTGATTGTTTATGGTTAGGGTGGTATCGTTAGCTTCTGTGGCCATCATCATGGTGGGCAGCAGTGCTGCGAGTAATAATGCTTTTCTCATGTTGCGTTGTATTTTAATTGTTTTTGTTTTGTAATGTTTCGGATTTGGGTAGCTTTACCACTTGGAGTAGCACAGCTTCATGATGTCGTCGGGCGACAGATCGCCTTCTATGTAGATAACAGTGCCCTTGTTGCCTCCTACATAGCTGAACAGTATGTAGCGGTTCTGGTTGCGCGACAGTGGCGACATCATATAGTAGCCGCTTACCAATCTGCCGCTTTCCATTACCTCTCTCACCTTCTTGGCGCGCTTCTTGTCGGCTTGCAGCAGTTGGGCTATTTCTGCCGTCCGGTTTTTATAGATGAGGCTTTTGTACACCTTCAGGTTGTAGCCACGCAACTTGGCGTTGCTTATCACTACCATCTTGCATCCTTTGGCCCTGCCGTATCGCTGGAATATCTGGTCTACAAAGAGCCCTTCCTGTGCGTGGAGTGCTATGCTGACAGCTACTGTGAGCACTGTGGTCAGCAAGGTGCGTTTGAATATATGTAGCTTCACTGTCTTGTAAGGTTATTGTTTGTACATTGGTTTATTTGTTTTCCGTTTGCAATGGGGTATCTTTCAGTCTGCTATTGCATCATGTTGAGTGCGCTGAAAGGGTCTTCATGGTTTTCGCTTACCATTTGCAGTGCTTCCATAGCCTCCTGTTTCACCTCTTGTTTGTTGGTATAGGTCTTGCCGTCTATTACCACATAACATTCAGATGCCGGCTGTCTGCCTATCCAGCAGCATACAATGAAGAGCAGCGAGGCGGCCACTGATGCCCAGTAAATCCGTTTGTTGGGATGGCGCTTGGGCTGCAGGGCAGAGGCTGTGGCAGCCGTCTGTTCTGCCTGTGGCTTCTGTTGCAGTAGCCTTTCAGCTGCTACGAAGCTGAACATGGCCTTGTAGGGCAGCCACTCTTGCGGTATGTTGCTGCCCATTTTAGCAAAACAGTCTCTGAGCAGTGCCTCCTCCTGATTGGTGGTTTCGCCACTCATGTATTTGTCAAGCAGGGCTTGTATCTCTTGTTTGTTGGCAGGGTCTATGAATACTTGTTTCATTTGTTTGCTCCTTTTATAATGTTCATGTACGTCTCTCTTGTCTTGAGTCGGGCTCTCGACAGGTTTTTTCTTAGGTTATCAGCTGTGCATCCGGCAATCTGCATGATTTCTTCGTTGGTGTATCCCTCTATTTCCTTCATGGTAAAAATCTGTTTTTGCAGGGGTGGCAGCAGGTTGACAATGTGTCTTATCAGCTTTATCTCATCCTGTAGTTCTACCGACAGCTCTTCAACCATTTGCCGGCTTAGGTCAGCGTGCCCTTGACTGAGCTGCCTGTGGCGGCACTGGTCGTAGTGCAGATTGCGCAGTATGGTAAACGACGCGCCTTGATGTTGGTGCTGTGGTCCAGCTTTTGGCGCATACTCCACAGCTTTAGCAAGACCTCTTGCACAATGTCTTCTGCATCGTTGTCGTTGCCTGTCAGCCTTAGCGCATAGACTTTCAGCTCATTGCGCATGGGTATTACGGTGTTGTTGAATTCTGTTCTTTCCATGACTGTTACACTAAGAAAACGAATGAAAGTAAGAAATCGGACATCGAAAAGCTGTTTTTTTTGAAAAAAATGACAATAGTGCTTTTTCCTTTTCACTGAAGAGCTGTTGCGACAACGGTGCAATCGCTTTCTGATTGCACCGTTGTCGCTTTCCGATTGCAGTGCTTTCGCAGGGTGATTGCAGTGCTCTTGCAGTGCGAAAGCATAGCTCTTGCAGCGGTACTTTGCAAGGCAAGCCATATAATAAAGTGCTGGAGGTGTATGTATTGGATTGCTAACCGTGGCGAGCAGCGGTAAAAATAGGGTCGAAGAGAAATTCGAAGTGTTAACAAAAAGTTTGCATTTTAATAAATATTAAATTTGTATTACAGAACGAATATTTTCTTTTATTTTTAAGTAAAAGCAGTGATTTGCTATAAAGTGTTTATTTTTAGATTAATAGTGTCTCAATTTTGAGACACTATATATATGGATTTATCAGTTGCATTTATTAACTTTGCAAAAATAATTTAATATTTATTAATGTGAAAAAGCACTTTATAGTTGTTCTCTATGCTATTTGCAGCCATTGTGATAATGAGCTTGCAGACCAATGGATGCACAGGTTTTTAGACAGGAATAAATACGCCGACTATTGCCAATTTGAATAGATGTGCTGCAAAGCAGATAGACAAGAGACCTGAACAATAACGAGATTATTAACAAGTTTTGAAGAGAATTAATCTACATACAGACAAGGTAACACGGTTTATCCAATTAGACCATGTGTGCGTAACGCTTATCGTCCTTTTTTTAGGATGGTTGTTGGCCTATGCGTCTATCAATCTTACTATTGTAGACCCTGTAAAGCGTGCTTTCAGCGACTTCTCCATGACAGATATCTACTATGAGATACAGAACAGCAGCGGTGTGAAGGAGCTGAACAACGATATCGTACTGGTAGACATGACAGACCTGTATGACCGCCGCAAGTTGGCAGATTGCATCAGTGAGATAGCCCAATGTCAGCCTAAAGTGTTTGTGATAGACTTGATATTTGAGCGTCCCAGCCACGATGAAGCGGAAAACGAATACCTGATTAATGCCATAGCGCAAATAAAGAATGGCGTTCTCTCCTGCAAACTGATAGATTACGACAGCAATACTGACAGGTTCAGAGGTGTGCGCCGCTCCTTTTTCGATGGGGTAGAGGCAGACTATTCATGGGCTTTCAGCAATGTCATATCAGGCGAGGGGTACGGTTGCATCCGCAAATACTCGCAAAACGAGTATTTGGGCAACCAGGTAGTCTATTCGCTTCCCTATATGGCAGTGTGCAAATACAAGGGAGTGAAGCCGCAGGTAGAAAGCCCCAAGCAGCGCACCATAGAGTATTCGTACACCGACTTCATGGTAATACCACATCAAAGTGTGCTGAAAAACAAGAAGTTGATAAAGAACAAAATTGTTATTTTGGGCACTATCAACGAAGAAGCCGACACCCATATCACCCCTTTGGGCAAGATGCCGGGCATGAAGATACAGGCTTTTGCCATGCTGTCGGCCATGGCACATCACAAGGTAACCACTGTCAGCACCTATGTAAGCCTGATGCTTACAGCCCTTTTGTGCTATCTGTCGGCTTGGGTCGGTGCAGTGCTGCCGCGCAAGCATCCTTTCTCGTATATCTATTGGATCAAATTGTATTACTTTGCCGTTACAGCTGTATTGGTGTGGATAGGCTTCTTCCTCTTCACCCGCTTCAACTGCTATCTTAGTCTGCTGCTGCCACTGGTAGGACTGGCACTGGTAGAGACCGCCCGGTTGCAGTATAAGTGGATTATACTTATGCTTTCAAAGCATACCAAGTGGAACTTCATTAAAAAGTCTATATATTATGTCAAGAATTAAACATACTGTATGCTTGCTGTGGTTGCTCTTTATGGTTGCCACAGCCTATGGCCTACCTCAGCAAAAGGACGGCAACGCCCTCTTGCATCAGGCAGACTCATTGTATCGTATGGGTCATTATGATCAGGCGGTAGCCCTTTATGAACAAGCCGCTCAGGCGGGTAATGCCGAAGCTCAGTTTGATATCGGATATGCTTATTATACAGGCGAGGGCACCACACGTAACTATACGTCTGCCGCCATGTGGTTTAAGCGTGCCGCCAAGCAGCAGTTTGCCAAGGCACAATATAACTTGGCTTACTGCTATATGAACGGTAGGGGTGTGCCACGAGACTATGACAAGGCTTACGATTTGCTGCGAGCATCGGCAGAGAATAATTACAAGCGGGCACAACTTACCTTGGCAGACTGCTTTGAAAAAGGCATATTGGTAGAGCATAACCAAGCGGAGAGCGATAAATGGAAGGCACGTGCTGAGGCTAAAAAAGCAGAACCTGCAACCGTAGAAACAGCTCTGTCGCAAGTTGCACCGCCCTCTGATGTAGCCTCTCCGGCAGTTACGCCAACTGAAAGCAAAGCATCGGCAGGCAAAGAGGTCTTGAAGGGCGACTTCTCTGTTGAGGTAAGTCTGCCTAATACCACATCTCACGCTGCCACAGAGGCTCCTGCTCCAAAGCCACAGCAGACAAAAACAGCAGTCAAGCCTAACGTAATATTGGGTCCGAAGCAACTGAAAGAACAGGCGGAAAATCAGGCAGCGGCCACCTCAGGCACCGCAGTGGCATCTCAACCGATAGCTGCTGCCACTGCCACACGGCAGGCACCGATACTCAAAATACTCTTTCCTGAAGACCAGTCGCTGTTCCATACAGACCAAGTGAAGCTCAAATACCAGCTGATTACGGGCGGATGCACCGACAGTACGCGCGTGGTAGTGATGGTAGACGGGCAGCGGCAGCCCACCACACGTGCCGTCAGAGCAGCCAACACCATTGATGTAGACTTGCCGCATCATGACTGTACGGTGATGATGTATGCCCAAAACAGCAATGGCAACAGCGAACCTGCCACCATCAGACTGGTAAGGGAGACCTCTTCTTTTGAGCTTCCAAAACTTTTTGTCGTGGCAATAGGCGTGGGAGACTATAATGATCCCAAGTTGCCTAAGCTGCGCTTCACTACCAAAGATGCGCAAGACTTTGCCAAAGCCATAGCCACAAAGAAGGGATTGCCTTATGAAGATGTGCAGGTAAAGGTGCTTTGCGACAGCGAAGCCACACGTGCCGACATCTTTGAAGCCATGGAATGGCTCAAGCAAGAGTCATCGCCTAATGACGTCTGCATCTTTTTCTATGCCGGACACGGTTTGAGAGACGAGAAAGACAGGTTCTACTTCATGCCTTATGGCTGCAGTTCAAGCAAGCTATATGAGTGTTTCAGTGCTTCGGATTTCAGAAACGAGGCAGAGGATATCAACGGAAAGCTCATAGCATTCGTGGATGCTTGCTACTCAGGAGCTTTGTTTGAGGGTGGCCGTTCGGCTGCTACAGCCCACTTTGTGGAGCAATTGAAGCGTTCGAAAAACGGCATGTTGCTCTATGCTTCCAGTTCATCAGACACCAAGTCGCGCGAAGATGAGTCGTGGGGTAATGGCGCCTTTACCAAAGCTTTGGTAGAAGCACTCAACGGTGCGGCACGCGATGAGCATGCCGAAGGGCTGTCTACACAGGAGCTGGAGCATTTTCTTTATAAGGAAGTGCGCAAGATTACCGACTTCAAACAGACGCCCATATTTATAAATCCCAATGGTATAGAACACTTCAATATATTCAATTATGAGAAATAAGCAGTTTATAGGTTTACTGGTAGGACTGTTGTGGCTGTTGGCCTGCACCGCCATTGAGGTGCAGGCACAGAAGTATGTGGTCTACTCAGTAGTGGGAAAAGCCTATGTACAGCAAGGTAAAAGCTTTACACCGCTCACAACCCGCAAGTATCTTACACCGGCTACACGACTTAAAATAACGGCAGAGAGTGCCGTAACGATACTGGACGAGAGCAAGTTAAAGATGTATTCACTCACCAAAGAGGGCGTTAATGCTGTCGGCAGTCTGCTTGATTTGTCGGGTAAACGCACCAAAAGCCTCTCCAAACAGTATATGGGCTATTTGATAAAGCAGCTCTTTGCCTCGTCAAGCAGGAAGATGTCGCACCCCGATACCTATATGCAAGTAACGGGAACCTCGTATCGTGCGGTGTCAAAAGACTCGCTCTTGGCAGCACGTATTGCTGATATAGCCAAGGCTGGAACGGCTGCAAAAGGCACGGTTGAGCAGCAACTGTTCAGCCCCGGCAATCTGTTTGCCTCGGATTATGACATCTCTTTCGACTTGGTTGATGTGCAGACAGGGCGTACCGTTACGGGAGAAGTGGCCCCTAACACGGCTTGCTACGTGAGGGTAAAGAACAATACGGACGAGACTTTGTATGTAAATGTGCTCAATATAGATGCTAACGGCAACAAGTATTTGGTGCTTCCGATGGATGCTGATGCCACTTGTGCCAATCTGTTGGTACCTGCCAGTTGCACTGTCGGCTTCAAGTCGGAGCCATTTTTGACTTCTGACGTGGCATCGAAAGATGCTTTTGTGCTGGTGGCTTCGGAGGAGCCCGTCAACTTCAGCATACTGATGAACCCCATAGTAGAGGGCAACCATGAGAATGCCAGAATGAAAGTAGGGCTGGCAAGAAGGTACACTGAGACCCGGTAGCCTTGTTTTGAAGAACCGATAAGATATTAACGCTAAACCCATTTGCATCATGATATTTACACGACGACTACTTATTACTGCCTCGTTGGCACTGACCACTGCTGTGGTTCCAATCCGCTTGATGGCCCAAAGCTCTTCTCTTGACAAGGCGGAAGCCGACAGACTGGTGTATGAACTGCTTTCCACCAACACAGGAGTGCGCAACTGGCACAAGGATATAGACTTTGCCAATGCTTCATTAGGCAACACACGCGAGCAGAATATAAAGGTATTGAAGGGAAAATCCTTCCAAGTAAGCACCCTAAGGTCTGATATATATGTAGACAATACGACCCGAACGCCAGTGTTCGGGCAGCACTATCCCATGGAGTCGGCTATTAACTTGCTGATGAATGCCATAGAAACCAATGACCATCTGCTGGCTATCACTCATCATCAATATGGCAAAGTGAAAAAGAAATTCACCATTCCCATGCAGACAATCTATGATGTCCTGGCACTTGAAATGGACCTCTATTGCAGCATTACCAAATTAGACACCACGAGCATAGAGGCTAATTTAGTGATGCATCAGTCCAAGCGAAACTTTATTCACATGTTTGTGGTGCGCATACCGATGGGCGAACTTTTCAAAAAAGAGGGCATATTGCAGGCTGACCTCTATACGAATATACCTCAAAACGACATAAAACAAATCTATACAAAGAAGGAGAAATAACTCATGAACAAACTTTTCAAGATACGATTGCTGCTGACTGCTTTTATGTTATGGCTGGCATTAGTTCATGCGATGGCTACTACCACATTCAAAATTACCGATGGTGTGGTAGACTCTACGCTGAAGGTAACAATGGAAAATAATGTAAACGCTATGTTGGAAGCCTTCAGAACGGCTGCAGACAGTGGCGAAAAAAGCGTGAAGCTCTCCAAAACAAACCTGTCAAAAGATGCCATTGAGGAGATAAAACAGATGTGGAAGAGCAGTGCCATGAGCTGTCCGCCCATGAATTTGAACTGCCGTTGCCTGAAGACTGCTATGGGTTATCAGGTGAGAGGCATACCTGTAGACCTGATAGAAGCCGATGAAGCCGATGCCAGACAGGAGCTAACGGTCAACTTTAGCAGGGAAGGCATCATTACGAATGTGGCTATTGCCATAGAGATGAACCGCTATGAGGAGTTGATGGCTGCCAAACAGTCTGACTTGGACTATGCAAGGCGGCAGATAATAGTGGACTTTATAGAGAACTTCCGCACGGCTTATAACCGTAAGGACAACGCTATGCTCAACAGCGTTTTCAGCGACAAGGCATTGATTATCACAGGACGTGTGGTAAAGGAAAAACCTAACTCTGACCTCACCCGCATGACACTGACCAACAACAAGGTAGTGTATATCAAGCAGACGAAGCAGGAATATCTGACCAAACTGGCGGCAGTGTTCAAGACTGTGAAGTTTTTGAACGTGAGGTTTTCAGACATTGAGATTGCCGAACATCCCAAGTTTGACAATATTTACGGTGTAACGCTGAAGCAACTTTGGCGCACCGACCGCTATAAAGACGAGGGCTACCTGTTTTTGATGATAGATTTTCGCGACTCCGACAACCCTCTTATCCAGGTGCGCACATGGCAACCTTACAAGGATATGGCAGGCAACATCATTACACAGAAGAAAGATGTGTTCCATCTTGGTTCGTTCCGTATCGTAAGATAGGCAGGTATTGCCGGAAGAAAACAATAATATTCATACAATAATCCCTTTATCCAACAATGAAAAAGCTTTTAACATTGGCAATGGCTTGCTTGATGACGCCCATTGCTTTTGCGCAAAATGTGCTGCAGGTAACGGATGTTTCAAAGCCCAATGACGTGTATTCGAGCGAAGGCAACAGGGCAGTGGTGGTTGTAAAATGCAACAAGTCGATACCACTGTCGTTTGAATCGTCTATGGACAAGACCGCTACGCCTTACAATACGGCTGTAGAGGGGTCTGATTCTGTTTACTATATAGAGTTCCCTACGGGTTCACGCTATCGTGGCCGCGAGCTTTCCATCATGTCGCCAGGCTATGCTACGGTGGTGTTGCCATTGGAACTGAAGTCCAAGCAGGCCGCTACCTTCCAGGCTATCGACCCCAACAGCATGATAGATGCAGGCTGCTACCGTGGCCATCGCAACAAAGGTGTGCAGGAACTCAAAAGTATGAACTACAACGAGGCACGCAACCAGTTTACATTGGCTTGCAACTGCTCAGACGTAGACTCGGTAGAGAACAACAAGAACTTGGCTTTGGTAGACTCCATCATCTTCTATCGCGACAAGGCTGAGGAGACTTACCGTCTGCTTGACTACAAGACAGCTGCCCGCTACTTTGACCGTGTGATGGAGTTGAACCCTTACGACAACTTTGCCACGAACCGTTACAACAGCTGTATCACCAAGTTTACAAGCGAGTGTGATGTTACCATGCGTCAGGCTGACTTCTATTTCAACGAGAAACAGTATGAAAAAGCCCGCGAACTCTACATGCGCAGCATCAAAAACGACTGTCCTGCCAAGGCACAGGCACAGGAGCAGGTAAACCGTATAGACTTGGCAATGGACCAGAAGAAGAACCACGCGCGGGTAATTACCTATGAGTATTCCAAAAACGCCCCTATTGGCTTCTCCTATGGAAAGTACAATATGCATAAGTCAGGAGGATTCTTTGGCATGAGTATCAACAAGAGTGTGCTGGAGATGATGCGCAGCAACTGCAAGATACCGGACACACCGGAGTTGAACTTGAACTTTGGCTGGACGCTGAAGATAGTCAATCCCGTGTGGGTGTTCTTCGGTCCCGGTGCCACTGCCAAAGTTTATTATGGCGACTATACTGTGAATGATGACCAAGACGACATCTATCCTGATGCAGACGGCAAGCCTGATGACCCTAATGGTATACTGAAGCCTCAGGAAGACGGTACGACCAAGAAAAAGAAAAACAGCATTTACACTGCAGACGATACCAAAGCCAATTTGAGCTGGGCTTTGTCGCCGGTGGTAGGTCTGTGCGTAAAATACTCTTATTTTGCTGTTCGGCTTACCTATCAGTATCGTTTTGCCATGAACTCCAACCTGAAAGACTTTATCGGCACAAGCCGTTTGTCGGTAGGTGTGGGCGTCAGCTTCTAATCCTTTGGGCACACCATGGGGCTGAGGATAATGAAAACTGAAATGAACAATGGTAAATATAGGACAACTTATCAAAGAAGAACTCGAACGGCAAGACCGCACTGTAGGGTGGCTTGCCAAGAAGTTGGGGCGCAACCGCTCTGCAGTCTATCGCTATGTGGCCCGCAATAGCATCGACACAGCCCTCTTGGCAGATATATCAAGGGTGCTGAAGAGAGATTTCTTCAAAGACCTTTCTGATGACTTACACATGGAATAGCAATTAAGCATTGGCTTGACAACATGAAGAAGGTTTCAACAAAAAAGGGAAATCACACAAGTGATTTCCCTTTTTTGTTGAAACGGTTTGCCTGCAATGGCTTCAGCAAGCAGCCCTTTATCTAAATTTACCTATTGACAGCTTACTTGTCAGCCTCGGGAGCCTTGTCTATCAAGTCCATAAACTGATCGAGCTTAGGAGTAATGATAATCTGAGTACGGCGGTTGCGCTGCTTGGCCACGTCAGAGTTGTTGTCGTTAAGAGGATTGTACTCACCGCGGCCACCTGCTGTAAGGCGCTTGGGGTCTACGCCATATTGCGTTTGCAGAGCCTGTACCACGCTTGAAGCACGCAAACAAGAGAGGTCCCAGTTGTTGCGGATATTCTTCATGGAAGCAGCCTGACTGTTGACAGGCACATTATCCGTGTTGCCCTCTATGAGTACGTCATAGTCTTTGTAATCCTTGATAATCTTGGCAATCTTGCTCAGTGTTTCAGCCGCACGGTCGTTGATTTCATAGCTGCCGCTCTTGTAGAGCATATTGTCTGCCAGTGAGATGTATACCACACCCTTCAGCACCTGTACGTCAACCTCCTTGAGTTCTTCCTTGCTCAGCGAGCGGGTAAGGTTGTTGGTAAGAATCAGGTTGAGCGAGTCGCTCTTGCTCTTTACCTCTACCAAGTGGCGGATATACTGGTTTGACTCATTGATCTGGTCTACCAACTTGTCAATGCTTACATTGTTTTGGCTGGCATTGGAGAGACTCTTGTCGAGTGAACCTTGCAGTGCAGCGTATGCTTTCTTGCTTTGGTTGAGCTGCTCTTCCAGACTTGTTACGCGAGCCTTGCTGGCAGCTAACTCCTCTTTGGTGTTCTGATAGTTCTTGCTCAACTCCTTGTTTTCCAACTGGCAGTTGTCAAGCTCCTTCTTGGTAACACAACTTGTGGCCATCATGCAGATGGCTGCAAGTGAAACGGCTACTAAACTTTTCTTCATAATCATGTTGTTTTTTAATTGTTTTCAATGGTTGTCGGCAGTCATTGCAGACTGCCCGTTGCTTGTCATTACCCCATAATGCCATGTAGACATTATAGTTGCAAAAGTATATATATGACGCAATATAAACGGCAAAGTTGCATGAAGTTTACATTATTTAACCAAAGAATCATGTTTTTTATGGCTCTTTCAGTATCTATCTGCCTCATTGTCGGCATTTTAGCGCATCATGCCAGAGCTCCCGTCTGTATGCAGCTGTATTGTAGGCGCACAAGTGCCTTGTTCCAATAGCAGTGCAATCGGCTTCTGATTGCACTGCAATCGCATTCCGGTTGCACCGTTATCGGCTTCCGATAGCTATGCAACCGCAAGCCGATTGCATAGCTATTGGAAAGTAGCCAATGGCTGAGGGCATTTCTGCTGGTTTAAGTTGTTGTCTGTGTGCAGATGATAGTTGAATGATATATCACTGTTCGTGCAAACGTTTACATTGTTAAAATAGATAAGTTTTATAGATTTGCAGATTGATATTGTCGATATTATATATATATGCGGCATAGTTGATGTTATTATTAGATATATTACCTTTTAAAAAATTACTACTATGAAAAAAAATGTTATTTATTTTGTTAGCCATTTTGGCATTCTACTCTTGTCAACAACAAGGTGATGAAATCGTGGAAATGAAGTTTGACTCATGTCAAAAATGAATTTTATAAAGTAGATTTGTTTGCTTCAATCTGTTGAGTAAGCAACAGATATGGAAGCATGACAACAATACGCTGATTGCGTTTATCTTAAAAATCAATATCAACCGTTAAAAATAAATGCTTATGAAAAGTAAATTTCTTTATGTTTTAATTTTCTTGTTGTCAGGAGTTTTGGGCTTCAGTTCTTGTTCCGACGATGATGATCCACCACAACCAGTGGCAAAAGTCAAACTTCCGTATGACGATTATTTCACCAATACATCCAAGTTGAATCTGAAGTTTAATGGACGGAAAAACAACATGTCTGTGTATTTCAAGAAGAACGAGCAAGATACTACGCAGACAATATTGGTTATGCGCTATTCAAACACTTACGACAGAAGTAATGTTTGGGTTCGGTTAGGCAGTTTGGAGGTACCCATCATAACGCGGCAGGAGCAGGACACGCTGTTCTTTAATGCAGATGCCACAGTGGAAGATCATCGTGCACATGTAGCTGTGGAGGGAAAATATTATAAATATTTGGATCAGCATTATCAAGAAAAGGATACGTTGATTATTGACTGTAAATACAATGTGGTAGGCATGAGTCAGGTGATGAGCAATTATCGGTGCACGTTTAGCATGGCGCATTATGACGAACCACTAAACTCAGCCTTTGCAGTGGGGACAATGTCTGGCACGATAAAAGATGAAAAAGGAAATGAATACACAAAACAGGAAGTGTTGGACAATGCGGTAACGATGCTTGAAACACACTTTCGCAAGATGGAATTGATAACCATGTACATGCATTTTTTTGTTGACGGGAGTGCTCAGATAATCTTGCAAACTCCAAAACAAGAGTCTGGTGATGTGAATTTATATCTTGACTATTGGATAACAGATGAGAATACGTTTGATTTGGTGTTTAGAAGCAAAGAGGATAAGCGGACTTTTAGCGAATATGTGTACGGTGACAGATATGCTTTTGAAAACAATGTGCCTTATGACTATGAACATTTTAAGGATGCAGATTGGTTGCAGTTCAAGCTGTCTTCCGGTTACGATGGTTCTGTATTCCTGTCATTCCAAAGGCCTATGAGTCAGAGGTTGTTAGCCCCTATACCTTCAAATTTGGGCAATGAACGGCAAAATACCATGTTCGATTTGTTTAAAAGTATGGTGGCAAGCGGATTGAATCCTATGGTATTGCGCAATGCTTGACATTAAGGTGTTGCACAATGTTTGGCTATAATGTGTTGCAACAACATTCTTTATACGAAAAGACACAATGAAAAACAGAAGGCTCAAATGGTCTCAGAGCTGAGATGATTTGAGCCTTCTGCTTTTGTTGTATGAATGGCTGGCTACCTTTAAACGGTAGCGATATCTATGCTAAACTAATAGTCTATTTAACCTGAATGACCAGATACTTGCTGGTACTCCAGAATATCTGTGGGTTGGTAATGCGCAATACGTATTGGTCTTTAGAGTCGGTGGTAAGCGTATAGCTGCTTGACGGGTGCATGGTCAGCAGTTTTGCCGACTTGGAGTAGAGCTTTATTTCCTTGTCTACACGTATGTCTATCTTGGTAAAGTAGTTCTTGTTGAAGTTGGACTGCAACACTTTACCCTTTACAAGGATGTTCTGTTCCTTCAGTTCTTTCTTGGTACCGAACACAAACCATGCCGTGTTGAGCTGCTTGTCTTGTGTGCTGATGGTGCTGCTCTTCTGCTGGCTCTCGCTCTTTAGCGACGACACGTCAGTGTTGAGCGACGATATGGTCTGGTCCAGCTCAGCTATATGAATGTCTTTGGCTTCCAGTTGCGCTCTGAGGTCTTTGAGCTCGTTGTCTTTGTCCTCCAGCATCTTTACCATATTGTCTATGGTCCGCTTCATCTGTTCGCTCTTTAGCGAGCCTTCGCGCACCTGTTGGCGCAGCTTGTTGATAAGCTCTTTGTTCTCTGCCAGGCGCTGTTGTATAAACTGTATGTTCTCTCTGATGCGCTGTGCACGGTTGGCCCCTTCGCCCGCTTGTGCCAAGTTGACACGATTTTCGGCCTCATTGATTTGGCGGAATCCCTCTTCTATATCATTGAAGATGCCCATCATGTCGTCTATCTCATTGTCTTTTTGCTCAATAATCTTCTTGAGAGAGTCGCTTTGTGCCACTTGCACGAGGTTGGGACTTGTCTTTTCATTCTTGCAAGCCACAAAAGCCATGAGGCAAACAGCAATAATCAATACCTTCTTCATAAGCTTGAATTTTAGGTGGTTTTATGTTCTTTGTTATCTTTTCCTGCCACTATGATGACAAATTCGCCCCGAGGGTCGGTTTCCTTGAAGTGGGCTATTACTTCGGCAAGGGTGCCTCTGACGCTTTCTTCATGCACCTTGGATATCTCTCGGCATGCGCTGCAGCGGCGTTCTGTGCCGAAATGCTCTGCCAACTGCTGCAATGTCTTCACTACACGGTATGGAGATTCATAGAAAATCATGGTGCGTGTTTCTTCTTTCAGGCTTTCCAAGCGTGTCTGTCTGCCTTTCTTTTGTGGCAGAAAGCCCTCAAAGCAGAATCTGTCGCAAGGCAAGCCCGACGACACCAAGGCCGGTACAAAGGCTGTGGCTCCCGGCAAGCACTGTACTGTAATGCCGGCATTGACAGCCTCGCGCACCAAGAAGAAACCTGGGTCGCTGATGCCTGGTGTGCCCGCATCGCTGATGAGTGCTATGGTGGCGCCTGCTTTAAGCCGCTCTACGATGCCTGCCGATGTGCCGTGCTCATTGAACTTATGGTGAGACATCAGCTGGTTCTTGATGTCAAAATGCTTTAGCAGGATGCCCGAAGTGCGGGTGTCCTCTGCCAAGACCAAATCGGCTTCTTTCAGCACCCGTATGGCTCTCAGCGTCATATCTTCCATATTGCCTACTGGGGTAGGCACAACATATAATAAACCCATAACAGCTACAAATATAAACATATAATTATTTATAACAAAAAAAGTGTGTGTTTCTTTGCAATTTTTAAAACGTATTTGTAATTTTGTGGCCATCATGACTAACAATTTAGCAGGCGAGGCACACCGTCCGGGAAGAATAGAAGTAGTGTGCGGTTCCATGTTTTCTGGCAAAACAGAGGAATTGATACGGCGCTTGAAGCGCGCCAAGTTTGCCAAACAAAGGGTTCAGATATTCAAGCCCGCCATAGACACCCGCTATTCAGATGATGCTGTGGTGAGCCATGACCGCAACCAAATACCCAGCAAGCCTGTCAATACTTCTGCGGCTATTCTCAACTTGTCTGATGGCATTGAGGTGGTGGGCATAGACGAGGCACAGTTCTTTGATGAAAACCTGGTAACGGTATGCAACACCTTGGCCAATCGTGGCGTAAGGGTAATTGTGGCAGGTCTTGACATGGACTTTAAAGGGGCGCCCTTTGGACCTATCCCTGCCTTGTGTGCTGTGGCAGACGAGGTGAGCAAGGTGCATGCCATCTGCGTAAAGTGCGGCTCTCTGGCATACGTCAGCCACAGGTTGGTGGCCAACCGCAACCGCGTGATGCTGGGCGAGCAGGCTGAATACGAGCCGCTGTGCCGTGAATGCTACCGGAAAGTGATGGACCAGGAATCCATGGAATAAGCTTGTCAACATTACAAAGCATAACTTCAACAGCCATTGTGGCATGACAAGGGTGGTAAAAGCACCGCAATGGCATGGCTCATTGCGGTGCTTTTGCATGCTGATTGCAGTGCTGTCGTTCTCTCGTTGCAGTGCAATCGCATGGCAATAACAGCGCTCTCGCAGCAGCGGTTAGCCTTTGGTATGAAAGATGGCTGTATTGCAAAACCTTATAAACCTTATATATTATGCTGGAAGAGAAAATTACTTTCGACAAATTTATACGTTGGTCGTTTACCGCACTTCTTATTGCGGCTATACTGTTTATGACCAATTATCTGAGCAATGTGCTGCTGCCGTTCTTTGTGGCATGGCTATTGGCATATCTGCTTTATCCGCTTGTAAAGTTTGTGCAGTATAAGCTGCATGTGCCTACCCGTGCACTCTCTATCATTGTAGCCTTAATCTTTGTGGTGGCAGTACTCACAGGCATTTTCTATCTTATAGTACCGCCTATGATAGAGCAGTTTGAGAAGTTGGGCGATGTGCTCTCTCGCTATCTGAAGCAGAGTGCCGATGTAGACAGCTTTCCACAGTCTATACTGCACTGGGTAAACCAAAACAAGCATGAGGTGGAAAACTTTTTCAAGCGTAGGGATGTAACCGAAGCCATACGCAACGCCATGCCCAAGCTCTTCAGCGTGTTGGGACAGACTGCCAACATTATCATCAGTATAGTAGCTTCACTCATTACCCTGATGTATATGTTCTTTATCTTGATGGATTACGAGTATCTCTCCACTCGCTGGATAAAGATATTTCCTCATAAAGTGCGCCCGTTTTGGAAGTCGCTGATGAGCGATGTAGAGCGCGAACTCAACAATTATATCCGTGGCCAGTCGTTGGTAGCCCTCTGCATGGGCATCTTGTTCTGTATAGGTTTTACCATTATAGATTTTCCTATGGCCATAGGTCTTGGCCTATTGATAGGCATACTTGATTTGGTGCCTTACTTGCACACCTTTGCGCTTATACCTACCGCTTTTCTGGCACTGCTGAAGGCGGCAGACACAGGGCAGAACTTTTGGGTGATATTGGCCAGTGCAGTGGCCGTGTTCTGTGTGGTGCAGGTGATTATAGACATGGTGGTTACTCCTAAAATCATGGGGAAAGCCATGGGACTCAATCCTGCCATACTGCTGCTCTCGCTCTCGGTGTGGGGCACACTGCTTGGATTTATCGGCTTGATTATAGCTTTGCCGCTGACCACGCTGCTCATAGCCTACTATCAGCGCTATGTAACCAAAGACAAGGTACCGGATAATCTGGAAAAATATGAAGAGCAGTCGGAACAGACAATGCCGCCTACTGCCGATAAAAAGAAGTAGTGTCGTGGAACAACGGTTTTGTGGTCCTAAAATGGCAGGATGGGTATTGGTGGGAGGCTATACCTTTTTATATATGTGTTTCTTGATATTTGTGGGCCTTATAATCTGCTTTTTAAAGGAAAATAACGCCTAAAAAAGCAAAAAATAGCAGGATGATGCTTATATTCTGAG
>CALCVP010000045.1 GCA_937907705.1 uncultured Prevotella sp. | reverse complement strand
CCATCAGTAGGTTTATCACCTACGAGTTAGGAAAGGGAGACCAGAGCAAGCTCAACAAGATATTCTCGGCATCGGTGACTATACAGTTGCTGCTGTCCTTGATTATCGTGGTATTGATAGAGTCGGTAGGTGTATGGTTCTTGAATGCCAAGATGACGATACCTGTGGAGAGGATGACGGCAGCCAACTGGGTTTTGCAATTCTCCATCATCACCTTTGTCATCAATTTGATAAGTGTTCCTTATAATGCGGTAATCATAGCGCATGAAAGGATGTCGGCGTTTGCCTATATCAGCATCCTGGAGGCTGTAGGCAAGTTAGCTATTGCTTTTTTAATCATGTGGTCTCCAATAGACAAGCTTATCTATTATGCCATATTAATGTGTGCAGTTGCAGTAATAGTGCGGTTCACTTATGGTCATTATTGCAAGAAGCATTTTGCGGAATGTACCTATCATTTCCATTGGGACAAGGACATCTTAAAGCAGATGTTTGGGTTTGCAGGATGGAATTTTATCGGTGCAGCTTCTGCTGTATTGAGAGACCAAGGTGGAAATATAGTCATCAATCTTTTCTACGGTCCTGCGGTAAATGCAGCTCGTGGTATAGCCATTCAAGTAAACAATGCAGTAACAGGATTTGTCACAAATTTCATGACGGCATTGAATCCTCAAATAACCAAATCTTATGCTTCGGGTGATAGTGATTACATGATGACCTTGATATTCCAAGGTGCAAGGCTTTCTTTCTATATGCTCTTGCTGTTGTCATTGCCTATCCTTATCAACACACATTATATCTTGGTGGTATGGCTAAAGCTTGTGCCTGAGCATGCCGTGTTGTTTGTCCAGCTGATATTGACTTTTGCCATGTCGGAGTCCATTTCTAATCCGCTCATAACGGCAATGCTTGCAACCGGTAAGATACGCAACTATCAAATAGTAGTAGGCGGACTTCAAATGATGAACTTGCCAATCTCATATATTTGTTTGCGATTGGGATGTATTCCAGAAAGTGTATTAATTGTAGCCATTGCAATTTCTCAATGTTGTTTGGCTGCTCGCCTTTATATGTTACGAAGCATGATTGGATTATCTTCCATCAAATTTTTGAGGAAAGTCTATTTGAATGTGATAGGAGTCACGGTTATATCGGTTATAGTTCCTTTGCTTCTATCTCATAATCTAAAAGAGTCGTTTTTGACTTTTGTCATACTATCTACAGTTGCAATGGTATCAACTATATTCTCAGAACTATTGATAGGTTGCGATAGAAAAGAACGAGCTTTTGTATTTGAAAAGGTAAAAACTTTAAAATCGAAAATATTAAAATCATGATAGACATAAAGAATCCTGCTGATTGTTGTGGCTGTACAGCTTGTGCCAGTATATGCGCTCATGATGCAATAACGATGAAGCCAGATGCACTTGGCTTTCTTTACCCAGAAGTGGATAAGGCCAAGTGTGTAGATTGTGGTTTGTGTGAGAAGGTGTGCGCCTTCAATGACAATTATGACAAGAGCTTGAATCTTGACAAACCATTGGCTTACGCTGCCCGTCATAAGGATATGAGCGAGATAGAGACAAGTCGCAGTGGTGCAGCCTTCATAGCCATTTCCGATTATATATTGGAACAAGGCGGGGTTGTGTATGGTGCTGGTTATACAGACCATTTCCGGGTGGTTCATAAGCGTGCCACAACCAAGGAAGAACGAAATGAGTTCAAAGGCAGTAAATATGTACAGAGTGACTTGACAGGTGTGTTCCGCCAAGTGAAGAAAGACTTGCGTGATGGATTGACAGTACTGTTCTCTGGTACTCCTTGCCAAACATCTGGTCTGAATTCATATGTAGGCAAGCGATTGAGAGAGAACCTCTTCTTGGTTGATATCGTTTGTCATGGCGTACCAAGTCCATATATGTGGAGAGACTACATAGCCTACCTTGAAAAGAAGCAAGGCTCACCTATTGTTTGGGTAAACTTTAGAGATAAGCAGAAATATGGTTGGGCTGCCCACCATGAGACATTCAAATTCAAAAATGGGGGGGGGCAAAATGAGCTTTACATTTCTATTTTATAAGCATATTATGTTCCGCAAATCATGCGGTAACTGTCATTTCTGCAATACAAAGCGTCCAAGCGACATTACCATTGCTGATTTTTGGGGATGGGAAAAAACAGATCCAAACTTCAATGCAGATAATAAAGGTTGCTCTCTTGTTCTTGTCAATACAGAAAAAGGTCGAAAACTCTTCGAGGCTGTCAAAGACAGAATGAATACAATCCCTGCAAATCTTGATGATTGTTTGCAGCCTAATATGATGCATCCTTCTGAAATACATCCTAAACGTGAGCAGTTTGAAAAGGATTATGTGAAAAAAGGATTTGGCTATGTTTACTTCAAATATGGAGAAGAAGGGTGGCGATATAAAGTTAAACGTAAGAGTGGAAGAATTAAAAATATAATCAGAAAAATACTGTTAGGAAAATGAAAATAGGAATATTGACATTTCATTGTGCGCATAACTATGGTGCAATGCTTCAGTGTTATGCCCTACAGGAGCATCTTATATCAATGGGACATTCTGTTGAGGTCATCAACTATCAACCTGCTTATTTGTTGAAACCATATAAGGTATTTGATATAGACAGAATTCTTTCTAAAAATATTTTGAAATTAATTAAAAATATTCTTAGAGAGCTATTGGTGTTACCTAAACGTAGTATAAGGCACAGGGCATTTAAACACTTTTTGTCAAAAAGAATTAATATGTCTAAGTTATGCGACAACAATACTATACCTGATGATTTCGATGCATATATCTTTGGAAGTGATCAAATCTGGAATCCGCAGATTACAAATGGAATAGATGGTGTTTATTTCGGGGATTTTTCTTTTCCTAAAGGTAAAAAGTTATTTATTTCTTATGCTGCAAGTTTAGGTATGGACGCTATTGGTTCAGAATGGAAAGCATCTTTTAAAGAGAACCTTAAAAAAATTGATTTTATTAGTGTTAGAGAAGATTCGATGATAAGGTTACTTGCCCCTTTAACCAATAAGCCTATAAAGTTGGTCTTAGACCCAACTTTATTAGCTTCAAAGGATATTTGGAATAAAGTAACAGATAAAGTTAAACAACGTAATTACGTTTTAGTATATCAGGTTCGTGAAGATTCAAATACTTTGGATTTTGCACGACACATTGCTCGTCAACTTAATGCTGATGTCGTTCAATTGGTTGCTTGGGTTAGGCGAAAGAATATGATAGGAGAAAAAGCATGTGCTTCACCAGAAGATTTCATAAGCTATATAAAGCATGCAAGTTGTATTGTGACGACGTCATTTCATGGAACAGCATTCTCTATTATTTTTAACAGGCCTTTTTATTGCTTAAAACTAAGCGATGGTTGTGATGATAGGTCAAGATCTCTTCTTGATGTTTTAAAATTAGAGAGTAGAATGGTTGGCAAACATGAGCGTCCTAAATTCTCTGCAATAGATTATTCTATTTCTAATAAGATACTCGAAAATATGCGTGATGAATCTAATTCTTTTATAGATTCCAGCTTGAAAAATATTATTTAGAATCCTTCTCGTGATATAGAGATATGTTTTTTAAAAGTTTTTCATTTATGTAATGGGAAAAAAATAACTTGGTACAAAAATGCCAAGCAGATTTATAGAAAATATGGGGCA
>CALCVP010000044.1 GCA_937907705.1 uncultured Prevotella sp. | reverse complement strand
CAAAAGTGGTTAGTAATTCTTGATTCTATTGATTTATATCAACTTGACGATTGCAAAGATAGGGTAAAATAGTGGTACGTATGTATACATTTGTATCATAGATGTATACAATCATCTCATTTCTTTAAACATACATCAATATACTAATTTGATACACACATATACATACTCTGCCCAAATATTTGGATACAAGTCATGATACAAGGCTTAAAAAACACTATCTTTGCATCAAAGAACCTACTAATATACATTTTCAAACCTATGAGAAATAAGAAGAAACTATTTTATCTCATTGTTTACATAACGCTACTACTATGTAGTACTGCCATATTAGCCATATCGAAGAAATGGGGCTTCTCACATATCAACAACAATGACGGCATGAGCAACAGCTCAGTAAACGTGATTTTTCAAGACAGTTATGGTGTTATATGGATTGGCACATGGGATGGACTAAACCGTTATGACGGTCGTAAGTTTTCACAATATCATTCCATCATCAATGATAGTACTACACTCTCTCATCCCGTTATAAGAAATATATTAGAAGAAGACAGTATCTATCTATGGATTATTACCGATTGGGGAGTTAATCGTTTTAACCGTAGAACAGGATTATCAAAACGCTATTTCCTCAACAGTTTGCATAAAGCACCCTTTGCAGAAAATGCTTTTCGTTGTACCATAAGTAGGCAAAAGGATATAATTGTATGCTTTGCAGGTAAACAACTATATCAATATAATAAAACAAAAGACACCTTCGAACAAATTGATACGAGAGCTATAGGCAAGAGCTTTATAAAGGATATAAGATATGACCGACAAAACATGTTATGGGTTATTACTGACAATAAGCTGCTACACCTATCTCTAAACAAACATTTTCTGAAGTTAACAAGTTGCATCAAGCTACCTGTTGGCACTGAGCGTACCGTTTTCGACAATCAAGGAAAGTTATGGGTTCAAACTGCTCAAGGCCTATACACCCTCAACAACGGCTCTAAATTGAATATACCACCACTGAAACTGAATGGAAAGCTCAATAGAGTTTGCTATCTGCACAAGCAATTGGCCATAGGTACAGACAAAGGTTTGTTTCTTTATACCAATGGCAAACATAAGCAACAGCTATTCAATGTCAATGTTACGACACTGTTTCAAGGTAGCCAAAACATATTATGGGTAGGAACTGATGGCCGTGGTGTGTATCAATATTATATGAAACCAGAATTTGCAAAATCATTTTCTATCGGACAAAAAAATATGTCAGTCAGAGCCATTTGTATGCAAAATAACAAGATATTAGTTGGTACAAAAGGTGAAGGATTATTAGTATACAAAGCTAACAGCAATGACTCTCTACAACTTCTCAATATACATGACGTAGGACCTGGACGCACCGACAATGCCGTCTATTCTCTTTCCAATGGCTTAGACAATCGTGTATGGGTTGGCACAGATGGATTTGGCTTGTTTTATTGGCAAAATGGTCATCTGGAAGCCATGAAGTTTACCAGCGATTACGATAGACATCAAATTTATTCAGTATACGCAATATCTCAGGTTAACGATTCAACCCTTTATATTGGAACCAGTGGTAATGGCTTGATAAAAGCCACAATCATAGACAATCAAGTAAAAAACGTTTGCTGCTATAACAGCAAACGACGCTCAACCGTAAAAAACGACATTGTATATGCTGTGGTCAACGCCAACCCTTATCTATGGATTGGCAGTAGAGGAGACGGCCTTACATGCCTTGACATGCGTAACCAGCAAACTAAAAACTATCGTAACAATCCAAGAGACAAACATTCTTTGGCAAGCAACGATATCATATCTCTGTATCGCGACTCTCAACAGAGACTGTGGATTGGCACTACCCAAGGACTTGACTTAATGGTAACCAAAGAAAATGGCAGCGTTAGTTTTCAACATATAATAAGCAGCGATAGCCACGCTATTAGCAAAAACATCCACAGCATACAAGAAGACTCATTCGGAAGCATTTGGGTAAGTACCAGCAATGGTGTCATCCGTGTTCAAAAGAACTTGTCAACCACACGCTTCACTTATCGTGACGGTCTGCAAAGTGATGAGTTTTCAGACGGTGCGGGCATGGTTACTCCTGACAAAAAGCGCATATTCTTTGGCGGCACAAATGGTTTAAGCATTATGTATCCAAACCTTATACAAAGCACTTCGTTTATGCCTCGACTTACACTCAATGCACTCTACATTGACGGAAAGCCGCAATCGCTGGCCAACAGCTACCAAATCAGCAATGGAGCCAAGACTCTTGAGTTTAATTTCTCTGTACTTGACTTTATCGACAATGAGCGTTGCGAACTGTCATACAAGTTAATACGCAAGCATTGGTGGAGCAATGGCAAAGAAGAAGACAAATGGATTTCTGTAGGGAATGCACGCAGTATTACACTCAATGAATTATTTCCAGGCAGTTATATACTACAAGTTCGCCAAAGCAATTCAGCCCATCGCTGGTCTGAGAACACTCTTTCTATCCCTTTTTATGTATCTTATCCACTATGGTGCAGATGGTGGTCTATACTGCTTTACATTATTGCGCTATGCTGGTTCGTACGCAGTGCTTACCGTGCAAAGATGCATCGACTGCACACAAGGCAGCAACATGAACTGGAAAAGCAAAGCCAGCACAATCGCGAAGAAATACATCATGCCAAACTTCGTTTCTTTGCTAATGTTACAAGTCATTTTTCCAACAATATCACTCAAGTATTTGATGCGTTGGAAAACCTCAGAAACAATCATTGTAACAATGAATCCATTGAACTAAATCGCATAGAAGAGCAGATAAGACAGATGAAAATGCATATCAGACAGATGTCTGAAATACAATCTGCCGAAGACAATGACACAGCTCTTAATGTAGAACAAGTAAACATCTCTCATGTATTGCGTGTAGCACTTGACAATTATTCAGCCACTATCATGGGCAAAAACATCACTTTATTGTTAGATGACAATTCTTTACAACTAACTGCATCTACTGACAGGCAATTGCTTTTTAAGGCACTTAACAATCTGCTGACTTATATAATAGACAATATTCAAGAAAACAGCAAGATGGAAGTAAGCGCAAAGGCTGATGAATTTCAAGCTTATATAGCCTTTACTTACAGTGGCGTACAGCCCGACAGTGCAGAACATTCTGATATATTCAATTCTTATAAAGCATTGGACAAATTTGAAAACAACATGTCTGAAGGCCGCTCCGACACAACTATCCGACTGACATTGACCAATGACTTGGCCAAACGTTTAGGCGGAAAGTTAACTATCAGCTCACCACGTGCCAACATGGCTACCTTTGTTGTAAGTTTGAAACAACAGCCTTTACCTATTAAGTCTACAGTCCAAAAGGTACAGCCTACCTCCAAATTAGAGCGCATACTTAGTCATCACGACCAAAGCATCTTATTGATAGAGTCTGATAAGGAAATGGCTGATTTTATCAACGAAATATTACAGGCTGACTACAACATAATGGCATGCCAGCCTGAGAAATGGTCTACTGCTGTGATTGCCAACAGTATAGACTTGGTTATCTGTGATGTAAGCGACAGTTCCTTTCAATGTATTGACGAATTGCGCTCAAATGCCAAGACCATGTATGTACCCATTATTGCCATTTGCAATGAGGGTGAAAAGAAAAGTATTGTTGACAGTCTGCGCACTGGAGCCAACTCCATTCTTGAGAAACCTTTCCACACCAACTTATTGCAAGCCATGGCTGATCGCTTGATACAAGAAGCTGCACGCATGAAGAGCTTTTCCAACTCGCCCAATGCCTATATACAGCGATATAATTCCATTGAAATGTCAGCTGAGTTAAGGCACTTTATAGCTGAAGCGGTCAATACTGTCAGCCAAAATTATACAGATGAAAATTATAATCCTGACACGCTGGCACAAGATATGACTATCAGCAGGTCTCAGCTGTACCGTAAAATGAAACAGGCCATCGACATGTCGCCCAGCGATTTCATTTTGGAGTATCGTATGCAACAAGCAGAACGATTATTAAGACAAAGCACTCACACCATATCCGAGATAATAACGGCATGTGGCTTCCGTAACCGTGCCTTCTTTTACAGAGAATTTTCACAACGCTACAAGTGCTTGCCCAAAGAATACAGAAAACAAAACAATCACACAGAATAAGCATTGCCATTGACAGATTACTTTGTCTTCGCAGAAGTAACCTGTCAATAGAAGCCTAATATTCTTATACTATTCCACTCCAACAAGAGTGTATGTGCAAATTACAAGTAAGTGTTATTTCATCAATACATTACGAACGGTGCCATCAGAGTATCTTACTACATTTATGCCATGCATGGGAGTAGCAAGTTGTGTACCCGAAATGGTGTAATAAGCAGAGGGTATGACAGATGACGGTTGGCAGGTGTTGTCGACTATACCTGTGGTAGAAGAAGTCAATTTTGCTACCGCAGAGTTTTCCACTTGACAGTTGCAGGGGTCGGAACTGTCGTAACTGCCTACGGAAGCAACAACGGTCAGGTCTTTTTTCTTCCACGACTCATCCAATGTAAAGGTGCAAGTATAGCTGAAATCATCGTCTTCCCAGTCCACAGGTTCACCCCAAGTGGCATTTACGGCACGCATCAAATGCTGGTGATAGTAAGGAGCTGTGGGGGCGCCTGCCTGCCCTTTGGCCTGTACATTGTCTTCCGTCAAGAATACGGTAATGCGCTGGTCTGTATTGCCAAAAGGCTTTATCCGCTGCCCTTTCACGGTTACTGTGGCAGTCTTGCCGTTTTCTGAAGCCACAGCCTTGGTCGATATGACAAGTGCTGACTCCTCTTCGATAATATTGTTTACACAAGTGGCTATCATCTCACTGCTACTTGGAAATACAGTCGGTGCACCATCAATGGGTATTCTGTTAAACATCATGGCAGGAGCAAAGGTTCCTCCATCTGCATTATAGAACCACTCATAAGACAAGTCGGCAGCAGTGGTAAAATCATCAGTATGGTAGCCAGAATGATGACATACGGCAGCTATGTGTTCGCCCCATCCTTCATCGCTGTTGATTACCTCATGTAACTTCTCTGCTCCATCAGGACAGTTGGGGCATTGCTCTGTGGTAAACTCCTCTATAAGCACTATTCGCCTGTAATTGAACAAGCAATTGCCTTGATTGTCGGCAGCATGCCCATCAGTCTCACCGTTTACCTGTGTGATAACAAGGTTCAGCTCATCACCCGTATTCACACTGTTAGCATCAGGTATGGCAACTGTAAACCGCCCCATCTCGTCCACAGCCAAGTCAACAGCCTGTGTAACTCTTTTATCATACTGATTTCCTGTCAGATTGAACGTAATGTTTCTAATAGGCTGCTGACCATGATTATAGAGGTTCAGCACCACTTGTCGAGTGCCATCGCCTTCTATCAGTCCACGCGACTTCATCAGCCAAACATCCTGTTGCGGCATACTGCTGCCGTCTATACCTATCTCTATGGCAAGTGGGTGCTGCTGTTGAGTCCATTCTGCAGCTGCGCCAAGCTTTACATAAGTATCTTGATTGTCAACAGTTTCTACTGTCTGTATATAGCATACCTTGGTGCGCTGATAGTAGGTATAGCCTACATAGAGCGGTTGACTGCCAGCGATAGCATACGGCTTGTCAAGGGTTACCTCGTTCCAACCTTGTTGCATGGTAGGATACTCATCCTGAAAGCGTGTCAGTTTAGCCGCAGACACATTGGGTCCGTCTATGGATGCACGAACCCAAACCACCACAGAATCTACCAACTTCTTGTCACTTGGCAACGCTACTCTGACGGTTCTTACCTCATTGCCTGTGTATTGCGCCAACATACTGGCATCTATACAAGTGGCTACGCTGCCACTTGTCTTGCCTTTTACAAAAAGCTCACTGAGCGAACCTTGCTTTTTATTGACATACCCCACACTGATGGTATGTGCCATCATACAGGTGCATGACACCCAAAGTAGCAATAAAGATATTGATAATTTCTTCATAGACTGGCATTTTATGCAAAAACAGGTATTCATGAGCATCTGTTTTACTCATGAATACCTGCCTGCTTTATAATTATTTCTTCATTACTTTGCGTGTTATGCCATTCTCTTTGACAATATAAACGCCTGAAACTTCCATGCTTGCCACACGGCTGCCTTGCAGATTGTAGACAGCTTTCGTACCGGCAGTTGCAGCATGTATGCCATGAATGCCTGTGGCAGTACCGCTGATATCCACACACATCATGCGCAAGCCACCCTTGCCAGGTATTTCTTCCCAATCGTCCCCATACTCTTTGTCACACGTATAGAATATGCAAGCTTGCGTGTCATCGTTGACCACTGCAAAGCCAGAAGACTTGAAATCGTTCTCTGCTATCTGGCGTTTCCATAGCGTATTGCCCTCAAAGTCCACCTTTGCTACATAGAAGTTGGCGGTGTTCCAGCCTGTGCAGTCTCCATAAAGCATTACCCAACCATCGCTCTGCGGTATCACCTTTACGGGCGTTACGCCAAAGCCGTCATTGCTACAATAGCTGTAGCCCAACAGGCTGTCGCCCTCCCAGGTGTAGTCGCCTTCTATATCCAACTGGTTCACCCAAAGGTTTGCACTGGTGTCAACACCCGTATAGCTCCATGCCACAAATGCCTTGCTGCCGTTCACACCCAACTTAATACCACTGCAATTGCCGTCTTTCGTGCCGTTGGGCAGAAACTCTTCGGCAAACACCTGACCATCTGCCGTAAGATGATTGGTTACCAAATAGCCTGCAAAGTTGGTCAGCTTTCTGTAAGCCAACACCAGTCCTCCTTTTCCATCGCTTGCCACATTGGGTTCTGTTGCCGGTGCATTGCTACCCACATAGCTGCTTGTTTCTATCACAACGGGAGCCGCCCACACATCCTTGCCATCGGTATCTATCAACCTTGCACTCAAGCCTAAAGACTTGTTAGGGTATACAAGATACAGCTTGCCGTCGGCACCAGGATAGGCAAACATCCCGTCAGCTTCCAGTTCTACCGGCTCTGCCCATGCCTTTGTACCGTCAGCATTGTAGCGCATTACCAAATAAACATTGCTTTGCATGTCTATAGAGTCTGGCATTTCCTCATCAGGATACCATGGCGAAGGCTGCCAATTGGTAGAATCTGCCTTTACCTTATAATTTTCCATGTGGGCTATTGACGCATAAATGTTGCTGCCGCTCACACAAACCAACGGCACCATGTCTTCATAATCAGGGTGCTGCGGCTTGCTGGCACCAAACATCCTGATGCCTTCCTTGCTCCATACGGGCTGCCCCTGAGGGGTGTAACAATACAGATAGTTCTCGCCTTTCTTTTTGGCAGTATCATTGCGCACATCGGTATAGCTCAACAATATATTGCCATCGGCAGTAACCTGCATGCCATAGTCTGTAGTCCACGACTTGGTAGGCAGACTGCTTACTGTCAAACCATTTTTGCCCAACAGTGCATTGCCATTTTTGTCAAAAGTCTGCATATACAAATAATAACCATAGCGAGGGTCGTCATAGTGCATCCCTTCAGGAGTATTGAGCCAGGTCAGCACAGTGTATCCGTCTGCCGTGCGCAAGGCTTTCATCTGTCCTTGTCCGTAAACACTGTCTGCACCTACAATGGTAAATGCCTTATCGTCTGTCTTCCACTGAGCATGGCTGCTTATCCAGCCCAATGACACCAGAGCAATAAGTAAAAAAATCTTTTTCATAAGCTTTTGTCTTTTTATGTTTCACTTCAACGTCTGCAAATTTATCAAAATACGTTTAAACCTCCTTTATCTTGCAACTTATTTTCATTTACATTTCATGAAATATCAATAAATAGTTCTCATTTTAAACGCTTCCATCCTTATTCTCTAAAAAAATGCTAACTTTGCACTCAAATAAAGATAAAAATGAAACATTCAAGAACAGCGCTTTTTATTATCTTTTTGCTGTCACTTTTCCCTCTTGCAGGACAAGCTAAGCAAGCAACTACTGCCAATGAACTGCGAAAACTGGCTGACAAGAAATATTATGCTGAGATGTATCCTGAAGCTCTCGACCTCTACATCAAGGCCTTAGACAAAGCTAAAAAGGAAGGCAATACCTATCAATACATAGCCTGCACAGGCTACATAGGCAATATTTATGACGCCTTTGGCGACAACAACAGCTGCATACACTATTATATGCAAGGATTAGAAGCTGCCAAAAGATGCGGCAACCTGCGTATACAGCTCAACCTGCTGACCAATATTGTTACCTGCTACACACGCATGGGCAACATAAAACAGGCCAAACACTACTTTCAACTGCTGCAAGAAAAGAGTAGGCATTCTGCCAACGACACCACGCATTATTATATATTGTACAACAAAGCACGCATACTTGGTGCCGAACGCCAATACCAAAAAGCTATCCGCCAGCACAGAGCCGCATTGGCTTTTGCCCAAAAGCACCATTTAGGTAGTAGTATCTATCTGCTCTACCAATTAAGCGAAATAGCCAATCTCTACATCCGGTGCGGCATGGCACATGAGGCATTGGCTGTCAGCGACAGCTGTATCAATATGGCCAATGAACTGAACAGTGGCGAACTAAAGGTAAACGCATATAAGGTAAAGGCCGATGCTTATGCCATGCTCAACAAAGACAGAGAAGCACAACGCTACCGTGAACTGTATTTCAGCCTCAACGACTCGGTCTACAACATCCACAAGTTCTACAAGGCACGCTACAATCTCATGGAATATGAGAACCAAGAGCACCAGAAACAACTGACAATGCTTAACGAACGCATCAAACAGCAGATTTATGTCATCATTGCCGTAGTGCTGTTTCTGTCGCTGATGTCGCTGTTGGCTTATATCATTTACAGCAAAAACAAAAAACTGAAAGTGGCACAGCGGTTGCTCATCCAAAAAAACAACGATATGGAACAGCGCGAAGCGCAAAACCAACTGTTACTCAAGCAGTATCTGCTGCAATTGAATGCAGCAGAAAGCGCAAACAAAAGTACAGCAAACTGCATACCTTGCAGTGCCTCTACCCCCACAGACCGCAACGCATGCACAGCAGACACCAAACCAACCAACATTGTCAAAAACAACACACCTGTACTGACCGATGACAACGAAAAACGGCTACTCAACCGCATCAACAATGTAATCAACGATATAACCTTTATAGCCAATCCTGACTTCAGTCTGCAAATATTGGCAGAAGCGGTAGAGTCAAATGTCAACTATGTGTCACACGTTATCAACAACACCTACAAGAAAAACTTCAAGACGCTGCTTAACGAGCGGCGTATCTGCGAAGCCTGCCACAAGTTAGCCGACCCCAAGCGTTACAGCAACTACACCATGCAGGCCATTTACGAGGAAGCAGGTTACCGCAATGCCACCAGCTTTATCAGAGCATTCAAGAAGATATATGGCATGACGCCTTCTGAATATCAACGGTTGGTACAGGCTCAACAGGCTGAAACAATTGTCCCTGCGGACAATGAAGAAGACAACTGACAGTCTGCCGCACCACATTGCAGCCCGCTTTTTACTGCAATGCTTCCACTACTCTTTCCCCACCCCACTGCAAGAGCTATGCTATCGACACCCGATTACACTGTTTTCGGTAGGCAATAGCTATGCTATCAGAAGGCGATTGCATAGCTATTGAAAGGGTAGTTGCGGTGCTATTGGCTGTAATATAGCTACGACACAATAGAAAAAATTGCACGAAGTTAGTGCATATTTTACCGGAAATTGCACAAAATAAAGTCAGAATCAAGCAATAATTGCACTGACTTTGTAAACCGATTGAGATTACATACTAAACCCACATCGGTCGTTTGAGATTTTCTTGCTCAAAGATATTCCAGCTTACCTTACTTCACCACTACCTTTGCGCTGGCTGTCTTGCCACCATGCTGTGTGGTAACGATATATATGCCACTTGGAATGGCTGAGAGGTCTATGGTATGTGCGGTTGAGGCAAGAAGGGTCTGACCAAGGCAGTTGTTAACAACTACTCTGTCGGCATGGCCCTGTATGGTAAGTGTGCGGCCATTGACGGCTATCTGGACTTTGGCAAGGTCTTTTGCAGCAGCGGTGATGCCTGTGGTTACACCTGAATAATAGTAAGTGCCTACCTGGCAATCAAACTCGTCGCCAGCTGCCACATAGCGGCGTGCCTCTGTAATCTTGTGATAAGGATTGGTACCCAGCCACATTACGATGTTTTCTACCGGCACAGAATAGTCATAGCTGTTGCCTTCTCCCCATCCCGGCTTCCAAGAGTTGCTCTTTGCGTTCCAGCGGTAGTTCAGCTTGTTGATGCGCACTGAGTCGTTCTCATACTCATAGGTGAAGCGAGAAGAGTACTGCCAGTCGTCAGCACCGGTGCCTTGTCCCATCTTATAGTAAGAGTCTACGACATTGCCATGATCGTCAAAGATATATTGCTCGCTGATGTCGGCAATCTTCTTGTGTTCAGAGTCCTGGGTGTAGTTGTAGGCCACTGAGCTTTCCAACTTCAAGTCTTTGTTATAATTGTAGGTGTATTCAAACTGTGGCGTCCACTCATTGGTGTCCCATGGCTTTACGGTTTCATAGAGATAGGTGGTGAGATAGCGGTTGTACATCAGCTTCTCCAAGCGTTGCGACTCCGGCAGGGCGATGGCATCGCGCAGATTGCGCACGGTAGTGTCACGCAGTTCTTTTGTATCACCGGTTACGTAATAAGTCTTTGCCTCGGTGCGATAGTCGCCATTGTCAAGCTGGGTAATGTCATAATAGGTTTCCACTCCCTTCACATACTTGCCGTCAGGCTCAGGCATGGAATAAGCCATGTCGCTGGTCATAATGCCGGTAACATCGTCATAGGTACATGCAGAATAGGCGCATTGCCTTACCTTTCCGTCCCACTCGTAGCAACCTACCCAGTCTTGTTTGTCAGGATTGTAGTACAGCATCTCCTGCTTGGTATTCAGTCTGTTTTCATTCCACTCCTGATTTACCTTATAGAAAGCCATCCACTCTTTGCTGTCTGCCAACCACTTGTAGTTGGTAAGCTGGGTGATATAGCCATAGTCGGTGTAAGCCACATCTTGCATATCGCCGGCAGACTGCCAAGCTGTACCATCCCAATAGTAACCTTCCACATGAGACTGGTAATTGTTGGCATCATAAGAAGCCTTGGTCCAGTTGGCCTTAACCCATGTTTGGGTAGCAGCGTCATACGTGTATGTATGCTCTTCTATCATATTGCCGCGCTCATCATAGGCATACTCACCCTTCTGACTGGGCACCCACTGACCGTCGGTATATTGAGAGATAATCTGCTGTATGCCTAACTTCTGGTCGTTATATACATATTCGTGTTTCTCGCCATAATTGTAAAGCGGACTCACAACAGACTGTAAAAGGCAATAGCCATCCTTGTCCCAGGTGTAGTTCCACTCTTCCTGTGTCTGCCACTCGCCAGACATATACAACTGGCTGACTCCACGCTTAGGCAGTTTGGAGTTGGGGTAATACTCAAAAGTGGTGCGCGAGTAGCTCTCGCCTGTTGACTTTATATTGGTAATAATGCTGTCGAGCTGCTCCACATACTGACTGCTGACCTTGAAGCCTACCTTGGCAGGACGAGATGCGGTGGGCTGAACAGTGGCTTGAGCTGCCTTCCTGAGCTGGGCAACATGCTGGCGATTTTGTGCCAAACTGTTGGTAAGGGATGTCTGGGCCAACTGTACAGGAGCTTTCTCTATAAAGCTGATTCTATTATACATACCCAACGATGCCTTGAACGCTTGTGCAGCTGTACTCTGAGCTGTAGCTGTCTGCATGCTCAAAGCGCAAAGAACCAGACAAACACCTGACAAAAAAGTAGATTTTTTCATAATGACTATTGTTTACGGTTATTGTAATAGGTTGAAACTCTCGATTGCAAAAGTAAGCATTATGAGCAGATAGAACAAATAGGAATATTCCAAATTCGTGAAACTGAATACAAATTCACCAAAAATATAGCATTTTGATAACAAGATTGTTTTTCAATAAGCATATTAATTACAATCTATATTCTTTTGTTTGTCTTCAGCGGCAAACTTCTGATAGACTGAAGGAGTCAGGCCAGTACACTTACGAAACTGGTTGATGAAGGTAGTTTGCGACTTATAGCCCACGCTCTGGCCTATGGCAGCTATGGTAAGATGGGCATATTTTGCGTCTGTGGTCAGGCGCTCACAAGCTTTCTTCACACGGTAATCGTTGAGCAATTCGGTAAAGGTCTTGTTGAAATGCTCATTGATAACCCATGACACATAGCGGTCGTTAGAACCTATCAGCTTAGCCAATGAAGTGATGGTAAAGTCATGCTGGCAGTAACGGTCAGTCTCTTCCATTACTTTCAATATGCCATCTATCAACAGTTTCTTCTGGTCTTCTTTCAGGCTATTGGCCACAGTGGGTTTCTTCGTGGCTTTCTTGTCAATCGGCTCAATCTGACTACGGTTCAAATCGTACAGCTTGCGATAGCTGGCTGCCAAGCTCCGCTTTTGCCGCAACACAAAAAAGAGCAAAGCTGAGACAAGCACCACGGCAAACACACTGACCAAAAGCAGTAGCTGATAGAGGCGCACGCTCTGCCGATGAGTCTCTTCCTCTTGTTGCAGACGGCTGATTTCCTTGTTCGCCTTGTCTACTTCATACATAAACTGCTGGTTCTTTACCACATTGAACCTGCGGGCATTGTAGATAGAGTCCATAAGATTGAGATACTGGGCTTCATACTGCTGTGAGAGCGACACCTGCCCTTCTTGCTTGTATATCTGCCCCAAAGAGTGTAAGGTTTCCGGGAAAAAGTGCATTATATGGTTGCGCTCGGCTGTAGACAGGCACATGCGGGTGTAAAACATGGCATTGTTCATATCGCCCAAAGCCTTATAGTTGGTGTACATCTCCTCATAAGCAGAGCATACATACTCAGCAGGCAACTTTGCTTGCAGGGAATAGTTGACCAGTGTTTTCAGCACCGCATTGGCCTTGGCATACTGCTTTTGGCGAGAAGCCACAAGGGCTGTGGAAAAGGTCAGCAAGAAACGGTTTACGCCATTATCGGCATGAGGCGTGGCATACATCAGTTGGCGATACTTGACAGCACCGCCGACATCATTGCGGTCAATACATGCGCCAAAGAGGTTTACCAGCAACTTGAAGGTAAGTTCACGGTCGTTTTTGGGTCTGCACTGATAACCCTTCTTGTAATACTCAAAACCCTTGTCATAATCTTTAAACACACAATAAGCCTTGCCGATGTTCTTGTATATCAAAGCCAAATATTTCTTTGAGTCAGAACTCTCGCTCAACTTCTGACTGGTCTGATAACACTCAAGGGCATTGATGTAATTGCCACGCGAATAAAACACATCGCCTGCCTTTAAATTGGCCAAAGAGCACTCGGTAAGCTCGCTGTCGGTCATGCGGTCTGTGGTACGGGAGCACACCAACATGTACATCACCAAGGCCTTGTCTTCTTCCTTACGCTGCAACAGGGTGTCGCCCTTGGCCAATATCTGCCCTGAAGGCAATGCTCTTACATCGCGTATGAGCGTAGAATACTTGCTATTGCCGGAAGCAAAAGCTACATGAACCTGCAAAAACAACATGAATAGCAGTAATATATTGCTTTTCTTAACTCTCATCAGCCGCATATTTAAATGCTGCAAGGTTACCTTACAGCACCATTCTGCCTACAAAGGTACAAAATCTATTGGTGCACGCTTGCATTTTGTTGAATAAAAACAGGGGATACGTTGGCATTTTGCTTATTCCAAAAAGAAAGAGAATGCTGCTTACGCAACATTATAGTATAAAAAAGCAAATGGGCTGTAAACTTTAAATGAGCATTTTACAAAAATGCAATCAACATTCAACAAGACGGTTTCATCAGAACAAACAAGACTTTCTATCATCTCAACAATCATGTTTTACAATTCAATATCAAGTCTAAATGTATATAATCCAATACCAAAAGAAGGGCTGACACCCTATGGTATCAGCCCTTTTTCCTATGTGTATCAACCTACTGGTTACTTGCCTTCTTCAACAGGTTGCTGTTTTGTATAGTCAATTACGTTCTTGCGATTTGACTGAATACGGTCATAATCTTCCTTGGAACCAACCACAATCTTCTCAAACTCACGCAGACCTGTACCTGCCGGTATCAAGTGTCCGCAGATAACATTCTCCTTCATACCCTCAAGATTATCTACCTTGCCACGGATAGCAGCCTCATTGAGCACCTTGGTGGTCTCCTGGAAGGATGCGGCAGACATGAAGCTCTTGGTCTGAAGAGCGGCACGAGTGATACCCTGAAGTATCTGAGTAGAGGTAGCTGCTACAGCATCACGCACCTGAACAAGACGAAGGTCACGACGCTTCAATGTAGAGTTTTCATCACGCAACTTACGAGCGGTAACAATCTGTCCCTTCTTCAAGGTCTCGCTATCACCTGCATCGGTAACAACCTTCTTACCCCAAATGCGGTCATTCTCTTCAGCAAAGTCGAGTTTGTCTACAATCTGCTGTTCCAAGAATGTGGTATCGCCCGGATCATTAATCTGAACCTTGCGCATCATCTGACGTACAATAATCTCAAAGTGCTTGTCGTTAATCTTCACACCTTGCAGACGATATACGTCTTGAACCTCATTAACGATATATTCCTGTACAGCGGTAGGACCTTTGATAGAAAGGATATCGCCTGGAGTAATCACACCATCAGACAGAGGAGTACCTGCACGCACGGCATCATGCTCCTGTACCATAATCTGCTTAGACAGCGATACGAGATACTTGCGCTGCTCACCAGTCTTTGACGTTACGATAATCTCACGGTTACCACGCTTTACTTTACCCATAGTTACCTCACCGTCAATTTCACTTACAACGGCAGGGTTAGACGGGTTACGAGCCTCAAACAACTCGGTTACACGTGGAAGACCACCGGTAATATCGCCTGCCTTACCGGCAGAACGAGGAATCTTAACCAAAGTAGTACCGGTCTTGACGGTCTGACCATCTTCTACAACAACGTGGCCACCCACAGGAAGGTTATAAGTACCTACTATTTCGCCCTTCTCGTCAATGATATCGCAAGTAGGAACCTTGCTCTTATCTTTAGATTCGGTAATAATCTTCTCGGTAAGACCTGTGGTTTCGTCAGTCTCTGAATGGAGGGTAACTCCGTCAATGACATCGCGGAACTTCAACGTACCTGCGTATTCGGTTACGATAACGGCGTTGAACGGGTCCCAACGAGCAATTACATCACCCTTCTTTACATTGGTACCGCCCTTGAAATAAAGTGAACTTCCATAAGGAACATTCAGTGTAGACAGAACAATGTCGGTGTGAGGATCAATGAAACGGATTTCAGCCAAACGGCTTACTACCATTTCACAGTTAACTTCGCCGTTTTCACCTTCCTCCGTAAAAGGTACGGTACGAAGTTCGTCGAACTCAATCTTGCTATCATTCTTTGCCACGATAGTAGCGTTGGCTGCTGCATTGGCTGCCACACCACCGGCGTGGAACGTACGAAGAGTAAGCTGAGTACCAGGCTCACCGATAGCCTGGGCTGCAATAACGCCGACAGCCTCACCTTTCTGAACCATACGGCTGGTAGCAAGGTTACGGCCATAACACTTCATGCAGACGCCCTTCTTGCTCTCGCAAGTGAGCACTGAACGAATTTCAACGCTCTCGATAGGACTTTCTTCAATAGCCTTAGCGATAGGCTCTGTGATTTCTTCGCCAGAAGCTACAATCAGCTCGCCTGTAGTAGGATGAATAATATCGTGAACTGAAACACGACCAAGGATACGCTCATACAGTGAAGAGATAACTTCATCGCCGCTCTTCAAGGCTGTACATACCAATCCACGAAGGGTTCCACAGTCTTCTTCGGTAATAATGACATCGTGGGAAACGTCAACCAAACGACGAGTCAGATATCCGGCATCAGCGGTCTTCATAGCAGTATCGGCAAGACCCTTACGAGCACCGTGCGTAGAGATAAAGTACTCAAGCACGCTCATGCCTTCCTTAAAGTTAGAAAGAATAGGGTTCTCAATAATCTGAGCACCTTCGGCACCCGCTTTCTGAGGTTTTGCCATCAAACCACGCATACCTGCCAACTGACGAATCTGGTCTTTAGAACCACGGGCTCCAGAATCAAGCATCATGTAAACAGCATTGAAACCCTGATCTGCCTCAGTCATCTCTTTCATCAATACATCACCCAACTCATTGTTAACGTGGGTCCAAGCATCGATAACCTGATTATAACGCTCTGTATCGGTAATGAAACCCATGTTATAGTTGTCGGTAATTTGACGAACCTCTTCGTTACCGCGCTCGACCAAGTCTTTCTTTTCTGGCGGAATAATGATATCGTCAAGGTTGAACGAAAGACCTGCCAAATATGCCATACGGTATCCTAAGTTCTTGATACCGTCAAGGAACTCACAAGCACGAGCAAAGCCTACAGCCTTGATTACATCGGCAATGATATCGCGAAGACTCTTTTTGGAAATAATCTTGTTGACATAACCTATCTCGTCTGGAATAATTCCGTTAACAATGATACGACCTACTGAAGTCTCAACAGAGTGAGTATAGTAGTTACCGTCAGCGTCAATGTCTTTTACCAGCACTTTTACTTGAGCATGGAGATCACATCTGCCCTCGTTATGGGCAATGATAGCCTCTTCAGGACCATAGAAATTAAGTCCCTCACCCTTAGCACCTGGACGAATTTTGGTAATATAATAAAGACCAAGCACCATATCCTGTGAAGGTACAGTGATAGGAGCGCCATTGGCTGGATTCAGAATATTGTGGCTCTGAAGCATCAAAATTTGCGCCTCCAACACAGCTTCATTGCTCAATGGAAGGTGAACAGCCATCTGGTCGCCATCGAAGTCGGCGTTGAACGCAGTACAAGCTAATGGGTGAAGCTGAATAGCTTTGCCCTCTATCAACTTAGGCTGGAAAGCTTGAATACCCAAACGGTGAAGTGTAGGAGCACGGTTGAGCAATACGGGATGACCTTTCATTACGTTCTCAAGAATGTCCCAAATAACTGGCTCGCGACGGTCTACAATCTTCTTTGCGCTCTTAACTGTCTTTACAATACCGCGCTCTATCAACTTACGGATAATGAATGGCTTGTAAAGCTCAGCAGCCATCAACTTAGGAAGACCACATTCGCCCATCTTCAACTCAGGACCTACAACAATAACAGAACGAGCCGAATAGTCAACACGCTTACCGAGGAGGTTCTGACGGAAACGACCGGCCTTACCTTTTAATGAGTCAGACAGAGACTTTAACGGACGATTAGAATCGCTCTTTACTGCGCTGCTCTTACGAGAGTTGTCAAACAAGCTGTCAACAGCCTCCTGCAACATACGTTTCTCATTACGGAGAATTACCTCAGGTGCTTTGATTTCCATCAGTCTCTTCAGACGATTGTTGCGGATAATAACGCGACGATATAAGTCGTTCAAGTCTGAAGTAGCAAAGCGACCACCATCAAGCGGTACCAAAGGACGAAGCTCAGGAGGAGTTACAGGAATAATCTTCATAATCATCCACTCTGGCTTGTTGATGCCTCTACTTGAACGGAAAGCCTCCACTACCTGCAAACGCTTCAATGCTTCAGTCTTACGCTGCTGTGAAGAATCACTGTTGGCACGGTCACGAAGCTCGTATGAAATGCTATCAAGATCAATATTTACCAACAAGTCATAGATAGCTTCGGCTCCCATCTTGGCGATAAACTTATTAGGATCATTATCATCAAGATATTCATTGCCCTCAGGCAAGTGGTCCATAATGTCAAGATATTCATCTTCAGAAAGCATGTCAAGCTTATGAGATCCATTCACTTCCAAACCTTCTGAATCAGTCTTGCCTGCCATCACACCAGGCTGTACTACGATATACTTCTCATAGTAGATAACAGCATCCAGCTTTTTGGTAGGAATACCCAACAGATAGCCAATCTTGTTAGGCAAAGAGCGGAAATACCAAATATGTGCAACAGGTACTACCAACTCTATATGTCCAGTACGCTCGCGACGCACTTTTTTCTCAGTAACCTCTACACCACAACGGTCGCAGACGATACCTTTATATCTAATACGCTTGTATTTTCCACAAGCGCACTCATAGTCTTTGGTAGGACCAAATATGCGCTCACAGAACAAACCATCACGCTCTGGTTTATATGTACGATAGTTGATGGTCTCAGGCTTGGTTACTTCACCACAAGAGCTCTCAAGAATCTCTTCCGGTGAAGCAAGACTGATGGTAATCTTGGTAAAATTACTCTTTATCTTTGTATCTTTTTTAAAAGCCATAATTCTTGTTTATAATTGAATTGTTATGTAAAGAGTGCCTTATTAATCAAGGGTTATGCTCAAGCCCAAACCTCGAAGCTCGTGCAGAAGCACATTTAGAGACTCTGGTATACCAGGAGTTGGCATTGGATCGCCCTTAACTATTGCCTCGTAAGCCTTTGAACGGCCTACAACATCATCAGACTTGATGGTAAGAATCTCTTGTAACACATGACTTGCACCAAATGCCTCAAGAGCCCAAACTTCCATCTCACCAAAACGCTGACCACCAAATTGAGCTTTACCTCCAAGAGGTTGCTGGGTGATAAGAGAATAAGGACCGATGGAACGAGCGTGCATCTTGTCTTCTACCATGTGGCCTAACTTCAGGAAGTAAGTGATACCTACGGTAGCAGGTTGGTCAAACATCTCACCTGTCTCTCCATCATAGAGATGGGTTGAACACAAGTTAGGCAGACCTGCCTTATCTGTCCACTCACGAAGGTCTTCCAACTTCGCACCATCAAAGATAGGAGTAGCAAACTTAACACCCAAACGCTTACCTGCTGCGCCAAGAATAGCCTCAAAAATCTGTCCAAGGTTCATACGTGAAGGCACGCCCAATGGGTTCAATACCAAATCAACAGGACGACCGTCTGCAAGGAATGGCATATCTTCTTGACGAACAATCTTAGAAACGATACCTTTATTACCATGACGACCTGCCAATTTATCGCCGACACCAATCTTACGTTTCTTGGCCACATAGACCTTAGCCATCTGAAGAATACCGTTAGGAAGCTCATCACCGATTGTGATTGCAAACTTACGACGCTTCATTTCAGCATCCAGCAACTTGTATTTCTTGATAAAGTTGATAATCAACTTCTGTATCAAGCCATCTGTATGTTCTTCACCAGTCCAATTATTTGACTGAATACCATCATACTCAAGATTCTTTAATTGAGTAGTTGTGAACTTGCTCCCTTTCGTAATGATTTCTGCACCCGTATAATCTTTCACGCCCATTGACGATTTTCCATCTGTCAGCGTGAGCAGTTTATCAACCAAGATGTCTTTCAAATCGTCAATCTTAGCTGCGTATTCCTCGTCAATCTTAGCCAAGATAGCTTTGTCTTGTTGCTTTGAAGCACGAGTTTTGACAGCACGAGAGAATAACTTCTTATCTATTACGATACCTGTAAGAGATGGATTTGCTTTCAAAGAAGAGTCCTTTACATCACCCGCCTTGTCGCCAAAGATAGCACGAAGCAACTTCTCTTCCGGTGAAGGATCACTCTCACCTTTTGGTGAAATCTTGCCTATAAGAATATCGCCTGGTTCAACACGAGCACCTACACGAATTATACCATTGTCATCAAGGTCTTTAGTTGCCTCCTCACTAACATTTGGAATGTCGCTGGTAAACTCTTCCATGCCACGCTTTGTTTCACGTACATCAAGAGAATACTCATCTACATGAACAGAAGTAAGTACATCTTCACGAACCACACGTTCATTGAGAACAATAGCATCCTCATAGTTGTAACCTTTCCAAGGCATGTAGGCTACGAGTAGATTGCGCCCCAAAGCCAACTCACCATTCTCTGTAGCGTAGCCCTCAGTCAGAATATCGCCCTTCTTTACACGTTGTCCTTTATTACAGATAGGACGAAGGTCAACAGTCATATTTTGGTTAGTCCTGCGGAATTTAGGTATACGATACTCCTTCAAAGCAGGTTCAAAGCTTACAAATTCCTCGTCCTCTGTTCTATCATACAGAATACGAATGGTGGTAGCATCTACATACTCTATCACGCCTGCACCTTCAGCTGTAATCATAGTACGCGAATCCTCACATACTTGTTTCTCTATACCAGTACCTACAATAGGTGCCTCATTGTGAAGCAATGGTACAGCCTGACGCATCATGTTACTACCCATCAACGCACGGTGTGCATCGTCATGTTCCAAGAAAGGAATTAATCCTGCGGCGATTGATGCTATCTGCTGTGGTGACACATCCATCAAGTCAACCTCAGAAGGAGGTACAACTGGAAAATCTGCATCTTGACGACACTTTACCAAATCACGAATAAATGTACCATCATCATTCAAAGGCGCATTACCTTGACCTATAATATGATCTTCTTCTTCCTCTGCTGTCAGATACACAATATGATTATTATCCAGATCACATACGCCATCCTTAACTCTGCGATAAGGAGTTTCGATAAAGCCCAAATCGTTAATCTTTGCATACACGCAAAGAGATGATATAAGACCGATATTAGGACCTTCAGGACTTTCAATAGGGCACAAGCGTCCATAGTGAGTATAGTGTACATCGCGCACCTCAAAACCAGCACGCTCACGAGAAAGACCGCCAGGACCAAGGGCAGACAAACGACGCTTGTGGGTTACCTCAGCCAATGGGTTGGTTTGGTCCATGAATTGAGACAACGGATTCGTTCCAAAGAATGAATTGATTACGCTTGAAATAGTCTTAGCATTAATCAAATCTGTAGGAGTAAAAACCTCATTGTCACGTACATTCATACGTTCACGGATAGTACGACTCATACGTGCAAGACCAATAGAGAATTGATTGCCCAACTGCTCACCTACGGTACGAACACGACGATTAGACAAGTGGTCAATATCATCAACAGTTGCATTAGAATTAATCAACTGTATGAGATATTTAATAATCTCTATAATATCTTCTTTTGTCAAGATACGAATATCCATATCTGTATCAAGACCAAGCTTCTTGTTGATACGATAGCGACCAACATCGCCCAGATCATAACGTTTATCAGAGAAGAACAAATTCTGAATTACCTCACGCGCACTCGCATCATCCGCAGGATCTGCATTACGTAGCTGGCGATAAATATAAAGAACTGCTTCCTTCTCTGAGTTACTTGGGTCTTTCTGCAAGGTATTAAAAATGATTGAATACTTATTAGCAGAATCTGCATCCTTGTGTATCAATATTGTAGAAGCGCCACTATCAATAATATCTTCAATATTATCCTTAGTAATTTCTGTTTCACGCTCCATGATTACCTCATTACGCTCAATAGAAACCACTTCGCCAGTATCCTCATCAACGAAGTCTTCTGTCCAGCTCTTCAATACTCTGGCAGCTAACCTGCAACCAATAGCATCCTTCAGATTCTTTTTGTTAACCTTAATCTCTTCTGCAAGGTCAAAAATCTGAAGAATATCTTTATCTGTTTCAAAACCAATTGCGCGCAATAAAGTTGTAACAGGTAATTTCTTCTTTCTGTCGATATAAGCATACATGACATTGTTAATGTCTGTTGCAAACTCAATCCAAGACCCCTTGAAAGGTATGATACGAGCAGAATAAAGCTTTGTACCATTAGCATGAACACCTTGTGCAAAAAACACGCCAGGTGATCTGTGCAATTGAGAAACAACAACACGCTCGGCACCATTAATAATAAAGGTACCGTTGTTAGTCATATAAGGAATTGTGCCCAAGAACACATCTTGAATAAATGTACCAAAATCCTCATGATCAGGATCTGTACAATACAGTTTCATCTTTGCTTTCAAAGGCACACTATATGTCAAGCCACGCTCCAAGCATTCATCAATAGAATAGCGAGGAGGGTCAATATAATAGTCCAAGAACTCAAGAACAAAATTATTACGTGTATCTGTGATAGGGAAGTTCTCTGCAAACACCTTATACAAACCGTCATTCTTGCGTTCCTCAGGTGGTGTATCCAACTGTAAGAAGTCTCTGAAAGACTTTAACTGCACATCAAGAAAATCCGGATAGGGCATCGGATTCTTTATGCTGGCAAAATTAACTCTGTTATCAACTATTTTAGAAGCCATATATTATATTAAATCTTATTGGATAAGGTCCTATTAAGAAGGATGTCTATTAAAGACACAAAAAGGTTAAGACTCTCCGACTGGAAGAATCTTAACCCCTATTATTTTATTTATCTCAAATTATTTGAGCTCTACCTTAGCACCAGCAGCCTCAATAGTCTTCTTGAGATTCTCTGCCTCGTCCTTAGACATGCCTTCTTTCAAAGTAGAAGGAGCACCGTCTACGAGATCTTTAGCCTCTTTCAAACCGAGACCACAAGCCTCTTTAACAGCCTTTACAACCTGAAGCTTAGCGCCACCAACCTCAGCGAGGACAACATCAAAAGATGTTTTCTCCTCAGCTGCAGCTGCACCACCAGCAGCAGGACCAGCAGCAACAGCAACAGCTGCAGCAGCAGGCTCAATTCCATACTCGTCCTTCAGGACTGTTGCCAACTCGTTAACTTCTTTAACTGTCAAATTTACCAATTCTTCAGCAATAGCTTTAATATCTGCCATTTTATTCTAATTTTTAATGTTTTTAAATGTTAAATGTTTGGGTGTTTGAATTATTCAGGACGCTCGCCTAAAGTCTTGAGTACACCATGGATGGTGTTTGCGCCTGACTGAAGAGCAGAAACAACATTCTTTGCAGGAGATTGCAGTAAAGCAACGATTTCTGCGATAACCTCGTTCTTGCTCTTGAGAGCTGCGAGTTCTTCCAACTTGTCAGCACCAACATAGATGCTTTCCTCTGCATAAGCAGCTTTCAATGCAGGAAGACCCTCTTTAGTGTATTTTTTAAGCAATTTAGCGGGCGCATTAGCTGTATTGGCAAACAAAACAGCAGTACTGCCCTTCAAGCAACCGTATAAAGGTTCATAATCAACATCCGAAGCCTCAAAAGCCTTGTGAAGAAGTTTATTCTTTACAACGACCATTTTGATTTCGTTCTTGAAGCACTCACGACGAAGACCACTTGTAGCAGCTGCATTCATACCGTGTACATCAACAAGGTAGAAATGAGCATACTCTTTGAGCTTTTGTCCAAGGTCAAGGATTACAGTATCTTTTACTTCTTTTTTCATTTCACAAAACTTTTAGAGTTATTCAACTGATTTAGGATCAATCTTGATACCCTTACTCATCGTACTAGAAATATAGATACTCTTGAGATATGTACCTTTAGCAGAAGAAGGCTTAAGTTTGATAATTGTATTAACAAACTCCTTAGCATTCTGATAAATCTGTTCCGCAGTGAAAGAAACCTTACCGATTGAAGAGTGGATAATACCAGCCTTGTCAACTTTAAAGTCAATCTTACCTTGCTTAACCTCTTTTACTGCCTTAGCAACGTCCATTGTTACAGTACCACTCTTAGGGTTAGGCATCAAGCCACGAGGACCGAGGACACGTCCCAAAGGTCCAATTTTACCCATGCAAGAGGGCATAGTGATGATAACATCAATATCTGTCCATCCACCTTTAATCTTTTCGATATACTCGTCAAGACCTACATAATCAGCACCTGCTTCTTTAGCAGCGGCTTCAGCATCAGGTGTACAAAGGCAGAGCACACGTGTAACCTTACCAGTACCATTAGGAAGAGAAACAACGCCTCTTACCATCTGGTTAGCCTTACGTGGGTCAACGCCTAAGCGTACATCAATATCAAGAGAAGCGTCAAACTTGGTAGTAGTAATCTCCTTTACCAACTCTGCGGCCTCTTTCAAAGAGTATGCTTTCCCTGCTTCAACCTTATCAGCTACTGATTTTTGATTTTTTGTCAGTTTACTCA
>CALCVP010000043.1 GCA_937907705.1 uncultured Prevotella sp. | reverse complement strand
AAAGCTGTCATAAACGTTTCTACATTGCTTGTGTCAAACGCTTCCTCTGACGGTAGTCTTCTGATACGCTTTTAAGAATTTCCTTACCGTCTGGAGTTGCTATTTTTGCTATGAATTCTAATTTTGCTTTCTTCATTGATGTCGTTTTTATGATTACTACACTATATAACGTAAGGGATGGACATATATTTTATCATATGGGCTTTTTCAACCGTACAGGGCGAAATTTTTCAAACAAAAAATTTTAGGACTGACACTTCCACCAATTTTGCTTTAAATCTTGCTATTTTTCAATATTTTTGTTGTATCTTTGCATAAGATAGGTTACATTCGGCAATATTCTTAATATCCACTTTGCCATGTAGCTTTCAATAAAGTCTGACAGCAAGACAATATACAGCAAAAAGAACAATAAATGGACGTTAATGACTTCAAAATAAAGAAATCGCAGTGGGTGCTTTATATTCTTATATCAGCAGCACTGCTATATATCACCGAATCATGGCTTATGTCGTTGGGTATATTCCTGCTGATTATATTAGCAGATTATTTGGTGGCAGACTATGTAATGCGCAAACGTGGCAATGAGGATGATGAATCTATTAGTTAAAACAGTATGCAAAAACTATTAGAACTATATAAAAACTGGTGTGGTCAAAACGCTGCCAACGTGGAAAAGCTAAAAGGCGCAGGTAGTAACCGACAATATTATAGACTGAAAAATGCTGAAGGACAGTCGGTGATAGGCGTGGTTGGAACCAGCCGTGATGAAGATCATGCCTTTGTATATCTGTCGAATCATTTTAACCAGCGACAATTGCCTGTACCTAAATTGTTGGCAGTAAGCGATGACGAGTTGAGATACCTGCAAGAAGACCTTGGAAGTACATCACTTTATAATGCCATAGCAGGAGGCAGACAAGCTGGAGGGCGCTATAACCAGCACGAAAAGCAACTGCTTGTCAATACTATCAAAGAATTACCGGACATACAAATAAGGGGAGCACGTGGTCTTGAGTGGAAAAACTGTTATCCACAACCAGAGTTTGACGAGGATAATGTGCTCTTTGATTTGAACTACTTTAAGTATTGTTTCTTAAAGCCTACAGAACTCGACTTTCATGAAATGAAACTGGAAGCTAACTTTAGACTTTTTGCCAAAGACTTGGTGGCTGAGAAGACAGACAGCTTCATGTATCGCGATTTTCAGGCACGCAATATTATGCTTGATGACAAAGGACACCCATTTTTTATTGACTTTCAAGGTGGGCGCAAAGGTCCTTATTATTATGATGTGGCCTCTTTTTTGTGGCAAGCTTCTGCTCGATATTCATATAAGTTGCGCAGAGAACTGGTATATGAATACTATAATTCTCTAAAAAACTATACCGAGGTGCCTTCTGTTCGCCACTTTGTTGAACGGTTAAGCCTATTTGTGCTTTTCCGATTGCTGCAAGTGCTGGGAGCATACGGTTTCCGGGGATTCTTTGAGCGTAAAAAGCACTTTATAGACAGCATTCCTCCTGCCATACAAAATCTGCGCGAACTACTACAAAACAATGTATCCAGTTATCCCTATCCTTATATGATGGACATGCTAAAGCGGCTGACCGAACTGCCACAGTTTGCTGATACAGCAGAACAGACCGTTAGCAGAACAGATGGTTTGAAAACAACAGACAGTACCGTATACAAAGCTCATCCAGCAGACGGACCTGCTACCTTTTCAAAATATGACAATAAAGGTCCTCTCGTGGTGCGTGTGTTCAGCTTTTCTTACCGCAAAGGTATTCCCGAAGACGAGTCGGGCAATGGTGGAGGTTATGTTTTTGATTGCCGAAGCACGCACAATCCGGGACGGTATGAGCCTTATAAAAAGTTGACAGGACTGGATGAACCCGTTATCAGGTTTTTGGAAGACGATGGCGAAATACTTACTTTTCTTGATAGTGTATATAAACTGGCTGATGCTCATGTGAGCAGATATATACAGCGAGGCTTCACCAACCTTATGTTCTGTTTTGGATGCACAGGCGGGCAACACCGTAGCGTTTATTCAGCGCAACATCTGGCAGAGCACCTCCATAGGAAGTTTGGCATTGAGGTGAAAATACTGCACCGAGAACAGAATATCAGTCAGACACTGTCCGCGAAATCAATTGACACAACGAATAAAAAATAAAGAAATATGGCAGAGAGCATGCAAGCAATGATATTTGCGGCAGGCTTAGGCACGCGTCTGAAACCACTTACCGACAGAATGCCTAAAGCACTTGTACAAGTGGCAGGCAAGCCACTGCTGCAAAGGGTAATAGCCCGCTTTAAAGAGGCTGGAGCTGAAGAGATAGTGGTAAATGTACATCACTTTTTCTGGCAAATTATAGATTATCTGAAAGCCAACAACAACTTTGGCATGAATATAAAGATAAGCGATGAAACCGACAATCTGCTTGATACGGGCGGTGGTCTGAAAAAGGCAGCACCGCTTTTTGACCCTCAAAAGCCTATCTTGATTCATAATGTAGACATATTGAGCAACGTTGATTTGAAACTTTTCTATCATCTTCATGCTGATTATCAAGCCACACTATTGGTTAGCAAGCGTAAGACAAAACGCTATCTGCTCTTTGATAATAATATGAGATTGGTAGGTTGGACCAATATAGAAACAGGACAAGTGAGGTCACCTTATGCAGATTTAGATGTGAGTAAATGCAGGCAATTAGCATTTTCAGGCATCCATATCTTCTCGCCATCTCTATTTCCACTCATGAGCAACTTTCCTGAAAAGTTTGGCATCATGGACTTTTACTTAAAAATATGTGACAAGGTAGTCATAAAAGGATATGAGAAAACAGACCTGCACTTAATGGATGTAGGCAAGATAGACACCTTAACAGATGCAGACGAATTTATCAACAAATATATACAATAACCATGCAACAGAAAATTATCATCTTGGACTTCGGTTCTCAGACTACACAGCTTATCGGACGCCGCGTGAGAGAGCTGGATACCTTCTGTGAAATTCTGCCTTACAACAAGTTTCCAACAAACGATGCAGGCGTGATAGGTGTAATCCTTAGTGGATCACCTTACTCAGTGCATGACCCAGAAGCTTTCAAGGTAGACCTCAGCCAGTTCATTGGCAAATATCCAGTGCTTGGCATCTGCTATGGCGCACAGTTTATAGCCAATTCAAATGGCGGCAAAATAGAGAAAACGAATACTCGCGAGTATGGTCGTGCAAACTTGAAATCATTTGACGCCAAGGACCCTCTTTTCAAAGGCTTTCATGAAAACTCGCAAGTGTGGATGAGCCATGGCGATACCATTACTGCCATACCCTCCGACTGCCATGTAATAGCTTCTACATCAGACGTCAAGTTTGCAGCTTATGCCAGCAATACCAATTCTCTATGGGCTGTACAGTTCCATCCGGAAGTGTTCCATACAGAGCAAGGTAAGCAGCTACTCCAAAACTTTGTGGTAGACATTTGCGGCAGCAAACAGGAGTGGAGCTCAGCCTCATTTGTAGAGTCTACCGTAAATGAACTAAAAGAGCAGCTTGGCAATGACCGTGTAATATTAGGTTTAAGCGGTGGTGTTGACTCTTCAGTATGTGCAACATTGCTCAACAGAGCTATCGGCAAGAACTTAACTTGTATATTTGTTGACCACGGTATGTTGCGTAAAAACGAATTTACGAAAGTAATGGAAGCCTATCAGGGTTTAGGATTGAACGTGATAGGCGTAGACGCCAGCGAGAAATTCTTTAAAGACTTGGAAGGTGTTACCGACCCTGAACAAAAGCGCAAGATTATAGGTCGCGACTTTGTAGAAGTGTTTAATGCCGAAGCAAAGAAGATTACAGATGCTAAATGGCTGGCACAAGGTACTATCTATCCTGATCGCATTGAGAGCTTAAGCATTACAGGCATGGTCATTAAGAGCCATCATAATGTAGGTGGTCTGCCCAAAGAAATGCACTTGCAGCTCTGTGAGCCTTTGAAATGGCTGTTTAAAGACGAAGTGCGCCGTGTAGGTTACGAGTTGGGTATGCCCGAACACCTTATCAAGCGCCATCCGTTCCCTGGTCCAGGTCTTGCAGTGCGTATTCTTGGAGACATAACACGCGAAAAAGTACGCATACTTCAAGATGCCGATGACATCTATATTGAAAACATGCACAACTATATTTGTAAAGATGGCGAATGCCTTTATGATAAGGTATGGCAGGCAGGCACAGTATTGCTTTCTACCATCCGTAGTGTAGGAGTAATGGGCGATGAACGTACTTATGAACATCCTGTAGCCTTGCGCGCTGTAACCAGTATGGATGCCATGACTGCTGACTGGGCACACCTGCCTTATGACTTCATGGCAAAAGTAAGTAACGAAATTATCAATAAGGTGAAAGGGGTAAACCGCGTATGCTATGACATCTCTTCAAAACCACCTTCGACAATTGAATGGGAATAGTCGGGATGCCGATAAACAACCACTCAAATAAAGATGAATTAATTTAAACTCAATAAGTTAGGGGATTCGTTGACGTAAATGCTTGATTGTCAACAAATCCCCTTTCATGTACAAAATCCTCAAAACCGTCCCCGATTTCGTCCCTGCTTATCCCCGATAGGATTGCTACCCAACCGAGTTGAAATCCAATAAATGTGCAATCTGCTCAGGTGTTGCCTTCACGTATTTATAGAATGTTCTTTCATTTGTGTGTCCTGTGAGTTGCATGATAGCGTAGGTTGGTTTGCCTGCGAGGAACATATTGGTCGCAAAACTTCTTCGAGCTGTATGAAAACCTATCAAATCATATTTTTTGTACTTGATGGTACTCACTTTTCCACCTCTATTTTCTATCTTAGATGTAATCTCGTCAATACCTGCCAATCTACCCAAGTTCTTTAAGTGTACATTTGTATTATACTTATCTCCAAGTTTAGGCAACTTTCCTTTGTACTTATTATATATGGACTTTACATATTTGTGAAGTGGAATAACCACACGTTTCTTTGTCTTTTCCGCAACAATAGATACTGTGTTGTTAGCTTCAGATAAGTCCCAAATACCATTATTCAATTTATTTAAATCGCTTCTTCTCAAGCCTGTGTAACAGCCAATGACGAATAAGTCCCTTGTCTGTTCCATCGTACTTTTTTCGTCTATTAGTCCTTCTTGCTTTAGATGAGGTATATCCAATTTGTAGATTGCCTCTATTTCTCGCTCAGTGAGATATATGTTATCTACATCTTTGCATTTCCCACGTAACTCTTTGTAATAAGTATCATCTATGTTAAATCCACTCTTTTTTGCCGCATTCATTTGAGCTTTCAGTATCTCGTATGTAACATATATGGTGTTTTCTTTGTAGTTTTTCTTTTCGTAGCACCATTTCATGTATTTATTAGCGAAATCAGCATCAGTAAATGTCTTAAAGGTATCTTCTAAGTGGTTATCACTTAAGAATAATTGCAGTCTATGAATTACAGTTGACTGTGCTTTCTTTGTTCTTTCTGCCACAAATCTTCCCGAATGAATGTCTATGCGATTACTATTGATATTGGCAAGCATCCATTCTGTAGCCTTCTGATTTTGCTTCTTCTCTTCTTCCTCTATACCTCTGAAAAACATATCTGCGTAATGGGTAACGATGTCTTTAAACTCTTTAGGGTCTGTAAGATATCTGCTTTGTTCACCCCAACCGCTAAGACGAGTTATTATAAAATCTTCAATCTTATTCAACTGTTTATTGACTTTTCTTGCTTCTCGATTCTCACGGTCTGTAAACAATTCCTTTGATGTGATGCAACGATGTAGTTGCTTATTCCACATCTTTGTCTTAATAGTTTGTCGTGTAGAGACCTTTGCTGTATTGCCATTGCAGCGAACCATGAAAAATATTAAAGACTCCTCTTTCTTAGGGTACTGTAAAATTGAACTGTAGCTAATTTTCGTCATTTCTTATCAAATTTTTAATTAAACAATTGTTTTAACGCTTCAAATATATTACTTGGTTCATTGCCATTTACAAAATCAGCATTTAAAAATAGTTAAATCACGTACTTTACGCAATGTGTTCACACTTGTATGGGTTATTTTGGCAACATTTCTCAAAGAAATTCCCTTCTTCAAGAGGCGTATTTCCTCAGCATATTCATCTTTCATTTCCTCTGTTGATTTCTTGTAACCTTTCTTTCTGCCAACAGTGCCTCCTGTTGCACGATAATGATTGTAGCCACTCTCCATGCGACTACGGATAAGTCCTCTTTCCATCGAGTTGAATTGCGCTATCATGCCCAATACAAGCTGTGCAATTGGATTTGGTTTGCCGTCTGCTTGTAACGTTTCTAAACCATTTTGAAGGATGAAAAGTGAAATACCTTTTTCTGTCAACTGCTCTATGACTTGCAGAAAGTCAACGATTCGTCTGCTCAAACGAGAGCATTCGTATATTAATACCTTATCTATATGGTGAGCCTCAACGTAATTCAATAGTTCCGATAACTGTTCACGTTCTGCGACTTTCTTTGCACCACTTATCTTTTCGGAAAACTCCTTTACGACATTATAGCCCATCCGATTTGCATATTCACGCAAATCAGAGATTTGTCGGTCGTAATCCTGTGAGTTGGTTGAAACTCTTGCATATATAACTACTCTTTTCATATTCGTATTGATATTATGTGTTACTATTATGGCCGCTAAAGTACATAATATATCAATTGGAACCAAATTATTAGTGATATCTAAAGTTAAATTGCTGGTTTTTGATTGATATTTAGTATCAATTTACTAACTTTGCAGCAAAAATGAATGATATGAAAGTTAATTTAAGTACAACTGTTAAGGAATTATGTCGCATACAAGGCCTAACGCTGAAGGATTTAGCCAATAGAATTGGAATCGCCCCCGAAAGTTTATCCCGAACACTGAACGGCAATCCACAACTTTCAACATTAGAAGCAATTGCAAGCAATTTGAACGTAAACCTATCTGATTTGTTTGCTTCTTCATCAACAATTTCGTTACGTTCTATAATAGTGCATGACGATACTACTTATATTGCTGAGGATTTGAATAGTTTGATAAATAATGTAAAGGCAATTTGCGCAAAAGAGGGTATTGAGCTGTAAAAGAACAACCGCCAAGTATTGAGCCTGTTTAAATCTCAACACTTGGCAGTTTTTCTATTCACTTAGAATCGGCAATTACTTCGATTCTATGCGCATTGTTTCTTGTTCAAACAACTTTATCAAGTCTTTTTCGACATTTGCAAAGGTTGCGTCCATATCCATTTCTCCAGCATCATTAAAGTGTTTGGTAACAGCCAAACCTTTATAAGGCTCAGTCATTGTTACGTTGAAGGTATCAGAAGAAAGCATTTCACAAATGCCCTCTAAATGGCATTCTTTGCCGTTGATGATGGGATTGATGTCGATATCGAATCGGTACATATCGCTTACTATTTAGAACAATCCCCACTCGGCAAAACGTTCAAATCCGCCAATTCCGTCAATGTAGTTACGAGCGATTTCTACAATCTCACGATAAGGCTTACCATCAATGGTTTCATCGCCAATAGCACAAAACAGTTCTACCTTCTTGCCTGTCTTTTGCGCTTTCAAAAAAGCGTAGATGTTGACGGAAACATCAGCTTTGCTTAGGTCCTTCCCCTGCATTCCGCCGCCCGAAACAGATTGTGCCATGTCAGAACCGAGCTTGCGGTTTGTGGCTCCTGCGTCAACATCAGTACCACCGCTCCAATCTCCAAGAGGATTGATAACGGCATTTGGATAGAGCTTCTTTAAGTCCTCAGTCTTGGCATTGCTCTGACATATTATCAGCTTGCCTTTACCTAACACATACTTGCCGTCGGATGGGTACATCTTGTAGATGTCATGGGCAATTTTACTGAGCTGTTTCTCCTCGGTTGTCAATGGTATACCCTTGAAAATACCATTGTCGCCACAGCGGATTTCTCCGTCTTGATTGCTTGCAAGTATTGGGTCTTGTGCTACCATGACAAGTGAAACTTTCAAGTCTGTACGTTTTGTGATGCGGCTAACAATAGCCTCAGCTTCAGCGTCTGAAATGTTCACGCTACTCTCAATGATGATGTTTACTACACCATGTCCGAGCAGTACTTCAACTGCAATCTTCGGGTTCTCTACCTTTGAGTAAGCAAGGTCAACAATAGCCCCTGCGATTCGGTCTGCCTCCTTGTCCGGATGCGCCGGATTTACTTTTTCAATCATTGTTTTTACTTTTTAATATTATTCTTATTGTTCATATAACTTTCTATCGTATCGTAACTTATGCCTTCTGAAAGATACTTATTGATGAGTTCATACTTTTTCGTACTAACGTTAAACTCTAAATCTCTAATCTGCTTATTCAGCGGTGTTAACGTGCGTTGATAAACTATGTTGTTTATGCTTCCCTTCTTCAATTCTGCCTTCAATGCTCGCTTACGTATCTTGATAGAGTTGATTTGAGTCTCGGTATTCTCTCTAAAGGATTGAAAAGCTGAAAAAGCCTCACTAATCTCTGCATCCTTGTACTTCATATAAGTGTCAACATACATGGAGTACCATTTATTGGACTCTTTGGTTAGTCGTTCTACTTTCTTTTTCAACTCGTTAATCTCTGACTGCATGAAGCGTTCATTGATTTCAGCGGAATAGTCCCAACCTTCACCATCTTCAGCATGTAGGATTTCAAGCACCTGTTCAAGTGTATAGGCTTGATATGTGTGCTTTGCTTCGTCATAACGTGTATTGATAGCAGTGAATGGTCGCCAATGGTTTATAAATAAAGATACTTGTATATGCTCAACCTTGCCATCCTCATAAACCTCAGCACAATGGTTTGCTCCGCTTAGCGGACTGCCTGCTAAGTGAAAGACGAGACTTCGTTTGCCATCCTCATCTGTTCGCAAAGCTATAGAACATTCATTCCACCACTCCAAATATATGCCCAAGGTAGGAGCAAGAAAACCTGATGTGCCTGTGTATGCGAGTCCGTTTTGGACAGCTACAGGAGCAAGAAACATTCTACTGTCACGCATGATACGCTCACTATGCGCTAAAAGATAGAAAGCGTTGTCTGTGAAGAATTGCTTCTGTCGCTCCCTTTCTTCTGTAGCTTTTGGTTGAGGCTTACATGGTTTATTACCAATGCTGAGATACGTATCTGTTGCATCCAATTTCATCTTGTCGGGTACAAAGTCGCCTTGATGTGACTCTTTTGGGAAACACTCAAGTACAGCACCATTCATTAGAGTGATGCTGTCTTGTGGTTGTTCTGTGTTACTATGTATCATTGTTCTAATATATTTTTAATTGGTGAATGAAATGCGTTTTCCTAAAATGTGAATATCCTTCGACTCCAAAAGAACGTAGTTTATCGGTGGTTCTACACCTTGCATAAGGCAATCACGGCAAATCATGAGAATCTTGCCAAGGTTGTTTTGACCGACAAACGTTCCAATACCATTAACCTTATAAGTCTCAATGTTTACCAAACGCTTCAAAGCAGCCTTGGATATGTTTGGATAGCCTGCCTTAGCCTGTTTGATGGTTTCCTTTTTAACCTCTGCTCTTCTTGCAGCCAACTCTATGTTGGTGCATCCCCAAACTTCCTTAGTGTCACAGTGTTGCATTGTTGTGTCCTCGATAATGATAGCGTCTTTTGGTAGCTGTAAGAGCAAATTTGCAAAATCCGCATTGCCCTTGCACTTCATCCATACAACAAATAGCATCCACTGTATGCGAAATGTTGAGAAGTCACTACGGATGAATCTCTTGTATTTGTTCTTAACAAAGCGTTTGGCTGCAAAGCCACTTGTCTGTCGGTACATTTCCTCCTGTATAGATAAATGTTTGTCAGAATAATCCGAAAACTCACCGCACAAATAAAGCGTCTCACTATCACGCCAAGTTACACCCTCGAATGAAAACGGATAGCCACCTGCCATATTGCTGAGACGCACGTTAATGCCATTCACCAAGTCAGAAGCCTTGGAGAACGACAAACAACAATTAAAGTGTGAAGAATCAATGTTCTCCACACGACCTAAAATGATTTCTGATGTTTTTGATATTGCCATAAATTTTTAATTTAAGATGAATAATAATCAAGCCTTAAACTCACATCTATTTTACCACCGTGGCAATGGCTAATCTGCTCGGTTGGTTCTGTACTTAAACAGTCTCTTGATGCTTGTCAATAAATAAAAGAACTACTCCCCGTTCTTGGTAAGTGGGTACAAAGTTACAGGCTTATTCTGAGAATAACGAAATAACTCTGCTAAGAATGGTTAAAGGATTATTTGTTTAGACTTTTGCTAAATAGTGTCTGAGCAATACAAATGATTCAATGAGAGACTTGATAAAATGAATAGAGGCTGCCCAGATGCAGCCTCCATTTAAGTTCTTGTCAAAATCTTGCATCAGTAATATTCTATGGTTCATGAGACTTCTCGTCCATCTTTGAATATTCTTTTTATCCAATTGTTGTGAGAATCTCTTTTCTCACTAATAACTTCACCATATGATGGCATATCGTCAATCTCAATACCATTTGTATCATATCTAATAACCGTCTCTTTGTTATATGGATCAACAAGAGAAGACAAGATGCGTTTTTGTTTAATGACACCGTTAGGATAAAAATACAGAGTCATTACAACTCTTTTCCTTCCATTGTTATCTCTTTCAATTATGTCAACGGTTCTCTTGTCTGCATTTTGATATTGAAAAGAACTGCCTCCAAGATAACCACTCGAAGAAATAAGTATTCCATTTTTATAGTGGAAAGTTATATCGCCTACATATGGAGCTTCATACGAATATTGGGTAAGCATTCCATTGTTGTCATATTCAAATTCGTAGGATTCATCTCCATGTCCCATACCGTTTGGGTCATCCTTTTCATTATAGCTACTACAGCTTATCTTTTTTATTCTTCCGTTTAGCTTTTGTCTTTTTAAGTCAGATATTTCATCATATTTAAATTCTATTTCTTCTTTGTTTTTATCATGTGGTATAACATTATCAGTTCTTGTATGTTGATGTTGAAAGTATTTGCCATTGAAATTAATCGTAGGTGTGATATTGTGAGTTAAAATATTGCATGCGTCAACATCGTTGACATAATTGGTATTTGCGACATACATATCATCATCACTCTTGCCTTTGTTTTCATAGTTACCATCTGACTTTTTTGTACTATCTTTCACCCTTTTTCCTTCTCGGTCTATCTCCCAAACTTTGTCTTTGCGATAAACTTTGCAAATGCCAT
>CALCVP010000042.1 GCA_937907705.1 uncultured Prevotella sp. | reverse complement strand
TGTGGCGCAAGTCAATGTCATCTTCTACACCGTTTACTCTCCACAATGGATGTTGTGCAAAGTAAGTCAGACGGCAAGTACCCAGTCCACGGCCTGTGTAGCGTACCCAGTCAAGGCTTTCGTTGTAGTTGGCATCTGTTTTCTTCCAGTTGTTGATGGTTTTGCTGTTCTTGTGTCCATTGGCAGCTTTGATATTGTTGTTCCAGAACGGACCGAATATGCGCAGCCACTGTACATCCACAGCACCTACACCGCTTTCGCCTTGGTTTACCATACCCATGATAACCTCTTTGTTGGCAGCACTGAGCTTGTTTTGAGGGCGGTGCAAATCCCATATTACATTGCGGGTGAGTGTCTTGGTAGTAGGATTGCCGGTCTTCTCTTCAGTTCCGAAGCACTCTGTCATCAAGTGATAGTCGGTACCGTCCAAGTTGTTGATCAAGGTGTCGCACTGCAGTTCAGCCTTTTTCCACTGGCCTGTAGCCAAATACAGTTTTGCCAACAGTGTGCGGCATGCGCCACGGTTTACCTGGCCTACATAAGTCAAGTCCTTTTGGTTAGGAACCCATTGTACAGCCTTTTCCATGTCTGATACCAACATGTCAAGCACAGCGGCCATTTTGGTTGACTTGTAGTTCTGCTTGGGCACTTCCAAAATTTTTGTTACCAAAGGAATGTCGCCAAACTGGAACACCAAATGAGAGTAATGCCAAGCACGCTGGAAATAAGCCTGTCCCTTGAACTGGTTCTTCTTTTCCTGCGACATGCCTTCTACTGCATCGATATTGGAAATCACTGTGTTGGCATATTTTACGCCTGTGTAGCCTTGATTCCAGAAATAACCGATAGCACTGTTGGCATTGCCACCATCGCTGATAAAGGTGGTAGGGGTTAACTTTGTAGCCCAGTCGTCGCAGAAGGCAGAACCCACGTCTGTCTTGCCAAAGAGAGCCATTTCTGAAAAGATATTATACTGTATTTGTTGATAAAGATACATTAATCGTACTTATGCTGTTTACTTTCTTTTGCATTTTTTACTTGATGGGTATATCCGTTGTCAATGCGCTTTACTTGAATTGTTAAAAAATACGGATCTATAAATCTTTAATCAAAAGTGCAATGAAACAAAACCCCTCCTTTAGCTATAAACAACAAATAGCTAAAGGAGGGGGTGGTTCATTGTATATTACTTCGTCTGTGTAGTTGTTTTATAGTAGCAAGTAGGTGCTCACAAAATTAATCGTATATTTCAACCTTTCTGTTTAAATTAATTCTGAGCACCTGCTTACAGGCAATAAAACACTGAACACCTCTACCTTGAAATTCCGATTACTCCAGTCCGGTAGCAGTAGGCTTTACTCGCTTAATGGTACCGTCTTCATTGAAATACAATCTGTCAATACATATTTCGCGGTGTACGCCAGGTTGGAAGTGTAGGTATTCTTTGTTGATGCGGTGATAGACAATGTACCACTCATCGGTTCCCGGCTTTTGGAGCACGGCGTTATGGGCTGTGCCATAGATGTCATGCTGAGGGTCTTGTATGAGTACGATAGGATCCTTTGCTACTTCGATAGGTCCCAGTGGACTCTTTGCTGTGCCATAGGCTACGTGATAGTTGGCAGAACCTGTATCATCCACTGACCACATAAAGTAATAAATACCGTTGCGGTAGAAGACATACGGAGCTTCTCGGTAGGCATAGTCTTTTAGAGACCCGCCTTTGGGCGTCATAACAGTTACTGTTTCTTCTTTTATCTGTGTCATGCTTGGCTCCAATTCTGCTCCAGCCATAAAGCCATTGCCCCAATAAAGATACGGCTTCTTGCTGACAGGGTCAATGAACACATCCACATCTATCAGTTGTCCCTTGCAGCCAGGATAGTTCTTGGTCAGCATGGGTTTGCCTGAATCAACGAAAGGCCCAGTAGGATTGTCGGATACGGCAACGCCAATTTGTTTGGCTTCTTGATTGTTGGGCCGGGCACTGTAATAGAGATAATATTTGTAATTGCCGTTCTTCTGTTTTACCTCTGTGGCAGCAGGAGCCCATAAGTTGCCGTTGGCCCAAGGTATTTGGTCGGTAGAGGCATCAAGTGCAATGCCTTCATTCTTCCATTCTTTCAAGTCTGTTGAAGAATATACATAATATTTATAGCCGCCCCATCCCGGTTTACCGTCAGTGGTGGAATAGATATAGTATTTGCCTGTCTTGTTGGAATAAAGTATCTCAGGGTCGGCATGGTAACCGGGAAGGATAGGATTGCCGGCACCGCTAACTCCCTTGGTGGAGGGATGGATAGGTCTGATTGTACCATCGGCATTGTATGCCATAGGCTCGATGATTACGCTACGCTTATAGCTGTCGCCATCAGGTAAAGCGCCATTATGAGAGATGAAAAGCCACTGGTCGTTATAATTGACAATGGCAGGATGTGTAGTGTTGCTATTACCTGCTATTTCGCTGATAATACCTTTTGCGGTCCATGGTCCCATAATATTGTCTGCCATGGCATAAGCAATTTTTTCTGGCCATCCGGATGCATAACTGAGATAGTATTTGCCATTGTATTTATGAATCCATGGAGCTTCAGTGAACGGGAACTGTGTACCTACATCTATGCGCTGGATATTTCCGTCAATCTCAGTCATGTTGTCTTTCAGTTTGGCAATATAGCACTCTTTGTTGCCCCATATTATATAAGGTGTATTGTCGTCATCTATAAAGATAGCCGGATCTATGCATGCCCAACTGTGTTTGGAGTCGAAACAATCTTTATTGGTCAGCAAAGGCTTGCCTAAAGCATCCTTATATGGACCGGTAATATTGTCACTTACTGCTACACCTATGCCACACCAATTGGTAGATACATACCAATAATATTTGCCATTGCGTGCTGCCACATGACCGGCATAAGCCTGCTTGCTTTTAGCCCATTTGAAGTCGGATACCATCAATGGGGTAGGGTATTGTGTCCAGTGCTTCATGTCAGTGGTAGAAAACACCTTCCAGTCGTGCATCTCATAGGTGGAATGCTTGCCGTTGGCGTCATGTCCGGCAAAGAGCCATAATGTGTCTTTCTCTACCAGTGCAGCAGGATCTGCGGTATGTATGTGTGAGAATAGCGGATTGCCGGTAGCTACTATGTCATGCTGATAGACATAGCCCCATTTTTCTTGTAGACGTTCCATTTCGTCTTGCGTGATGGAACATACAGTGCCATGGCGAGGAAAGAAATCTTTGCGGAATGATTGAGGCACGGTAGAGAATGTCTTGAGGTCTTTGGAAGTCTGGTATTCATAGCGTCCTGAGCCATAGAGATCATACATCAAGATGTATTCATCCTTATCGTTTAATTTGAATACACCAGAACCTTCTACTCCTGTTTTAGTGTCTGCGTAGGCGTCTATAAACTTAAAATCCTCTCTCCAAGGACCCATGAGGCTTTTGGCAGTAGCTTGTTGAATACCATTTTGTATTTCTTTGCCATTAGCGTCTTTTATATTGCCTTTATAGAAGAGATGATAAACTCCATTGCGCTCAATAATGTCATTGTCGATGCTGCCGTATTTGGCAGAGAACAGTTGCTTGGGTTCACTTTCAAATCCAGTAAAGTCTTTGTTGGCATAAGCATAGTATGTGATTAGACTCTTTCTGCCATCGCCAGTGCGTTGGAGCGTAAAGTAAACCATGTATTTCTTGACCTTGCGGTCGTAAATGGTCTGTGGTGCCCACACCCAATAGGCATCACTGAAATGTTCTGCGTAATCAGTTTTCAATACAATCTTGGCATGTGTCCAATGGATTAAATCTTTTGATTTCATCAGCACGATGCCTGGGTTCTCTTTCCAACCGTATTTTGCTACTTGCATATCCGTAGCTACGATATAATAGCAGCCGTCTTCGCCTCTCAAGATATGTGGATCTCTGATACCGCCACTGGTACTGATGGTATCACTTGAAATGATAGGCTGATTGTCGTTGAGTGCGTACCAGCTTTTTGCATCTTTACTGATAGCGAAGCGCAGATTTTCTTGTTTGTTGCCGCTACCTTCAAAGTATGCAAACAGGTAGCCTGCAAACTTCTTGTTGGCATTTTGTTTCGGAGCAGCAGAGGTCGTTAATGTCATGCTCAAGGCAGCTGCTGTTAGGAAGAGTTTGCCAATAGTTGTTTTCTTATTCATGAATTTTTATTTAAATATAAGTTAATGAGGTATCTGTTTCCTTGCCATATATAGCTGTTAGGTTAGTAACAGATAGAAGAATGTATCTTGCTATCTATTATAAGATAAGCTGATAAAGCTTATAACTGTTTACAAAGGTATTTATATTTATACGAATAAGGGTGCATAAATTATTATTAAAAGGATAAATATAATGAAAATAGTGGTAAAAGCTTGTATATGTTCTTTATAAAATACATATAATACTAAAATGAATACCGGGTACAATCATGTATTTGTGTATCGAAAGAGATGCTCCGAAGAAATAAAAAGACATGGAAAACAAGACGAACCTATATAAAACAAAAATTGATTGTCTCACGACAACCAATCTTTTTTATTAACCTTAATAATCTAATACCATGAAAAACACGATGCAAATTTATGCATAAAGTTGAATGCAACCAAATGTTTCCATGATAAAATGCGGTATTTTAATATTCGTTAAATAAATGCCCGTTCCATTTAAACTTTCTTTGCTTTATAATGGCATTTGTTTTTGTTTTCTCTTCTTTTGAAAGCAGTGCAGGAGTTAGCTGGTAGCATAATGCCTGCTGTTGTGGCAAATAAGTGATACAGAAGATATATGGCTCAATAGATTTGCTTAGTTGATCAAAGTCCATTAAGCTCATGGTATCAGGCTTTTGGATAAACTGCGACAGTTGAACATCTGTCTTGATATTAGGCAGATTAAAGTTGTTGTCAATGGCATTGGCTTCTGTATCGTAGAATTGGATAGCACTCTCCAAAACAGGACGCTTGTAAGTAGTGATTATGCACATGGTAGCAGTAGAATCATGTGGAAACAATATGGCATCTACTGATGTTGTTTTGTTTAATGTCAACGTTGCGAAAGAAGAACTGCAAATACGGATAGATGTATCCTCATTAAATCCATTTTTAAAGGTTAGAGAATCTCCTTTGTCATTCATCTTTTCAATGTTGGCAATCTGTAATGAGTCAATAAAGCCGATATTCTTTTCTATGTATTTGGCTATGCTGTGAGAGATATTTGTATGTGCTGCTGCACATAGCATGTTACAAGCGAGGGCTATTAAAATAATGATTCTTTTCATCTGTTTTGTCGTATTATATATGCAATATTACGCTTTTATTTTGAAATGTGCAATATAAAAATAAAAAAATAAGGCCATTGTTGCCTTATTCATATATTTATCTTAACTTTGTATGGAATAAATTAGTTTACATTTATATTGCCGTTCAGAATGTTCTTGCTTCCATGTACAGACAAGTGGCATATAGCAATAATGCAAATAAGTAACGAATATTATAACAAAGATATAGAAATGCTTAATATGAAATGGATGGTAGCCCTTGTAGGCTTTATCATGTTTTCTTTTACTTCTGAAGCACAGACTCTAAAATCAAAAACAAAGAAAACTGTAGGAAATGCTAAAGTTGCAAAAACGGCCAAGGCAGAAGAAATAAATCGTGATGAACTTTTTGAAGATATGCTTTCTTCCACAGCGCAAGTCATGTTTATAGATAGTGTTGTAACGGATAGGAGTGATTTCTTAAGCAAAATACCTCTTAACAAGCAAGCAGGTATCGTTACAACGTATGACAAGATGTGGAAGACTGCCGGACAGCCCAATGCGTATGTATATATGAATGAATTTGAAAATAAGGCTATTTTCTCAAAACAAGACGAGAAAGGGCATTTTGCTTTGTATTCATCAGATAAATTGAATGACGCTTGGAGCTTGCCTAAAAAAATCACTGATTTGTCAAGCGACTTTGAAGACATTAATTATCCTTATATGATGTCGGATGGAGTAACCTTGTATTTTGCCGCAAAGAACAAAAATAGCTTGGGAGGTTATGATATCTATGTGACCATGTATGATACTGATTCTGCGCGTTTTTATAAACCAGAGAATATTGGATTGCCTTATAATTCAAAGAGTGATGACTTGTTTTATATAGTAGACGACTTTAATAATATAGGATGGTTAGTTACAGATAGAAATCAGCCAAAAGGCAAAGTGTGTGTATATACCTTTGTACCTACTAATTCGCGTCAGGCCTATGATGAAGATAACGTGGGCGATAAAAAGCTGCGTGCGTTAGCTACCATACATAGCATTAAAGATACATGGACAGATAAAGCAAAACTGCAAAGCGCAAAGGCAAGATTGCAATCTCTGCAAAAAACGCATCAAGCATTAGACAATAATACTATATTTTTTGTGATAAATGACAATGTGATTTATACGGCATTGACAGACTTTAAGTCAGCAGAGAATAGAAAGGCTTATTCACAATTGGTCAATATGAGAGACGACAGTAAGAAGCTGCTGGATTTACTGAATGTGAACAGGCAAAAATATAGCATAGCCAAACAAGCGGAAAAGCAAGATTTAAAGGCTAAAATATTGCAACAAGAAAAGAAGATGGATGAGTTGGAACGTACGATTCATCAGTTGGAGAAAACAATCAGAAATAGAGAAAATCAATTGCTTATGTAAAAAACTTTTAATAGAATAGTTTTATGACTGATAAGTATAAAGACTGAAATTAAATATGATATTTATTGAATACCTTATAAAATAAAAACCTTAAAGATATGATAGACCAATATTTTCCTGAGTCAGAATTGATTATCAATGCAGATGGCAGTATTTTTCATCTGCATGTTAAGCCTGAACAATTAGCAGATAAAGTAATATTAGTAGGCGATCCTGGTAGGGTGGCTTTAGTGGCTTCCCATTTTGAAGCAAAAGAGTGTGATGTATGTAGTAGAGAATTTCATACTGTAACAGGCACTTACAAAGGAAAACGCATTACTGTGGTGTCAACAGGCATTGGTTGCGACAATATAGACATTGTGATGAACGAGTTGGATGCCTTGGCTAATATTGATTTTTCAACACGACATGTGAAAACACAATTAAAGCAGTTGGAACTGGTGAGAATTGGAACTTGTGGCGGTTTGCAACCTTATACCCCTACGGGGACATTTATTTGTTCTGAAACATCTATCGGATTTGATGGATTATTGAATTTCTATGCAGGAAGAAATGCTGTATGTGATTTGGCATTAGAGCGTGATTTGCTAAATCATTTAGGCTGGACGGGCAACATGTGTGCTCCAGCACCTTATGTAATAAATGCGGATGCAGAATTGGTGGAACGTATAGCCGCAGATGATATGGTAAGGGGAATGACAGTTGCATGTGGCGGATTTTTTGGACCACAAGGCCGCCAGTTGCGTGTGCCATTGGCTGATCCTCATCAAAACGAGAAGATCGAAAGCTACGAGTATAAAGGAAAGCGTATTACCAATTTTGAAATGGAGAGTTCTGCATTGGCTGGTTTGGCACGCTTAATGGGACATAAGGCTACTACCGTATGTATGGTAATTGCTAATAGAGTAGCGGGAAAAGCAAATACTGGCTACAAAAACAATATAGACAATTTGATAAAAACAGTGTTGGACAGATTCTGATAAAGCAATAATGAAAGAAGAAACAATAAATCAACTTCGTGAAATAAAAAGTCGCTTTAGATTCTTAATGAATGGAGTGGCTTCACAATCTATGAGAGAAATGGGGTTGGGCTATAAGCTGAACTGGGGCATAGGCCTACCTTTACTGAAAGATATGGCCAGTGAATATGGCAAGAATATGGAGCTGGCTATAGAGTTGTGGAAGGAAGATATAAGAGAGTGTAAACTCATGGCTCTGTTGATAATGCCTGCCGAAGAGATGGATGCGGCTTTAGTTGATTTGTGGGTGTCGCAGATACCTAATGTTGAGATAGCAGAGATGGCTGCCTTCTATTTGTTTCAGTATTTGCCTACCGCCAGAGATTATGCCTTTAAGTGGATTTCGTCTGCTGAAGAATTGACCCAAATATGTGGCTATTCTGTACTATCCCGCCTTTTCTTGAGAGGTGTAATGTTAGATACACGAGAGTTAAACGAGTATATAGATCAAGCGCAAACAGCTCTTTCCGGTGAAAGCATCACGCTGAAAAGAGATGTAATAGCCTCTATTTCGAAATTGGCTTCTTGTGGAGAAGATTATGAAAATATTCTTAGAACAGCTTTTAAGGCATATAATTTGAATGTTTTTTAGTAAGATTGCTAATCTTTTCCCGAATTTATTGTACTTTTGTAATTGAAAATTTTATTAATAGATGAAGGGTACCACTATAGAGAATGCAAAACAGGTATTGGTTAATTACTTGGACCAAAATAACTGCCGCAAAACTCCAGAGAGATTTGCGGTGCTTGATGCTCTCTATTCATCAAACACGTATTTGTCTATTGATGATTTAAGCAAGTGGTTAAACGATAAAAATTTTCCTGTAAGTCGTGCAACTATCTATAATACATTAAAGCTTTTTCAGCAGTTACATTTAGTCGTGTGCCATAAATTACGCGATGGTCTGAAGTATGAGGCTTGTTATACAGGCAGCCATTGCTATAGAATATGCACAGTATGCGGCAAAGAAATGGAAGTAAAGTTGCCACAGTTGACAGCTATGGTAGAGACAGCTCATATTAAGCGTTTTAGGAAAGAATCGTTTTCAATGTTTATTTACGGGATATGTAGTACATGTCAAGCTATTATGACCCGGAAACAGCGAAAAATAAATAAAGTAACATTAATAAAATAATATGAAAACAGGTAAAGTTGACGTATTGCTTGGATTGCAATGGGGTGATGAAGGTAAGGGTAAGGTTGTAGATGTGCTTACCCCACGTTACGATGTAGTGGCACGCTTTCAGGGAGGCCCTAATGCAGGGCATACGCTTGAGTTTGAAGGACAAAAGTATGTCTTGCGCAGTATCCCTTCAGGCATATTCCAAGGTGGAAAGGTTAATATTATAGGTAATGGTGTAGTATTGGCGCCAGACCTTTTTATGGATGAAGCAAAGGATTTGGAGAAGAGCGGACATCCATTGAAAGAGCGTCTTTATATTTCTAAGAAAGCACACCTTATTATGCCTACACATAGACTGCTTGATGCAGCAAATGAAGCTGCTAAAGGAAAAAATAAGGTGGGAACTACTGGTAAAGGTATAGGTCCTACTTATACAGATAAAGTTTCACGTAATGGCTTGCGTGTAGGCGATATCTTTGAGAACTTTGAAGAAAAGTATGCGGCACACAAGGCGCGTCATGAGCAAATGTTGAAAGCCCTTAATTATGTTGATTATGATATTACTGAGGTCGAAAAGAAATGGATGGAAGGCATTGGATATTTGCGCCAGTTCCATATTATTGACTCAGAACATGTAATCAACAAGACACTGAAAGAAGGTAAGTCTATCCTTTGTGAAGGCGCACAAGGCACAATGTTGGATGTTGATTTTGGCAGTTACCCATTTGTAACTTCTTCAAATACTATTTGTGCAGGTGCTTGCATTGGTTTAGGTATTGGCCCTAATAAAATAGGTGAAGTATATGGAATCATGAAAGCCTATTGTACACGTGTAGGTGCAGGTCCATTCCCCACAGAGTTGTTTGATGCTACGGGTGATAGAATACGCGATTTGGGCCATGAGTATGGTGCTGTTACTGGTCGTGAGCGTCGTTGTGGCTGGATAGACCTTGTAGCTTTACGTTATTCAATCATGATTAATGGCGTTACACAGCTGATTATGATGAAGAGTGATGTGTTGGATGGTTTTGATACCATTAAGGCGTGTGTGGCTTATAAACAAAACGGAAAAGAAACTCGTGATTTTCCCTATGATATAGAACATGGCATTGAACCTGTTTATAAAGAATTGCCAGGTTGGAAAACAGATATGACTAAGTTTACAGACGAAAGTCAGTTTCCTAAAGAATTTAATGACTATATAAAATTCTTGGAAGCAGAACTGGAAACACCTATTAAGATTATCTCTATAGGTCCTGATCGTGAGCAAACAATTGTACGTAAATAACAGGTATAATAATTAATGAAAAGTAGGTGTTCATAATAGTTTTGATGAACACCTACTTATGTGTATATATAGTTTATTATCAGATAAGTATATGCCTTATTTGTTTTTGGAAATTTAAAATATTTATAGTAATGACAAAACCATCTATTCCAAAAGGAACTCGCGATTTCTCGCCTATAGAAATGGCAAAGCGCAACTATATTTTTGATACTATCCGCTCTGTTTATGCTCTTTATGGCTTTAAGCAGATTGAAACTCCTGCCATGGAAACACTACAAACATTGCTTGGAAAATATGGTGAGGAGGGTGATAAACTGCTTTTTAAAGTATTGAACAGTGGAGATTATCTTCATAAGGTAGACAAAGAAGAATTATTAGAAGGCAATTCGTTAAAATTAGCCACGAAGTTATGTGAAAAGGGTCTGCGTTATGATCTTACAGTGCCTTTTGCACGTTTCGTAGTAATGCATAGAGATCAATTGCAGCTTCCGTTCAAACGTTATCAGATACAACCTGTATGGCGTGCTGACAGACCTCAAAAGGGTCGTTATAGAGAATTCTATCAGTGTGATGCTGATGTGGTGGGAAGTGAATCTTTACTGAACGAAGTAGAGTTAATGCAGATTGTGGATACCGTATTTACACGTTTTGGCATTAGAGTTCAGATAAAAATCAATAATAGAAAGATTCTTACTGGCATTGCAGAATATATAGGCGCTCCTGACAAGATTGTAGATATTACAGTAGCTATTGACAAACTTGATAAGATTGGTATCGACAATGTAAATGCAGAGTTGGCTGCTGATGGCTTAAGTGCAGAAGCGATAGAAAAGCTTCAGCCTATCATTGCTCTTGACGGTTCTAATGAAGAAAAGTTAAATGTAATGAGTAATGTGCTAAAGGACTCTGAGATAGGACAGAAAGGTATTGAAGAACTTTGTTTTATCTTTAAAGTACTGGCTCAGTCTGGTTTGAAAAATGAAGTGCAATTTGACATTACTTTAGCTCGTGGCTTGAACTATTATACAGGTGCTATATTTGAAGTAAAAGCCCTTGATGTGCAGATTGGCAGTATAACTGGTGGTGGCCGTTATGATAACTTGACAGGTATTTTTGGTATGCCGGGTTTGAGTGGAGTAGGTATTTCATTTGGTGCAGACAGAATATTTGATGTGCTAAACGCATTGGACCTTTATCCAAAGAATGCTATTGTAGGTACACAACTGCTTTTCATTAACTTTGGTGAACAGGAAACAGCTTACTGCATGCCTCTTGCGGCTCAAGCTCGCCAAGCAGGAATTGCTACAGAAATATATCCAGACGCTGTGAAAATGAAGAAGCAGATGGCTTATGCCAACAATAATGGTGTACATTATGTAGCTTTAGCTGGCGAAAACGAGATAAAAGACAATAAAGTTACATTGAAAGATATGCAAACTGGCGAACAGCATCTTGTTACAGCCGATGAGATGATAGCTATAATTAAGACAGGAGAACATTAAAATGAAAGTAATTGAAAAGAGTTCACTTTTGTTGTTGTGCCTTTTGGCTTTATTGTCATTTAATAAGAATAAACCTACCATTTATATGGTAGGTGATTCTACAATGGCTAATAAAGATATTTCTGGAGACAAGCAAGAGAGAGGATGGGGTATGATGCTGAGCAATTGTTTTAGCGATGACATTATTGTAAGCAATCATGCAGTGAATGGCAGGTCTTCAAAAAGTTTTATATCTGAAGGCAGATGGGCTAAAGTGCTAAACAGTCTGAAGCCTGGTGATTACGTATTCATCCAGTTTGGACATAACGACGAAAAGCCTGATACTGAACGTCATACAGACCCGGGAACTACTTTTGACGCTACATTGGAAAAGTATGTAACAGAGGCACGTGAGCGTGGTGCAATACCAGTGCTGTTCAATAGTGTGGTAAGGCGTTCGTTTGCGGAAAGCAAAACCGCTGTAACCGATGATGATTTACGTACTAATTCATCTAAAAACTTGGCAGAGGGTGATACTCTTGTTGATACGCATGGAGCCTATCTTCTATCACCTAAGAATGTAGCAAAGAAGTTGCATGTACCTTTTGTTGATGCAAATAAAATTACTCACGACTTGGAGCAAGGATTGGGTAGGGAAGGTTCTAAAGGCTTGCACATGATTTTTAAGCCTGGTGAAACTCCATCTCTTCCTCAAGGCAGAACAGATAATACTCATTACAATATTCCTGGAGCTATAAAGGTTGCTAATTTATTGGCTGATGCAGTAGCAAAGGAAGTTCCAGCGTTGAAGAAGTATGTGAGACATTATGACATAACAGTGGCAAAAGATGGCAGTGGCAGATATACGAACTTGCAACAGGCTGTAGACAATGCTCCTGTTGGAGTGAAGACCACTATTCTTGTTGGTGCTGGAAATTGGGAAAAGCCACAGGTTCCAAAAAATAAGAAGATTAAATTCGTGATGCGCGAGAATGCTAAATTTATCAAATGAGAGCATTTTCTATAGAAAGAGACAGTTGTTTAAAATATCGTGAATGTCTTATTAAGCCAACTGCTTCTTTTTTGATTAGTCAAATAAAAAAGCTGAACTTTATATATAAAGTTCAGCTTTTTTATTCTAAGCCATTGTATTTTCTGTTGATTGCATTAGGCTGTTTAGCCTAAATACTTCATTAAGATTTTAGCATTACCGCTTTCACGCAGCTTTGCAATGCTTTTTTCACGAATTTGTCGTACACGTTCACGTGTTAATCCTAATTGGTCGCCAATCTCTTCAAGTCCTTTTTCATGACATCCAATACCGAAACATTCACGGATAATTGTTATTTCGCGTTCTTTCAGTACTTTGCTTAATACCGTGTTCAATTCAAGTGCCATAGATTCATGGTCTACTTGCCTGTCTGTTCGGCTGTCATCGCCACTTGGCATTACATCAAGCATACAATTGTCTTCTCCGTCTTGGAAAGGTGCATCGATACTTACGTGATGTCCGTCAGCAGCTAAAGATTGTCCAATCTTGTCTTCGTCTAATTTTGTAACTTCTGAAAGTTCGGAAACAGAAGGATGGCGCTGGTTTTCTTGTTCAAACTTGTTTATTTCGTGGTTTATCTTGCTGAGAGAACCAACTTGATTCAATGGAAGTCGTACGATACGGCTTTGCTCAGCAATAGCTTGAAGAATGCTTTGGCGAATCCACCATACTGCGTATGATATGAATTTGAAACCTCGTGTTTCATCAAATTTCTGTGCTGCTTTAATTAAGCCGATGTTACCCTCGTCTATCAAATCGGTCAGTGTAAGGCCTTGATGCTGATATTGTTTTGCTACAGATACCACAAAGCGGAGGTTGGCTGTTACAAGTTTGTTCTTGGCTCGTTCACCTTCTGGACCTCCTTTCTTTATCTTCTGAGCTAATTCAATTTCCTCGTCAATAGAAATAAGCGGAGCACGTCCGATTTCCACGAGATATTTGTCTAAAGCTTCACTTGAACGATTGGTAATACTTTTCTGAATCTTTAATTGTCTCATCTATTTACCTCAATTATTTTATAAGTGCCTGATTATTAGGCTAATATCTGCAATATTATGAAAAACGTTGCAAAATTACAAAAAATATCAATATACTAATGTTAATTTATGGTTAAAAAATCTCAAACTTATCAGTTTTCTAACTTGTTTACTTCTTCTCTTGTTCACTCTATCAGTTGGAAGCTGATGAAAGTTATGGATACAGAAAATAGCAAAATACGAAACGACTGCCGTATGTTCTATTGGCAAGAAGACTTGGTAGCATAAGTATTGTTTATGCTCCAAGTCTTCTTCTGAGATTTCTATATCATTGTATTATGATACCTTAAAGGTAAGTTCTTCTTTGTTCGGGCTTTTTCCTACTGTGATGTTTCCCTCCTTTTTAATATCGCCATTTATCAGTAAGTTACACAGCCCATCTTCTACAAGAGTCTGGATAGCTCTCTTCAGAGGGCGTGCACCATATTGTATGTCATATCCTTTGGTGGCAATGAACTCTTTGGCTTTGTCTGTAACGTTAAGGGCATAGCCCAAGGCTTGCACTCTGCTGGCAAGTCCTTTCAGTTCCAAATTAATGATGCGTTTAATAGCATCCAAATCAAGCTGGTCAAAGGTAATTATATCATCCAGTCTGTTTAGGAACTCAGGGCTAAACTGTTTGCTCAAGCTTTTTTGGATAATGCTTCTTGCATATTCTTTGTTGGGCTTTTCGGTTGTATTGTTGACAGTAAAGCCTATGCCATGGCTGAACTCTTTGAGCTGACGCGTACCCGTATTGCTGGTCATGATAATAATCGTATTGCGGAAATCCACCAATCTGCCGTTTCCGTCAGTGAGTCTTCCTTCATCAAGCACTTGCAGCAACATGTTGAACACATTGCCATGTGCCTTTTCTATTTCGTCAAGCAATACAATAGAGTAGGGGTGGCGTCTTACTCTTTCAGTGAGCTGTCCGCCTTCATCGTATCCTACGTATCCAGGAGGCGCACCTACCAAGCGTGAGGTGTTGAAGCTTTCGCTGTATTCGCTCATGTCTATTCTAATGAGCGCATCGGCGTTGCCAAACATTTCTTCGGCTATTTTCTTGGCCAGGAATGTCTTTCCGACACCCGTAGGGCCTAAGAACATGAATACACCGATAGGGTGATTGGGCTCTTTGAGTCCTAATCTGTTGCGCTGTATAGCCTTAACTACTTTATCTATGGCATTGTCTTGACCTATGACAGCAGATTTCAAGGTGTTGGACAGCCCTTTCAGCTTCTCGCTTTCTGATTGTGCTACTTTCTGAACAGGAACATTGGCCATGAGTGATACAACCTCTGCAATGTCATCTTCTTCTACGACATCTTTATGGTCTTGGTCGTTCTTGAGCCAATTGTCTTGCAGCTTCTGCAATTCAGCCTCTAACTCTTTCTGTCTGTCTCGGTAGCTTGCAGCCAATTCAAAGTTCTGATTCTTTGCAGCTGCTTGCTTTTTCTCCTTGATAAAGCTGATTTCTTTTTCTTTTGCTGTTATCTCAGGTGGTATTTGTGCATGTTTTAAGTGCACTTTTGAACCCACTTCGTCCAATGCGTCAATGGCCTTGTCCGGGAAGTAGCGGTCTGCAATATACCTTTCTGTCAACTTGACACATGCCATTATGGCGTCATCAGAATAACTTACATGATGATAGCTTTCATACCTATCTTGTAAATTCTTAAGAATAGTGATGGTATCTTCGGCATTGGTAGGTTCTACCATTACTTTTTGGAAACGTCTTTCCAACGCTCCGTCTTTTTCGATACTCTTTCTGTATTCGTCAAGTGTTGTTGCTCCGATGCACTGTATTGTGCCGCGTGCCAATGCTGGCTTCAGTATATTGGCTGCATCCATAGAACCCGGTGTGGAACCTGCACCGATGAGCGTGTGTATTTCATCTATAAAGATGATAATATCAGGGTTTTGCTCAATTTCTTTAATCAAGGCGCGTATTCGCTCTTCAAATTGTCCCCTGTATTTGGTACCTGCTACAATGGCAGTCAAGTCCAAACTGATAATGCGTTTGTTAAAGAGGATAGGCGATGTGTGGTGCTGGACTATCATTTGTGCCAATCCTTCAACGATAGCACTTTTTCCTACACCCGGTTCGCCAATCAGTATCGGGTTGTTCTTTTTGCGACGGCCCAATATCTCGATAACTCTTTGTATCTCGTTCTGCCGACCTACTACGGGATCCAACTTTCCTTCTGCGGCCATTTTTGTTAAGTCGAGACTGAAATTGTCAAGTACAGGGGTTTTGCTCCCAGTATTGCCTCTTACAGTAGTACTGCTTATTGGCGGGACCTCATTTTTGTTGCTTCTCCCCATCAGCCCGTCTTCATTGTCAAGATCGTCGTCTTCCGGCAATCCCAATCCGTTTTGCGGCTGTACACCTTTTTTGTCGAAATAGCTTAATGCATTATCATAAAAGATGTTGTTGTCTTCCAATATCTGTTTTGCTCCGTTGTTAAAGTGGTCATGCAGTATGGCCAACAGCAAGTGTTGCTCGTCTACCGTCTGTTCCGACTGCATACGTGCTTCCAATACCGCCAGTTTGAGTATGTTGCTTGATTCTTCATCCAGCGTCGGCTCATTGGTACTGATGCTTTGTGTGGCGTCATTATCATGAACTTTCTCCTCTAACTCTTGCTTTATAACTTTAATATCTATATTGTTTGAAGAAAGCAATTTGTATACAGGTCCTGCATTGTCTCTGATAATTCCAAGCAAAATGTGTTCAGCTCTTACCGATGAACTGGCGAGCCTGATAGCTTCTTCACGGCTAAAAGCTAATATCTGAGACACCTTTTGCGAAAATTGACTTGTCATATTTGTCCTTTCAACTTATTGTCTTTATTATGTATATCTATATATTTCTAAATCTATCCTGCAAAGATAATGCCATTTTCTTGTTTATAGGGCATAAATATTTTATTTTTAGTTATTTGTTTGTTATTTTTTTCAATACAGCTTAAAAATGTCTTTTCGTACTTTATTATATAATAATGTATATATTTCGATGTGCCAAGCTATGCCTGTGTCTTTCTAAACCATAGGTTTAGCACTTGTAAAGCTATGCTTTTAGGTTCCAAAAGCATAGCTTTGGCACATCGAAAGCAGTGCTTTTGCAATGCGTTTGCATAGCTTTTGAAAATACTCTTGCCGTAAACGATGCAGGTGTTGGTATCAAGTGTATGCATGAAACCATAGCAAGTGCTTATTTTAACCTCAATTAGTATATGTTTTGGACAGATATTTTGCATAGTTTTATTTTTGTTGTACTTTTGCATTGTAAAATAGATGTATCATGCTTTAAGCACAGATGTAACCTGTTCGAAAGCAAACATTATATTATAAAACTATAAAAGAGATAACTGTCATGTCATATATCGGATATGGTAACCTTATGTGAGAGTTAGTTTCTCTTTGCCATAATTAATATAGAATACTATGCATACAAGAGAGGAAAAAATGGAAGCCTTTGGCCGATTCCTGGATGTGCTGGATGAACTGAGGGTGAAATGCCCTTGGGATAAAAAACAGACCAACGAGAGCTTGAGGCCTAATACGATAGAAGAAACGTATGAGCTGTGTGATGCATTGCTGAAAAATGATACGCCTGATATCTGTAAAGAGTTAGGCGATGTATTGCTGCATGTTTGCTTCTATGCAAAGATAGCAAGTGAAAAAGGCGATTTTGACATAGCCGATGTATGCCAGCATTTAACAGATAAACTTATTTTCAGACACCCCCATGTGTATCATCCTTCGCAGGTGGGCGTGGCGCATCCCAAGCCTCTACCTTATAATGAAGATGTAAAAACGGATACTGCCCAATTGCAAAACGCAAAAACGGCACAACAAGTAATAGAAAACTGGGAACAGATAAAGCTGAAGGAAAAAGGCGGCAACAAAAGCGTGCTGTCTGGTGTGCCTGCCACATTGCCTTCTTTGATAAAGGCTTATAGAATACAGGATAAGGCCCGGAATGTAGGCTTTGACTGGGAAGACAAAGGAGATGTGTGGGGCAAGGTAAAAGAGGAATTGCATGAATTGGAAGCGGAATTGAGAAAAGAGGACAAAGTACATTCTGAAGAAGAATTCGGCGACTTTATCTTTTCCTTGGTAAATGCAGCTCGTCTCTATCATATCAATCCGGATACAGCATTAGAGAAAACCAATCAAAAGTTTATACGGCGTTTTAATTATATAGAGCAGCACTCTATAAAAATAGGTAAGCCATTGACAGAAATGTCGTTAGAAGAGATGGACAAGCTTTGGAACGAGGCTAAAGCAATAGAAAGAGATACAATTGATGAAGATAAAAACAGTTAAGCTATGAAGAATATATTGTCATTTTTGCTTGTAGCAATCATTATGGGTCTTGTGGGCTGTACAAACAAAAAAGCAGGGAATACTGCTAATATGCCCACGCTGTCTGAAGAAACAGAAGCCGATTCTACTGTCTATGGTAAGTGCGGCGAAGGCTCTGCCATGCATACTTTAGAGCTCATTACAGATAAAGGCGACACATTGGTCTATGCTATCAATGATGACGATTCTTGCTCTGTGGTGAAAGGCGGCCTTTTTGCCGGCGACAGATTGGCTGTAACAGGTTATAAACAAGAAGAAGGATTGGTGGCTACTCAAGTGATCAACATTACCTCTCTACTTGGTAAATGGGTAAGTTTGGACAAGACTTTTGACCTGCAAGAGGGTGGAGTAGTGGTGAGCAATGTAAAAGAGCCCAAGCCCTATACGGAATGGAAAATACAGAATGGGCATCTTGTGCTGTCTTCAGATACATTTGATATTTATAATTTGGGGCCAGACTCCTTGTATCTGGAAAATGCTAAAGGCATTTATGGCTATAAACGATCCGTAGAAAACAATAAATAGATATTCAATACAAAACATATCGTCTTGGTTCGGCCGTTTTTTGGAACCAGTCTGTATATCATATTCACATTAACTTGTTTATAGAAGCTGAGATGCAACCATTTAAAGTAACGATATTGGGTTGTGGCAGTGCATTGCCAACATTAAAACATTATTCCTCCTCTCAACTGGTGGAGATACGTGGAAAGGTGTTTATGGTTGATTGTGGTGAGGGCACTCAACTGCAATTGAGAAAGGCACATGTCCATTTCAATAAAGTGTCGGCCGTCTTTATCAGTCATCTTCATGGCGATCATTGTTTTGGATTGATAGGCATGATTTCTACTTTCGGCATGCTGGGCCGAACAGCTCCCTTGCATATCTATGCCCCTCAGGAAATGGAGCCTTTGTTGAAACTACAGTTGGATATGTTTTGTCAGGGACTTGATTATCAAGTAACATTTCATGCAGTGGATACTGCTCTTGACAAAATAGTATATGAGGATAAAAGCTTGACCGTAACCACACTGCCACTCAACCATAGGGTGCCCTGTTGCGGTTATTTGTTTAAGGAGAAAGAGAAGCTTCCTCACCTTCGCAGGGATATGATAGACTATTACGAAATTCCCATCAGTCAGCGGGACAATATTAAAAACGGTGCAGACTGGACAACGCCTGATGGCGATGTAATAGCCAATCATCTGCTTACCACCCCTGCCGACCCTGCACGTTCGTATGCCTATTGTTCAGATACAAAGTACAAGCCTGCATTGGCTCGACTGATAGAAAATGTAAACATGCTCTATCATGAGTCTACTTATTGCGATGCAGACGAGAAGCGCGCTGCACTCTATTTCCACAGTACAGCAGGACAGGCTGCATCAATAGCTGCCAAAGCCCATGTCCAAAAGCTGCTGTTGGGCCATTTCTCAGCAAGATATGACAATGAACAGCAAATACTTGCGGATGCGCAGAAAGTTTTTAAAAATGCCTTCTTGTGCAATGAAATGTGCGTATTTGAAGTGGAATAGAAAAAAAGTGTTTTTTTATTTTGTTATCTGCTATATTCTTCTTAATTTTGCCATGATAAATAAAATTAGACTATTATGAAGAAATATTTTATCGCTATAGTATTTGCTGCATTATCTGTCTTGACCATGATACCTGCTTCTGTGTATGCAGAAACAGCTATCGAGATAATTGACAACGACAATGATGCCTGCTCTGTATCTGTAACTCCTTCCAAGAAGTTGCACGTCTATGGCTTTAGTTCTTCATCTGTAGTGTATATTTATAACATTACAGGGCATTGCGTAGCCCATTTTAAAGTGGAAGGTTCAGACAGATACTTTGATCTGAACTTGTCCAAGGGCTGCTATATTGTTAAAATAGGAGATTATGTTAGGCGTATTGTTATTAAATAAGGTTTATAGCAGGTAGTTTTGTTACTGAAGCATTTTATTCTTGTTTCCATTTTCTTAAGCCTCTTTTACAGTTGCCATGAGAGGGTGGGTAATCCAAACAGAGATCTCACTGTGAACAGCTATGAGCTTTTGGATTCGGCAGATTTCAGATTGGATATAGATGAGATTAGACGTCATATTATAAGGCTTGGTAGAAACGACGGAAAATTGTTTGCGGCAGACAAGCAAGTCTATAAATATTACAAGCAGCAGAAAGATTTTATTTGGATTAGCCGATTAGGGGTTAACGACAGCGGTGTAGACACACTTCTTTCCTTTTTGCACCGTGCAGACTCTTTAGGCATTAGCAAGTCTTTTTTCAGACTAAAGCAGATTAAAGCTGATTTGAGAGCCGTGCGCTCTCTGGCTTTTGACAAAGAGCATGACATCAATAAGGTGTACGCTCGCTTGGAATATAATCTGACAAAAGCCTATTGGCGCTATGCGTGTGGCATGAATTTCGGATTCATTAACCCCAATGCTTTCTTTAACTCATTACATGTTAAAGACTCAGATTCAATAGGAGTATCTTATTACCAGCAGGCTGATTTGAAGATTTATCGCCCTGACAGTGCATTTTATGCTAAATCATTGGAAAGCGTGACACACAATAGTGTAGGCCGATTCTTGTCTTCCGTGCAGCCTTCAGGCAAGCTGTATTCTTTGTTGATAGCCAAGTTGAACAGTGGAAACCTTACGCATCGTATGCGCAAGAAGCTGATATGTAATATAGAAAGGTGTCGTTGGCGCTACAAGCAGTCAGCAGGCAAGCCGATAGAGGCAGAAGATACTTATGTGCTTGTCAATATACCGTCGTGCAGTTTGAGGGCAGTAGACAATGATAAGGTACTGACAATGAAAGTAGGGTGTGGAACAGTAGACAATCCTACACCATTGCTCTCCAGCTATATTTATAAAATGGACATTAACCCACAATGGATAGTGCCTAAGAGTATAGCCAAGAAAATTGTGTATAGTACAGGTTATCTCTCCCGTATGAATATGTTTGTCTTTGACAAAGAAAAGGGAAAGCTGCCTGTTTATGCCATTTCTTATGCTAAGATAATGTCGGGCGAACAGTATCTCATACAGCCGGGTGGACCTGCCAACTCATTGGGGCGTATTATATTCCGGTTTTTAAATAACTTCTCCGTTTATTTGCATGACACATCTTCGCCATGGATTTTCAAGCGCCAAGTGCGAACAGTGAGTCATGGCTGTGTCCGGGTGGAGAAGCCTTATGAATTGGCACTTTTCCTGTTGGGCAATAAAGCTACAAGCGAGCTGAAAGACAAACTTGACTATTCCGTGCATACAGACCCATCGCCAAAGGATTCGATAAAACGGGCAAAGATAGACCATAAACGCTTGATAAATACTGTCAAGGTAGTTCCTCAAGTGCCTGTTTATATAGCCTACTTCACCCTTTATTATGATGAAGAAGATGCTATAAGAGAGTTTGATGATGTCTATGCTTTTGATGAAGCAATGGCCCGTATTCTTTGTCCTTCACTTTAATGTTTTGCTATGAAGAAAGTGGACGATAAAGCTATCTGGAACCTGTTGCAGTCTGAAAAAACGCGCGAACATGCTTTCGCTCTTATAGTAAAGACCTATACAGAAATGGTTTATTGGAAAATACGGCACATTGTTTTAAATCATGATGATGCAGATGATATTTTGCAAAACACCTTTTTAAAGGCATGGAACAATATACAGTCTTTTCAGAATAAGTCAAGACTGTCTACATGGTTGTGCAGCATTGCAATACACGAGTCTTTGGATTTCCTTCGCAAGAAGAAGAGAGACGCCAGTGCTGCTTCTGATGAACTGTCGGTTGCCAACCAGCTGATGGCAGACGAATATTTTGATGGCGATGAAGCCCATGCCTTGTTGCAGCAAGCGATAGCCTTGCTGCCGGATGTGCAGAAGACCGTATTCTGCTTGAGATATTATGACAATATGAAATACAGTGAAATGGCACAGATACTGCATACTTCAGAAGGAGCTTTGAAGGCTTCCTACCATATAGCCGTTACTAAGATAACGTCTTATTTGAAATTGAAGGAAAGTTAGTTTAACGGGTGTCTGCTGTAAGTTTGCATCTTCTTATAGTTGAGTGATACTTATCGGAATACAGATTGTCAATAAACGCAAAAGGATTACAATTATGTTGTTTATATTTTTATGATTACATAATTTTTACGTACTTTTGCACGCAAAATATAATAGAAAACACTATGAGTAGTCGTCTTTATCCCATTTGGAATTTCTTAAGTCGCAACAAATATTGGATTGTGGTTACTGTAGGTGTGCTGATTGTAGGTTTCTTTGATGAGAACAGTTTGATGAAGCACATACATAATCAAATCGTGATACACGACATGAAAAAGCAAATAGAGAGATATGATGCCCAATATGAGCAAGATGAAGCAAAACTAAAAGAACTGAAGAGAAACCCGAAAGCTATTACAAAAATAGCTCGCGAAAACTATTTTATGAAAGCTGACGATGAAGATATTTTTGTACTCAGCGATGACGAGAAAAAATCAGACAACAATGAAACAACTGAATAAATCGCAAAGCATGACAATGCTGGCAGGTGCAGTATTAATGGTCATAGGCGCAGGTCTTAAAGTATTTACGCTTATGCAGATAGCGCCATGGTTTTTTTTCATAGGTTCAGTGGCATTTGTAGCCATGCAGATGCAGCAAACCTATGGTGGTACAAACATTACTCTGAAGCGTTTGCGTCGTATATTGGATATTGGCGATATGTTTTTTATCGTCTCTTCTTTGCTGATGCTTGAGAATACTTATCATGTGCTGCTCCCTTTGTTTATGAGTATGAGCAAAGATGGCTATAATACCTATCTTACTTATATACACAACAATTGGGTAGTGTTGCTGTTGGTAGCGTGTATGATAGAACTGTATACCACTCACCGCATCAGCCATGAATTGGGTAAAGAGGCAAAAAAATGATAAAAGTCAGCATAATTATTTAAATACAATAAAAATTTTTTCATACATCGAGATATCGTTGTACATTTGTATTAGTATTTACAAAAACATTCGTAATGATTAGAATTCTCTACTCTTTGATTTTATTGGGAACATTGGTATCTTGCAGCAAGTCATACGATATACAAGGAACTTCTAATGTGCCTACGCTTGACGGTCGTATGCTCTTTTTGAAGGTGTATGACAAAGGCGATATGAAGACCATAGACTCTTGTGACATTGTTCATGGGCAGTTCCATTTCAACGGGACATTAGACTCTACACGCATTTCCACTTTATTTATGGATGATGAAAGCTTGATGCCCGTAGTATTGGAGAGTGGCGAGATTTCTATCAAGATAGACAATGCACAACAGAAAGTCAGTGGCACGCCGCTGAATGACAAGCTGTTCAAGTTTATTGAAAAATACAATCAGCTTGAGAATGAAGTGAGCGATTTAGGACATATTCAGAGTCAGGCTATTATGAATGGCAACGATATGAACGCTGTAAATGCCCATTTGGCAGAAAAAGCCAATAAGATAGCAGCAAAAGAAGATCAGCTTATTACCTCTTTTATAGTGGAGAACTTTGACAATGTGTTAGGACCTGGAGTGTTTTTTATGATGACAGCCAATCATCGCTATCCAGAGCTTTCACCGTGGATAGAGGATATTATGAGCAAAGCTACCGAGCACTTCAAGAATGACCCTTATGTGAAGGACTATTATGAAAAGGCACAGCAAAACCAAGCTATTATGAATGGCACAGCAGCACCGGAAGACCCTCAGATGACAGCCCCGCAGCCACCTACACCCAACCAGATGGCACAGCCTAATGAGGACGGTGGCACTGAAACAACTGCTGAATAGCAAAAGTCTGGATGGCAATGGAACCTTATAATGCATCATAGAGCATAAGGAGCATAGAGCATAGACAAGAATATTATTAATGGTGGATAAGGTTCAATGATGCCAACTCGTTTTTTACCGTATATCAGTCGGCATAATACATAGTGGTAGCTTTGTATTATGCCGATTGTCTTTATAGATTTCAGGAAAACACGAAGGCGCTTGAGCCACATTTTCCACAGATACTGTAGAATAGAAAGAATAAAATATCAAGATAAACAAATCTTTAAGTCAAGATGAAAACATTAATAAAGAATGCCTTTATTGTAAATGAAGGGAAGACCCAAAAGGGCATGCTCATCATAGAAAACGATACGATAGCAGATATTATTTATGACAGCCATGCTGCAACAGGGCATTATGGCAAGACAATAGACGCTCAAGGCAGTTATCTGTTGCCAGGCATTATAGATGACCATGTACATTTCAGAGAACCTGGACTTACCCAAAAAGCAGATATCAAGAGCGAAAGTAGGGCTGCCGCTTATGGTGGTGTAACCTCTTACTTTGATATGCCTAATACCAAGCCTCAGACCACTACCTTGGAAGACTTGGCAGACAAGATGCACCGGGGCAAGGAGGAGAGCTATGTCAACTACTCATTTTTCTTTGGGGCTACCAATGGCAATACCGGCTTGTTCCAGCAGCTTGACATTCATCATACTCCGGGCATAAAGCTGTTTATGGGCTCCTCTACGGGCAACATGTTGGTTGACAGAGCAGATGCACTTGACAAAATATTCAGTTCATCGCCCCTTCCCATTATGACACATTGTGAAGACACTTCTATCATTAATGCCAATATGGCTCAAGCTCAATCCTTGTATGGAGATGACCCAGATGTGTCTCACCATCCCGAGATAAGAAGTGAGGAGGCTTGTTATGCTTCCACCCGTTTGGCTGTTGAACTGGCAAAGAAACATCATGCACGGCTGCATGTAGCGCATGTAACAACGGCCAAGGAGTTGACACTTTTTGAACCTTGGGTTCATCATATGCCCAGTATTACCGCTGAAGCGGTAATAGCCCATCTGATGTTTTCCGATAAAGATTATAAGACATTGGGCGTGCTCATCAAGTGCAATCCAGCGATAAAGACAGAGCACGACCAGCTGGCCTTGCAAAAGGCTTTGACGAATGGACGCATCAGTGTGGTAGGAACAGACCATGCGCCACACCTTATTGCCGACAAGCAGGGGGGCTGCTGCAAGTCTGCTTCCGGTATGCCGATGATACAATTTTCTTTAGTGTCTATGCTGGAATTGGTAGACAAGGGTGTGCTTACTGTTGAACGGGTGGCGGAGCTGATGTGCCATCGTCCAGCACAGCTGTTCGAGATACGCCAGCGTGGATATTTGCGCAAGGGCTACAAGGCAGACCTTACCATCGTGTCGCCCCACAAGTCATGGAAAGTAACTGCACAGTGCATTCAGAGCAAGTGTGGATGGAGTCCGTTGACAGGTCATACCTTCCATTGGCATGTGGACCACACTTTTTGCAACGGACGTCATATCTTGGACAATGGAAAATTTGACGACAGCGTGCGCGGTGAAGAAATATTGTTCAGATAATTCATGCCGTTTGAAATTACAATCCTCCTGTTTTTTATATATAAAATATGATTGCAAGAATATCCGTATGGTTAATACTGGCATTGCTGCTGCCAGATGTCTATTTTGAGCGTGTGTATATCTGCCGGAGCAGAAAGTACAAGTGGCTGAAGCGGTTGCTTCTGTGTGGCTCCAGTCTGCTTATGGTTGTCTATACGCTTTTTCTGTCGTTGCAGCATGATTTTGCCCCTCATTCTGTCAGCACGTTAAATATTTATCTTTTGCTTACAGGCATTTATACAGTTCCAAAATTGCTCTTTGCAGTCTGCTCACTTTTGGGGTGGGGGCACTGCCGCTACCATCATACCGTGACCAATTGGGGTAACTATGCTGGCGCAGTTTTGGCCATTGCTGTCATTGCCTTGGTGGTGTATGGGTCTACCTGGGGGTTCAACAGTGTGGTGGTACGACATGAAACCTTTTATTCCAAGCAGTTGCCGGCTTCGTTTGACGGGTATAAGATAGTACAGTTCAGTGATGCGCATGTAGGCACCTATGACTCATCTCGTCAATACATTCTGAAAGCAGCTGTGGACTCTATCAATGCCCAGCAGGCAGATGTAGTATGTTTTACAGGTGATCTTCAAAACATGCGACCCATAGAGTTGCAGCCTGTCAGTCGGCTGCTTTCAAGTATCAAAGCCCCGGATGGGGTATATTCTGTATTGGGCAATCATGATTATGCAGACTATACCCATGATACGGAAGCGCAGAAGAAGAGGAATGAACAGCTTACCATGCATTATGAGCAGTCGTTTGGCTGGCAGCTGCTGAATAATGAACATGTAACACTAAAGCGCGATAACGACTCTATCATCATTGCAGGCATGGAGAATGACGGCAAGGCACCGTTTCCGTCAAAGGGCAACATTCTGAAAGCACTCAAGGGCACAGCTGTGGGCTCTTTTAAAATCATGTTGGAACATGACCCTTCGGCTTGGGACAGAAAAATTTTGCCGCAGAGTGATGTGCAGCTGACTTTGAGTGGCCACACTCATGCCATGCAGTTCAAGGTGTTGGGTTGGTCGCCCGCAGCTCTTCTCTACAAAGAGTGGGGTGGCATGTATCAGCATCAGCAGCGTGCCATCAGTGTTTCAACTGGTGTGGGAGGATTTATCCCGTTCCGTGTTGGCGTGAAGAATGAGATTGTAGTGATAACATTGCGCAGGGTGCCGCCATCAAAGCAATAATCATCAGTAAAAGTATTTTGTACCGTCTTGCCCATACGCAACAAAGGCAAGACGGTTTTAAATGCACATATAAAAAAGAAGTAACCATAAACATAAATCCCTTTCGCAAAGACGGAAAGCTATCTTTGCAAAAGGGATTTATTTATCCAAATTTACGCAGAACTTAATGCGCAGCTTCAAATTCTTTAAGGAACCTTACGTCATTCTCAGAGAACATGCGAAGGTCAGAAACTTGATATTTCAAGTTGGTAATGCGTTCTACGCCTAATCCGAAAGCATAACCCGTATATACAGAACTGTCTATACCGCATGCTTCAAGCACATTAGGATCAACCATGCCACAACCTAATATTTCTACCCAACCGGTATATTTGCAGAAGCCACAGCCTTTGCCGCCACAGAGATGGCAAGAAATATCCATTTCGGCACTTGGCTCAGTAAAGGGGAAGTAACTTGGGCGCAAGCGTATCTTGGTTTCAGGTCCGAACATTTCCCTTGCAAAGGTAAGCAGCACCTGCTTAAGATCGGTAAAGGATACGTTCTTGTCAATGTACAAACCTTCTATCTGATGGAAGAAGCAGTGTGCGCGTGCTGTTATGGCTTCATTGCGGTACACACGTCCCGGACAGATGATACGGATAGGAGGTTGTGAGGTCTCCATTACGCGTGCTTGTACAGAGCTGGTGTGGCTACGCAGAAGAATATTCTTTGTTACATCATTAGGATTTTGCTCTACAAAGAAAGTGTCTTGCATGTCTCTTGCAGGATGGTCTGCAGCAAAATTCATTTTGGTAAATACATGCAAGTCATCTTCTACTTCAGGACCATCAGCCAAAGTGAAGCCCATGCGCGAAAAGATGTCTATGATTTCGTTCTTGACGATGGTCAGTGGATGGCGAGTACCGAGCTTGATAGGATAAGCTGTACGTGTTAAGTCTACAGTATCGTCATTATCTTCTGCTGTCTCACACTGTTCTCTAAGTGCATTGATACGTTCAAGTGCAGTTTGTTTCAGCTCGTTAATCTTTATGCCGACTTCTTTTTTCTGTTCAGCAGGAACGTTTCTGAAGTCTGCCATAAGGGCATTTATTTCACCTTTTTTGCTAAGGTATTTTAATCTTAACGCTTCTATTTCTTCAGCATTTGTAGCGTTAAGTCCTTTTACTTCTTTAAGAAGTGTAGCTATTTTATCGAGTATCATTTTATAGATAATTTTACTGCTTATTAAAAACTTTGTGCAAAGGTAATATTTTTAGCTTGAATATGTATCATAAATCAAAATAAAGTTGTACTTTTGCCCAAAATTTGAGAGATTCTTTTCTATATTAAAAGCTTAATTGAGAGATGAAAAAAGGTGTTTTATTCGTTGTCGTAACATGCTGCTTGATGATGTTATGGACTACGGGCTGTACAGACAAAAAGCCTGCTGCTGATTCTGTCAGCGTGGCTGCTATAACAGACACTTCTGCAATAGATACTTCTGCACAGACATTGATGGAAGAACAGCCTGTGCCCAAGGCTGCAGATGAGTTGTTTGATGATTTTATCTTTAATTTTGCTTCCAACAGAAAGTTGCAGCGCAAAAGAATTGCATTTCCGTTAAAGGTCATCAAGGGCCATCAGATTACGTATTTGCAAAAGTCGCAATGGAAGACGGAACATTTCTTTATGCGTCAAGGGTATTATACGCTAATCTTTGACAATACAAAGCAGATGAATGTGGTAAAAGATACCTCTATTAATCATGTAACGATAGAAAAAATATACCTGAAACGTAAACGTGTAAAGCAATATAATTTTGACCGCATCAATGGTCAGTGGATGCTTACTTCTATTGCCACCGATGCAGCGTACCATAAGAGCAATGCTTCTTTCCTTGATTTTTATCAGCATTTCACTTCAGACTCAACTTATCAAATGAAGAGTTTGCACAATCCTATCATATTTAGCGGTCCTGATCCTGACGATGATTTCAGCACGATGACGGGCGAAATTGCTCCTGAAACATGGCCAGCCTTTGCTCCTAAATTGCCTAAAAACTTTATCTATAACATTATGTATGGACAGAGTTATGTCGAGGGAAAGAGAAAGATATTTGTCATGCGCGGCATTGCCAATGGCATGGAGATGCAACTTGTCTTCAAGCGTTTTGGAAAAGCTTGGAAATTGATAAAGTTGTCAGAGTAAAGGCATTCTTGTAAAAATCCGTAAACACTTTTGTATGATAAACATTACCCATTATAACTTAAAAGGTCATAATACATTTGGCATTGATGCTACGTGTAAACGTTTCATAGAGTTTAATTCTGTCGCTGAGTTAGATGAAGTGCTTTCGCAGCTGACTGTTGCAGACCAACCTTTGTTGCTTTTGGGTGGTGGCAGTAATCTGCTGCTAACACAAGATTTTGCAGGTACAGTGTTGCACTCAAACATAAAGGGGCACAGTGTAGAAACACAAGGCGACAATATATTGGTGAAGTTTGGTAGTGGAGAGATTTGGGATAATGTAGTAGACCTATGCGTAAAAAACGGATGGTACGGTTTAGAGAATTTGTCTTACATACCAGGCGAAGTAGGCGCCAGTGCTGTTCAGAATATAGGTGCTTACGGTGTAGAAGCCAAAGATTTTATTTATCGTGTAGAGGCAGTAGAGATAGCTACGGGCAAGCATGTAGAGTTTAACAATGCAGATTGTGAGTATGCTTATAGACAGAGCCGTTTTAAAAAAGAATGGAAAAACAAATATGTGGTTACTTATGTAACCTACCGGCTGAGCAAACATTTTGTTCCAGACTTAGAATACGGAAACATTCGCAGCCAACTGGCACAGCGTCATATAGAGCAGCCTACGGCTCAGCAATTGCGTGAGGTCATTATAGATATTAGAAAAGCTAAATTGCCCGACCCCCACGTGGAAGGCAATGCAGGTAGCTTTTTTATGAATCCTGTTGTATCAGTAGAGACGTACAAAACATTGTTTGCATTGTATGCGGATATGCCTCATTACAAAGTAGATGATGCCCACATAAAAATACCTGCGGGATGGATGATTGACCAATGTGGATGGAAAGGCAAGTCGTTGGGTAGAGCTGGTGTACATCGTAACCAAGCTTTGGTACTGGTAAACAAGGGCGGTGCCACTGGCAACGACATTGTACGCCTGTGCGATGCTATACGTAAAGATGTAAAAGACAAGTTTGGCATAGACATAATGCCAGAGGTAAATATTGTATAATATATAATCAATCCATGAAGGTTACTTTTCTTGGTACTGGAACATCAGTAGGAGTTCCTACTATAGGCTGCCAATGTGAGGTGTGCAGAAGTATGGACCCACACGACAAGCGACTAAGATGTTCAGCAATGATAGAAACGGAGTCTACACGTGTAGTAATTGACTGTGGTCCTGATTTCCGGCAGCAGATGTTGGCACAACCGTTTCGGAAAATAGATGGTGTATTGCTCACTCATATTCATTATGACCATGTAGGGGGTGTTGATGATTTAAGACCTTTTTGTGTATTTGGAGATGTAGACATATACGCTGACCAACATACAGCAAACGGGTTGAAACATAATATGCCATATTGTTTTGCAGAGCATAAATACCCTGGTGTTCCAAAGATAAGATTGACCACGATACAGCCTCATCAAGCGATAAAAATAGGCGATTTAACCATTATTCCTGTACAAGTAATGCACGACAAACTACCTATTTTGGGTTATAGAATAGGCAATTTTCTGTATATTACAGATATGAAAACCATTGCAGATACGGAATACCAATATTTGTCAGAGGTAGACACCCTTGTGGTCAATGCTTTGCGTTATGCGCCAGACCATCATTCACACCTTATAGTAGACGAAGCCATTGCTTTTGCTCGCAAAGTGGGTGCACGCAGAACGTTTTTTACACACATGGGACATGATATAGGTCTGCATGCAGTGGTCAACAGCCAGCTGCCCATGAACATACAATTGGCTTACGACAATATGGAAATAGAAATATAGCCCACTAAAGGGATAAACAGGTAAGTATAAGTATCACTATTCAGCTATCATCAAGTCTGACATAACCATGTCGCTTACAAATAATCCTTGTTGCGTGAGCCTAATGTGATTATTTACTTGTTCAAGCCAGCCACGGTTTAAATATTGCTGCGCTTGATCCATAAAGTATTTTTCATATTTTTCGCCAAACTCTTGGTGCAACTCTCGTAAGTCAATGCCCTCACACGTGCGCATGGCAGTAGTAATCCAGTCGTCATACATGGTGGGCTTGTCTAAATGTTCTATTTCCATAGGAATGCTGTTTTTGCCGATAGTAGCTATATATTGCTGTACATTGCTGATATTCCATTGCCGCGATGTAATATTGTACGAGTGTGCCGCCGCTCCTATACCTATATAAGGTATGCGTTTCCAATAGCTGCTGTTGTGCCGAGATCTGAAACCGGGCAATGCAAAGTTGCTGATTTCATACTGCTCATAGCCGTTTTCCTTGAGTTGGGCAATGAGCATTTTATACATGTTAAGACTTACATCTTCAGGTACCTCTTTGATTTCTCCTTTTTCCAACATATCATAAAGAGGTGTGCTCTCTTCAAACATGAGACTATAAGCAGATATGTGTGTAACCTTTAAGGCTAATGCCCTTTTTATGTCAAAAGCCCAGTCGTTCAAAGTCTCATTGGGAAAGCCAAACATGAGGTCTATGCTAATATTATAGATTTCATGACGCTGTAAGCACTGTATAGCTTTCTTTACATCAGCCGCAGAGTGGCGACGTCTGATTAGTGCTAATCTTTCATCTGAAAAGGTTTGAACTCCTAAACTCACGCGGTTCACCCCCATTGCTTTCAGTGCAGAAACAAAGGGGCCGGTTATATCATCAGGGTTACACTCCATGGTAATTTCAGCATTCTTGTTTACATGGTAATGTTGAAAGATTGTTTTCAGAATAGTTTGTAACAGCTGTACAGGCATTAATGAAGGCGTCCCTCCACCAAAGTAGATGGTTTCTATTGTCTCGCTAACATAATCTGTTCGTAATTGCAACTCTTTGCACAGCGCATCAGCATACGCTGTCTTGTATGAATCACCTAAAGTAGTAGAATAAAAGCCGCAGTATATGCAGCGACTTTTACAGAAAGGTATGTGTATATAAATGCCTGCCATGTAACCTTAAAATTTATCGTCGATTTCTTTATTTTATTGCAAAAATACTAATATGTTTTAATTTTTTTGCTGTTTTTGTTTAAACTTTTGCAAGGTTAATCTAAATTATGTAATTTAGAGGCCAATAACATGAATACACACAAATTATTATATAACTTAAATCTATAATCATTATGAAGGTTTATCAAACAAACGAAATTAAAAATATTGCGCTGCTTGGCAGTGCGGGTTCGGGCAAGACTACTCTTGCCGAGGCAATGCTTTTTGAAAGTGGTGTTATCAAGCGTCGTGGTTCTGTAGAGGCAAAGAACACCGTTAGCGATTATTTTCCAGTTGAACAAGAATATGGCTATTCAGTATTCTCAACTGTTTTTAGTGTTGAATGGAACAACAAAAAACTTAATATAATAGACTGTCCTGGTTCTGACGACTTTGTAGGTGGAGCTATTACAGCATTGAATGTTACCGACCAGGCCCTTGTGCTTATCAATGGTCAATACGGTCCTGAAGTAGGCACACAGAACAACTTCCGTTATACAGAGAAGTTGAAGAAACCTGTTATTTTCCTTATCAACCAGTTGGATAGTGACAAATGCGATTTTGATGCTATCATCTCTTCCATGAAAGATATTTATGGCTCAAAATGCGTGCAGATACAATACCCTATCTCTACAGGTCCTGACTTTAACTCATTGATAGACGTATTGTTGATGAAGAAGTATTCATGGAAGCCTGAGGGTGGTGCTCCTATTATAGAAGACATTCCAGCAGAAGAAATGGACAAGGCCATAGAGCTTCACAAGGCATTGGTAGAAGCTGCTGCTGAGAACGACGAGACTTTGATGGAGAAATTTTTTGAAGAAGGGACCTTGACAGAAAATGAACTTCGCGAAGGTATACGTAAGGGGTTAATTACACGTTCTATCTTCCCTGTATTCTGTGTCTGTGCAGGCAAAAGTATGGGCGTGCACAGACTTATGGAGTTCTTAGGCAATGTAGTGCCTTTTGTAAGCGAAATGCCGAAAGTGCACAACACGCGTGGCGAAGAAATCACCCCGGATGCTGCTGGTCCAGAGTCTCTTTATTTCTTCAAAACAGGCGTTGAGCCACATATTGGCGATGTGTGCTATTTTAAGGTAATGAGCGGTTGCGTAAAGCCAGGAGACGATTTGAGCAATGCAGACAGAGGTTCGAAGGAGCGCATCGGCAGTATCTATGTCTGTGCAGGTGCCAACCGTACCGCAGTAGACTGCCTCAATGCAGGCGACATAGGCTGCACGGTAAAGCTAAAAGACGTAAAGACAGGAAACACGCTCAACGACAAAGGATGTGAGAACAGATTTGACTTTATCAAGTATCCTAATTCCAAATATTCCCGTGCTATAAAAGCTGTGAACGAGGCAGATACAGAGAAGCTGATGGCTGCTCTGCTCAAAATGCGCCAAGAAGATCCCACATGGGTGGTGGAGCAAAGCAAGGAGCTAAAACAGACTATTGTACACGGTCAAGGAGAGTTCCACCTGCGAACCTTGAAATGGCGTCTTGAAAACAACGAGAAGATACCTGTAAAATACGTTGACGCCAAAATACCTTACCGTGAGACTATTACGAAAAGTGCCCGCGCCGACTATCGCCACAAGAAGCAGTCTGGCGGAGCAGGTCAATTTGGCGAAGTGCATCTGATTGTAGAACCTTACGCAGAAGGAATGCCAGATCCTGTATCTTACAAGATAAACGGTCAAGAATTTAGAGTAAACATAAAGGGTAAAGAAGTCATCAATCTTGACTGGGGTGGCAAGCTTGTCTTTATCAATTCAGTAGTAGGCGGAGCCATCGACACTCGTTTTATGCCAGCTATTCTAAAAGGGATTATGGAGCGTATGGAGCAAGGTCCGCTTACAGGCAGCTATGCACGTGATGTGCGAGTGGTAGTGTATGACGGCAAGATGCACCCTGTTGACAGCAATGAGCTTTCGTTTATGCTGGCAGCCCGCCATGCTTTCTCTGAGGCATTCAAAAATGCTGGTCCAAAGATTTTAGAGCCAATATATGACTTGGAGGTGTATGTTCCTTCCGACTTTATGGGCGATGTAATGAGCGACTTACAGGGTCGCAGAGCATTGATTATGGGCATGGACAGCGAGGCAGGTTATCAGAAGCTGCAAGCCAAGATACCGCTGAAAGAGTTGGCAAGCTATTCTATCTCTTTAAGTTCCATTACAGGCGGACGCGCATCGTTTACTACAAAGTTTGCCAGCTACGAGCTTGTGCCTAACGATATTCAGCAGCAGCTTATCAAAGAGCATGAAGCTGAGTTAGAGGACAAGGACGAATAGCTTTAGCTTTTCCCTTGATTTAATATATCTTAATCAAAACAGCTCCACCAAGAGTATAAAATTTACTGTTAGTGGGGCTGTTTTGTAATAGCGTAAGAATATAAATTCTATTATTGTTTAAGATATACTTAAAAAGTAGGATTTTATACCACTCTACCATCTTCCGTAACTCGTTGATATTCAAGTGCCATTTTTCTTCATTTTGCCTCAAAATGAGACTTTATCGTCCGAAATTCGTCCGTGGACGAAG
>CALCVP010000041.1 GCA_937907705.1 uncultured Prevotella sp. | reverse complement strand
GTGCTGGGGTCGCTGCTGGTGGTGCTGTTCGTGCCGTCATCGAATTGGCCGGTGTTGCAGATGTTACATCTAAATCACTTGGAACCACAATTACCCCATTTGGATTTTGTTTAAGACATTCTTGATATTGTTCTACAAATGTTTCTTTGTCGAATCGCTTGTAATACATCATCTTTACATCTATATGAAAATCTCTTCTTACTTCACAAGCTTTATTCGCACCTTCTTCTATTTCTTCCCAATAAGCCTCAGACTCATGTTTAGGAATAATGCAATAAAAAGTGTAAGACTTATTATATGCAAGAGCACTTGCATACATGTTAGGCTGGTAATTGATGTTTTTTAATACAGCCTCTACTTTTTCTCTTGCTACTTGCGAAACATTGGGACGATTATGTAGAACTCTATCTACAGTGCCTACAGACACCCCTGCTTTTTCAGCTATATCTTTTATCCTAATTTTGTCAGTCATAAAAGTTAATGATGTAGTGATACATGATACCGATTTGTTTTACAGCGCAAAAATAGCAATAAAAACTGAATTGTACGAAAAACACAAAGATATTTTTATTTATATTGAATGTTTTTTCTGAATTTATTTGTTTGGTTGTGATTTTAGTATTAATTTTGTGAACAAAAACAAATTTGTAATCTAACAAACATTCAAAAATTTAAAAATTAAGAAATGGCTAAAGTTGTAACATTAGGTGAGATAATGCTTCGTCTTTCTTCACCAGGTCAAAAGAGATTTATTCAGAGTGATTCTTTTGATGTAGTATATGGTGGTGGTGAAGCAAATGTGGCAGTAAGTTGTGCTAATTATGGTCACGATGCTTTTTTCGTAACCAAACTTCCAAAACATGAGATTGGTCAGTGTGCCCTTAATGCATTGCGTCGTTATGGCGTTCATACTGATTTTATTGCAAGAGGTGGTGATCGTTTGGGTATCTATTTTTTGGAGACAGGAGCAAGTATGCGTCCTTCAAAGGTCGTGTATGATAGAGCTCATAGTGCCATAGCAGAGGCTGATCCTGCAGACTTTGATTTTGACAAGATTATGGAGGGGGCTCAATGGTTTCATTGGAGTGGCATAACTCCTGCTATTAGCGATAAAGCTGCGGAGCTGACTAAACTTGCTTGTGAAGCTGCAAAGAGACATGGCGTAACAGTAAGTGTTGACCTTAACTTCCGTAAGAAATTGTGGACTTCAGAAAAAGCGCAAAGCATTATGAAGCCTTTGATGAAATATGTGGATGTATGCATTGGCAACGAAGAAGATGCTCAGCTATGTCTTGGTTTTAAACCTGATGCCGATGTAGAAGGTGGTAAAACTGATGCAGAAGGATATTATGGCATATTTAAGGGTATGATGAAAGAGTTTGGTTTTAAGTATGTCGTTTCTACATTACGAGAGTCTCTTTCTGCAACCCATAATGGTTGGAAAGCTCTTATTTATAATGGAAAGGATTTTTACCAAAGTAAGCATTATGACATTATGCCTATCATTGACCGTGTAGGTGGTGGTGATTCATTTGCAGGTGGATTAATCCATGGCTTGCTCACTTATCCTGATAATCAAGGTAAAGCTTTAGAGTTCGCAGTAGCTGCTTCTGCTTTGAAACATACAATACCTGGCGATTTCAATTTAATGTCTGCAGAAGAAGTTGCTAATCTTGCCGGTGGGGATGCTTCAGGGCGTGTACAGCGATAAGATAGTATGTTATTAAATTGAATAATAATGCTATTGTTAAAGATATGCTTATATCTATTAATAGTAGTTCTACGAAAGAAGTAAAATGGCAAAATTTGATAAAATTGCAGTATTAAGAAAAATAGGTACTACAGGAATGGTACCAGTATTCTATCATAAAGATGCTGAAGTTGCGAAGAAAGTCGTAAAAGCTTGTTATGATGGTGGTGTTCGTGCTTTTGAATTTACTAATAGAGGTGATTTCGCACATGAAGTTTTTGCTGAGGTAGTAAAATATGCGGCTATAGAGTGTCCTGATTTAGCATTAGGTGTAGGATCTGTCGTAGACCCTGCTACGGCAGCATTGTACATACAGTTAGGGGCAAACTTTGTTGTCGGTCCTTTGTTCAATCCCGAAATTGCAAAAGTTTGCAATCGCCGATTAATACCTTATACGCCTGGATGTGGAAGCGTTTCTGAAGTTGGATTTGCTCAAGAATTAGGTTGTGACTTGTGTAAAGTATTTCCAGGTGATGTGCTTGGTCCTAAATTGGTAAAAGGTTTACGTGCTCCAATGCCATGGTCTAAATTAATGGTAACTGGTGGCGTTTCACCTGATGAAGAGAATCTTGCATCTTGGATTAAAGCAGGTGTTTTCTGCGTTGGTATGGGTTCTAAATTATTCCCAAAAGATATTGTTGCTGCAGAAAATTGGCAGGCTATCACTGATAAATGTAAAGAAGCATTAGGATATATTGCTAGAGCACGTGCTTAATAATATAACCAATAATCTAAAAAACTCAATATTGTCCATTTGGATAATATTGAGTTTTTGTGTTTTTTGTTCATGTTCATCTAATAATATAAAAGAAATTGATGAATTGAATGAAACTGCATATGGATTTCATTATAGAAATATTGATAGTTCAAGAATATATGCATTAAAAGCGTTAAAAGCTTCAAACAACTATTCTGCGGGTAAAGCAGAGGCATACAATAATCTTGCGTTTGTGGCTATTGCACAAATGAAATATCAGAAAGCGTTCTGTTATATAGATAGTGTATATAATTCTACAGATAATCAAGTAGAACTTCTTATTGCAGATATAACAGGCATGCGCTTATGTCAACGGATGGCCAAAAATAAAGATTTTTATGACTATAACGAACATGCTCTGTATAGACTTAATCGAATCAATCAAGAAATTAATCAAATACAAGACCATTTATACAAACGTTTTATTTACGCAAAATCAGAATATTATATTGTAAAGTCTACATACTATTATTATGTGGGATTACGAGAAAAGTCTGCTTTGGCGTTAAGCTATTTAGATAATTTTGAAGAAATTACAAAGGATACAGCTCAATTTTTGAATTATCTTTACCAAAAAGGCAGTGGTGACTTATTGTTGGGCGTTGCATCTAATAGAATACAGCAAGTTGAATTTGAATACTTAATTAAATGTTATGCTTTGGCTATTCAAGGTGGATATATCTATTGGGAGGCCAATGCTTTGCAAAGCATTAGTGAACACATTATTCCTGGAGCTCAGCAGAGAGAACTAAAGAAAAATAATGATATAGCTTTTAGATATCTGAATTCTGATAATATGCCAGATAGTTTGTTGTCTGGCTATTGGGCACAGAAATCACTAAATTTGTTTAGTGTCTATGGAGACGTGTATCAGGAATCGAGTTCGTATCGCACATTAGCTGTTTGTTACAGGCAGTTAGGTGATTATAAATCTTCTTTATATTGTTTAATTAAAGCGTTAAATATTTCTAAAAGCATAATTGCAGCTCCAGACTTAGTTGCCAGTATGAGAGAACAGCTAAGTATAACATATGCAGCCTTAAATGATAAATATAATAGTGATATCAATAGAAACTTATATCTTGATTTGCAAGAAAGGACCCGGCAAGATAGACAATTAGAAGCTCGGGCAAGTCAATTGGAAAACTCTATTTATCAGTTGAATCTATTGATAGGTGGTATAATAATTGCTATTTTATTTCTTGCTTTATTTATATTTTTTTTGCGAAAACGCCATAATAAGCAGAGCTATAGTACTTTTGTTGAGCAATTGTTGCTCCCTTTGATGCAGTGGGAAAAGAGTAACAAACAAATAGAGAATAATCTTCAGGAAAGACGTGAAAAGCTACAGGAAAATTTAAATATAGTAAAACTCAATATTGAGAAAAGTAAAGAAAGGAATGTAGAAAACAGAGCAAAAATATTCTTAGTTAATAATATTATTCCATATATAGATAGAATATTAAATGAAATTTATGCATTAAAGAATGTAAAAGAAAATAACTTTAGAAAATTAGATATATATGAGTATATAGATGAAATTCTTAATTCTATTGAAAAAAGTAATAATTTGCTTACACAGTGGATACAATTACAACGTGGTCAATTAAGTTTGCATATAGAGAGCTTCTCTTTGAATGAAATTTTTAGTGTTATAGCAAAAGCAAGTAGCTCCTTTCAGATGAAAGGAATTCTTTTAGATGTTCATTTTTCCGATATTGTAGTCAAGGCAGATAAGGTATTAACATTGTTTATGCTTAATACGTTGTCAGATAATGCACGGAGATATACGCCAACTGGCGGAAAAATAACGATAACAGCAGAAAATAAAAAAAATTATGTTGAGATATCTGTTTGGGATACAGGATGTGGTATATCGTCAGAAAAGTTAGTTAATATTTTTGATCATAAGATTTCTAATGGCCATGGTTTTGGACTAATGAATTGTCGTGGTATTATAGAAAAATACAAGAAGATAAGTAGCATATTTGCGGTTTGTGGCATATTTGCAGAAAGTAAAGTAGGAAAAGGTAGTCGCTTCTATTTTCGTTTACCATATGGCAAACAGCGAATAATCTTATTCTTTTGTTTCTTTTTATCTACTTTATTGCTTCCAACTGTTTCTATCTTAGCATTGAATATCAGACAAAATAGTAAAGGTGATACCCATGATGTGCAAAATAGTAATAAATCTCATGCTGATTCAACGTGGTTAGTGAAAGCAAGCAAATATGCTGATGCAGCTTATTACAGTAATGTAAATGCAGACTATGCTGCTACATTGAATTATGCAGATTCGGCTTTTAGCTGTATTAATGCTTTTTATAAAGAGCATTATAACTATAAGGGAAATAAGTTGCAGCTACACTTAGAGGGAAAAAATACATATTTTTCTACGGAATTAATTTGGTTTAAAGAGAATATAAAGGTCGATTATAATATCATTTTAGACTTGCGCAATGAGTGTGCTGTTGCGGCTTTAGCTCTGCATAAATGGACGTTATATTCATATAATAATAGTATCTATACTCAACTTTTTAAGTTAAAGTCAGCAGATTCCGGGCTTTTTGAATATTGTAGGAGCATGCAACGTTCAAATACCAACAAAATTATATCCATTTTTATTTTGGTAGGTTTGCTATTGATGATGCTTATTTCTTTTTATATATTTTATTATCGACATATTTTGTATTTTCGTTTTTGTGTTGAGCATGTAAAAAGTATTAATGAAATATTATTGTCAGATAAAAATAATAAAGAAAAATTGCAATTAATTTCTTCCGTCAATTCAGAAAAATTTCCAAATGAATTGAAAAACGTTGTGATAAAAATCATTGCAGCTTTAAAAGATACAACAAAAAGTGAAAAGCAAAATGAAGATGAATTATTGTTTTTGGAAGACAGGTTAAAATCATTACAATATGAAAATGATAAACTTTATATTAGTAATAATGTAATAGACAATTGCTTAAGCACATTAAAGCATGAGACAATGTATTATCCTTCACGGATACGGCAATTATTAAAAGAAAATAATATTTCAACAGCAGAGGAAGTAATAGTGTTTTTCCAGGAACTTTATAATATTCTAAGTGCACAAGTTAATCGTCAAATTATAGATAATCCTTATGAATGCAAAATGGTTTCTCTTGCATCTTATGGAGTGTCAGATGTATGTGTGCAAGGTGATAAAGTACTACTTGCATATTTATTTAAAATATTGTATCATTTTTTTGGAAAGTCTAATGTTGTTGTTTTGCAATATATGCAGAAAGGCAAATATGTTGTACTTACAATAGTGTGCACTGGTGATAAAGCAGAGTTATTGGAAACTAATATTTTTAGCCCTTCCGTTAAAAATATACCATTTTTAATATGTCGTCAAATAGTAAGAGAACATAATGAGATGTTGAATATGAGAAATTGTGGAATTGAAGCAAAACATATAGAGAACGGATTGCAGTTGGATATAACTTTAGTGCAAGCAAATTTTAATAAACAAATATAAATGGATAAATTTAAGATAATTATAGTTGAAGATGTACCCCTTGAATTAAGAGGCACAGAAGGTATTCTCAAAAATGATGTTCCTGAAGCAGAAATTATTGGTTGTGCTAATGATGAGCGCTCTTATTGGACTTTAATTAAAAAAGAAGTTCCGGATTTGCTATTGTTGGACCTTGGTTTAGGAGGTTCAACAACCATTGGGGTGGAAATTTGTAGACAAAGTAAGGAGCTTTATCCAAAAATGAAAGTTTTGATATTCACTGGCGAAATATTAAATGAAAAATTATGGGTAGATGCGTTAGATGCAGGTTGTGATGGCATTATTTTAAAAACGGGAGAACTCCTTACGCGGAGTGATGTTCTTAGTGTAATGGCAGGAAATAAATTAGTCTTTAACAAGCCCATTTTAGATAAAATTGTTTCTCGTTTTAAAAGCTGTATTAATAGCCAGATGATGCGTCAGGAAGCGATGGTAAACTATGAGATAGATGAATATGATGAAAGGTTTCTTCGCCATTTAGCATTAGGTTATACAAAGGAGCAAATTACCAATTTGCGAGGAATTCCTTTTGGCGTCAAGAGTTTGGAGAAAAGACAGAATGAACTTATCCAACGCTTATTTCCTAATGGAAATGGCGGAGTCGGTATTAATGCTACACGTCTGGTGACTCGTGCTATAGAATTGCATATTTTAGACATTGAAAATATAGAACCGGATGAAGAGTAGCAATACCCTTTTCGCAATTATTGTATTGGGATTAATATTAGTACAAGCGCTCTTGATATTTTGCGCATGGATATTTTGCGCATTATATCCAACTGTATATATCCGTTCGTTGTTGAGTGAAGATGGCATCAGATGGTTATTTAGTACATGTGTTGAGAATTTATTATCACCTCTTTTGATATGGATAATTATGTTTGGAGTGAGTATAGGCGTTTTTATGAAAAGTGGCTTTAGAAATGTTTGTCGAAATAAACATGACAAGCAAATAGAGTATAGAAAAAACTTTTCTTTCTATCTCTCTGTTGTAGTGGCTTTAATATTGCTTTTAGGGTATCTGTTTTTGTCATTTGCTCCTCATGCAATATTAGTAGGAGTAACTGGCAGTTTATATCCAAGTGCATTCTCATTTAGCATAGTTCCGTTTTGTGCGTTTATCTTATTTATTGTATCAACAGTATATGGCTTCTCCAGTGGAATTATTAGTGATTTAGGTAGTTGGATGGACAGCATGAGGTATGGAATACAAATAATTTCACCTCTTTTGCTTATATATTTAATAGGAATGGAATTGTATAAAACAGTTATCTATATTTTTTATTTGTAGTGAGTTTTAATCTACTTAAAGTTAAATATATCTATATCTGAACAGTGAGAAAGTATTCGATTGATACATATAAAGCTTAAAGAAATATATAAGAAAGAAGTAAAAAGTTAGATTAATTCAATTAAAGTAAGTAATTTTGTACTTCAAAATTAAACTACATGGGAATTTTTATAAATTATAGAACAAAATATGAAATCTGACATTGAAATTGCGCGTGAAGTAAAATTAAAGAATATTAGTGAAATAGCAAAAGGCTGTAATATTCCTGTTGATGAAATAGAAAATTATGGTCATTATATAGCAAAAGTGCCTATACACTTAATTGATGAAGAAAAAATAAAAAAAAGTAATCTCATTTTAGTTACGGCAATTACTCCTACAAAAGCAGGTATCGGCAAAACAACAGTTTCTGTAGGCTTAGCATTAGGCTTAAATCGTATTGGTAAAAAAGCTATTTGTGCATTGCGAGAACCTTCTCTTGGTCCTTGTTTCGGCTTAAAGGGTGGTGCAGCTGGAGGCGGTTATGCTCAGGTTTTGCCAATGGATAAAATAAATTTGCATTTTACAGGTGATTTTCATGCTATTACTTCTGCTCATAATATGATAACAGCGCTGCTTGATAATTATATGTACCAAAATCAAGATAATGGTTTTGCTTTGAAAGAAGTATTGTGGAATAGGGTGATAGATATCAATGATAGAGGGCTGCGTCAGATTATTACAGGTTTAGGTGGCCGTTCGAATGGCATAACACGAGAGTCTGGATTTGACATTACCCCAGCTTCAGAGATAATGGCCATTCTGTGTCTTGCTAAAGATGAAGATGACTTGCGTGCGCGAATAGAAAATATTTTGTTAGGTTATACTCTCGACAATAAACCTTTCAAGGTAAAAGACCTTGGTATAGGTGGAGCAATCACAGTTCTTTTGAGGGATGCTTTATATCCTAATTTGGTTCAAACTACCGAGAATACACCAGCTTTTATACACGGAGGGCCATTTGCTAATATTGCTCATGGTTGTAATTCTATTTTAGCAACAAAGATGGCGATGACTTTTTCTGATTATACTATCACAGAAGCTGGTTTTGGTGCTGATTTAGGTGCTGAGAAATTTTATAATATAAAATGCCGTAAGTCAGGTTTACAGCCTAAGCTGACAGTAATCGTTGCTACAGCACAAGGATTGAAAATGCATGGAGGTGTAGAGATAGAAAAAATTAAAGATCCAAATATTGAAGGCATTGCAAAGGGATTGGGGAATTTAGACCGTCATATCCAAAATTTGAAGTCATTTGGCCAAGCTGTAGTTGTTGTCTTTAATAAATATGCTTCCGATACAGACGATGAGATTGATATTGTTCGTAATTATTGCAAGCAAGTAAATATAGGTTTTGCTGTAAATACGGCTTTTGTTGAGGGAGGAAAAGGAGCTGAAGAATTAGCACATTTGGTAGTAGATACCATAGAGTCTAATCCATCACAACCACTTAAGTTTACATACGAAGATAGTGATGACACAGCAGAGAAGATAACCAAAGTTGCAACTAAAATATATGGTGCTGATAAAGTAATCTTTAGTCCCATGGCTAAAAAGAAGTTGGCTAAAATACATGATTTAGGATATGAAAAATTTCCATGTTGCATAGCGAAAACACAATACTCTTTTTCAACTAATCCTAAAGAGTATGGCAGTGTTTCTGGTTTTGATTTTCCGATTAATGATATTGTCATTAATGCAGGTGCAGAAATGAATGTTGCCATTTCTGGTAAAATATTGCGTATGCCAGGCTTGCCTAAAGAGCCTCAGGCTTTACATATAGATATTGTAAATGGTGAAATAGAAGGTCTGTCTTAGTGTATTTGTAATATTTATATAAAATCCATAAAATGAAGTGTTTTGTCATTCCAAAACGAAATGTACATAAAATTATATACTTAAAGAATAAGAAATAATGAAAGCAGCCTGATTAAAGGGCTGCTTTCATTATTTAGAACGTCATTAGAATGGCATTAGAACGGTATTTATAGGTGAAAAATATTGCTGTCCGGTAAAACTTTAAAGAATATAAATATTCTCCCCGAAGTCCCGTAAAATAGAACTTCGGGGTTTATTTTTCCAAAGTAAGCCCCCTTAATCGAAAAGGCTTGGTTCTGGAGGTTCTTTTTGAAGGAAATCATTCCAAGTTTTTCTGGATTTTTCATGAATGCGATAAAATCAACGTAATACATAAGCATGGGTCGTATCATGGTAACAACTTGCGAGAATGCACAATGTCTCTTGGTGCTTCTTGACAGAACCGTTATCAGCAGATAGCAATTAGGATTACCCAAGTTTGTATTTGTATGGCGTGACGCTGCCTCTATAGAAAAATGAAGCGGGAAGTTCAGTTTAAGCTGTTTGTACAACGACTCGATGTCCCACCTTAGGCGGTAGATTTCAGCAATGTCCTCAACCGTAAAATCAAAGTTGTTGGTCAAAAATACAACAGGTTTCTTTTCCTCGTAAAATATCTCCACCCTTCGTGCCTCATGGATGAGTTTCCCTCTTGTAAAACGTATTTTCTAATTAATATGTGTTATATTACCAATCCCTCTGCATTGACATACGTAATGAATTCAAGTACCTCATACTTAAGGCTTTTCTTCATTTTTGTCACGTGGCAGACGCCCTCTTCTGTACAACGTTGAAATTGTGCGATATCGACATAGCCACGATTCATTGCCAAAGTAGAGTCTCTTTAGGTATATGCACTTCTTTCTGCTGGTAATGGTCGTGTTTTACAGCGGAGGTGAGCTGCACCACCATTACCACGCCGGCATGGTACTTCATTACCGTATGCACTTTCAAGCCACCTTTCTTCTTGCCTAATTTCGGATGCAGCCCGCCACGTTTTAGTATGTTGTCAAAGAGCGTTATTGTGGTGGAATCCATCATGTAGAGTAGCTTCTCCCAGTCTTGAGACTCGTTTATTAAAGTACAGCCAGCATCTATACTGGTCGTAATTCTATGCGAAGGTCATAGCCTCACTCATAGAACTCGCATGCAACTTGTCGAAGAGACGGTACATGTGAATTTCTTGTTACAGATAGTTTCCAATTACTGTCAATGCTTCAGTGATGGTGTCAACATGCAGCTTTTTGAAGATACGCATTCTGTGGGTCTTTACGGTGTTGATGGAGATATGCAAGCTATTGGCTATCTCTTCGTTAGTCATTCCCATCCTTACACGGTGAAGGATGGCTTTTTCAGCAAAGCTGAGAGTAACACCGGGGGCATATTCTACAAATTTCTGTTTATCGAAGTTGAAGCTGAACCTCTTGCCCGATGGGGCAATTATGGAACTCTCAATTTCCTTCTTGTTTGAGTAGTTGATGGTGAATATGCCAATCTTTGTGATTCCATCGCTGCGCATAGTTAGTGGAGTGAACTTCTGGGTAATAAAGAGCTCGTGATTACGAAGGATAATCGGATAATCAATAGTGCATACATGATTTATATACTCTTCTACAGACAACTCTTTGCCGGACAAAAGATAATTTTTTTGAATGATGAGCAGTTTTTCCAATGTCTCTTCTGAAATGAGTGACCAGTAAGGATTGATACAATCCCTTTGTATGTCCGTAGTGGTTGACTCATCAATAAAGGGAAGATGCTCAGACTGGTATATTAGTTTGTGACTATCGAAGTCGATAGCAAAAGTACTCAAACGGCTCAAACGAAATGAAGCATCAATGACATTTATTATTAATGTTGCATCTACAGTGCTTTCATAATCTTCTGAGATAGCGTGGTTGGAGAAGAGACTATTTACATCTAACATGAGCTATAAAGGTTAATGTAGGCAAAGATACTAAAAATAAATGAATTTTATCATACTAAAGAATGATTCTTTTAGTCAAAGTTGAATATCATACTTTTGGATGATAGTTAATATTTGGTAGAGATATCAAAACACTGTAATTTTACAATATGAAATCTCAAAGGCGCCAGAGTTTCGTGCTGAGCAGACAGCTCACATGTGTGAATAAAGGAGCGGATGCCGAAAAGCTATATGAGTAGGATTATTAACTTTATGCAAATTCCATGATTATGACTCTAAAAAAAACAACTATGTCTCTTGTTCTGTTGTGTTGTGTGTTCCTCATTTCATCCTGTTCTTCTAATAATCAAGACATTCAGACATATACAGAACCATATATTCCTCAAGAAAAAATAGCAATAAAAGCTCTTATTGACTCGATTGATATGTTAAATGAAAAATATCCATCAGTCCAGACAAGAGGTGCCTTCTTTACTGGTGGAGTTGTTGGGCTTGCTGATGCTGCTGGTTGGGCTGCTGGTGCAGGTATCGGAAGGTGGGTTGGTGGCGCTGCCGGATCTTTAGGTGGTCCTGCAACTGCTGTATTAGGAACTTTCATCGGAGGAAGAGTAGGGCCTTATGTTTGTACTTTTTTAGCATCAGGAGCAGCGAATGCCCTATGTTCTAAAGCTTGTACACGAGTAGTATCAAGTGATAACTTTGAACCTCAATTGGTGTATGTCGTCTCAAACGAAGATTCTATCGGATATTATCACAATCGTATGATGACGGAACTATGCAAAAATAAAGACAAATATTATATATCTAATGGCAGTGTAGACTATGATTTAATGTATCAAGATATAGTAGAGTATCTACATTCAATAGGTAAGTATGATGAAGCCTTAGATAATGCAGTTATCAAGTCAGCTATTATTAACCAAATAAAATCTATTTGTTCTATATCGAAGAAATATCAATTGAACCCTGTAAATGATGATTTCATTAATGAGCAGTGTAATTATTTAAAAACAAACTGTTACTTACAAGATGCAGAAGTCAATTTATATCGTGACTATAGCGTAAAGTTGTATAAAAAATGTTCAACGCTTAGTGATAGTCAGATAGAGAATTACTCAAAAGATTTGAGTATTCTGATTGACAATTCAAATGTTTCGAAAAATCAAAAAGAAGAATTGTTACTGACAGCAGATCTTACAATAAATAGTGCTCTTTATTGGAATTCCAATTACTAACACGAATATATGAATACGTTGAAGATATTTCTAAGTATTTTAGACAAGGTATCTATTACTGCATTTATATGTAGTCTCTCTTATATTGGATATTCAAATGGAAAAATTGTATTGTCACTAATTACACTATTCTGTTCATTTGCGTTCTTTGTATATCTATGTAAATATTATAAGAATAAACCTTTTGGAAACAAAGTTATTGATGCTTTTGTAATTATAATGTGCGTCATCGGGTTTATAAATTCCGAAAGTATAACAATAGTTAGTGGAACAACAATCATGGCAGCACTGATAGACTTAGTTTACTTCTTGTACATAGAATATTGTGACATAAAGCGAGTTTGCAATTAAAGTATGTTGCAAAAAAGGTAATCTCTGACATTATGCACGAGTGTCGAGGTAGAATATTTTCTTCCTCAACACTCGTTTTTGGTATGCTCGGCATAGGTATTTATCACTTAATCAACATGAAACGTCTGCTCATGAAAACTGATGGTTGGCTGCGATGACGCATCCGCATGTGTATATGGAAGGTTTGGAAACTTCCCAAGGCAAGGATACGGAATCTTATCCGATGTGGCATCAATGAGTGTGATGCTATGCGATGGGGGTATGTCAAAGGGTATCGGAGGGTCAGTGGTTCTCTAATAATGGAAAGAGCAGCTTCGTCATAGAAGTTACGAGACGCAGACTATCCAACATTCATAGGTTCATATCTTGAATGGCATCCAAAATAACGGCTGTATGTGGAACTGCATGTACGGTAGCGTGAGAAGTTGGAAAACGGAAGTAGGAGAAAAGCAACAATGTTTTTCTATTACTCGATTATGCTCAAAAAGTTTCAGCGTTATAGGGATGCTCAATAGTTGCAGGTTATCAAGGATAATTACAACCTTTGCAGTGCCATATAGAGGGTAATACAGAATTGTTAATGTGTATCCTAAAAATCGCCTTCAGTTAAAATAGAATTAGCTATTGATTTATCGTTCCACATACCGGACATTTCCCTTTATGTTTCATTAATGCACCGCAGTTTCCACAGATATAGTTGCTGTGCAATTGGCGTAGATAGGTATGTATTGCAAAATAAATATAGAGTATCAATATAATGTATCCTATATAATATAAGGTGGTGATACTAAAGACAATATAGTTAATGGCACAGACACCTGCCAAACCTGCTAAATAAAGAATGCCATCACTGGGTGTTAGCTGATGTCTAATAACGTCTATTACCGCTAATCCTATAATTAGCATAGCCCATATCGATAGTAGAAAAACAGATAAAATGATAGGTACACTAAAAGGATTGAGCGTAGGGTGATAGTAAAATTCCTGCCATATATTAGGCGCAAACATTTGTATGCTTGCATATAGGGTGGCCGCAATGGCCACTAATAATGCCAAAAGAGTGGGGTAGAAAGATGCTATATCATTGAAATGAACAATTTTAGCGTTTCTCCGATAAATAGTTCGCATCAAGTATGTAACAGATATAATGCTGATAATGATAAGGAATATGAGCAGATGAGTATCTGAGAAGATAGCAATAAATTGCGAAATAGGGTCAGCAGGCATTACTGAAACTAATAATTGAGACTCATGTATCCACCCGAATGTGTGCTGATCTCGTGCTACTTGTATCCAAACAGAGTCTTTTGGGTCAGTCGGTATAATACGTATGTCTGCTACTACTAATCTGTCATGTTTGTTCACATGGATGTTATTAGTAGGTAATTTATTGATAAATTCTTCAGGTTGTTGAACAAGCAATGACAGAGAATTGCTTTTTACAATAAAGTTATAGTTAATCGTATAGTGGTGTTTATTGACAAATGACAGTGAATCTTTTTGCGTTTTGCAGGAAGAAGTGTTTCTATGCTGCTTTTGTTCCTTGTCATAATAACAACTGCTCAGCATGAAAATATTCATTACTATTAAAAATAACAACATACAATGCCATTTTCTTTTTCCATGTAGAAATGTACAATGCTTTTTGTTGCGGAAATAAAGAGACATCATGATAATGTATAATCGTTTTTATTATGACAGCAGAACTATTCTTATTAAAGGAGCTAGATACATATATTTAGCTCCCGCTTATTTTTATAAATCAGCGTATATATTCATTTGACAGTGCTTACAATCAAATTTTAAATTAAATCGTTTACCATCTCCTAAGCGTAAATAGAGAGGTTCTTTCCATTTTGGTGTCATCCCTCCATGCTTTACACAGTAGCCTAATGCATATCTGATGCAGTATCTACATTGCATAATGAGTGGCTTCGGAGGCCGTTTTATTTCAAAAGCATTTGCTATGCCGCTTAGTCCATGATTGGCATAAAAATGTTTTGCTTTCTTATTGGAAACATTGTATAGATATTGCATTGGATAGAGCGGATTTACCATTGATATACTATTTCCTGCCGCTATTCTTTGTATACCTTCTTTTCTTTTTTCTAATAGCTGCAACATCTCTTCTACTACCTGTCGTCTCAGTTTAGCCAATAAGCTGGATGGTATGAAGAAATTGAACTGCTCTTTAGGGTTGTTACATGTCAGTATGACTTTACTGCAAGCAAAGGGCGTATTTCCTAATTTTGATAATTGCTTTATTAAATTCTCTTGCTGTGGTTTCAGGGCTTTTTGCTTTTCTGTTTTCAGCAATGCAGTAGTCTCTAATCCTTGTTTTATTTGAAGCTTTAGTTCAAAGCCATCTTCTATCTCTTTAAGTGTAAGTATAATATCTATTTTACGCTTACTTCCATTCTTGGATAAAATACATTCTAATTTCTGATCATTATTTCTGTAGAGTGCTTTGCCATGGCGTAGATGTATGGGCATCTTTAAAGGGAAAATCCTATTACCTTCTACTCTGTTTACTCTAAAGCCTTCTAACTGGTGCTCGTCATTGATAAAGCAAAGACCGTCTCCGTTAGCAAATGAGGCCGTGCCTGCTACATTAAATGAGCTACCTCTTATTTCTTTCACGTTTCCTACAAATTCACCCATAGCCTTTGGCGTGTCAAAGGAGGCTATATCCGGTTGCCTACCATGCAGGAAATAGTGTGTAAAGCCACGGTTGAAAGTTTTACTTAGGTTAGGCTTGAATGTATATGTACATCTGCCTAATGATGCACGACAGTAAAGGTCTGGATATTGGTCTACTAATTTGTTCAGTTGTTCACTATAAGCTGCGGTTACATTTTTTACATAATTGATGTCTTTTAGCCTTCCTTCTATTTTAAATGAAGTAGCACCAGCCTCAGCTAATTCGTCCAACGCATCTAACTGATTCAAATCTTTGAGCGACAGCAGATGGCGTTGGTGTTCCAAGCAGTTGCCGTCAGCATCTACCAAATCAAACTTCATGCGACAGAATTGTGCACATTCGCCTCTATTGGCACTTCTGTTAAAACAGTATTGCGAAGCATAACAGATACCAGAATAGCTTACACAGAGTGCACCGTGTACAAATACTTCCAGTTCTACGTTAGGTTGCTTGTGGTGTATGTCAGCAATTTCTTCTACTGACAGTTCTCTGGCCAGCACGACTCTGCTAAATCCCAATGCCGACAGTTGTTTTACGCGCTCACTTGTGCGGTTGTCAGTTTGGGTACTGGCATGTAATGCAATGGGGGGAAGTGTCATCTCTAATACAGACATATCTTGAACTAAGATAGCATCTACTCCCACTTCATAGAGCTGTTGTATAAGTTGCTGTGTAGCTTCTGTTTCATTGTCATATAAAATTGTATTGACAGTAACATATACTTTTGCGCTATATTGATGAGCATATTTGCATAGCTGCGATATATCTTCAACAGAATTACCTGCTGCAGCCCTTGCTCCAAATCTGTTGGCACCTATGTATACGGCATCAGCTCCATAATCAATGGCAGCAATACCACATTCCAAATTCTTTGCTGGAGCCAACAGTTCAAGTGGTCTTGGGCTCTTTGGCGTTGAGTTTATATTAGTCATTCAATGTGTGGACCTAAGGTCTATTATCCGATTTTAGTAATGTCAAATGGGGTTTCTTGATAAACATAATAGTTTATCCAATTGCTAAAGAATAAGTTTGCATGTGCACGCCACCTTACTTCCGGCTCATTGTCAGGATTGTCATCCCGATAATAGTTTTTGGGCATGCTTACATCGTCTCTGATGTCTTTGTCGCGTTTATACTCCTTATCCAGTGTATAGGGTGAGTATTCCATGTGGCCAGTGATAAAGAATTCCCTGCCTCCTCGCGCCATTACGATGCCTACACCGCTTTCTTCTGATTTGCAAATGAGTGTTAGTTCTTTATGTTGTGCAATATCTTCATATCTGATTTCTGTGTGCCTGCTGTGTGGCATGTAGAAGTAGTCGTCAAATCCACGGAAAATAGGTAATAATGGATAAAGAGGCTTTTGCTTGAATACGCCAAACATCTTTTGGCTAAGCCCATATTTGGGCACTCCATAATGAAAATAAAGTCCTGCTTGTGCTGCCCAACAGATATAAAGCGTACTGGTAACATGATTTTTTGCCCATGAAAAGATGGATGTAATCTCTTGCCAATAGTTTACATCTTCAAAGGCATAATTCTCCACGGGAGCTCCTGTAATAATCATGCCATCGAATTTTTGGTCTTTTAAGAGGTCGAAGTCTTTATAAAACATCTTCATGTGTTCAATAGGCGTATTCTTAGGCGTGTGACTTTTCAATTTCATGAAGGTTATATCTAATTGAAGCGGTGTATTGGACAGTAGCCTTACCAAGTCCGTTTCTGTAGTAATTTTAATTGGCATGAGATTAAGTATAACTATTTTCAGAGGCCTAATGTCTTGTGTATGCGCTCTCGAATTGTCCATTACGAAAATGTTTTCGTGTTTCAATATATCAATAGCGGGCAATTTATCAGGAATTCTTAATGGCATATTTTAATGTTTTCTTTATTGTTTTTTATAACAAGTCCTTTGACTTGTTATATTTTATTACTTCTTATTATTCTTACAAAATTACTCATTCTTTTTAAGATATCCTATTTTTTTAATATATCTTAGCAATTGGTGTGCGGAATGTAGTTGGTTGAGACAATAAGCGGCGGGTGTGAAAGATAAACAGAATCTCATGAACTTCAAATTAAAAATATATGAGAAGTACTGAATAAATGGAATTGCACACTTTCTTGTTTGTTTACAAAAATAAAACTTTTAATGCCTTAAAACTGCCTTTGCTTTGCGTAAAGCTATGATTAGAACGAAATAATCATAGTTTTTGTGTGTAAGAATAATTCATTGTTAATCAGATTGTTAACGTGATATTTGTAAACAATGTGCAGTTTCTGATATGTGTAAAGCGGTGCTTTATTTTTGTAAACCTATGCTTTAGCCCTCTTAAACCACAGGCTTAAGAGAGTAAAACATTGCTTTTATGGGCTAAAAACGCTGCTTCTGCCCCTTAAAAGCAATGGATTTGTATGTGAATAGCTGCTTGAAGTGGCTACTGATACCGCAAAACCGTCTTGTTTTTGTCTATTTCGTGATTTCTAATTGTAAAATATTCTGCTTGCACACTACATGGAAACAGGTGCGAATATTTTACATATTGCATGGACTTTATTAAATGCTGCCAACAGATTACCTTAAATTAAACTTATTAAATTTTGTAGAAAAGAAAAAATATATTACTTTTGCAACTGATTTGGAAACAGTTTTGGACATATACCTTAATTATATATTTATGAAGGAAATGTCTGCTGTGCAAGGGAATCAAGTGAGAGACTTGAGCTGTTCCTGCAGCTGTAATTCGCATTATATGCACCAACATGACTGCCACTGGAATGAAACCTCATGCGGTTTCGCATCTTCCGGGAAGGCGTTGGCGTAGCGAAAAGCCAGAATACCTGCCAAATTTATCAAGGATAGATAATGAAGCTCCCAGGATAGGAGTCCATCTTAATTATGCAGAAAAAGAATATTATTTTACTTGCTATTGCGGTAAACGCATATAGTAATCATGCTTATGCACAACATTCTGACAACAAAGAAGGAAGGGATGTTGTTGACGGAAAGGCTCTTCAAGAGGTTGTGGTAACTGCTACAGGTACAGGACATTTGCTGAAGAATGTGCCTGTACAGACAGAAGTCATATCAAGGAAGATGATTGAGAGCTATGGTGGCAAATCCATTGAGGATATTCTTGAAGGACTCACGGCGTCATTCTCATTCAATGAGGGCGATATGGGTAGCAAGGTACAGCTTGGTGGGCTTGGCAACAATTATATCCTTATACTCATTGACGGCAAGAGAATCCATGGCGACAATGGTGGTGAAAACGATCTTGGATTGATTGACCCTCACGATATTGAAAGAATAGAGATAGTAAAAGGGGCACAGTCGGCCCTTTATGGGTCTGATGCAATGGCAGGAGTGGTAAACATCATCACGAAGAAACACAATACTGAGGGACTGCTTCTTGAGAATACTACACGCTATGGCCGTTTTAACGATGTGCGTCAGCACAATGGCTTGGGCGTGAGAATAGGCAAAGTGCAGGCGTATACAGGATTTCAGTTACAACACAATGATGGCTGGCAAAACACAAGCCGTGAGTATGCCGAAGGCCACGTGCTGACGGATTCAAGAAACAAGACTGTCAACAAGTTTACCAATTGGCAATTGAGTGAGCGGCTTGCCTATTCTCCCTTGAAGGATTTGGACTTGTATGCCGCAGGTTCATTTTACAGAAAGATAATCAATCGCCCTACTAATGGCAACTATGCTTCGTGTGATGTGTACACATACGACTTGCTCTACCGCAACGCCTCGGCATCAATAGGTGGAAAGCTGTTCACAAACAGGAAGAAAAAAGACTATGTATCGCTTGATATAGACTGGAACAAGCATGCCTATTATTATCATTATACGAGCAAGACATACGAAGATGCGTATATTGATGGTGAACTGGAACATGGTGTGCCGTTTTTTTCTGGGCAAGAGCGTCTACAAGCTGACCAACAGCGAATGATGGCAATGCTTAAAGGGGTGTTTCACTTGCCTTACAGCAATACACTCAATGTAGGTGCTGAATACAGATACGATTATCTGAAGGCTCCAATGAGAACAGCCGACGGCAGTGCTGATGACAACACATCGGCTATATATGCTCAAGATGAGTTCAATGCGTTTTCATGGCTTAACATTACAGCAGGAGCCAGACTGGTAGACAACTCTAAATACGGACTGTACCTTACGCCAAAGATAAGTGCAATGGCGAGTTGGGGTGATTTCCGCTTTCGCTTGGGATGGAGTCAGGGTTTCAAGTCGCCAACTGTTAAAGAGCTATATTACAGGTATCTGCATGTGATGGGATCTACTACATTCTTTAATATGGGCAATACATCATTGAAGCCTCAGACAAATAATTATCTCAGCGCAAGCATAGAATACCGCAATGACATATTTACATTCTCTGTTACAGGATATCTGAATAAGCTGAATGACATGATAACCCTTGTAAATGTGCCAGTAGACGAATTGCCTAAAGATGTTACCACTGGCTATTTAGGTGATGGCAGCGGTAAGGTAACGGCACGAAGATATATGAATATGGAAAACGCCAAGACTTATGGCGTAGATGTGAATATGGCCTATAATATCACGAAAGAACTGACCCTTACTGCCAATTACAGCTATCTTGATACCAAGGCAAACATGTATGATACGGATCACAACAGAATGAAGAAAGTGGTAATAGACGGTATGGCGCACCATAAATGGAATGCCTCGTTTATCTATGGCCACAGGTTTTGCGCAGCATACAGACTTGGTATAAATCTCTCTACACGTGGCAGCAGTAAGCGTTATTATGAAAACAATGGAAATGGCAAGCATTTTCAAATATGGCGTATCAATACTACACACGATTTTGGCAAGGTCAATGCGCCGTTGTCTTATAAAGTTGAAATGGGAATAGACAATATTCTGAACTATAAGGATACCACAATGCACCCTTATCATCTGGGCACGACAACCGGTGGAACTACTGTCTATGCATCGTTTGCTGTCAAGTTTAATAAAGGAAAGAAGCTGACAAATCATTATTATAAACAAAACAAAAACAACAACAATGAAGAAGATTAAGATTTTCCTGATGATGTTGCTCGCTGTACTGAGTTTCGCAGCGTGCGATGATGATGACAATGACACTAAACAGAATGTCATCTCTGAGTATTCTTACAACGACGGAATAGTAAAGGCACAAAAGGCCAAGTCTGGTAAGGACAAAGCCGTGCTTCTTGTAGCGTTTGGATCAACATGGACCAATGCCTTTGCAGCCTTTGACAAGACCAAAGAGGCTTACGAGCAGGCTTTTCCTGATGCAGATGTTTACTTCTGCTTCTCATCCGACATTTGTATCAATCGTGCAAGTGCTGGTGAACATGGCGAGAAACGCGACTACTATGAGCCACGCTATCTGCTTCACGCTATTGGTGCTGCCAAGTACAACACTGTTTATGTACAGAGTTTACAGGTTATTCCCGGCGAGGAATTTGCCAACGTTGTAGCTGCGGTAAAGAAATTTGCGAACAACGGCTATGTAAGCGATGCCCATCTTGATGATGAATATTTGAAGGAAGCGAAGATTTACTTGGGTATGCCATTACTCAACAATCAGGAAGAGGTAGATGACGTAGCCAAATTGCTTAACGATCTCTATAAAGAGGAAGCAGCAAAGGGTGTTGTAGCTTTTATGGGACACGGTAATCCCGACAATTACGACTCTTTTAAGGCTAACGTGCGTTATACTCAACTTGAAAATGCCCTGCAAGTTTACAGTAAAAACTATTATGTAGGAACTGTAGATATGAAAAATAACTACAAGCAGAATGTGCTTTCTCGTATGTCTCTTAATGGAAAGACTTCTGGCGAGATACGTCTCCACGCCCTTATGTCTATCGCAGGTGACCATGCTCACAACGATATGGCAGGAGTAGGCAACGAGTATTGGGATGCAAGTGAACCTACAAGCGAGGACAACAGTTGGTATGAGTTCTTTGCTCATAACGGATTTACTTCTATAGTGCCAAAGACTAACGGAAATCCATTGGGGCTGCTCGAACTTCCTACAATCCGCCAAATATGGATTAACCACACTAAGAATGCAGAGCTGCTTGAAGATGCTTATCACTCAATGTATCCAGAGGAGTAAGCATTTTCTTTAGTGTTCAAACATCTTACTATTATAATATAATAGGAACGTGTAGGGGGGAAAAGTCTCCTATGCGTGCCTATTTGCCGTTTATAGATATATATGAGAAATTTATGCTTTATTGCCGTTCTTGTGGCTTTACTCACTTCTTGTGCTACGGCTCAAGACAGTAGTAGACTGCTTGTTGCCGACCAGCTGTTTCATGCTCAAGATTCAATCCTCTTGCGTGCTGGCAACTATAGTGATACCATCAAAATCAAGTATGCCAAAGGTCTAAAAGTAGACTACGGGAAAGATGGCATACATGTAACCGTATCCAATCCCGACCCAGCTGTGAAAACCGCTAAGCCTCAACATATTGTCATTAGAAAATCTTCTTCACGCTTTATATGTACCACAGCGCTGCAACTCGGAAATTTTGAGATACTCGGACTGGAAAACAAGATCGTAGGCATCAACTCTTTGCGGCATATTTTCTCATTAAAGATGATAGACCAGTTAGAGACCGGAAAGACAGCAGAGATTGGCAAAGAGGGAAACTTTGATCTTGAGACTGTAATGCGTATCAAACCGGATTATATTCTTGTAAGTGCAAGCAAATATGGTGGCTTTGAGGCTCTGAAAGAGTGTAATATACCGCTTGTGTTTCATCATGGATACAAAGAAACCAACCCCTTGGGACAGGCTGAATGGATAAAGCTTGTCGGGCTACTTACAGGAGAGACGAGAAGGGCAAATGCTGTGTTTGCAGATATAGAAAGAAAATACAATACACTGAAAGACGAGGTGGAGAAGACCTGTACAAGTGCAAAGATGAAACCTACGGTAATCAGTGGCAGACAGTTACGCGATGGGTGGTATATAGTAGGCGGTAAAAGCTATATGGCACAGATATTCAAGGATGCGGGAGCCGATTATATCATGAAGAATAACAAAGAGTCTGGAGGTGTAGCCCTTGACTTTGAGACGGTCTATGCAAAGGGTATTCATGCGGATTTCTGGCAAACCGATGGCTCTTCAGATGGAAACTATACCCTTCAGAACCTTGCCGGTGAAGACACACGCTATGCTACGATGGATGCCTTTAAGAATAAACGTGTGGTGTTTTGCGACTTGAGCCAAACGCCTTATCGAGAGCTTGCTGGTGTACAGCCACATTTCTTGCTTGCCGATTTTGTGAAGGCTTTCCATCCAGAACTACTTCCTCATTATACGCCTAAATATTATAAACTAATCAAATAGACAATAATGCAGAAAATATTTTTGTTGCCGATAGCGGCAGTTCTTCCAACACTTGTTATAGCACAGGATAAAACGACAAGAGAATATACTTTAAATCCTGTTATTATAACTGGAACAGGAACCTATCACAAGGCAGAAAACTCACCAGTGGAGGTAAAAGTTATCTCTGCAAAAGAACTAAAGGATGCTAATGTTACCAGTCTGCAAGAGGCTCTTGCCAAGTTGACAACAAACATTACTGTTCAAACCAACGGTATGGGAACATTTGTCAACTTCAATGGAGTAAGCGATGACTATATGCTTATTCTTGAAAATGGAAAACGCCTGTCTGGTGACGACAGATGGAATAGAATTAGTATTGACAACATTAAGCGGATAGAGATATTGTCAGGAGCGGCAAGTGCTTTATATGGCAGTAACGCCATAGCCGGAGTTATCAACATCATAACCGACAACAGCAAGAATATGTTGGATGCTACGAGTAGCACGAAGGTAATGAGCAAAGGAAGGCTTGACCAAGATATTAATGTTGATTTTACTAAAGGAAAATTCTCAAGCTACACAAGCTTCAACCACCGGCAGGCAGACAATTGGCAGGTAAATAACTATCAAGAGTTTATGGAAGGAGACGAGTCTGTTGCTAAACTAACAGGCAGACCTATGTCGCAAGCTTTCAAATCAGATAATGTCAACAAGAGATTGGAGTGGCGATTTGACGATAAACTGGATGTCTACGTCAAAGGCAATCTATATGATTATAAGACAGCACGCGACAGAAATGCCAGTTACTATACTCAGAAGACTACTATAGACAAGGAAACGGGCGAGAAAAAATACACATATACATCCAAACAGGCTTATACATACGACATGCACCACAAAACATACAGTATCGGAGCTGGCACAAGATGGATACCTACCAAGAACACACACTTGTATCTTGATGTGTATATGGACAATTTTAAGTCAGCCTATGACTATTGGCAAACAACTGTAAAAGAGGCTTATGATGAGACACGCAAGCAAACTCGTTATATCAATGAGACGCTGAAAGGCATATTTAGACTTAACGAGTGGAACAAGTTGTCGGCTGGCTTGGAAATGGAACAAGAAAGCTTAAAGAGTGCATCAGACCATATAGACAAGGAAAGCACTTACACCTGTAATGTATTCGCACAGGATGAGGTGCAGATTGTTAACGGATTGGAAGGTGTTGTAGGGCTTAGGTACACTTATAACCAAAGTTTCGGCAGCAACATTACCCCTAATGTTGCACTGTTTTATCATATCAGCGGATTCCGTGCAAGAATCAGCTATGCTGAGGGTTATCGTACTCCGACTCTCTCGCAGCTTTATGCTACAGACCAAGCCAAGACATCTGCACGCTATACGATTAACAATACTCTGTTAAAGGCAGAGAAAAACAGATTTTGGAATGCCAACTTGGAATATTCATGCAATTGGTTAAGCGTTGGCGTAAGTGGATTTATCAATAATATACGCAACATGATCAATTATCGCACCATGACACAAGAAGAGATTGATGCCAATGAAAAGCTGTTGGCACTCTATAACGATGGTTGGACGACCATCCGCCAACGCGACAATATAGATAAGGCTACTGTAAAGGGCATTTCTGCCAACTTGAAACTATTGCTGCCTTATGGATTTGCGGTCTCGACAAGTTATACATTCTGCGACTCAAAAGCCAAGACTGTAACCCTCAATAAGAAGACACAAAAATATAATATAACCGAGACTCCAGTGGACAAAAGTGTAAGGAATGTGGCGTTTTTCAATGCTACATGGGACCATAGCTGGGGTATTTATCATTTCAACGCTCAAATAAACGGACATGTTCAAGGACGCAGATTTTCAAGCACTTATGGCTATGCCCCGAAATTCCAGCAATGGGATATTATGACGAGACACTCTTTCAAGTTGAAACAGATAACTGTAAGTCCGGGAATAGGTATAGACAATGTGTTCAACAAAAGAGACACATCTTACTGGAACTCTAACTTCTCTACAATAAATCCTGGAAGATCCGTTATGATAAGTATGACCCTTAAATTCAATGACTGATATGAAGATATATGTAGCTGGCATAGGACCTGGGACGGCTGCTGATATAACGCCTGCTGTAATCAAGGCAGTTGCCGACAGTAATGTAATAGTGGGATATAAATATTACTTTCAGTTTATAGAAAAGTTTATTGCAGAGAATGCTTTGTGCGTTGATACGGGTATGAAGAAGGAGAAGGAACGCGCAGAAATGGCTTTCCATTACGCAGAGAAAGGTAATACGGTATGTGTCATTTCCAGTGGCGATGCCGGAATTTATGGTATGGCTCCACTGATATACGAGATGAAGAAAGAGCGCAACTCAGATGTAGAGATTGTAGCATTTCCTGGTATCAGTGCTTTTCAGAAGGCGGCATCGCTGCTCGGTGCTCCTATGGGACACGACTTTTGCGTTATTTCCTTGAGCGATTTGATGACCCCATGGAAAGTGATAGAAAGCAGAATAAAAGCGGCTGCTGAAGCTGATTTTATTACAGCTGTATATAACCCTAAAAGTAATGGTAGATACTGGCAGTTGTACAGGCTGAAAGAGCTGTTTTTAAAATATAGAAGCAAAGATAATATCATAGGGTTTGTAAGACAGGCAGGGCGCAAAGACCAGAACATAAAGATTGAAAATTTGGAGGATTTTGATCCAGAGGAAGTGGATATGTTTACTGTTGTCATCATAGGCAATAGCCAGTCGTATAATTGGAATGGAACTTTCATTACGCCACGAGGTTATTATCAAGATAGCGATAAAGATGAAAACTGCAAGATAGGACAACATATTATGATAAAGTCTTTCCATACAATAAAAGGCGAATTGAAGAATCCCGACATTCCCGTATGGAAGCTTTGGCCTATGTTGCATGCCATACATACCACAGCCGATTTTGACATGGAAAACTTGCTGTGGATGGATGATGAAGCTACCGCTATCCTATATAACAAGGTAGAGTGTGGCCTGATAAAAACAATCGTAACGGATGTATCTATGGTGGCAGCTGGAATACGAAAAAAGGCTTTGGAGCGTCTTGGCATCACAACGGTTTGCTATATTAATGATTCTCGTGCTGTTGAGATGGCAAAAGAGCAGAACATTACTCGTGCTCAAGCTGGTATGCGGCTTGCTGCAAGAGAATATCCGAATGCGTTGTATGTCTTTGGTAATGCCCCTACAGCCTTGCTCGAACTATGTGCCATGATAAGAAAAGGAATATGTAAGCCTTCTGGAATTATTGCTGCTCCTGTAGGATTTGTGCATGTAGAGGAGAGCAAGCAAGCAGCTAAAGCTATGATAGGTATTCCTAAAATCATTATTGCCGGCAGAAAAGGTGGAAGCAATCTTGCGGCAACGCTTGTAAACAGTGTTTTAGCCTTTGATGACGCAAAACTATTAAAGCCAGGAAGAGATGTATAAATGTAGCGTAATTGGTTTGTCAGATAGTCACCGCCAATGGTTACCACCTATGGTAATGCGGCTTATTGCAAGTGGGCATATTTTCTCTGGTGGAAGAAGACATCATGAGATTGTAGCGAGTCTTTTGCCTCCTGATGCTGTATGGATTGACATTACGGTGCCTATTAACCGGATATTGAAGCAATACGAGAAATTCAACAATATTGTTATATTTGCCTCTGGCGACCCTTTATTCTATGGTTTTGCCAATACGATAAAAAGAGTGTTTCCAAATATTGAGCTAAAGGTTTATCCTGCTTTTAACTCTCTTCAAATGCTGGCACACAGGTTGAATATGGCATATCATGACATGTGTGCCGTATCCTTGACAGGTAGGTCATGGGACAGATTTGACGAAGCTCTTATCAAAGGCGAGAGGCTGATAGGTTGTCTTACAGACAAAAAGAAAACTCCGCATGAGATTTGGAAGAGAATGTGCGACTTCGGCTATGACAATTATCAAATGTATGTTGGCGAAAGTCTTGGAAATGAAGAGGCTGAACACATAGGGATATATGACAGCAGCAAAGAATACAATGTGCCCAATTGTGTCATTTTAGAACAGAAGTTTCTCAGAAGACAGCATACAGGAATAGAAGACAACGAATTTTTTCTGCTTGACGGAAGAAGCAAGATGATAACAAAAATGCCCATCAGATTAGCTTCTATTGCAGCTTTGAACCTGGCAGATAAACAATCTTTATGGGATGTAGGTTTCTGTACCGGCAGTGTAAGTGTTGAAGCTAAAATAGCATATCCGCATCTGCATGTTACGGCGTTCGAAATAAGAACAGAATGTAAAGAACTAATGATGAAGAATGCACGGAAATTTCATACTCCAGGTATCAAAGCAATAATTGGAGACTTCTGCGTTGTTGATACATCACAATTGGTAGCACCAGACGCAATATTCTTAGGTGGCTATGGAGGAAAGATGAAAGAACTTCTCTTGAAGGCCAAGAGATTGTTGGCACCATCAGGATGTATTGTGTTCAATTCGGTTAGTGAGACGAGTAAATGTAATTTCATTACAATTACAGAAGAACTTGGACTAAAGGCAGAAGCCGTACACACTATAACTGTAGACAACAATAATCCCATTACTATATTAAGAGCGAAATGATAAAGTTTGAGACTGTCAACGAGACTGGAAACAGACTTGCTGAAACAATAAGGAAAGAAAATCTAAGTTTTGAAGGCGAGGCCATCGTCTTTATCGGTGCTTTAGGAATATGTGTCAGGAAAATTATTCCATATATCAAGGATAAATATACCGACCCTGCAGTAGTGTGTGTTGACTCTACAGGGCGATTTGTCATACCTGTCTTAAGCGGGCATATTGGTGGAGCTAATGAATTGGCAAGGCGTATTGCTAACATTACTGGCGGTGAAGCTGTGATAACAACGCAAAGCGACAATACAGGACTGTGGCCCCTTGACACCATAGGGCGTCAATTTGGTTGGAAGACTAAGTCTCTGTTACACGAAGAGATGAATAGAGCGATTGCTACTTTCGTCAATAAGCAGCCAACGGCCTTGCTGCTTGACTACAGTGATGAGGGAACAGAGCAGTTGGAAAAATCTTGTCCAAAGCATGTTGTCGTTTTTCATGATATTCACGATTTTACTGTTAAGCAACAAGAACTGAGCAATAGTGGGAAAGGTTTTCAACTGCTTATCATAGTGTCACCACGTATATATCATGTTGGAGATATTAGGACTGTTCAGTTTTATCCTCCTTGTCTAAATCTTGGTATGGGGTGTCAAAAAAATACTCCTTCCATGGCAGCGCAAGAAATTGTCAAGGATATTACTAAGGCAGGATTTGCTATGGAAAGTGTTAGAACCATATCTTCTATTGTGCTAAAAAAGGATGAGCAAGCATTAAAGGAATTAGACAAACTCTTGCCATGGGCATCTCTGAAGATTTATTCAGTTGATACGCTTGCCAAAATAGAAGTTCCCAATCCTTCTATTAAGGTTTTTGAGGTTACAGGATGTTATGGCGTAGCTGAGGCATCTGCTTTGTCAGCAAGTCATGAAGGAGAACTTGTTGCAGAAAAGCAGAAAGGTAGAGTCTCATGTGAGAGTCTTACGTATTACTATACATGGGCTTTGGCTGAAGACAACAAGAAAGATGTAAGAAAAGGACATATAGAGATTGTTGGTGCCGGACCTGGCGCTCCTGACCTTATCAGCGTGAGAGGAAGACGTTTTTTGGAGCGAGCAGACCTTATTTTATATGCAGGAAGTCTTGTGCCACATGAACTTACTTTGTGTGCCAAGGAGAGAGCTACGGTCCGTTCATCAGCTGGAATGAACTTGGAAGAGCAGTTTCAATTGATGAAAGGATTTTATGATGAGGGAAAGCTTGTAGTAAGGTTGCATACAGGTGACCCTTGTATCTATGGAGCTATACAAGAGCAGATGGCTTTCTTTGACAAGTATGGCATGGACTATCATATCACGCCAGGTATCAGTAGCTTTCTTGCTGCAGCAGCAGAGCTAAAAAGTCAATTTACTATTCCTGAGAAATGTCAGACTATTATTCTTACCCGTGGTGAGGGACGTACGCCTATGCCGGATAAGGAGAAACTGCATTTGCTGGCACAGCACCAATCTACAATGTGTATTTTCCTTAGTGCGAGTATTGTTGATGAGGTGATGAAGAAGCTTCTTTTTGGCGGCTATCCTCCAGAAACACCAGTTGCTGCATGCTACAAATTAACATGGAAGGAGCAACGCATCTATCGCGGACAGTTGAAAGATTTAGCTAAAATTCTGAAAGAGAATAATCTCACACTTACCACAATGATTGTTGTTGGAGAGGCTATCGACAATCGGAACGGTTTCAGCAAGCTATACGATGGGCACTTTACTCACCTTTTTAGGAAAGGAAAACAATGATTCTTATATTTGGTGGAACGACAGAGGGAAAAACAGCGGTGGAAGTTTGCGAACAGGCAGAAAAGCCCTTTTATTATTCGACAAAAAGCGCTTTGCAGCATATGAAGATACATAATGGTATGTGTCTTTTTGGTGCTATGTCTTCTAATGAGATTAGTACATTCTGCAAGCTCCATGATATACGTTGCATTATTGATGCTGCGCATCCTTTTGCCATGAATTTGCACAAGGCTATCGAAGAAACAAAAATGCCGGTTATCCGCCTACAACGTATATTTTCCCAACCTATATTAGGTGTAGTTTATTGCAATGGCTATGAAGATGCTATGCGTCAGTTGCAAGCGAGCGGTTGCCGTACTCTGCTTGCTTTGAGTGGTGTCAATACCATTTGTAAGTTGAAGGAGTATTGGACGAAGCATCGTACTTTCTTCCGTATTCTTGACAGAGAAGAGAGTATAAACAAAGCCATACAATGTGGCTTTCCTAAAGAGCAGATTATTTTATATAATGACGATTTAGTGCTACCTTCTATTGACGAAGAAAGGGCATTGATGGAAAGTATGGAATGTGATGCTATACTAACAAAGGAGAGTGGCGAAGCGGGAGGATTTGACACCAAAGTGAAAGCGGCACAAGAATTAGGATTAAAAGTTTTTGTCATTAAGCATCCTTTACTATCCAAGGATTGGGAATATGTTACAGGAAAATATGGATTACGCCGTGCTATTGAGCGAATAGTACCTGATTTCTTTACATTGAAAACAGGATTAACAACAGGTGCTTGTGCTACGGCAGCTACTACAGCTGCGCTACGTTCTGTGCTGTATGGCGATGATTCTGAAGAAGTTTGTTTTTGTCTACCAGACGGAGAAAAACTCACCATTCCAGTAGTGCATGTAGCTAAAGGAGTGGCATCTGTTATCAAAGACTTTAGCGATGACCCCGATATAACAAGAGGTTGCAAGATAACTGCTACAGTTACTTGCCATAATCGTGTAGAAAGACACGACAACGAACGAGAACAAAAAATAAGTTTTTTGCGAGGTAGTGGCGTGGGCATTGTGACACTACCAGGACTTGATATACCTGTAGGAGAGCCAGCTGTCAATCCGACTCCACGCAGGATGATGACAGAAGCAATAAAAGCTCTTACTGACACAGATGTAGATGTTACAATAAGTGTTGAAGGTGGTGAAGAACTTGCAAAAAAAACTTTCAATGAAAGGGTAGGAGTCGTGTCTGGCATCAGTATTATTGGAACCTCAGGCATCGTACAGCCTTTATCTAATGATGCTTTTATATGTAGTATTAGAAGAGAACTTGAGGTCGCATGGGCTATTGGTTGTAGAGAAATTGGATTTGTAGCAGGAATGAAAAGCGAAAAGTTGCTCAAAACTAAAAAGAATATAAGATGTGTGCATTATGGCAATTTTATAGGCGAGGCATTGAAGGCTGCTTACGAAATAGGTTTCAGAGATGTAGATATTGCAATCATGATAGGCAAGGCAGTAAAACTTGCGGCTGGAAATCTTGACACCCATTCTCATAAAGTTGTAATGGATAAAGAGTTTCTCGTCAAGATAGCAGTATCTTTAGGTATTGATCCTTCCCCCATTTATGCCATTACCATGGCACGCGAGTTATGGAATGTGATGCCTGCATGTTTTTTCAAAAAAATAGAAATTCTTTGCCGGGACTGTTGCATGACAGTTTTTCCTAATGGCAACATTAATATTCACCTAATATGCAACATACAGTAAAAATGATAATGCTCGCATTGGGCATCATTGTGTTGATTATTATGAACCTTACTATTGGTTCGGTTTCTATTCCTGTCGAAGCTGTGTTTAATATCCTTAATCCATTTAAAAGCCCAGCTATCAAAGGAGAATATGCTGACGTATGGACAAATATAATCTTATATATCCGACTGCCGCAAACCGTTACAGCGATTGCTTGTGGAGCCGGACTTTCGGTTGCTGGTATTGAAATGCAGACGGTATTTAGAAATCCTCTTGCAGGGCCATCGGTCTTAGGCATATCAAGTGCAGCAAGTCTTGGAGTTGCTTTCATTGTACTTCTTAGTGGTACCTTTGGAGGGGTTTCCTTGTCTCAATTTGGCATTATCGGAAATTCGGCCATTACCTTGGCAGCCATTACAGGAGCATTACTGGTCATGCTACTTATCGTGTATTTGTCTCATAAGGTAGATGGAAACGTTACATTGCTGATAACCGGTGTCTTGATTGGATATATTGCTACGGCTATTATCGGGGTGCTGAAATACTTTTCAAGCGAAGAAGATATAAGAGCTTATGTAATATGGGGCTTGGGGTCATTTGCAAGAGTTACGGGAGGACAAGTATATGTGTTTGCTGGTCTTACTGCTGTTATCCTTCCTTTTGTACTGCTGCTTACCAAGCCGCTCAACATTATGTTGTTGGGCGACATGTATGCCATGAACCTCGGACTTGATGTCAAGCGTTCACGGATGTTTGTCTTCTCTACAGCAGGAATTCTTACTGCTGTCGTTACAGCCTATTGCGGTCCTGTCATGTTTCTTGGCCTTGCTGTTCCACATATCTGCCGTGGTCTCTTCAACTCCACTAATCATAGACTCCTCCTTCCTGCATGTATGCTTTGTGGTGCTGATTTGGCTTTGTTGTGTAATCTGATAGCCAGAATGCCTGGCTTTGAAGGTGCATTGCCTATCAACTCAGTAACATCGCTTATCGGAGCACCTATAGCACTTTCTATATTACTTAAAAAGAGAAAAGGGATGTATTAAGTGGGTGTTTAAAAGTATCCTATTAAATAATGAAGATGAAATATACGATTAATTTGGAATTTAAGTAAGTGATAGAAATTTAAACGATAAAATAATGAAATCATTCCTTATAGGTGCCGCTACTTCTAATAGCGGAAAAACAACATTCACGATGGGATTACTCCGTGCTTTGAGAAATCGGGGATATTGTGTTCAACCTTTCAAATGTGGACCCGACTATATTGACACGATATTTCACAGAATAGCATCGAGTCATGAAAGCATAAATATAGATACGTTCATGGCGTCAAAAGAGCATGCCATTAATGTGTACAGGAAATATAGCCGCTATGCCGATTTATCTATTGTTGAGGGGGGTATGGGGCTGTTTGATGGATATGATGGTTGGCATGGTAGCAGTGCAGAGATTTCGACCTTGCTTGACTTGCCAGTTATACTTATTGTTAATGCACAGTCAATGGCGTACAGTGTGGCACCACTTATTTTCGGATTTATGTATTTTAACAAGAATGTGCATATAGCAGGTGTAGTGTTTAATAATGTGGCATCTAAAAAGCATTTAGAGTTTCTTGCTGCTGCTTGCAAAGAAGCAGGAGCTGAGTGTATGGGTTTTATGACAAGAAATCCTGAATTGGTTATTCCTGGCAGACATCTTGGACTTACTGTTTCTGAAGAGCAGAATATGAACCGCATTATAGATATTGCAGCAATGGAGATTGAGAAAAATGTAGATATAGATAAAATATTGAACTTATGAAAATTCTGATTGCTAAAGACGAGGCTTTTAATTTTATATACAGGTCAAATGTTGATGCTTTGGGAGATATGGGGGATGTAACATTCTTCTCACCGCTTCACGACAGTTTACTGCCCAATTGCGACCTTCTATATTTGCCTGGTGGTTATCCAGAACTATATCTTGACAAGTTATCGCATAATAAAAGTATGAGAGATACCATACGCAACTATGCAGAAATGGGCGGAATGATATATGCCGAATGTGGTGGATTTATGTTTTTGTGTGACAGCATTGATAATTTTCCTATGTGTGGTGTGTTACCTCTTAAAGCTACGATGGCAAATGCTAAGCTGCATTTAGGATATCGACAAATGTACCTTTCTTGTAATGGCAAGGAGATACTGATAAAAGGCCATGAGTTTCATTACTCAGAGATAGCATCAGATGCTGGTCTTGCAATGTACGGAAATATTAGATGTGAGCGTAATCAACTCACTGCAAAAGGAATGAAAACGAACACAACACTGTATCGGTACAAAAACGTTGTTGCTGGATATACGCATTGGTACTGGGCTGAGGTTGGTTTTCCGTTTTTTAGTGGATATCATAAAAACAAAATGGATATATAACCTTCGATGGGATAAAAGTGAGATGGGTCGTACATCGGATTTTTATAAAGCAGGTTCAATATATTATTTTGTGCCCAAAAATGAAAAAGCATTTCTTGTAAAACTCAAATTAGAGTGGTACAGGAAATGCTGATTATATGAGTAGACATTTATAAATAGGTGTTCAAAATTAATCGTATATATCAACATTCCTTATTTTATAGGATACGTTTTAACAATCTTATAATTAATTTAGAGCACCTACATTATGTGTATTTTAGCTTAAATTTGGTACATGCCAATTACTGGTCTACCAGTTTTGTCATAGACATATCTGATATCTTACCGTTAGCGTCTACTTTTGCATTAATTTTAAATTCGGAAGTGGATGATGTATCATCTAACTTGTCAACCTTTTCACTGGCCATAAAACTGACGGTATATTCAGCCGTCTCATCGTCTAACACTTTCTTCTGGATGTTGTAATTATTGCCAAGACTCCATATGATTGATTTTACATCAGGTTTATAAAGTTTGTGCATAAATGCTACAATATCGCTTTTGGTAGCATTGGATTTTCCTAAAAAGTTTATCAAATCGCTAACAGTTGATGTAAGTCCATCTTCGTCTTTAGAGTTGATGCTGATGAAGAAAGTATGAAATAGACTGCTAATAGCTTGACGGTCAGATGCACTTATCTGAGTGGCTTGCAGTTTTTTCAAAGCAAGTGTTGCCTCATCATAATGATTGCCATCTTCATGATTGTCAAGATACATTTGATAAGCTTCTATTGTATTTGTTCTTGTACATTGTTCCCAATCTATAGAATCTATTTTTGCAAGAGCTTCCACCATGTGTGGGCTATCAGGGTGAGTTTTAATATAATTCATTAATGCTGCTTTAGATCCACTTACTAAAGTGTTTGTCCAATCATCATCCACTTGAGTAAGGCGCAATAAGTGGGCATTGATAGAATCTATGTGTTCTTGAGGTGCATCTTTAAAGTTGTCAAGATAAGTCTTTAATACTGTAGGATCATTGCTTTGCATAGCAAATTCATATTCCTCTTCTTCTTTATTACTTTGCGCATTGTTATAGACATAGTAGCATACTCCCAATACGATAGCTGCAATAATGCATGAAATGATAATAATTGCTTTGCTGTTCTTTTTGACAGGTTCTTGTTCTTGAGCAGGCACTGCTTTTGTGGTAGGCGGTGTTGCTGGATGAGTAGTGCTGTTGGTTATAACAGTTTTGTCAGCAGATTGTAATGAGCGTTTGTCTGACCCTAAAGAAGCAGACACGACTGGCTTTGGTGGAGTCGAAGGGGTAGGAGGAGTAACATTTGTTTTATTACCCACATTGACAGCGGGAGTGTTGATAGAAGATTTTTCATCTGTTATTTCCTTTTCAGTAACTTCCTTTTTGTCTTCTTCATTGTTATATACAGTAGGTTTATGACAATGAGGACAAACTATCTCACTCTTAAAATAGACTTCTCCACAATAAGGACATTTTGTTATTTTTCCTGCAATCTCTACTCCGCAACTTGGGCACAAGGGAGCTTTATCGCTTATTTGACGCCCACATTCAGGACATTTAATTATTGCCATTGTTATATACTTTATTGTTTTATTATTAAATGTTTCTTGCTTGTTTATAATTTTCTTTAATTAATGCTTAAACCGTATTTCACGCATACCGTGTCGTCCCATAAATCGACTTTTGTCAACGTATGAGTTAATGCCGTTGATTCGCCCTTTTGATGTATATTGCCACATGTCATAGTCTCTATCATCGGCAAGTTTGGGCTCTTTAGATGAATATTGTGCTATCATTAATTTATATCCATCCAATTTTCCAACTAAATATCGATTATAAAAATTAGTATAAGTATACACTAAAGGTTTTTGATGATATGCTTTTTCTACCATTTTTAAGAAAGTCAATAAAGAATCGCAAAATTCTTGTGTTGATAATTTTCCGTTGGTTTCAACATCAATCATTGGTATAAGGTCTTGATCACCTGGCCTGCATTGAGACTTGAAATTATTGAGCTGTTGATGCAAGTTTACCGTAGGCCTAAAGAAATGATAGGATCCAACCTTTAAGCCATAACGGTGGGCTAATTCTATATTTCGTTCATAGGTGGCATCTATGCGAGTTCCGCCTTCTGTTGCCTTTAAGTAAACATACGCCATTTTGCTATTGTCCCCAACGTGCTCCCAAAACACTTCACCTTGGTAATGACTGAGATCTATTCCATGTATATGTCGGCATGTGTCTTCACATTGAATATAACTATTACTTGATTGTGCCATACAGGGCATATTGCCAACTAAAAGAAATAAGAGAATTATATGTACGTATAGTTTCATTCTGTAAGAATATTACTTAATCTTATGATTTTATTTATGCAAAGGTACATCTATTCAACTGGTTTACAAAATAATTATAATTAATTAACCGCTATTTGTATGTATTATTGTGAATATTAGGCATTCAGAGTTATGTGAAGGTGGAACAAAACGCTCTATGCCCGATACAATTGTGGATATGGGCGAAAAAGAAATATAAGAGTTCAAAAAGCATTTCGATAGGATACAATAACTTCTGATTTTTCATGATGTTTTTTGTTTGATAGATTTTATTTTGTGACAGATGTGTCAGCTACTTTTTATATTTATTTTTGGTATATAGTTACAATAATATTCAGTTAGGTTTTTCTGTCCGCATCCGAAGGAAATTTATAAAAACATGTGTCACATCTGTCATTTTCTACGTTCGCTACGATAATTTATTTTGCTGTAAATCAATAGCTTATGCAATTTATTGTTTTAAGTTGTTTCTAAAATAAGCGCTTTATGGGGAAGTTCTTTAAAGACTCGTCGCTTGAAGATATGGCTGTGTGAATATTTTTATTTTTCTTCATTTTTGATGAGGTTGACAAATCCTTGGATAACCTATAAAGGGAACTTGTAGGTTATGTTCTTGAAAACATTCATATTCATAGGACTTTAATAGTTTATTATTGTAAAATAATTAGGGTGTCCAGTTCGTTGTACCAAATTTAGCTCACTTTCCTAAGCGTT
>CALCVP010000040.1 GCA_937907705.1 uncultured Prevotella sp. | reverse complement strand
GTATAAATTTTCTGTAGAACCAAAGTATCTTCCCCCTGGGTTTATCGGGTGAGCCCAAAGATGTTCGTCCACATGCTGTGGCTGAGGTGGAAAATACAGACGAAAATATACCGGGCGATGCTCTGTCTACTTCTTTCAATTCATTAGGAAAGGTTCAACTGATAGAGGACGCAGTCAAAAACCTCAAGATGAATTTCACTTATGGTCCAGATCAACAAAGATGGTATTGTTGAATGGGTTTGACATCATCAACATGAACGGTCGGTTGTACGACCCCGTTCATGGTCAATTCTTCAATCTCAAAAAAGCTCTATCGGTCATGTCAAAGCAGTGTTTTTGCCATGCAATTGCAGTGCTTTCACATAACGATTGCATAGCTTTTGGAAGCCAATAGCACTGCTTTTGGAAACAGAGAGTTTACCACAGGTCTAATTTTAAACGCCTACTTGCTTTCTATTTCTAAAATTATGCCTAATTTTGCACACATGATGAAAATGAAATTAATGATTATGGCTATGCTCGGATTGACAACTCTCAACACAGCTACCGCACAAGAAACAAAAACCGTAAAACTTCGTCTGATTGAGACCAGCGATGTTCACGGCAGTTTTTTCCCTTATAATTTTATTGAGCGAAAAGAAGCCAAAGGCACTTTGGCAAGGGTAAGCTCGTATGTCAACAAGTTGCGGCAGGAATACGGCAAGAATGTTATCCTGCTTGATAATGGCGACATTCTGCAAGGGCAGCCTACCTGCTACTATTCCAATTATGTGGCTACCGACAAGCCCAACATCGTATCCAAGATATTGAATTATATGCACTATGATGCCGCTACCTTTGGCAATCATGATGTGGAACCGGGACATGCGGTATACGATAAATGGATAAAAGAACTGGATTGTCCTGTGTTGGGTGCCAACATTATCAACACTGCCACTCAGCAACCCTACGTAAAGCCTTACTTGATGCTAGAGCGCGACGGCGTGAAAATAGCAGTCATCGGCATGCTCACACCTGCCATTCCCTGCTGGCTTGCGCCCGATTTGTGGAGTGGCATGCGCTTTGAAGACATAGAGCAGTCAGCGCAGAAATGGGTGGCATACATTAAGCAGACCGAACATCCAGACATCATAGTGGGTCTTTTCCACAGTGGCTGGAGCGGTGGCATACAGACAGCAGAATACAAGGAAGATGCGGCACAAGCCACTGCACAGCATGTAAATGGCTTTGACGTAATATTCTTTGGTCATGACCACCGTGCCCGAAAGGCTGTAGAGAAAAGTCCTGACGGCAATGATGTGCTCTGCTTAGACCCCTCCTGCAATGCTATAAACGTGGCTGATGCCGAAATTGAAGTAACACTGAAAGACGGCAAGGTGATAGGCAAAAAGGTTACGGGCGAGGTGCGCGACATTACAGCCGAGCCGATAGACCAACAATATGTAGACCACTTTGCCAACGACATAGCTGAGGTAAAGCAATATATTGACCAGAAGATAGGAACTATAGGCAAGACCATGTACACCAAAGACAGCTTCTTCGGCAGTTCGGCATTTATAGACCTGATTCACAACCTGCAATTGGAGATAACCAAGGCTGATGTATCTTTCAATGCCCCACTGCAGTTTGATGCGGTTATCAAAGAAGGACCTGTCTATATGAGCGACATGTTCAAACTCTACCGGTATGAAAACCAGCTGTGTGTGCTCCGCATGACCGGCGAAGAAATAAGGAAGCACCTTGAGATGAGCTATGACCTGTGGGTGAACACCATGAAGAAGAAAAGCGACCATATCATGCTGCTCGATGAGAACAACAGCTCAGACATGCAGAAGTTTGGTTTCCGCAATATGACCTTCAACTTCGACTCTGCCGCCGGCATAGACTATGTAGTGGATGTTACCAAGCCCGATGGTCAGAAGGTTACCATCCTGCGCATGTCCAACGGCACGCCATTTGACCCCAAGAAGTGGTATCGTGTGGCTACCAACAGCTACCGTGCCAACGGTGGCGGCGAACTGCTTACCAAGGGTGCCGGCATACCTAAAGACCAATTGGCAGAACGCATCATCTACAAGAGTCCGCTGGACCTCAGACACTATTTGGCAGAGGAAATCAAGAAAAAAGGAACCATTATGCCCAAAGCCAACAATAATTGGCACTTTGTGCCTGAAAAGTGGACCAAAGGTGCTATTCAGCGCGACCGCAAGTTGCTTTTCGATGACTAAAATAGCTTCATTTATGTATAAATCAACGGATATGAAAAGACACTATTTCGTTTTCTGCAAAGGCGACATTCTGCTTGAGAAGCTGCCCGACGGCGCTTATACCATTCCCTACTGCGAGGAGCCTCCTACAGAAGTCAAGCCCTGGACCAACATCATGACCATTACGCAACCTGACGGCACAAAGATACATACTTACAGAATAGAAGAGCCTGTAAGCAACAGCAAACAATATGAAATGTGCGGGCTGCGCCCCAGTTACTACAAACTCTCCAACGAGCTGTATATGAAGGCAGGCAAGTGTGAGGAGTTGCTCTATTGGGACCAAAACACCCAATACTGCGGTGTGTGTGGCGCACCCATGAAGATGCACACCGAAATCAGCAAGCGGTGTACGGAATGCGGCAAAGAGGTATGGCCGCAATTGGCTACAGCCATCATTGTATTGATTCACAAGGGCGATGAGGTGCTGTTGGTGCATGCCCACAACTTCAAGACCAATTTCATGGGCTTGGTGGCCGGATTTGTCGAGACGGGCGAAACCTTGGAACAGGCTGTACACAGAGAGGTAATGGAAGAGACACACCTGAAGGTTACCAACCTGAGATACTTTGGCAGCCAGCCGTGGCCCTATCCCTGTGGACTCATGGTGGGGTTCAATGCAGACTATGTAAGTGGTGAGATAAAACTGCAAACCTCCGAACTGGCACGTGGCGCATGGTTTAGAAAAGACAACTTGCCACAGATACCTGAGAAGCTGAGCATTGCACGCAAGCTGATTGACGCGTGGCTGGAAGAAAGCAAATAAGACCGGCGCTGCGCAAGAAGCATGTGCACAAACATAAACAGACAAGTGGGTGTTCAAGAAATTGAACACCCACTTGTCTGTTTATTCCAACCTATAAGCAGGTGTTCATTATTTCAATTGATTATGAAACCCACTTGACAACTCTGCAAAGACATGCCAACTGCACAACCTTCCATTCTGTCAATATAAGCAAAAGCCGCTACTTTGACAATCATCATTAACCAGTTGACTACTAACGGATAATACGCTCTACACTGCACTAAAGAGAATGTAAACATCGATTTAAATCATTAAATGGTATATTTGCGAAAAAAAATAATAAAAAATATATTTTAAATAAAAATAAGATTGTATCTTTGCAATATATGATATTTGGAGGGGGGGGGAAAAAAAACACCCCTTGAAAAACTTATAAGCAATTTTGTCTACCATGAATGCGCATTTGAACCAATTGACCGCACTAAAAAGTAGACACATTCATTACATCAAACACATTACAACCGTGCGATATTTGACTGCGATAATGACAATGCTTTTGGGGTACGTGGCGAATGCAGCTGCTCAGGTAAAGACCACTGACAGCACATTCGTAAAACAGTCGCACCCCATAGAATTTGTTGTCAACAGAATCAATATCAGCGCACAAGACCGTGAATGGATTACCCACACCTTAATTCCAAAACTGCAAGCCTTGGGCGATAACGGTATCGTTTTGGGACGTGCCACGGCATCGCCTGAAGGTCCTACGCCCAACAACTACCGACTGGCCAAAGAGAGAAGAGCGTCTGTAGACGCCCTGCTCGGCAGCTATGGCATCAGCACCCGGCGCATACGCTATGATGTGGTGGCAGAAGACTACTCGCTGCTGCGCACACTGATGCAGCTAAGCCACGACACACAGTTGCCAGTGGTAGACTCGCTCATACAGCGGTACGAGAGCAAGCCTGAACTGCTCAAAAAAGCCATGAAGCAATACAAGGGCGGCAAGCTGTGGACATATCTGCTCCGCATTTATTTTCCAAAATTGCGTGCCGTACGCATCATGGCCATTGACCAACGGCTGGCAAGAACCGATATCTTTGCCTCGCCACTGCCCACTCTCAACGCGACTTTCCCTTTGAAAGCCGACCTGCCAGAGGCAACCCTACAAGAGCAGCTCTACACACCACGGCCAATAGACGAACCACGGCAAGAACTGCTAAGCATCAAAACCAACCTGCTGTTCGATTTGGCGTATATGCCGGGATACAACCGCTTCTGCCCTGTTCCGAATATAGCGGTAGAATATTATCCGATCAGCGGCCACTTTACCTATGGCGGCAGCTTTGACGGACCTTGGTGGCAGCACTACCAAAAACACAAATACTTCCAGTTGCGCAACTATCAGCTGCACACACGCTACTATCTGCACGCCGACGATATACAGCGGCATCGCCCCGGTAAAGGCGCGGCCTTTAAGGGACTCTTCTTCAGTGCTTACGCGCATGCGTACCTATATAATATATGCTTCGGCGAGAAGCGTGGTTGGGAAGGTGAAGGCTGGGGCGCAGGCTTAGGCATAGGCTATGTGGTGCCGTTGGGAGGCAAGGAGCACTGGCGGTTGGAGTTTGGACTGCAAGCAGGCTATCTCAACACCAAGTATGACCCCTACCAATGGCGATGCCCCGTAGACCCAGATGCTGACCCGGAACAATATTACTACAAATGGTACGGCGACAGCAAAGACTTTCGCAAGCGGCAGCACCGCTACACTTGGCAGGGTCCTACCCGACTGGAAATAACCCTCAGCTACGACATACTCTACCGACAGAACCACAAGAGAGGGCTAAGCTTCCGCAACCATGAGCGTGCCACACGATAGGCAGTACAAAAGAACAGAACACAGACGTATATAATATCAAAAAGCATCCAACTGACCATGCGACACATTTATCCATATATTGTCAACCGTCTGCATGCTGCAAGCCAATGCGTTTGCAGTATACCAGCTGTTGTGTGCATGGCGTTGGCAGGTATTGCGCTGAGCAGTTGCGAGCGCGAGCCCATGCTCCACCTGCACCAAGGGGGAACGGACATAAACATGGAGCTGCCCGCTATCGACTTAGACCTGAAAGTCTACTGGGACTACCTTTTCAAATATGATGTAGAATATGACTGGGAAGCTGAATGGATCTACGGCTGGGACGATACCGACACAAGGCTCTTTGGACCTATCGGCTACACGGAACCTACCTTTTTCAATGTGCGTCGCTATTTTACGGGCAACGTAGCGTATGGACAACACAGCGCACCCTACAAGCACCAAATAGAAGGCAACTACATTTCTGCCAAATACGACTTTGGCTATTGGGACATCTTGGCATGGAACGAAATACAGACGGAAGACGAGGTGCAGAGCGTACGGATAGACGAAAGCTCCACCTACGACTATGTTACAGCCTACACTGGCCAGTCCATGGTGTCTTCCCGCTACAATGCGCCACAGTTTACACACGCTTTCTATCAGCCCGAAGAGCTGTTTGCCGGCTACGAAAGCGGCATTGAAATCAACCGCAATTTAGACGGCTTTACTTACGATGCCGAGCGCAACTGCTGGGTGCGCCGCCTTGACTTGCAGATGCAGCCTGTTACCTATATCTATTTGGTGCAGATTATCCTGCGCAACAATCATCAGGGCGTGCGCAAGGTTACAGCCATTGACGGCAGTGCCAACTTCAGCGGCATGTCGCGGTCTGTAACGCTCAACTCCGGGCAGACCGGACTGGATGCCATCACCGTCAATTTCAACATGCGCATGAAGCAAGACCTTACCGACAAGCAGGGCAACAAGGTTGACGTGATAGGCGGAAAGGTGCTAACCTTTGGTTTGCCTAACCTCAACCCTGGCAAGCTGAGCACACGCAACTATGCAGAATCGCTGAAGAAAGTGGGCGAGACAGACCTTAACAACCGGCATTACCTTGACCTGAAGATGCAGTTCTACAATGGCATGGACTCTACACTGGTGTTCGACATCACCGACCAAGTGCGCCGCCTATTCCGCGGAGGTGTCATCACCATTGAGCTTGACATGAACAAGGTGCCCCTTCCTTACCGATCAGGTGGTTCCAGCTTTGATGCAGTAGTGAAGGAATGGGAAGAGAAAGAGTGGGAAATCGAAATGTAACCCACCCATAAACGACAAGAAACAATATAAACAAGAACACGAATATTAATCATTTAAAATTAATTTCTATGAAGAAATGTCTGATTTTCGCAGCTTCAGCATTAGCACTTGCAGGCTGCTCAAGCGATGATTTCTTGGGAGATGCTCCTGGAAATAACGGGAATGCCAATTCGGTCATCAACTTTAGCGGCAAGACAGGAAAGATTTCGCGTGCCACAACAGGTGAAAGCGCTGCCACAAAGCTCAACAAAAACTTTATTGTCTATGGCTACAAGACAACAAACGATGCTGCACAAACCGTGTATGACCATTACAGCGTAAACTATTTAGGTGCAGATAACAATTCACTGTCCAACACCGCTGGTTGGGAGTATGTAGGGCAAGAAAAGAACACAGCATTAAACAAAACTACCGGTGCACAAGACATCAAATACTGGGACTATTCTGCCTCACAGTATGACTTTATTGCTTTCTCATTTGGTGAAGCAAAGCAAGGTGAAGGCGACAACCAAGTTAAAGCGACACGAGTTGACAACACCAAGCCAAGCTACACTTTGACGGGTTCCGCTGAAGAATTGGCTAAGTGCTTCATCGCAGACCGTGTAACAGCCAAAAAGGATGTAACAGATGCTAAAGATTACAAGCTCTATGCTTACGGCAAACAGATTGGCTTCAACTTCCGCTCTCTGTCCACAAAAGTAAAAATAGGTATCTATGAGATTATTCCTGGCTACTCTGTAAAAGACGTGAAGTTCTACACTGATGCTGAAGATGCAAATCCTACCACCACCCCTACTCTCTACGCAGACAACAAAAACATTCCTGATGGCAAAGGTACAATGACTGTAACATTTGGCTCTACAACAGAGAGTGATACTGATTTCAACCAGGCAATGGTGAATTGGAAAGGCGAAAGCGACAATGCTTCAACAATAACCTTTGACGTATTGTCTACAGTAAATAAAGTAAACGAAGCAAAGGGTGATAAATTTATAGGACAAGACATTACCAACGCGTCTAAGCCTACAGACTACAAGACTGTACTTCCCGGTACTGACGTTGGCGCATTAAATCTGAAGGTTGACTACACACTTGAGTCTACTGATGGCTCTGGCGAGGAGATCAAGGTTACAGGCGCTACTGCCGTTGTACCGGCAGAATACACCAACTGGCAGCCCAACTATGCTTACACCTACATCTTCAAGATATCAGACAAGACCAATGGCTCTACCGGTCCAGGCTCTACCGGTCTCTATCCTATCACTTTCGATGCCGTAGTAACAGAGACAGAAGATGGGCAACAGAATACTATCACCGCTGTTGAAACACCTTCTATCACTACTTATGCCAAGGGCAAGATTAACAATGAAAATGAATACGAGGGCGGTTCCAATATCTATGTATCTGTTGAGAAAGCAACCTTGCACATTCAAGATACAAACAAAGAAGAAGACAAAACAGCTACCAACTGTGCCCTTTACAAAGTTACTACAACCGGTAGCTATACAGCAACAGAGGCTTTGGTAGAACTATGCCTTTCTAAAGGAATTGATGGTGCTGATGATTCCAAAACATTGAAAGAGGGCAACAACTCCATTACCGTAACTCCTGTGAGTGCTTCTGATACAGACAAGCTCAGCATCGTAGCCCAAATTGACGGTACTGATACCGCTGACGGCAATGCTATCAAAGGAAACTTTGCAAAATTCACGGCTGCAACTACAGCTACCACTTATGCATTCAAGTACTATACAGATTCAACCACTGCTTACAAAGTAATCAAAGTAGCTGCAAAAACAAGTAAATAAAAGCTTTTATCGTTAAAGGTTTCCTATACCTTTACCTCTCCCGCTTTAGGGAACGATACCATACCGACAGGGCGGGACATTCGCCCCGCCCTGTTTCTTTAAACAACAATAATATATGAATATCCGCGTTTTGACCATTCTGTTAACGGCACTCTGTTTATGGTCTTGTTCTTCAGAGCAAGACAGTCCTGTTATACCAGAGCCTCAACCCAATCCTGACCTTAAGGCAATAGGATTTGGAGGCAACAGCGGGGCATGGCAAGACGCACCCACCAGCCGCACAAGACAGAATGGGTTGGAAAACCTGTTTCAATCGTTTAGGGTCTGGAGCTACAAGACAACAGGCAATACTGACGGCAAGCCTTCATCGCCACAAGAGGTAATGAATGGCTATCAGGTACTGTATAACACAGACGGTGCCACGGGTTGGGACTATATAGGTCTTACAAACCCAGACCTACAGACAGCGCAAACCGTCAAATACTGGGACTATGCTGCTACAAGCTACCGCTTCTTTGCATATAGCCCGTTTCATCCTGACATCACGGCAAAAACCGATGATGCCACTGCTCAAGCTGAGCTTTCTTTTCATTATGAATATTCCGATACCGCCACTGCGACATCGACACCATACATCAGCGAACTTTGGTTCGCCATGCCAACAGCCTCATCTGCAAATGCAGTAAACAATGGCATCAATCAATACGGTAACTGTGTAACACTGACCTTTGCCCCACTGATAGCTAAAGTGCGCTTCAAGTTCAGTTACCCAAGCGGCACCACCACAATAAGCGTCAAAGACATAAAGTTTGGCGACAGCAGATACTTGTCTGACCCGTCAAAAGCAGACACACCGCTAAAAGGCACTGTCACTGCCGCTTATCCACTGACAGGAACGCCTGCCAGTACTACGCCACAGTTGTCATGGAGCGCGCCCAACGAAACAGACACTCCTGACTGCGGACAGCTCGTATTGGACACACCTTATGAAGAGACCAACGACTCTATACACCTGCTGGAAGATTCCAAACTGTATGGCAAATGGTACTATGTGCCACCGCTCAACATCATACCGTATGAACAAGGGGCTTACACCATTACAGCGATAATAGACGGCAACCACTCTGCTGCTACCGTGCCATCGGAATACATGCAGTGGAAAGCCGGTTACCAATACACATATATATTTAAAATAACCGAAGCTGGTTCGCTCATCACTTTTACTGATGCGGAAGTGGAACGATGGGTAGCAGGACCGGATACAGACAACAACGGAAATGGTACCGAAAGCTGGTAATACCGAAACATGAAACAACTGAAATACATCATATATAGTTTATGGCTCGCAACGCTTGCTGCCTGCGACAAGGGGGACATGCCCGTTCAACACCCTGACAACTACGATTGGATAACCTTTGCAGTGCAGACACGGCTTGTGAAGTCGCGTGCCAGCAGCTATGAAGCATACGACCCCACCCGACACCCCAATACCATGGGGGTGTTTGGCTACTATGATATGGCACAATACAGTGCACTGACTGCCACACAGGCTACCACAGTAGCACAGCCCAACCCTATCTACGACAATGCCACCGTAACGTATGATATGGACACGCAGAACTGGTCGGAGACATCCCGCAAACGTTGGGATGCCTACAAAGGTGCAGCCTCCTTTGACTTCTTTGCCTATATGCCTCGTACAGAGGGCACAAAAGTAATGCGTGTGGCAGCAAATACCTACACGCTTTCTGTGCCATTCACTATGCCGGATGCTGCGCCCCTGCTTTCCGACTCACGGCAAGCACCCATTATATGCACGCTACCGGAGCACAAAGAAGGTACAACAGCCAATGGCGACCAGTTTACCTTTGAGCGGGTGGTAAAGCTGCGGTTTGACCAAACGCTTACAGCCTACCGCCTATTGTTTCAACTGGACGGCAGCATGGGAGCCATCAGGCAGTTTCACATCAAGAGCGTAACGCTGTCAGGCAATTTAGCCGTAGGAGGTACCGTATCGCGCACATACACTTGGGATAACGGTGAGTGGAACGCCCAAAGCATACAATGGACTGTCAACCGACAGGCCGTAAAGGATGCACCGATAGCATACGCCAACAACAGCACAGACAAGGATGCCACGGCATACGATGACAAGACACAATCGATAACCGTAACGGCTGATGGCTACAAGCAGTGGGGAGGCACATTCTATGTCATTCCCGATGCACAATTCCGCCCCACTATCTCCGTTACCTACGATGTGGTGTTGACGGCACAAGACAGCACTACCGTTACGACAAGAAAGAATGTTACTTCAAACATTCTGCTCAATACAAAAAACTTCGATAACCTTACCATAGGTTCAACAGCAACCGTCAACCCCATTCGCATACTCATACAGCCCCGCTATCTCTATGTGCTGGCTGATGACGATGCCTACACAGGACACTTGCTGATAGATTAATATTCTTTAAAACAGACCAACAAAAGAAGCACATTACAATGAGCAAACTTTCGATATACAACGCATTCAAAAGTCTTTTCACAATCATAACCTTACTGATACTGAGCGTCCAAACTACATGGGCAATCAGTATTAGCCAAGATGATATTCAAGAAACCTGTGATTTTAACAAAGGAACTATAACATACACCATTTCGTCTACCAATATTCCCGAAGGTAGCCACTGCTTATGGAAGGTAGACAAAGAGCAAGCCACAGGCTTTACACTCACCCTGCCACTCAGCAACCGGACTCGCAAGGCAACAGTAACCGTTACACCAGCGGATGGTGAACCACAGGCACTTGAATTCAGCATCGAGCCAAAGAGCTATGGTACAGACTATGCCAACCAACACTTCTATGCCGACCAATTCGCATCGGGCGACGGATCGAAGGACAACCCATATCTCATTAGCAACGACATGGAACTGGCATTGCTGGCACACAGTGTGAACAGCGGCAGCAGTGAGCAGATGCTGAGCGGCACTTATTTCAAGCTATCCGATGATATCAACCTGAGCAGGGGTATCTGGACACCTATTGGCACATGGAATGTAAATTCCAAGGATTCCAAGACCAGACGCTTCTTTGCCGGCAAGTTTGAAGGCGACGGGCATGTCATCAGCAATATGCAGATAGAGTGGATTAACGAGAGCAACAACGAGGCATCGTGGGGTCTCTTTTCGCGTCTGTATGGTAAATCATCTAATGAAAGCGAATATGCCACTGTCACCAACCTGATGATTGAAAATGCCTGTGTGGAGAAGAAAAAAGACTACATACCGACTGCCGGTACCGTGAAGATTGGTGTCCTTGCGGGCGACTTGACCGACAATGCGGAAATCAGCAACATCATTATCCACAATTCTAAAGTAACGGACAATGGAGAGACATACACCACGGCCGGCAAATACCGTATGGGCGGCATCGTGGGCTATCTCGACGGAAAACGCTATAAAATATACAACATTGCGGCTAATACGGAAATGAACATGCTGAAAAACGCACGTATTAACAACGATGTAACCATTTCTGCCGGTATTGGTTGCGCCAGCAGCTTCAGAACAGACAATGCTATCCTGCCCACGAACATCTATGTGTATGGCCCTGCCATCGTCACCAGCAGTTCGAGCAGGGTGCGCAAAGGCGGTGTAGTTGCAATGTACAGCAGTGGTTACAAATTAACCGCCGACCAACAGAAGACGCTGTATTATTCTCCTGAATTGATACAGGCAGGGAGCAATATTGACAATTATGGCTCGCAACAGGATATCGCATCATTCGGTTTGACTTTTGCTACACAGTGCAACGATTACATCAGCGACAAGAAGATCGACAAGAAGATGTGGTCGTACTTCAGCAACAATGAGCGTTTTTCTTTCAGTTCGGTCATGCTGAAGCTGGAGCGCGGTAGTAGCGATGTGCTGAAGGCAGTAGACAAAGCCGGTAATATTTCGACAGAAAGCTATGACTGGTATGTGTCTTACGACAATATCAACTGGGAAAAACAAAACGCCGAGCCTTGCAGTTCATATACCCTTCCACGAAAGGATTACAACCAGTATGTGTATGCCATCCTTTCGGACAGCACGCTACGCACCAGCACCACGATGGTAAAATCTATCCAAGTGTCGGCTATTATTGACTCTAAAACAAAACCTGGCACCTTCATCATACACATAAGCAACGATACGGAAATCAGCAACAATGCATTGGGACTGACCGTCAGCTACGAATGGTATAAAGGAACGGAACTGCTGACGGGAGAAAAGGATTCTACTTACACTCGTCCGTCAACAGCCAAAGAAACAGACCAATACAACTGCCACGTCACGGTAAAGAGCGATGATTTGATTCTGTTCGACAAATGGTTCAGTACCACAACCGTGGTATATCTCAAGCCTACCGACACTACGAATATTTCTGAAAAGGAGCGCATGGCGAACGAAGACTGGGGATACAGTCCCGGCAAGCCTATGCTCACCTGGAAAGGAGCATACAGCAAGCTATCGCCATACGCCTCATGGAGCGAGAACTATATTGTGCTGATAGGCGAAAGTAGTGATTCTATAACAAACGACAAAGATGAAGGATTTAATATTACCCAAAATTACCAAACTGAAAACAGTAGCAACTTAACATCTGATAATTGGAAAAATATTGTTAACAGTGATTCGCCACTATTCCGCAACGCTACGATAACAGGAAAATGGGAAGGACTGGAAGACAATGAAGGCATTATCCAAATCAGCGGTGCTAATATCGGACTGCCCCTTTGGGGAGATACACGATTCCAAGACATCACATTTAAAAAAGGAACGAAGTTGTACTACAGCATCATATACTGCCAATACCACAACTTAGAGATGGGAAAGGGCATCAAAATGATTGGCTTTAATCAGGTTCTACCTGGATATGGAACTATTGACGGAGCTGTGACAAATGCCTTCCACATCTTTGGAGGTTTTCTCAACGATGCAAGATTCTATCCGCTTAACTCGAAAGAGAATATAGAGAATTTTGAGAAGTCAATGCCTCATGGACGCAATGGCTTTAAAATCACGGTCAAGTCGGGATTCTACTCTTGTATCTGTGCTGGAGGCCGACAAATCAGCAACAACACGGGCAATGACATTGTTACTATTCAAAACGGAGTGATGGGTACGCCGAACATGCCTGTCAAGTGTACCATTGACATTGACATAGACTCTGTATGGAACAACGCCAATAATGAGGAAAGAACATTAGAGAAAAGTGGTTCATTAAATGGACAGACAAGGAAAAACGACTACGATGTCGGTATCGTCCTTGCCGGCAACCACGAGGGTGCCATGTATGCCGATGTTGACATCAACATCAGAAGTGGACGTGTAGCGCGTGCGGTCAACGGCACCTTGGGAAGCCAGCATGACTTGTGGTTGACATACCCGAATGATAACGGCAAAAAATACAGAGTGCCAGACAACACCTTCATGGGCCGTGCCAACATTACCGTTGATCCGGCATCCTCAGAAAACTACACATCGGATGATGATGTGGACAGCCGCGTAGTCATTACAGAGCTATATGGAGGAAGTACCGGACGTGGTCAATTGTCCAAGTCGACTGTCAACAACCCATTTTATGGATACAGCACCATCACTATCAATGGTGGCACATTCAAAATCCTGCCTGAGGACAACAAACAAAGGAGCATTATCTTTTCAGGTATATATGGAGCCGGAGCGGGCGGTATGAACGGTATCGGCTATGGAGATGACAATGACAATACCCACACCCCCGACCAAAGCATTCCTTACTGGAACAACGACAAAACCGTCATGCTCTACGGACCGTATGCCGACGCCAAGGACAAACTGATTAAATACCACTGCTACAATGCCAATGACAATACCTATACAGATGTAGACCCGACTGAAACCAATACCAAGATTGTTATCAATGGCGGAAAATTTGGCTTCCCTAACGAAAGTATCGATGGTATCTACGCCGGCGGCAGTGGCTACATGAGTCAAGGTCTATGGACAAATAAGGAAACCACACCTAACGTATGTGGAGGAAATGTATATGGCAAACAGGGCGAAACGGTATCCTCGCTGATCATCAATGGCGGTGAGTTCTACTGTAAGAACGGTGTATTTGCCGGTGGCCGCGGCACAGATTATTATTATACTATAGATCCATACGCTGGCAATGCAGCAGACTATACTGATCTGGGCAAAACTTATGGCAACGTGGAACTCAACATCACTGGCGGAATTTTCCATTGTTCGGTGTATGGCGGTGGCTATGGTGTGGCTGATGCCAAACTGAAACAGAAAAACTCTACAACATCTACCATATCAACACTTTCTCACATGGCCCGTGTCTACGGACAGTCTAAGGTGCAGATTCATGGCGGCACATTTTATCAGAACATCTATGGTGGTGGCGATATGGCTGTGACGGAATATCATGGCAGCGACCCTGCTACCTATGTTATTGTCAGCGACTCTGCAGAAATCCGTGGAGCTGTGTTTGCTGGAGGAAACGGACGCCCATACAGACTGGCGTCAAGCACTACCATCAATGACGACACACAATTGCCCGACAGTGTGGGACGTGTCATCGGCTCTACCTGTGTTTCTTTCTACGGATCCACAGAATTGGCTCCTTATATATATGGTAACATCTACGGTGGCGGCAACTTGGCAAAGGTAGAAGGCGACACGCGTGTCAATCTCTATGCCGGGCACTTTGCTGGACAGGTTTTCGGCGGCGGCAACGGTCTGCTGAACAGCGACAAGTCAGTGAGGAACTCTGCAGATGTGCTGGGCAATACCTTTATTATTTTGGCTGAAGATCAGGGCAATCAAGAGGACAATGACAGCGGAAACAAAGTGGACAACTTCTCCATCAACGTCATTTGGGACAAGATGTGGGATGCCGACAACAGCCAGTTCTATGTATGGGACACGGATGCCAAGAACAGAAATATGGAAGGCTGGTCTGCTACAGAACCGATAATCATAGACAAGAGCAAGTTCTTCGATGACACAAAAGAAATATTCATCAATCCCCACAATATATATGGCGGCGGAAACATCGCCTGCAATGTGGGCACGTATACGGCACTGACCAGCAAGGGCGACAGCACTATTTATACGTTAACCGAAGGAACTGGCAACGCAACGGTTATTGTGCAGAAGGGCATGACGCCGTATGAACTGCTGAAGACTTCGGAATGGAAACTGTCTTATTCAGACAACGACAATCCGCATTTCAGCGTGTTCGGCGGTGGTTACGGTCCCGACACCAAAGTGGGCAGCACGGATGTAACAGTTGATGTGGAAGGCGACTACAGCATCTACGACTCCGAGATTGACGACAGCAACATGCAACTTGCCCCAAGCCTCGACAAATCATCGCACAAGGCTGGCTCCACAACGATACCCGTCTTCGACAACTCCAAGGGTATACCTAACTTCACTATCCTTGGTGTTCTTGGTGGCGGCTATTCGGGCACTATTGTCGGCAACACCAAGGTGACTGTCGATGGCCAAACCTTTATACATCGTGTATATGGCGGAGGATTCGGAAACCCAGAGTCGATAACCGACAACACCACGGGTGAGATAGGCGGCAACACCGAGGTCTGCGTGAAAGGTGCGCATATCTATGGCGACGTGTTCGGTGGTGGTGCTGGTGTTGCCCCTGAAACGGCAAGTGGCACCCACTTCATGCAGGTAGCACGTGTCATCGGCACCACCAAGGTGGAAGTGTCTGACGATGCACTCATATACGGTAACGTATACGGCGGTGGCGACATAGCTAACGTTGGCATATACCAGACTACGAAGTCCGATGGATATTATGACCAGTCAAAGTTGTCGAGTGTATCAACACTTGACCAAGACCCATCGTCTCCTAACGCAGGTTCCCTTATCAACTATAAAGCCTCTGGCTACAAGGCGTTTGTCAACATCATCGGTGGCGACATTTTCGGACAGGTGTTCGGCGGAGGTAGAGGACTGAAGAAGTCGCAGGCTGTCGAATACTATAAATTGGGAAGAATCAACGGCAACACTCTCGTGCATGTTGCCAACACCGAGAGAAATTTTGACTCATACATTATCAACAACGATGGCGATGCCATACCACACATCTGGAACCGCATCTACGGTGGTTGCAACTACGGCACAGTTGACGGCAACACTCTCGTGCATATCGAGGGCGGTATGCTCGGCCTCAACATCTTCGGCGGCGGATTTGGCGATGTGGCTATCGATGATGCCCAGCTCATTGAGAAGGATAAGGACGGTATAAACTCTGGAGCATCTACCAGCACCGAGATTCTCAACTTGGTACTCGGCAAGAAGGACATCAAGGACATGAACACCTACGCCAATGTTCTTGGCAACACGAAAGTACAGATCGATGGTGGATCATGGATATGGAACCGCAAAGCCGACATCAATGGAAATATAACCACGTGGCTGGCAAGTGAATCCGGCAACGAAAAAGTATGTGAGGATTATAACGAATTTAGGAAAATGATGTTGGCTGTCAACAATGTTGAGCAAACCGATGAAGCCATACAATCAAAAGTTCTCGCTATCTTCAACAAAATAAGAAACGATAACAGTACAAAAGAATTTTTTGACATAGACAGCTATACATTCAAAAAGAACCATAATATTTTTGGCGGTGGCAACCGTGCCTGCTATGTCGGGACCTACACAGACAATGATGCAAGCAATCCGCTCAAGGGCTCCGTCTTGTCGGGTACAGGAGATGCCGTCGTTGAAATCAACCACTCTCCCCTTACAGATATTACAGACACTAAAGGCAAAGCAGTGAGCTTACTTGACTGCACCACACTTCAGGGCTTCTGCTGGATAATGGGCAACAACAACGTTTCTCATCCACAATTCTCTATATTCGGTGCAGGTTATGGTGCCAATACCAAAGTTGGAACATCAAAAGTCTATGTACAGCCAGGTGCAAAGACAGAAACAGAAGGTGGTTCCGCCATTGAAATAGCAGGGAAAAGATACCGCTACCTTAACCAACAGAATGACATGAAAGTGTACAACACTTTTGAAAATCAATATTATGACGACTTTCAGAAGATTTCGAAAGAAGACAAAAGGCTATACTATGGCAGTACTGACGGTACAGACAGCGACCCCAAGACCTATCTGCGCTATCGTGCCAGTCGTTGGGCATGGGCACTTGGCATGCCTAATTTCACCTTTATGGAAATACACGGTGGAGGTTTCTCCGGCTACGTGTTAGGAGACACCTACGTTGAAACAGACTGTGAACTGTCTTGTCACAACATCTATGGTGCTGGACTTGGAGCAAAGCCTTATAGCCTAACCACAGAAGACACAGACTATAACTTCGGCAGTATCGGCGGAAACGCAAAGGTATTCATGAAAGCTGGCAATATTGCAAACAATGTATATGGTGGCGGTGCTGGTGTAGAATCCATTCTCAGCAGTGAAAACAAGTTAATTGACTTTCCAGATATGGCTCGTGTCAACGGAAAAACTGAAGTTCATGTCTATGGTGAAAAAATCAACGGGGAAAACGCTCAAGTTGAGCGAACCCAAATTTTCGGCAGTGTATACGGTGGCGGTGATGTAGCCAACGTAGGAACAGTAGAGGCAAATCCAGTAGAATTTACACACAAGGACGTTTATGAAGGCAACAATATTAAGCGCACTTCTTTGGTGAACATACGTGGTGGTATTGTCTACTCACGGGTATTTACGGGTGGAAAGGGTCGATCCAAAGCTGCTTGTGCCGACTATACGCAATTAGGAGGCATCTATGGAAATGCATGCCTTATTATAGATAGGCCCACTATCAATTACCCTTACTGCGATTTAGCCACCGGAAAGAGCTATAATCCCTCAAGTGATGGCAATTTAAAGCACCCAACAAATGACATTAATGCATCCGTTAAACCTTATATATGGAATCGAATTTATGGTGGCTGTGAAAATGGAACTATCTATGGCAATACACTTGTTGCTGTGAATGACGGATATATAGGCAACAATATATTCGGCGGTGGATGGGGCAATTGCGACACAGTCTATGTCAACCAAGTAGCCATAATGGATACCACTTTTGCCAATGTAACCGGCAACACAAATATGATTATTACAGGTGGTGATGCCCTGTTAACATCTTATTGGCTGATAAACAAGAGATTTTGGGAACCTACTTCTATTATTGGTGAGAAAACATATTCGCCACAATATGACCCGGAAGCTCGCAAATTCAAGATTAACCACAATATCTATGCTGGTGGAAATACGGCATGTATAATAGGCAAGAAGGACGATAACGGCAATCTTAACGGCAGTGGCAATACTTATCTTACAATGGTAAAAGGATTGCTTCATGACAGCACACAAGTAATATCTGGTGTAACAGACGCTAACAAAAGCTTCTTTGAATATGACGAATGGAAGGAAATCTACGAGAAGGTGGGTTCACCTCACTTCTGTATATTTGGTGCCGGCTATGGTGAAAACACAAATATACTTGGCAATACCAACATCAATATTGCCATGTCCAATGCCAGCATTAATGACCTTGGTATGAAAGAAGGCGAAGAATACAAACACTTCGTTAGCGGATGCTCTGTCATGGATATCGTGGGAGGTGGCTACTCTGGCAAAGTGGAAGGCAACACCTATATTAAGGGAACAGGAGGAATATTCTGTCGACGCGTATTCGGCGGAGGTTTCTACAATACAGTCAACAATACCAACGTAAATATTCAGTCTATCGACTGCCACGACATATTCGGTGGTGGTTTGATGGGTGATGTTCTCAAAAGTACAACAATTAATATAGGACAAAAAAGCACTGATAATACGAACAATAGTATATACATTCATGGCGACATCTATGGTGGCAATGACGTGTCAGGGTATGTAAATGTAAGACTCAACGAGCAAGGATATTTCTCTGACAATGGCGGTACAGGTACCCATATTAATATTTATGGCGGTCATGTCTACGGTAATGTGTATGGCGCCGGTAACGGCAACTATCTGTATGCACTCGACAAAAAAGGTAACACCAAAGTTACCGTAAACGAGCATTACCCTCTCAACCCTGACGACCCGGAATCTGAAACAGAACCACTGGTATATACTGTACCTATGCGTGAAACCATGCCTTCTTATAAAGCGGCCAGTGATGCTGCCAAGATTGTGAATATCAACTCATGGCGACCACTTACCAACAAGGTTACCATTAATATCAAAGGTAATACGACTGAAGATGGAGTTGTTATCAATGGTGATGTATATGGTGGCGGCAACTCTGCCACTGTACAGAAAGTGCAAGATGATAATGTTAAAACAAATATTACCACAGGAGCTGTCAACCTCAATATTGGCAACCATGTCAATATTGGCCGCGTGTTTATGGGGTGCAATGGCGATGCGCTTTTTACTGCTTCAGAAGACAACAACTTCATGAACAAGTTCCAAAAGCTGAACGGTGATATTGAAGACTATTCAAAAGAACTGAACTTGGCCGACACCATTGATTGGATAAATGATCCATCCAACAGAGGCATCAGCACACTTTATTTGTCAACTGAAAACGAAGAACGTCCTTTGGTCTATCCACACTTGCTTGACTTATATTTTCAACCTGTAGAAACAGATATTCAAGGTTCACTTACATGGAATGGTTGCGAAGATGGAGAAGGACTAACCGACTGTACCATCGGTACTTTTTGCTGTGGTGGCAACCGTGGAAATATGAATGTATATCCATTGACCATCGACAACTATACAACAAATACGCCAAAAGCCAACATGAAGATTGGCAATGTACTTGAATACACATTTCCTGAGGGGCTTACCATTACCGATAAGATTATAGGTGGGTGTAACAATGCCAACTACAACTATAAAGGAAAAGTATTCCATGAAGGTGGCTATCTACTTGGCATGGCCCACTCACTGTATCCGTTCATTAAGCTGAATATCAAAAACAAGTTCCAACCCAAAGAAAAGGAAGGCGCCTATGTGGGTGGCAACGTATATGGAGGTTGCTATCAGACAGGAACCGTACGTGGCGACATCACGATAGACTTCCAAAGCGATATGCTGGAAGGCAAGTCAAAAGAAAAGTTGGAAAAATCAAACGAACTGCTTGCCAACAATGCAGAATTTTCGACTCTTAATGTCTATGGAGCCGGGTATGGTATGGAAAGTTACGTTTATGGCAATACGGATATAAAGGTAGCAGAAAACATTGCTTGCAAGACACCTACTACCACCCTATCAACTTCTGCAACTGACGGTACTGCGACATATAGCCATACTTTCAACGCAACAGGTACCTCCGCCAATTTTATTTATGGTGGCGGGCAACAGGGTAATGTCATCGGCGTTACCAATGTTGAAGTATTCAACGGTCATATATTCAAGGCGATAACAGGTGGTTCATATTCCGGTTATGTATGGGGTTCTACACAAGTAAAAGTAGGTTATCCTAAATACTATCAGGTAGGCGACAAGCAATCAGGCGTCTATCTGCTGAACCGTGCAGACCAAAATAATAAGTATATAGATAGAATCGGAAATGTTGAAACAGGTGATACCCTTCCGAATTTGGCATCAGAAACCATTAAACAGAGCATTCATCTTATCACAGGCGAAATTATTTCACAAGCGGTATACGATGCTATCGTAGGCAGACAAGATATTACTGACTTTGTAAAAGAAGACTACTTTACTCCTTATGTTCCTTCACCAAAAGCACCGCTAACTTGGGACGACATCAATATTCAAATAGGCGAAGCCATTTATGGCGGAGGTTACTCCGTAGCTCAAGGAACTTCTGTATTGGCCAACAATACTACTGTACTGAAATACACCGACACCTATAACCTTTATGATGCGTTTGCCAACAACAACGAGTATTTGGAAGAACTTCAAAGGTTGCCCAATAGCACTACTGTTGGCTTTGGAGGCAACACTACCATTTTGGTAGGCGATGCCACAACCCAACAAGGCGATGCTACTGACAGAGACCATATAACCATCTCTCATCAAGAGATGAAAGCCATTAGTCTGCCTGATGGAACCGACCTCTTTGGCTACTATTACAAGCACAAGGACGGAAACTATCGATATATCTCTTTCCAAGATAAATACTTCTTTGGCTCTGGGTACGCCAAGCCAGAACAGCAAGACCCTACCGATACCAATATCTACGAATATGACAGTGAAGGCGGTATCTTTGGCGACGGCCATCAATCGTATGCGCAAGGTATGCGCTGTGCAGACCTTACAGGCTACGGTTTTGCCAGTTTCACCATTAGTAATCCTAAGATTATCAATACCTTCCAGCGTCTGGATATCTTGCGATTAGAGGATAACTGCTTGACTGTACTTGGTGCACGCGACTATGCTACCAATAAAACAGATAAAACGCCCTACTCTATGGCACGTATTGGTGAAATACAAATGTTTGCCAACAACATTGCATTTGCCGACAACCAATTACAAGACAAGTCTGTCAAACGTGCACGTAACTATTTAGGATTGGCCAACAACATTCATTATGTGGGTGCTGTCGTATCTGATGTCCCGTTTAATGATGCCTCCAAAGAACCATGGCATGATGATACAGGTGCAATTCCATCAACTGGCGATTTTACAAACAAGTCGTACCAACAAGTAAAGCAAAGCTACATTGATGCGTATTATTCAGAAGACAGTGCAGAAAAGGGAAATGTATCCAACTTCCAAAAGCGCAACGACGGTACGGCAAAAAACATGATTGGTATTGCCTCTGGCTATGCACTGAAGATTCAGAACGCACAGGAATTTAAGGATTCTGTTTCCCAAATGATAACAGACAGCATCTACTATGGTCCTGTCTATGGTGTTATAGAGATGAATTTGATTGATGTGCGTGCTGACGAAGGCGGTGGCTATGTTTATGCAGACAATGTACACAAGCGAACTGTGGCAGAAGGCGTAACGGCTCATGCAGTTGACTTTCTGGAAACTACTGGTAACTTTGTTTTCCCATACAGTGAGAAAGAGGGGCATTTTATTGTTGACGACTGTTTTCCTACTGGATACAATCACCTTACAGGCAACGACCCTGACAAAGAAATAGATATTCATTATTGGTACGTTACAGGTTTCAATTACTATTATAATGCCCACATAACAGGCTATACCTATAAGAATGCAAGCAAATTCTATAATGACAATTCAGATGGTCTTACAGTGCTGTCTGGACTAAAGGCTGGTCAACCCGTAACCATTCTCAGTATGAAGATGCGTAGTGGGCATCCGATAGACAAGAGCGATTATGCATGCGATTTGGAATATCGCAATTATCTACCAAAGGGAACAGCAAACAATGCTGATAAAGACAATAAAGATGTCAGCGGAAAATACAAGCTTTTTATCGGTGCCTCTTCTTCGCCCACATACGTTGACCCATCTTCGTCATCAATAAATGACAATGAAAAAGGATTTGCCGCACTGTTACCAATGAACTCTTCCGGAACTTATGACAGCAAAAACTATATCCAGCAGAAACTTCCTACATCGCTAAAGGATGATGCAAAAATATCTTTTCTACTGAGCGACAGTGTCAACAATGAGACTTCCCTCTACTTCAACAAGCATCTTGCAGAAAAGTGTCTTGCAACCATTATATTAAAGGCTCCTGCATATGAAAGTTACACTAACGAAACTGATAACAAGCCTATTATCAGCAATGTCAGTGCATCTGATTTCTTTGTAGCTAACGATAAAGGTGGTTACACACAAATAGAAAATGGCAAAGCACTCTCTACTGATGTAACCTACTATATAAAGAATGGCATCAGTGAAGAATATACACCGATAAATCCTGACAGTATATTTAAAAAAACGCAAGAAGGGTACTGCAAAATAGACTTAACCAAGGTGATAGCAGGCAATACCTATTACTGTGCAGTACCTCGCTGGTACACCTATACCATCTATCTCACAATAGAATACGTACAAGGTCCTGACATTGAAGGTCATATTACTGTTGACAACTGTGCTTTACCCGGCGAAATGATTCGTATCAAAAAAGACAAGGTAGTTATCAAGGCTGATGAGTCATTCTCTGCCAATGGTTACTATTGGCGCATCGGAAAACGCGAACAAACAGCGGATGGCAAATGGGAATTTACAGATAAAACAGATTGGACAGCCACATCTATTGCCTCTGGCTATGACACCTACAAGCAAGGTAACAGCGAAAGGAATGGTATGTTCAAAGGTTGTAATTACGATAAAACCAATGACTATTTGGATATTCCAGCCTACTATTTCATGAATGGATACGGCATACAGTTAGGCATCACCATGAATGGCTTAGACAGAATTTTCCCAGTAGACATGCAAAAAGACGATCAATTCGTAGTGCACAACTACCACCGCATGGATCCACATCAAGAAGGAATCAACTTGCATTTAGCAGAAGCAATAGCTCGTATACAAGCAGAAAAAGAAACTGCTGCAGCAAACTCTTCTACAACCAATGCCGACAACCTACTTGCAGAACCTCGCATTTATATTGCAGATCAAAGAGACCTAACGGCCTTTATACATTTTGTTGACACCATAGGTACCAACAGCCATGCGCCACGCTATGGAGCCTGTGCACAATTCATTTTGCAAAAAGATTTATCTTTTCCTGATGAATATACAGCCAATAACATTATTTTCAAAGGAATCCTTCATGGAAACGGTCATGTTCTTCGTGGACTGGCAGAAGGTAATGCTTTTCTAACCGAAAATCAAGGTCATATCTACAATTTGGGCATGAAAAGCGGTATGATAGCCACAAATGGATGTACCAATGGAGGGGCTTACCATTGCTGTTTTGAACTGTTGCCAACAACAAACAACAGCGACAATCCTATCGTTTACCACATGGATGGCACCAGCGATAAACATTATACAAAAGATGATTTCCGTTTCGGCCGCGTAGCCTATGACCTCAACGAATATTATCTTCGTACCCGTTTCAGCAACAGTACAAAAGAAGATACATTAACGTTGAAATATGTATACGACTATTATGCCAACGGTGACTATCAATATGCTCAGCAGACAGATTCCATTACAAGTAAGATTACAGGCATTACTTATTTGCGTACAGGACCTATTGATAGCGAACCAAACTATGAGCAGGCAGAAACCCGCCACAATAAAGCGCACACAATAGACAAAGCACGTGCACAAGATTATATAGCTGCCACCGATAGCACCACAGCGTCTCGTTCTGGTGCTTATGTGCCTCTATTCAATGAAAAAGGAAATGATAATGAACTAATGAACGACTTCATTTATTGGGGTCAATTGCTTCAGTCTGTTCCAGCTGATTATCCTACTGCCATCAGCTCTCATCAAGTAGGTTACATGACCAACCGCATTTATCGAACAGCAGGCTATTACGGTGATGCCCAACTCAATACGTTCCACTATAATGCCTTCTATCAAGGTAGCAGCAATGTGAGAACTTATGTGCATAACCCTGCAACCACGGCAATTGACTTCACTTGCCAGCATGACTTGGAAAAAGCTAAAGGCATGACCGGCAGTGGTATCTATTATCCACCTGTAAATGACAATGCCAGCATATTCTATGACTTCAATGTCAAAGATGATGTAACCCGGAATTTGCTAATTTACACTGCTGACAACAATGAGGATGACAATACAGAAGCATATGATGCAGTCAATAAATTGCTTGCCTACAATGAGACCACAAAGGAGACTTTAATCAAAGGACACCATATTGTAGGTAATAATGATACAGAGTTTTCTACTTCTCTACTTCATCTTGTAGAACGCGATACTAATGATATGAACAGCGAGGACGAAAGTTGCAAAAACAATAATTTCTGTGTGCCTATTCCATTCAGTGTAACCAAACATGCTTGGTATGTGCGCAAGCCTAAGTATTATGCTGCCAGCAACGCTGGTGCGTGGGAAGGTATCTGTCTGCCATTTACTGTAGAAAAAGCGGTAGCATCACTCAATGGAGAGATAACGCACTTCTATGGCATACCTACTGCTGAGGAACAAGCCAACCCTGCAACTAATGTCCATACTTTGCACCATGAATATTGGCTTCGTGGGCTTGTGTCAGTTAGACAAGACTCTGCTGTATTTCTTCGTCCAAATTCTACGGATGCCTCCACTGACACCCTCTTTATCCCTACAAATGATAAAGGTACAAACATAGCAGAAGACGTTACCTATACCTTTGACAATCCATTCTTTATCAATACATACGAAGATTGGCTGTATAACAAGGATGCTAACCCATATTATGCCAACGTTTGGGAATACAAGAACTATCCTCTCCTCACAGCAGGTGTACCATACATCGTGCGTTTTCCGGGGGAACGATATTATGAGTTTGACCTGTCAAACAAATTCTACAACAATCTCTTCAATAAAACAGAGAATCCTCAAACTATTGCATTCCATGCTTACGGTAGAGATAGCGACAATGAAACCCTGCACAGTGCCATCTCTATACCTGCAACCACTACCATGACTACTGCTGTCAATGGTTACCATCACCAAGGCACTTTCATGGCTAAAGATGTGGTCAAAGGCAACATCTATGGCATGAACGACAATGGTACGGCATTTAGTGATGCTTCAGCTGCATCCATTATAAGACCTTTCCGCACATACATAACGCTTGAGACCACCAAAGCAGCTCGGCATTCTATCGATAAAACTATCATATATATAGCAGAAACTATGGGCATTGATCAAATGACGCCAGAAGTCATTCGTCAAGATGATAATCCAGTCTCAGATGACAACATGACTATACGAGCCATCGGTGAACAGCGCGTGCGCATAGAGAGCACAGTTGCAACCAAACTATATGTATATGTACCTACGGGACAGCTTTACCGTATTTTGGATGTTCAACCCGGCACTGCCACTTACAGTGGCTTCCGTTCCGGCATCTACCTTTTTGGAAAGACGAAACTGACTGTACGGTAAACTTTATGCTGATAAAAGAATATCTATTATATAAATATCCTTAACAGACAACATCTTATTTATGAAAATAAAGACAAACATCTTGACCGTGCGATTTCTACGCATTATCATCATATTAGTGGCTATGGCATCAGAAGGCTGTATTCATTGCTTAGCCTCCGAACAAGCCACAGAAAGAGTTATCTATTCCACTGACTTTCAAGATTGGGAAGAATCTCTGCCTATCGTTCCTGCAAAAGCTATCCACAAGGAAACCACAGATGGACAGGCACTGATTTTCTCGCTCAACAATATAACGGTAGACCCGACAGGAACAAACTCCAAGTTCACAGGCTCTTGCATTACCTTAGGATACATGCAAGCTGAAAAGGAAGAAAACAATATTAAGGCTAATTATGCATATTTCGAAACCTCCGTGCTCAAGAGTGTAACAAAAATCAAATTCATACAAGCTGCAACAGGAAAAAGCGGTGGACGCGGTTGGAATCTATTGATAAGAGAAGAAGGTGCGACAAGATGGGATACTATACACAACAAAGCCATTAACACTACAGCCGGTGAGGAATTATCGTATATTATCAATAGAAAAAATGTACAACTACGCTTTTACAACCGTTGTGCTAATCAGTTCGCATTTATCACCTCATTAGAAATAAGTGGCGAAGTAACTCCGCCCCAAGAAACCATTATTTCTTATTACGATACCGATGGCAACACACTTATCGGCAAGCAGACTATCACAAAAGAAGCAAATACAGCCAAAGACTTTCCAATGTTAACCTATCAATATGGTGCTAAAGATGTAACAGTAAATGATGGCAATGTGTTTCGAGGCTGGTTCAACTCCACTAAAGAAACAGCCACAAAAATACATGAAGGGTCAGAACTGTACAAAGACATCTGCCTGTATGCCAAGGCTACTCCTGAAGAGATGCCCTTAGTAGGCACAGAATATATATATGACTTTACCAAACCATACTGGTACCAAGAAGACCATGAGGTTATAAACATCATGAATGGAGCCTATCATAACAGCCATGGATGGAAGATAGAAAAGAATGGCACTATCCAAATACAGGTGGCACAACAATCTGTTATCCAAGTTACTTTATGCAACCAAAGCAATAAGGGCACCATTAACGTAACGGATGAAGATGGTAATACAGTGAGCAGTTTTGCTTCCAAAGCGAGCACAGACGGAACAATACAAACTATCAACTATCAAGGAAGCAAACCTACTACCCTTACGCTTACAATGTCTGCCACTACCTATATTCATGGTATAGGAATTACCAACTTCAAGCCTGTCTACATATCATTCAAATTTCCTAACGACAAAATAGAAGGAAAGCTTCCAGAAGCTATAAGAGGCAATAACAACAATGAAGCAACCATGCCTACCAATGCGTTTTTCTACCGCGAGGGATGGACATTTGTTGGCTGGACAGACGGTATAAATATTTATGACGCTGGTACAAAATATACCTTTAATGAAGACATTACCCTTACGCCTAAAATGGTAGAAAACACGATAGCGCTAACAGATATCAACACACCCGTCAGTGTAGTTTGGCCGTTCGACTGCACCAAAGCTCCTGCCATTAATGTCTCAAACAACAATACAGAGAAAGCCATCATATACACTATGACACCAACTGTTGAAGGCGAAAAGCATGATGTAGAGCTGAGAATAGATGCATCCAGTGGCAGACTGGACAATACCGACAAGCGCATCAATGCACTGAGCAATGGTGCAGAAGGAGCGGTGGTCAACGATGGCACCAAGTTTACAGTACCTGCCGTATATGGCATGACTGTAAAAATACATGCATCAGACAAGATTGACACACAAAATTTAGGTGTAATGACCAAATTCGGTGTTGGCGAGAACTACTCAAAGATAGCCCTCAATCAAGCTGATAGCGCTTATACCAAGATAGAAGTACAAGACAATGGGAAAACGCTTTTATTAACTTATAACGGCGATGCTACAAAACTGGAGCTTAGCGTCAAAAAAGCAGGCACCACCCAATATACGTTTGGCTTCTTCAAAGACATTACTGTCATCTATCCGGTACTGCCTAATGTTATAACCGAAAACTTTATAACAGACAAAGATACAGACAATTTCCCCAATGAGAAGCCAAAGAGAGCAGGTTCTGCTAAGGTAGAAGGTTCTACATCCTACCCTAATACGGGTTCACGCTTCAAAGTAGGCGATATCGTAACCATTGTAGCCCACCCTAATTATGGATATACGGTAAAAGGATACAGGGTCAAAGGCAGCAATGCAATGCTTGAGACCAAAACCGTTACTGATGCCACAACCCAAGAAACATTATTGGCTACCGACTATACCGTTACAGAAGGTATTACTACCATAGAAGTGATTTTTGAACGTAAAACGCTACATAAAATAACAGCCCAAGCTTCTGATACAAGTTTAGGTACGGTATTGCTGTCTCCAATATATGAAAATTTCTACAAAGAAGTATATGAAATAGCCAATAACGGCAAGCAAGGAAAGTTGTTGCGAAAAGAATGTTGGTATACAGAAGGCACTGAAGTTACGGTTTCTGTCGAAACAGCAGTGGAGTGTGTCGTAGATTACTGGACAAAAGACGAAAGTACTGCCCATCTGTCTGAAGCCAACATTTACACATTTACAATAGACAACACAGACCATACCGTCATTGCCCACCTCAAGAAAGGTGAGATAGGAACAGTTGTCTTTGACATTTCAAATGCGCATGTTAACGGTGCCACTCCTGACTATAAAGGCGCTGCCAGTATGCCCATAGAGACCATCAGTAATGTGAAGTCGTTTACAGTCCCTACCAACTACACCTTTTACAAAAATATTGACAACAATGACCAACCTACCGACAATGGTTATACCCTGCTCTATTGGATTGACAAAGAAGACAATAACCGCTATGACATAGGCAACACCTATTCATTCAAGAAAAAGAAAATCACGCTCACTCCAGTATTTGAATACAATTCTACTGCATCGGCAAACCGCATCAACACTACGATTATTCGTTATGATTTCGGACGCAAGCCACATCTATATGAAGACCCGGCATCACAAGAGCAACGAAAAGTGTCTGCACAAGCAGTAGAGATAGGCAACAACAAGAAAACTTTCTGGACAACAAAAGCACATATAGATGTGCTCCAAGACGGCAAAGTAGCATCCTATGACCGCGATGTCGCCATGTGGTGCAATACAGGAAGCAAGGGCTACATTCGTAATACTGATTTGGAAGACTGGGGCGCATTTGGTTTAGGCACCACCTTCTGGTGCTACGGAGGCGTAGGCACAAAAGTATCTATACTTACCTATTCAAAAATTACCACTACAACCATTGACGGTACTGTACCTACACTCGACACTGAACGCACCGATGAAGAGCGGTTAAAAGCAGGATTGCCCACATTGGCTGAGGAACTAAACAGTGGAAAGAAGACCAATCTGTATGTATACAGCTACACTACCAACAACACCGCTGAACGCTTGCCTATCATCATCGGCGATGACTATTCTTACTACCAATGGATAGAGGTAATTGTGCGTGCTGCCAATATTGTCAATCTGCATACCAAAATAGACAATACTCAACATGGCAACATTACAAGCGTTACCTCTACTTCTGACTATGGTGTAACCGACACGGAAGACGGAGGCTACGCTGTCCGTCAAGGCGATCGTATAAAAGTAGATTTTGAAAGACTGTTTGGCTATGAATTAGACAAAATTGTTGACGCCAACCTGACTGATAGCGATGGCAACCCACTTACCCTTCTCCAAATGGGCGGCAAGAATGACGATACCGTAAAGATGATTGATTTTGACGGTTCGACACTTGTTACTGTAAGCAAACATAAAGACGAGGATGGAAATGATGTGTGGGGAAGTGCAGCAGGAGACCAAAAGACAGTTTTTGTACTCTCCAAAAGTGAACCTACCAAAGGTGAATTCGAAGCTGGCAAACGCACACACTATGAAATAGAATTTAACATCACTAACCATCGTAGTCTTGAAATCTGCTTTAAGGAAAAGCCAACCTACTACATTACATTCAATGCAGGACAACAGGCTTCAGGTGTACCACCGGTAGCCGAATGGGTAGAAGCTGGCGACAAATACATCATCCCTAAAAACAAAACTCTCTACTATGAAGGCAATACATTAGCCTATTGGGTAGACAGTGAATATAAAGAGAGTATGCGTACTGATGAAAAAGACAGCCACATCTATCACATTGACTCTGTTTATACTGCACCCGCAAAAGACCTGAGACTAATGCCTGTATTTGCACCTAACAGTTTCAATATACTTGACCTCGTCAAGGAAGAAACTGCAATCTGGCATTTTACTACCAATGCAGGTGCTCCAGACATCAACTATGAGGGCACAGCAGGCATTTTGGTAACGCAACTCAAAAACAACAGTCAACACATAGATCTAAAGCTTGACCTCAATGCCATAGACGAACAAGATGCTGACGGCAATGTGTTGGGAAGAGGAAAATTCAACAATACAAGCAATAACGACCGCATACAGATTAATGGACGTTCTTCTATCTATTTCCCGTCTACTCCTGAATGTGTGGCCCAACTTACAGCACAAGGTGATCCCAGTGGAACAGTAGTGGCTGACAAGAAGAAAGGCGACAATGGCTACACTGCTGAGTCAAAATCCATTGCGGTAACATGCCCAGGCGATTCTGCCTATGAAAAGGCTTACTTTACCAACACTGTCTATGCCATTGACTTCAACGTAACCTATAAGCCACAGAAGGTAGAAAAAGCCACCATCAGTACCTTGACATGTGGCAGCAATACTATAGACAATGCTGAAATTCAACGGCAGATGAAAGCCCATAACCACATTACCTTTAAAGTATCATCATGGGATGCCGCCAAGGAAGAAGAGAAGATACCTGCTGTTACCGGCACTGCCACAATGGGAGGCACTGTATCAATAACAGCAGCTACTGTAACCAACAAGAAATGTGTGGCTACTGTGTACACAGCAGGAGGAATTGTAGTGGAAACCTACCCCATCATCTTTGAGTTGGAGACACCAAGCGACAATCCACAGTTTAAAGAGATTTACGTCAACGATGTAAAATACACCGATACCACGAATGAAATATTCAACGTATCGCGTAGCGGTATCGTAAGAATCGTGTTCAACCGCACCATGAAAGCTGCCAATATCATCAGTCGCGACACTGTAAATTTACATGGCGATGCTTCCGGCAACGAAATCACATTCAAATATTGGGACGCGCCTGCAGGAGCTACCATCCTGCTCTCTGCTTCCCCTGAACAGGGCATTTTTAAGGACATCTATGACAAGACTTGCCAACAGACATTATCGCTCAAGCTGCATATCATTACAGACCAAAACTATTATCAACACGCTTCCTTTGACTTTATTGTCGGACAGGACGGAAGCATTGACGATGCCATCAATGCGGCTAACAGCAACACCAAGACAAACAATCAACGCTACTATATATTTGTGCCCAACGGCGAATATCAGTTGAACGGCAATCAAAGCAATAGTGTAACACTTGTATCCAAATCAAACATATCGCTGATTGGTCAAAGCAAAGAAGGTGTGCAGATATGGAACCAACCTATAACAGAAAGCATTAGCAATACCGCCACTATCCATTTAGACAAAAACACCACCGATTTCTACGCAGAAGATCTGATATTGGAAAACCGCTTTGACTATTGGGGGTCTTCAAGCAGTGGTGCAGGACGTGCTGTTGTTTTCAGAGACCAAGGAAACCGTAGCATCCTGAAGAATGTATCGCTCTCCAGCTATCAAGATACGTATTATTCCAACAATGCCAAAGAATTCCGTGGCTACCTTGAAAACTGCGACATCAGTGGTGTGGTAGACTTTATCTGCGGTGATGGCGATATCTGGTTTGAAAAATGCAACATTATTCTGAGAGACCGTAGCAACAACAACATTGCAGCACCGTCCACACAAATTGGCCAACAGTGGGGTTACGTGTTCAGCAATTGCCACATCAAGCCAGAAATAGAGAACCCGCAACTGCTGAAAAACTATGATTGGACATTGGCTCGTCCATGGGGAGGTTCACCGGCCTGTACCTATTTGAACACCAAGATGTCTATTCTTCCCAAACCCACAGGATGGGCAAGAATGAACACCGATGAGGTACTTAGACTTCATGAATACAGAAGCATGGATGCAGAAGGTATCTTGCTGTCATTGGGTGGTCGTTCGCTATCTGCCTGCTCGCCAGCCGCCGGTTCAGACAACTGTGTGCTCAGCGATGAAGATGCGCTAAACTATACTATCCGCAACGTGCTGGGTGGTACGGATGGTTTTGAACCTAACATGCTCTGCCAACAGATTGACGCAGCATCTGCCGCAACAGCAGAGAAAGACGAAAACAGTTTTGAATGGCAAGACAATATTGAACTGGATGACGACATTCTGCAATGGAATGAATGTGAGAGAGCCCTCTGCTACTTTATCTTTAAATCAGATGCCAACGGCAATTGGATATACAAGACCAATACGACAGGAACAAGCATCAATCTCACCAATTTTGGTTCTGGATACTATTGCGTGCGTGCTGCCAACCAACGTGGTGGATTAGGATCAGCTACCAAGCGTATTCTGTTTACAATCTTAGACCCCTACGAACTGGAGATAAAGCATCAAGATGCACTGTCGGATGATGGAACACCTTATGGTTGGAGCACTATCTGTCTGCCTTTTAACGCCAAAGTTCCCAAAGAAGTTACAGCGTATGCTGCCACTGCCCATGACAAGACTACTGACACCGACAAGATTACAGACTTTACAATGACGCTCACTCCAGTAGAAATAATAGACAGCATCAAGGGCTACATCGTTTACGGTCCTGTGGGCACACACTACTTCAAGCCCACCTCACGCTCATGCAATAAGGAGACCATTCTGAGTGGCAATCCTACCAAAAACACCATATCAGCTACCAACATCAGCTGTTATGTACTGGCCAACAAGGCATGGGGCATAGGCTTTTATAAATACACAGGCAGTAGCCTTTCCCCTTACCGGGCATGGCTGCCTCAAAATATGGTGAGCACCAATATCCAAGAGATTTTAGCTTCCGGCCAACGTGCCATACGCTTCATCTTTGCAGATGGCACCAACGCCCTGCCCTACCCCTTGTATTATCATATAGACAAAACAGACAGTACGGTATATACGACAGATGGCCTACGCCCAAAATCACCTGTAGCACCAGGCATCTATATATCTCGTGGAAAAGGAAAGTTTATCAAGAAATAGAATTTCTATTCCTTTACTATTCTCAACCTTTGGACACTTACTTACAATTTTTTCGGCAAGTAAGTGTCCAATGTTAATTTTAAGGGCGGAGACAGCTCTGTGTTTTGTAGTATTTGACACCCACATGAATGCCCTCCGAAAACCGTTCTAATGCTGTTTTGAATATCTTTCATTTGCCATTCAAACAGCATTATTTCTTCCATGCTTTTAAATTTTCAGTACGCTTTTTAAATTAAACACTTCCTTCTAACATGACGAAACATGTTAATCCTAATTCATTAGTAGGTGTTCAAAATTAATTCAAATAATGAAGGTTCACATACACGGTTAAATTTGAACACCTACTTACCTGCCTGTAACAAATCTTCCACAGCCTTGCACAAGTTCTCCTGTGCTGTGTTTTTTTGTAAGGCATCGGCCAACTCCATACCTGCCGGAGTAACAGCCTTTACTCTGTCAAAGCCCGCTTTTGTCAGTTCGCCTGTATCTTTTACACTACCTGCCAACAGCCATACAGTTGCACCATGTGCCTTAGCGCGCACCAATATGCGCTCTGGCAGTTTTCCCATCAGTGTCTGTCTGTCGGCACTACCTTCACCTGTTATCACCACGGTATCCGGTGTAAGCAGAGCATCAAAATTCAACTTCTCCAACAACAAATCAGCTCCTGACGCAAACCGTGAGTTCATAAACTGCAAGAAAGCATAGCCCAAACCTCCCGCTGCGCCTGCTCCTTGACAGCAAGAACAGTCATACCCGCAATGGCATGAAGCGTATTTGGCAAATTGCTGTGCCCTCTTGTCCAATACAGTTACCATAGCTGGTGTAGCACCTTTCTGCGGAGCAAACACATGGGCTGCCCCTTGCGGGCCATACAGTGGATTGCGTACATCACACGCCAACACGAACTCACAATCAGCAAGATACTTCTGACGTACCATGTCTATATTATCATGAGGTGCCAAACGGGCAACCAAGCCTTTCAGCATGCCAATGCCCGCATCGCTACAGGCTGTTCCTCCTAATCCCACAATAAACTGATGGCACCCGCAACGAATGGCATGCGCCAGCAACTCGCCCACTCCATAGGATGTAGCCTTCAGTGGATTGCGCAGATAAGGTTCTATCTGTGTAAGTCCACAAGCCTGTGCCACCTCTATAATAGCCGCATTGTCATCGGTTACAGCATAGCGAGCCTCAACAGGGCGCATCATGGCATCATGCACGATTACGGTTTCCACCCGTGCCTGTGTAGCCGGCACAAAAGCATCCAACATGCCATCACCACCGTCAGACATGGGCAATGACACTACATCATTACCAGCACACCGCTGTCGCAGCACTTCATATACAGCGGCTTCTGCCTCCGCTGAAGTAAGACATCCCTTAAAAGAATCTATTGCCAGTATATATTTCATCTTTTTATTATTCTTATATTTTATTGTACATTCATTACAACATACTCATACAACCATATCTCACATTACTTACAAAGATAAACATAAAACATAACGATTATGCTAATAGTCCATATATTTTTATATATTCATAATAGATTTGCCTGTGATAAGTAGGTGTTCATAATTAATTTTAAAAAGTTTCTCGTTGTTAAAGGCAAGTTTATTATATATACGTTTAATTTTGAACACCTGCTTAAAACCTTTATTTTCAAAAAACAAAAAAGACCGCACGTCAAGTCTTTTATCTCAACATGCGGTCTGTCAATAAAGTAAGAATCGTCTGCATGGGACAAGCCCATGACTTTAACGACAAACATCAAATAGGTATTTCTTTTATAACTGGTATGTCTGGCTATATTGCTCACCAAACCTGTTGGTAAACACGATCTTTATCTGCTTTGTGTCTGCAGCAGGTTTGAAGCGGAACAAATGGTTTGTAGCGGCTCCTATCTTCTTGCCCAACTTTACCTGCTGTACGATATAGGCATCATCGTTATCCTCAAACTGCTCCATAGCACCTTTATACTTGCCGTCTTCATAATACTCCACCTTGCAATGAGGGTCATAGTCCCACACATTGGCTACCACCGTGGCAGGCTGGCTTCTGAATTGTCCAGGCAGATAGGTACGGAATTGGTCTGAGAAGCTGCCTTTGGTAGGCTTGAAATGCCACTTTACATCGTTGCCATTTACATCAACTACCAAATATCCGTTAGGTGCACCACACACGCTATAGTTGCCTGCCCACCAAGAACCGCAGGCTGCACCTATGTTGTGTTGATAGAAAGTTGGCGACACTTCTATGTTCTGGTAAAAATGGGTGTGTCCACAGAAGAAGTGTACCTTATAGTTTTTCAAGACTGCCTCTACATCTTTAGCCTCACGGAAGTTGCCCACATTGGCCACCTTGTTCCAGCCAGCAGCATGCATATTGACAAATACAACGCTGCCCTCCGGCACATATTTCAAATCGTTTTCCAACCATGCCAACTGCTGGTCGGTAATGGCCTCTACATATTTTCGATGCCCCACATAGTTAATATTCTTCATAGTGATGACATGAATATTACCTATATTAAATGAATAGTCGGTAGGTCCGAAGTAGCTGTTATAGAAATGCTCTGCATACACTGGGGCACCTAAGCGCATGTTGTGCAAATCTTGATATTTCTTGTCAAAGTCATGATTGCCAATAGTCTGGAACATGGTAATGCCTAACGACTCGCAGCTCTTGGCATACTCATTATACAAGCCCATATTATCAAATACCAAATCGCCCAGCGTCATGCCTATCACCTCTCTCGTTTTCTTCAATGAGTCTGCCACATGTCGCATGTCTTTCACTGTTTCATTGCGCCAGCGGTTCATCTCTTCTTCATTGAGCACCTGCGGATCAGAGATAGCCAAATAGCTGAATGAGGTAACCGGTTTCTTTCTTTTGGTCAACACAAAGTTGTTATTTACATTTCTTACCACCTCACGCATGGGCTTGTAAAACAAAGCCAAGCCATTGCGCTGTGGCAATTCGTAAGCCGCAGGCGTAGAGATGCTCACAAACTTGCTGCAAGTGGTGTCTGTGGTAAAGCTCCATGTACCCGTGTTGTCTGTTTTAACAAAGTGGATGCCATCATTTACCACCACATTCTCTATGCCTTTACCTTTGTTGTCTACTACCTTGCCACTCACAGTAAAGGTATTGTTTTGTGCAAAGGATGAGACAAACAATTGCATTAATGCCAAAAATACTACTGTCTTTTTCATTTTATCGTTATTTTATCTTTTAATATCCAGGATTATTCTCTTTTATCATTTTGTTCGTATTGAGTTCTGTCTGAGGCAGAGGCCAAAGTTCATCTTTATTCTCTTTGAACACAATATTGTGGTACACACGAAGGTTAAATTTAGAACCGTCCCATGTGCTTGCCTCATTGTAGGACACATGCCAGTTGTTGTCTATCTGCGGTTTGGCGTTACTCATGCTACCGTCTTGATTAGGCGCATAGATCTTGCCGTTCATCACGGTCTTTGCCATGCCCCAACGGCGCAGGTCAAACCATCTAAAACCCTCATCGCACAGCTCTACCGTGCGCTCATAGCGCAATGCCTTGCGCAGTTCCTGACGGTCAAGTGTAGTAATGACCGGCATCTTTACTCTGTTTCTGATGGCATTGATATCGTTTTGGGCCAATTGCAAGTTGCCGTTTTCCATTTCGATGTTAGCCTCAGCCTCTATTAGATATATTTCTGCCAAACGCATCAAAGGCTCATTCAGGTCGCACGGACTCTTTTGGGTAATGGCTCCTATTGACAACTCCTGAGGGTCAAGGTATTTCCGCCACAGATATCCACCGGGACCTTTCAAGCCATTGGCTCCATACACACCCTTGGTGCCCTGCGACTCCAAATTGGTTTCCATAGCGCCCGTATTGTAGTTTTTGACCTTCGTAACTTTATTGGATGTTTCAAACTCTACGCCCAATGCCCGTGTTCCAGGTCTCAGGCAATAAAGGTCAAGACGCGGGTCGCGATTGGCAAACGGATTCTTCCAGTCGTACAGGCTTGACTCTGTAATGGCCTTACCGTCTTTACACTGAAACATGTCTATAAAGGCTTGGGTAGGCCCCCAGTAAGCACAACCACCCTGATTTCTCGGTGCATGATAGTAAGTGCCCAAGTGGGTGTTGCCCTCTATCGTCTTGTTATACTGCACGGTCCACAGCCATTCATTGCTGGTTTGTCCTGCATAGCCAAACAATTGTGTCTGTCCTGTCGGTTCTCCTGCCTCATGTCCCTCACCACAGAAAGACAAATCCATCGGCTGCAATTCAAAGCCCGTTTCCTTGGCCAGCGCCAATGCCTTTGCAGCAGCGGCTGCCGCCTCAGCATATTTGCCCCAAAAGAGTGCTATGCGGGCTTTCAGTCCATAAGCTGCCACACGCCCTATGCGTGCAGCTCCATAGTCGGCTGCACTGTGGCGCGAGGGCAAATACGCCAGGCGTTCATCGCTAAGATCATTGAGCAGATTATTGACAATCTCAGCCTTTGGTGTCCGTGGGTATTGATTATCGCCCAACGACAGTGTATGGTCTATATACGGCACATCTCCATAGTGGCAAATCAGGTCATTGTAGCAAAATGCGCGCAAGCACAACAGCTCGCTGCGTATGGCTTCTATCTTCTCTTTGCTGACGGTGCCATCTAATTTCTTCAATCCGTCCAGCACCAGATTTACACGCGCAATGGTTTCATAGTGATTCTTGTATAAAGCTACTGCACATCCGTTTTCGCCAGATGCAGCGCTGGTTATCAGTTCGGCATACTTGGCAGTATTGCAACGCGTTACGCCAATATCAGTTATATTGTCCATCACCTCCCACCAAGGCGTATTGTTGCCTTGATAAGAGCACAAGTTCTTGTAGGCTGCATACAAGCCATTCTCAGCCTCAGCTTCAGTAGAAGGAAAGCTTTGTGAGGTAGGACCATCCATAGGCACCAAGTCGAGCGAACAAGAACTAAACAGCAGGCAGGCACCCATCATATAATAAATAACGCTTTTTGTTTTCATCGTGTTTTGCTTTTAAAATTTTATTTCTACGCCAAAGGTGAAAGTCTTGACCTGTGGATAATTGGCTGCCGAACCCAATGCTACGCCATCTGTGGCAGAAGCATCATAGTTGACCTCAGGGTCATAGCCCTGCCAGAAGTTGGTCCATGTAAACAGGTTGGTGGCATTGACATACAGATAAGCTGATTTCAGCTTTAACGGAGCTATCCATTTCTGTGGCAAGTTATAGCCCAACTGTATGTTCTTCAGTCGCAGGTATGCCGAACTCTTCATCCAAAAAGATGAGGTGTAGGTATTGTTGCTGCTGGCATAAGAAAGACGTGGCGTAGAAGCATTGTGATTTTCCTCTGTCCAATAGTCAAGATGCTCTTTGCGGTAGGTGCCACCTTGATAACACGGCATTACGTAATAAGAGTTCAAATAACCGTCTGCCTTGCCCACACCTTGGAAGAATAGTCCCAAGTGCAGGTTCTTATAATCCATGTTGACGGTGCCGCTGTAAGTGTAGCGGGGAATGGTACTGCCTATAATAGTCTTGTCGTCAGTTGTTATTTTATGGTCGTGGTTCACATCGCGATACTTCAAGTCGCCAGGATAAACCTTGGCTCCAAACTGCGGGCACTTGGCGTTTATCTCGTCAGCCTCCGCCTGTGAGTTGACAAAGCCATCGCAGATGAGTCCGTAGATAGAGTTGATGCTGGAACCTTTCTGATTGCGAATGTCGCCATTGGTAGAGGTTGTTCCGTGCATATCGGTTATCTTATTGTGCACATCAGAGAGCGTAGCCCCCAAGCCCAATGTGAAATCGCCGAATGAGTGATGATAGTTGACACCTATCTCCCAGCCCACATTTCTCACCTTTCCTGCATTCTGATAAGGTGCGCCAAAGCCTATGATATTGGGCACGTCAAGTTTCATCAGTATGCCATCTGTCGTCTTGTAATACCAGTCGGCAGTAATGTCCAGACAGTTAAACAGGGTAGCATCCAAGCCAACATCTGTCATAGTAGAGGTTTCCCATGTAAGGTCGCTGTTGGCCAGTGAGGTCAAGGTAGCCAAAGGATACAACTTGTCGTTCATTGAAAAAGTGCCCGTGGTAAGCGACGATATGGCAGGATAATAACTGCTGCCTATATTCTGGTTGCCCAGCTTGCCCCACGATGCCCTCAACTTAAGATTCTGCACCTGACTGGCAACCTTGCTCATAAACGGCTCTTCGCTGATGCGCCATGCTCCGGAAAAAGAGGGAAACACACCATAACGATGGCCCTTGGCAAAACGTGAAGAACCGTCGGTACGCAGGTTGGCTTCCAAAAGATAGCGCTCCTTGTAATTGTAGTTGATACGGCCGAAATAAGAGTTGATAGCCCATTTTGCTTCGTTGCCGCCATTATTCATATTCTCAATGTTTCCCGCGTTGATAACGTCATATTGAGGATAATTGAAACCTTGCCTGTAAGCAGACAGGGTCTTGCCGTCATAGGTTTCTGTCTCCATACCGGCCATCAGCTTGATGCTATGCTGCCCCAACTGCCGGTTGAAAGTAGAGTATAGCTGTGCATCCCAATAGAAATATCTGCAACTGGCTTCACTCAGCGTGTTGTAGCCTTCTGCACTCTTAAACTTTGTGGTGCCCTCCGGATCGCCATAGGTTGTTACCGAGTTTTTATAAGTATGCGTATTGACTGTATAATATCTTGGCGTAAACTGGGCCACGATGTTCCATCCTTTCAGCAGTGTATAGTCAAGAGAAGCTGCCAAATTGGTACGTATCGTGTTCTTTCTTACATTGCCACCTTCTTTCAACAAGAGTATGGGGTTGTTGCCCATCAGGCCACTGCCATTATATAATCCAGTAGAAAATCTGTTTACAATAATAGGTGTACGGGTGTTCATGTAATTGAAAGCGTGCTCCTCATAAGGCGAGTTGTGCTTGTTGGCATTGCTCACTTGGAAGTCGAGTTTTATGTGTAGCCGTTTGGTTGGCTTAAAATCCATATTGTTGCGAAGATAAACGCGACGGTAGGCTGAGTTGACAACCAACCCTTTCTGCTCGTCAAAGCCAAATGAGGTCAAAGCCGTTACCTTCTGGCTGGCGTTGGTCATCGTTACCGTATGTCCTTGATTAAAGCCATGTTCAGTCAGTGTCAGGTCTTGCCAATCGGTGTTTGGATATTTGTCAGGGTCGGTCAGCATGCCCTTCTTGTATTCCTCTATATATTCATCAGAATAAGGAGCCTTGCCTCCGTCATTCTCGTAGGCTTTGTTTTCCAGTTGCATGTATTCAATGGCATCTACCTTGTCAGGCAAAGCTGTTGGCTTCTGAAAACCTACATAGCCTTTATAGACAATACCAAAACGCTCGTTGGCATTGCCTCGCTTGGTAGTTACCAGTATTACGCCATTGGCAGCCCTGGAGCCATAGATGGAAGCAGAAGCAGCGTCTTTCAGTACGGATATTGACTCTATGATATTGGGGTCAACATCGTCCATGGAACCTTCCACACCATCTATCAATACCAATGGCTCTGCACTGTCGCCGCCAAAGGTTCCAATACCACGTATTCTGATGTTGCCCGTGTTGCCGCCTGGCTGGCCACTTTGTGTAGTTACGGTTACGCCGGCTGCCATTCCTTGCAGTGCAGACGACACATTGAAGACAGGTCGCTTTGAAAGCGTCGCGCCACTGAGCGAGCTTACCGAGCCAGAAAGGTTGACTTTCTTGTTGGTACTGTAGCCCACCACCACTACCTCGTTTAAGGCATGATTGTCTTCTGCCATCACTATGCTTATAGGTTGATCCAAGTTATCCACGCTGACGGTCTTGTTACCATAACCTATATAAGATACTGTCAATTGTTCGCCCTTTTTAGCAGCAATGGCAAAATTGCCGTTTACATCAGTTATGGCATTTCTCTTCGTGCCGTTTACGGTAACAGTGCCGCCAATAATAGGTTCACCTTTTTCATCCAATACCTTTCCTTTTACTGTGGTAACCTTTACAACCTTGTTGTCTCCTGCCCAATTTCCGTCAGGGTGTGTATTCATACTTGCAAAAGAAGCACTCGACACAGCCAACAAAGTAAACAGACAGACTACCTTCTTTCTATTATCCTTCATACAATCTGATATTGTTTGTTTTATCAGAGACAAAAGTACAGTTATTATATTTCAACGGTATTACGCTACGCTTTCATTAAAATGACAGACATGCTTCATTCTTGTTAAATAGGCAAGAGCAGTGCTATCGACTTGCAATTGCATTGTTATTAGACGGTGAAAGCACTGCAATCGGTTGCTCATTGCATAGCTTTCGCAAGCCGATTGCACCGCTTTTGGAATATTTGCACTATCTTTGCAGAAGATAGGCTGCACTCGGCAATGAGAAAGCAAGCTTTCATTGCACTCTTTTGCACTATCTTTGCAGAAAATAGGCTGACACCTACCAAAGAAAAAAGGATGATTATATATTGGAATATATGGTACAACAAGTAGAATTTACATTGCGCCCTATGCGCAGAGGTTTTCATCTTATAACAGGAGACATCGTGCGGCAACTACCCAAACTGCCACAAGCAGGACTACTTAACCTCTTTATAAAGCACACCAGTTGTGCACTTTCCATCTGTGAAAATGCTGACCCTGACGTAAGACAAGACATGGAAGGTATCTACGACAGACTGGTGCCAGAAGACCAGCCTTACTTTCTGCACACACTAGAGGGAAGCGATGATATGCCCAGTCATGCCAAAAGCATCATCACGGGTGTCAGTATCAATATTCCCATTACCAACGGACGGCTGAACTTGGGCACCTGGCAAGGCATTTATCTCTGTGAATTTCGCAACGAAGGGGGAGCAAGACGCATAGTGGCTACCATATTGGACTGACCAAAAACACACAAAAAACATCTATATGAACAAAAAAGAATATAAGCAACAAAATGAAGCTTACATAGCGCAGATAGCCCAACAAAAGGGCATAAAGAGCTTACCTGCCAATATCTATTACGAAGAGTTGGCTAAAGGAAACGGCCCTAAGCCTAACAGCAGAAGCTTGGTAACAGTGTATTACAAGGGCTCGCTCATCAACGGTACGGTGTTTGACGACAATACAAGACAGGGATATCCGGATGCTTTCAGGTTGACCGACCTGATAGGTGGATGGCAAGTGGCACTGACACAAATGAACGTTGGCAGCAAATGGCGCATCTATATACCTGCAAACATGGGCTATGGCAAGCTGTCGCAACCAGGTATTCCTGTCCACTCTACCCTCGTGTTTGAAATAGAGCTGGTGGGTATCGGATAAACAGCAACATATAAGCTGCTGTACTATTAATGAACAAAGACTTCAGATATACGGTTGATTTTGTACAACGGCTTCATTCAAACTACAACGACTTCAATTTATACAAACTACAATAAACATTCCAATCATGAAAAAGGTATTTTACACTACCCTACTTCTGGCGTTGTGCCTAAGTAGTGAAGGACAGGCTGAAACCCGACAGCAACTGACCATCGGGCAACAGCAAGTAGACAAATTCGTAACCGAACTATGCTTTGACCACGATGCCGTAACTCTGACGTATGCCGAAGGTGGCAGCGAAACCGTAGCAGACATGGAGCAGGTGGAAATTACGCTCAGCTATGGGTCTACGGGCATAGACCATGCTACAGTCAGCAGCCGCAAAGATACGAGCGACAAAGTGTTCAGCTTAGACGGACAATACGTAGGAACAGCTCAAAGCAAGCTGAGCAAGGGCGTATATATCATGAACGGCAAAAAGAAAATCATCAAATAACAGAACTGTATGGAACTTATCAAGTCAAGAAAACGCACCCTGCTCGTAACATGCACACTCTGCATGCTTGCTGCCAACACATGGGCACAAACATGGAATTTTACAACTGTCGATCAGCAAGACCTGAACAATCTGAAAGCGGACAACAAAAACTGGACCGCAGAAGTAACGTCAAGCAACAATAGATACAAGAATGCAACTGCCTACAACGATGAGGAGCTGACAGCCAACGGACAGACACTGAACTGCACCAAAGACCTGCACTTTACGGCAAGCAACGCTGATGCTATAAGAATAGACATCAAAGGGAAACGTGTAGCATTCAACAAGCCCCTGACAGTACGCATAACCGACCTAAAGGCAGGACAAAAGATAACAATGAAATGCAAGAGCAGCAGCTCGTCGACAGCCAGAGGCATCAATACTACCAATCTTACTCCTACATCAGGTTATTTCAATCAAACTTCTACTGACGACCAAATCAACATAGCCACGGTAAATGCTGACGGCGACATAACGCTGAGCAACACGGGCGGCATGTATGTATACAGCATTGACATACAAGAAAAAGGAGCCATTAATCCTATTGAATATCATAGCGTGGCACAAAACAAGCTTAAAAACCAAATATGTCTGACCGTAAACAATAATCCTGTCTATTATAATACAGAAGATATAAAAGTAAATATTGACAAGGAAACCGGCACACTGACCGTCAGCGCTCAACAAGGCAACTGGACGGATGTATATGACAGCAATGTTACGCACATAGGATTTATAAAAAGCAACATAAAGCAAGACTATGGTACCTTTAACAACACTGACAGTCAGGTTAACCTTACCTTGGCACAAGGATGGATGCAGACTGCCTATATTACATGGAAAACTTTCAGCAAAAACGGCACCGATGCCGAAAGCTATCATGTATATGTGAAAGGCGATAATGATGCCGACTTTACACGAATTGACCAGGAACTGACAAGAAACTATGGAAGCGAAGGCGGTAGGGCAGATGCCGTAGGACTGAAAGCCGGCAACTACCAAATGAAAGTGGTGCCTGTATTCAATGGCACTGAAGACACGGATGCAGCCAATACAGCCTCTAACATCATTGTGAAAAAACATGACCGCACAGGATTTGCCTTTAACAACGGCAAGCTGCCAGGTGCCTATAAAGCTGACGGCACACTGAAAGACAATGTCGTGGTGTTATACATAACGGAAGCAACAAAAGACAACATCAAACTGTCGGTAACCACCAATAGTAAAGGCAGCAAAACGGATTGCACGGGATGGCAGAATATACTCAATGCCATCAAGAAAGGATATGACAATCGTGCATTCTGCTTCCGGCTGATAGGACAGATAACTGACCCTGCCGTAAACGACAAAGGCGATATATGCATAGACATGAACAATAGAACCACTTGTGCAGGACTAACCGTTGAAGGCATTGGCAATGATGCTGTAGCCGATGGATGGGGTATCAGAGTAAAGGGTGCCAGCTGTGTGGAAATAAGCAATTTGGCTTTCATGAATTGCAATAGCAGTGAGGGCGACAACGTAGGGCTGCAACAAGACAATAACTATATATGGGTACATAACTGTGATATGTTCTATGGCAATGCGGGAAGTGATGCTGACCAGATAAAGGGTGATGGCGCATTAGACTGTAAAAAGTCTAACTATGTAACATTCTCTTACAACCACTTCTGGGACAACGGAAAGTGCAACCTTCTTGGTTTGTCAGAAAAGAGCACAGACCTCTACATTACTTATCATCACAATTGGTATGACCACTCTGACAGCAGACATCCACGGGTGCGCTACTACTCTGCTCATGTTTACAACAACTATTATGACGGCAATGCCAAATATGGCATCGGTACTTCAGAACAGTCAAGTGTGTTTGCTGAAAACAACTACTTTAGAGCCGTGGCAAAACCTATACTCACCAATCACCAGGGGACAGATGCTATGGGCGACGGTACCTTTGACGACCCTAACGGGGGCATCACCAAGGCTTGTGGCAACGTATTTACAGAGAAACCTGCCAACTTTAGCTTTATCACACAAAAAGACAATGCCACCAGCTTTGATGCTTATGTAGTGGACAATCCTACCGATCTTATACCCAACACAGTTAAATCACTGGTAGGAAACAGCCCTTACAGCTATTTTGACACTAATGCTCAGCTGATGTACACCTACAAAGCAGAATCTGCTACCGATGTTCCTGCCACTGTAACAGGGCAATACGGTGCTGGACGCATACAGCACGGTGACTTCCAGTGGACTTTCAACAATGCGGTAGACGATGCTTCTTACACCGTAAACAAAGAATTGAAAGTTGCTGTTACGATTTACAAGACAAAGCTATTGGGCATCTATCCCTAAACAAAACAAAGTCAATGGGCATGTGTTGGATATGCTCATTGACTTTATCTTTATCTTCAATTATGCTCCCGATAAAAGTTTGGAAAACTTTATTTGAAGACTGTTTGAATAGCATTTGAATACCGTTCAAACGCTGTTTGAAAACCGTTTGTATTTTCGTATCTCGATAGTTTCTCAAATTTTAAATATTTTATTGTTCCCATTTCGCCCTTTGTTTCGTCCATACTCCTTCTATTACATTTGCTATTCTCAATAGTCATCTTATAGTTTCTATGACTCAAAACTGGCTACTTGTCAAAACAAAAAAGAGTTCTAACAGTCATCTGACCATTAGAACTCTCATATCTAAACTGCTTTACAGTGCGAAAATTAAGCTTCAGCAGCTGCTTCTTCAGCTTTAGGAGCCTCTTTAGCAGGAGCTTCCTCTGCTTTAGGAGCCTCAACAGCAGCATTTTCTGCTACAACCTTTACAGGTACTTCAACGAGCACTTCTTTGTGGAAATGAACGGTAGCTACATAATCACCAACCTTCTTTGCTTCATGCATAGTGATGATTTTGCGATCAACGTTGATGCCCTTCTTCTCAAGTTCAGCAGCAACAGTAGCGGCATTAACAGAGCCATAAGTATGACCGTTAGAGCTAACCTTCATCTCAATAACAAGTGCTACATCCTTCAAAGCCTCAGCCTTCTTCTCAGCCTCAGCCTTAAGAGCTGCAAGCTTACGAGCCTGTTGCTTCAAATTCTCTGCCAAGATTTTCTTAGCTGAAGGAGAAGCGATAACACCCTTACCTGTTGGTATCAAGTAGTTACGACCATAGCCAGCCTTAACTTCTACGATATCATTTTTAAATCCTAAGCCGATAATATCTTCTTTCAGTATTATTTCCATTTTGTCTCCTCCTTATTATTTCATCAAGTCAGTTACGTAAGGAAGCAATGCAATTTGGCGAGCACGCTTAACAGCCTGAGCCACACGGCGCTGATACTTCAGAGATGTACCTGTAATACGACGAGGTAAGATTTTACCTTGCTCGTTCAAGAACTTCTTCAAGAACTCAGGATCCTTGTAATCAATATACTTAATACCGCTCTTCTTGAAACGGCAATACTTCTTTTTCTTTGTGTCCACTGAAGGTGGAGTCAAATATCTGATTTCTGATTCCTGTGCCATGATTTAAGCCTCCTCTTTTTTAGCGTATTTGTTTCTTCTCTTAACAGCATACTCTGCAGCATACTTGTCAAGTTTAACTGTCATGAAACGGATTACCTTCTCATCGCGGCGGTAACCAATTTCGAGGGTTTTAACAACTTCAGGCTCTGCCTTGAATTCCAACAAGCAATAGAAGCCTGTTGATTTCTTCTGAATTGCATAAGCCATCTTCTTGAGTCCCCAGGCCTCTTCATTCACGATTTCCGCACCTTTTTCAGTAAGCAGATTCTTGAATTTAGCGACCGTTTCCTTCATCTGTTCATCAGACAAAACGGGAGTTAAAATGAAAACGGTTTCGTATTGATTCATACTACTAATTAAATGATTAAATATTATTTTGCAAAAATGCGGTGCAAAAGTACTGTTTTTATTCTAATATAAGGTCTATTACACTTGGAAAAGTGTATATTTTTAACTTACATTTGCATAATGATAAGATAATTAAAGCTTTTAGTGCCGTTTGAACAACAAAAAAAATGCCTGATTCTCTATACCGACAAGCATTCTTCTGCATTTTGTCTTTCTCCACACGTCAGTATTTCTCAATGCCATATAACTTAACGAAACAACAAACCGTTACTACAAGCTACAATACTTCAACCTGACTATTTTCAGTTGTCTTCGCCCGCATTATCCCACGATAAAAAAGCATGATAATTTTGCCAACTCTGATTTTCTACTTATCTTTGCAAAGATGAGATTCGAAATCTTATCAATGTCAAGCAGGTAGGGACAATAAATTGTATGCATATACTTATTTAATCCGTAAACAATCGGCATAAAATATGAAAAAAGTTAAAGCTGTTTTTTTGCTATTGATGCCTTATTTTAAAAAGGCTGGACTGCCAATGGTATACACTGGTTCACTATTATTGATTATTGGTTATATATTAAGTTGGACCAATGCCAATGTTTTTTTGGGTATTTGCGCACTACTTGTAATAACGGGAAGCATTGTTCATGTTTTATGTTTAAAGCACAAGAGTAAATATTAAATCAAGCAGATGTCCGGCATTCGTTTAAATAATATTATAGCTGATTTAAACGAATGCCGGACATCTGCTTTACGAAACTATTCCCTTAGAACTGCATTGAATATAATACAGGCGCTCTTTTGATTTGTTCCAAGAAAGCTATTGATTGTCATCACTGTCAAAGATAGGCTTGCCCACACATCCGTTTGGAGCCTGCACATGGAGCAATGCAGCAACAGTAGGCGCTATATCTGTCATGAAAGTCTGCCTTGTCGTTGCGCCATGCTTGATGCCCCACCCCATAAATACAAGTGGAATATGCGTATCATAAGGATTCCATGCGCCATGGTCTGTTCCTTTCATACCATGGGCATAATAATTAGGCTTCAACACTATTTCAACGCCACCGCTACGCTCACGGTTGTATCCATTGATGATGCGATATTTCACCTCTTCAGGAATACTCTCAGTTGCCGTTTTCTCCATATCGCATGCATACAGTACACAAGAGTCTTCCTTCAATATATTAACTGTATTTTGCTTTATTTTCCCATAATCAAGGTTGTTTTTCTTGATGACGTCAAGGTTAAAGAACACCTGATAGTTCATTACAGTTTTTACCATATTACCCACATTAGGATATTCTTTGGCAAGCTCTCCATTCAGTTTTTCTGCTGTGGCATCTGCATCCCAAGAGCCTGCCGGTATGCGGCGGTCTTGCAGAAAGCCTGCATTGTTCATGGCGCCATGGTCGGCAGTGAGGAAAACGAGATAATTGCCCTTACCTACTTTGCTGTCAAGATAAGACAGAAAATCAGCAATAGCCTTGTCAAGACGAAGATAGGTATCCTCTGTTTCTATGGCATGTGTGCCCACCTGATGACCTATATAATCGGTACTTGAGCAACTGACAGCCAAAAGGTCTGTCTCTTCGTCAGCACCAAGCTGCTCACCGTCTATTGCCACTTTGGCAAAATCGAACGTAAGCGAATTGCCAAAAGGCGTATTCCGGATAATGCTGTAACCATATTTTTTATAAAGAGCAGGAAGGTCAACAGGCAGTGTGGGCTTCACTCCTTTCTTTATGCCGTCTTCATACGCATTGTCATCAGCAGTGCTCTCAGTGTATGTATCTTTTGGATAAAGTGTATTCCATTTTCCAGAAAGGTAGTGTGCCGGCTGTTTGCTGTCGTTGAATTTCTCCACCCACTTAGGTAACTTATTCATATAGTAAGAGCTCGTTACAAAATTGCCAGTTTTGTCGTCAAACCAAAATGCACCGTCTGGATTGTGCCCGGCAGGAAGAATGGAAGCACGGTCTTTCAGTGCCAAGCCCACTACTTTGGCCCTACCATTTGAGGCTATCTTCATTTCATCGCCAATGGTTGTTGCCCACAGGTTTCGTGGTGACATGAGGGCTGCATGGCTCGTTGTGCCCACCGGCTTGACTGCATCATCATCTGTACAATACACTTTCTTGCCATTCTTTACGAAATTGTTTCCTGCAATCCCATGTATGGAAGGTACACTGCCCGTATATATGCAAGTATGCCCAATGGCTGTAACAGAAGGAACATACGGCAAGGCTGTGTTTTCGCACGAAAACCCTTCACGAAGCAATCTTTTGAAACCATTGTCAGTATAACGCTTTTGATAGCGGTACAGATAATCCCAACGCATTTGATCTATCACTATACCTACAACAAGTTTCGGACGTTGTGGTGCAGTCTGCACATTCATCTTCTGTGCGCACATGTTGGAACACCCTAAAATGGATGCCATGGCAATAAAGCTAATAATCCTATTCATTTTCTCTTGTAATCTTTCGATAAAACTTTGTGTTGACAAAGGTATTTTAATGACATTACAAAGCTTTTACAAAAGATTTAAGCATTTATTAAAAATAGCGTTGCCGTCTACCATATACGACCGCCAAAAATCAGTCGTGTAACTCATTATACACCTTCTTGTCCGCTACATACAGTCTGAGAATAAAGCATAATCTTATTTATTAATGTTCAAAAAATAACTTTATTTCATTTTGAACGCCTACTTATCTATGGTTTTACGCATTTAAACTGTTTTTATTTTGTACTTCGCCCAAGTTACAGTACCTTTGCACCCAAATATACGACATATTGCAATACCAAGTTCGGCTGATTGCTCTACGCCTGTATTATTCTTACTTAGGATAACTCATTTCAACTTTTCTATTTTGGCCACTCCTCATTTCAGAAAGGACGGATGAGTTACTTATATATAAACAAGAAATCAAAAAAGAACCATTACTTATTTTTACTAAAGACAATGGAAGATCAAAAAGAGAAACAATTATTTCATGAAGTGAACAAGGGTTATACCATGCTTGAGGCCATCAATGAAGCCAAGCGTTGCCTTCACTGCAAGGTGCCTCAGTGCAAAAAAGGCTGCCCTATCAGCCATGACATACCCGATTGGATACACGAGTTGTCAAAAGGAAACCTTGGCAATGCCATGAGCATTATCAATGAAAAGAGCAACCTGCCTTCTGTCTGTGGCCGCGTGTGCCCTCATGAAAAGCAATGTGAAGGTCATTGCGTGCTTGCCAAGAAAGGTCAAAATATAAATATAGGAAAATTGGAGCGCTTTATAGCCGACTTTGACGGGGATATGGGCTTGATACGCGAGAAGCTCCAGCCCAAGACTCGCGGCAAAGTGGCTGTCATCGGTTCAGGTCCTGCCGGCTTGACCATTGCCGGCGATTTGGCACGCACAGGTTTCAACGTTGAGATATTTGAGATGGAGCCAGAGCCTGGCGGTGTTCTGATGTTCGGCATTCCTGAATACCGTCTGCCCAAAGACATAGTAAGACGAGAAATCAAGAAGATAGAAGAGTTGGGCGTCATCTTCCATTGCAACACAACAGTAGGTACAGACATTAATATTGACCAGATGTTTGAGCAAGGCTTTGATGCTATCTTTATGGGAACAGGTACTGTAAAGCCCCAAAAGCCAGACATTCCCGGCCGCAATCTCCGCGGTGTGCGACAAGCCATATATTTCTTGCGCAAGGTCAGCTTGTACAATGAAGGCAGCATAGCACGTGAAGACGTGCCCGTACAGAAAGGCGACCGTGTGTTTGTTTTGGGTTGTGGCAATACCGCTATGGATGCTGCCCGCACTGCCATCCGTATGGGTGCCAAGAATGTAGAGATTGTGTATCGACGTACCATCAATGAGATGAGTGCCCTGAAGTCTGAATACGAAGAGGCTGTAGAAGAAGGCGTGAAGTTTAACTGGAAGTCAAATATTGTAGAAATACTTGACTACAATGGCGAAGTAAGCGGCGTCGTAATCGAATGCAACGGTGAGCGTCGCACAGAAAAGGCCGACAAGGTGCTCTTTGCAGTAGGTTCTGTGCCAGCCAGCCGTGTGGTATCTACCACTACTGGCATTGATGTGGATGAGCGTGGTTATGTATTGACACGCGAAACGCCTTACGGCATGACCAGTCGCAAAGGAGTCTTTGCAGGCGGCGATGTAGTAAACCGCCCATCCACTGTTGTCATGGCCATGCGCGATGCAAAACAAGTGGCTGAAGGCATAGCCAAATATGTAGACGCCATCAAGCTGATAGACACTATCAACCAGCCTGCCACCTTTATTGAAGAGCAAAACAAGCAATAATTGCCTACCAAAAATACTTGCACATTAAAAGCCTTAACTGTTGTATCTGTAACGCATACGTTTTGTACAACAGTTAGGGCTTTTTCGTTATTCTGCTGCATCATTATTTGTTTTGGCCTTTCTTCGCTCCATACAAAATGTATCTGCTCAGCCATTCGGTGCCATACAACCATATATTTTTATGGCAGTTGCAGCTGTAGTTTTTTTAATATTCAGAAATTGCACACTTTCTTATTTAATTACAAAAATACAGCTTTTAATGCGCCAAAACCGCCTTCGCTCTGCGCAAGATGATGATTGGAGCGAAATAGCCATAGTTTTTGTGTGCAAATATAAATACATGTTATACAGCTACTTATTAGCATATTTATATACAGTGTGCATCTTTTTACAAGCATAAAGCAGTGCTTTACAAAAATAAAGCACTGCTTTATGAAGCAAAACCACCGTTTCTGCAAATCAAAAACAGTGCTTTTAAATGGTAAAAACACTACTTTCGAGTACAAAACAAGCTATTTTATGTAAGTGATTGAAAATGAAACATATTTTCGTTTCATTAGAAAAAGAGGTTACGAATTAGA
>CALCVP010000039.1 GCA_937907705.1 uncultured Prevotella sp. | reverse complement strand
CCCTATATGGATAAATGAACAGTGAAGCACTGAAGCAAGATAATGCAGGCAGGATTCGGGCGTTTCAAGGTGCACGTTTCCTGTTTGTTGTTTTCATATATCTGAGCCATTGCGTGTCAGACGACATGCCATTGGCTTTTGATTACGGTGGAGACATGGGCGTATCGTTCTTCTTTGTGTTGAGCGGTTTTGTACTTTCATGGGGCTATGGACCGCAAGTAACCCGTCGGGAGTTTGCCTTGAAACCGTTCTTTTGGTCGCATTGGGTGCATCTTTACCCTTTGCACGTGCTGCTGTTTGCGGCATTTTGGTTGCTTGACAGCCGCATAGGACACTGCTATGACGCAACTCAAGTACTGTCAAACCTGCTGCTTCTGCAAGCCTGGATACCGTCTTCGCACACGCTTTACACGCTCAATGCCGTGTCATGGTTCTTGGGTGATACTCTGTTTTTCTACATCGTGTTTCCTTGTTCTTACCGTTGGCTTATGCGTAAGTCGTGGAAATGCTTGGCCGGAACATTCTTCTTGCTGGCAGTAATCTATGTAGCGGTGGCAATACGGATACCCGACTGCATGGCTAACTGTACGCTATATGCCAATCCTTTGGCACGATGGATAGACTTTGCATCGGGCATTTGCACTTACAGACTGTATAAATCAGTAACCATTTGCCATGGAAGCGTTGAATGGATGATGCCGAAGCTGCCACTGTTAGCCAAGTTGACCCATTGCTGGAGGTACATTGTCATGGGCAGATGGATGCTTTTGTGTGATGTGGTTGCGCTGGTATTGCTCTACTTCCTGCACCGGCAGATGGGTTGGGCGGTGCGTTGTGCGGCTCTCTTTTGGTTGGTTATGCCCCTCTTTATTTTGCATTTGGCGCTTCAAAACGGCACTTCAAGTTGGATTATTCGTACTCTGTCGTCTCGCATGATGGTGTGGTTAGGCAGCTTGAGTTTTGAGTTTTTCATGGTGCATCTGTTGGCCTTGCGACTGTTGCGGCATGCAATGGGCGAGGGTGCAGGCCTTTCTGCCGACCTGTTTTGCTTCTTCTTGGCCTTTTTCTTGGCCCTCGTTATAGCATGGTTGCTGTGTATTGCCTATGTTAAGCCTGTTTCAAATGTAATAAATAGCTACCTTCTGCGTTAATCTAATAAAACTAACCAACTTTTAATAGCGAATGAACACAAAAGAAAGATCTCAGATAGAACTCCCCAAAATATTTGATCCACGCGGCAATCTTACTGTGGCCGAGAGCCTGAAGCAAGTGCCTTTTGAGGTGAAACGCGTCTATTGGACCTATGATGTGCCATCGGGCGAGAGCCGTGGGGGCCACGCCCACAAGCATTGTAGGGAACTGATTATAGCCATTAGCGGTTCTTTCACGGTTACATTGGACAATGGCAGTGAGAAGGAAGCATTCCACTTGAACCATCCATGGCAAGGACTGTTGGTGGAAACGGGCGTTTGGCGCACACTGGACGACTTTTCTTCGGGTGCTGTTTGTCTGGTATTGGCCAGCGACCCATTTGAGGAGGAAGACTATATACGCGAATATGACGATTATATAAGGTATCAACAATGTTCGAAATAGCAAGATATCAGGCTGCGGATAAGGCGCAATGGAATGAGTTTGTGGCGCAATCCAAGAACGGAACCTTTCTGCTTGACCGCAATTATATGGACTATCATGCCGACAGGTTTGCCGACCATTCGTTTTTGTTTTATCTAAAAGGCAAGTTGTATGCCTTGTTGCCTGCCAATGTCGTGGACAAAACGCTTTATTCTCACCAAGGACTTACGTATGGCGGACTGATAGTTGGACAGCAAGTAACGGCTGCCAATACGCTGGTATTGATGCAAGAACTGAATGGTTACTTGCAAGCGGAGGGCATAGAGCGTGTGGTTTACAAGGCCATACCGTGGATTTACCAGCGTATACCGGCAGAGGAAGACCTCTATGCACTCATCAAAGTGTGCAGTGCAAGGCTGATAGCACGAGACATTTCATCGACTGTCAACTTGAAACAGCCGCCAAAATTCATGGAGTTGCGCCGCCGTGGTGTGAAGAAAGCATTGAAAAATGGGCTTGAAGTGAGAGAAACTGACGATTTGGAGGCCTTTTGGGACATTCTGAACAGCAATCTTCAGGCTAAGTATGGCGCTGTACCTGTGCATAGCAAGGCAGAGCTGAGACTTTTGGCCCATCGCTTTCCTGACAATATAAAGCTCTATGCAGCTTTTAAAGATAACGTGATGTTGGGTGGAACGGTGGTCTTTATAACCCCACAAGTGGTGCATACACAGTATATTTCGGCTTCGCCGGAGGGCAAGAAAGAGGGTGCCTTGGATTTGGTTTTCAGCTATCTAATCCATGAAAAGTATGCAGATGCTTGCTATTTTGACTTTGGCAAGTCTACCGAAGACCGTGGAACAGTGTTGAATGAACCTCTTATTTTCCAAAAGGAAGGCTTTGGCGGTCGTGGCGTTTGCTACGATTGGTATGAGTGGACGGTATGACAGGAAGAGGCAATACCCAGAACTGCATTATTATTGCGTCCAAACGACATCATTACCACTTCTTGACAGCATAATCAATGGCTCTGAATAATAGAGCCGATAGCCTTCAACTAACGACTATAATAGTAGATTTAGTATTTCCATTTATGATAAAATATCTTGAGTTAAAGAAGATAACGGCCCTGCATGCCGATGAAATACAGGCAGCGGTGGCACGCGTTGTAAGTAGCGGATGGTACTTGCAAGGCACAGAAAACAAGCATTTTGAAGAGCAATACGCTCACTTTATAGGCACAGATTGCTGTGTAGGCTGTGGCAATGGGCTTGATGCGCTCACGCTGATACTGCGTGCTTATATGGAGATGGGTGTGATGGCAGAGGGCGATGAGGTTATTGTGCCTGCCAACACGTATATTGCTTCCATCTTGGCTGTTACCGAAAACCGCTTGAACCCCATATTTGTGGAACCCCGAAAAGACACGCTTCAGATAGACGACAGCTTGATAGAGCAGGCCATCACTCCCCATACCAAAGCGGTAATGATAGTGCATCTGTATGGCCGCTGCGCTTATACAGACCACATAGGCGATATATGCAAGCGCCATCATCTGAAGCTGATAGAGGACAATGCACAGGCTCATGGTTGCCGTTTCGGTGCGAGGCGTACCGGTTCTTTGGGCGATGCAGCAGGCCATAGCTTCTATCCGGGCAAAAATTTGGGCGCATTGGGCGATGCAGGAGCTGTAACTACTGACGACAAGGATTTGGCAAGTATGGTACGGACACTGGCCAACTATGGTTCCAGCAAGAAGTATGTGTTTGACTATAAGGGCAGAAACAGCCGATTGGACGAGATTCAGGCAGCGGTGTTAAGCGTAAAGCTACAGTATCTGGATGCAGAAAACGCTGTAAGACAGGATATTGCCAAGCAATATGCAGCGCGTATTCATCATGCAGACATTGCGGTGCCGGGCATGGATAAATGCGCCAACAGTGTGCAGCATATCTTTCCCGTGCTGTGCAAAAGGCGTGATGAGTTGCAGCAGCACCTGATTGACTGTGGCGTGCAGACCATGATTCATTATCCTGTTCCGCCCCATCTTCAATTGTGTTATGCTGATTATGCACGGTTGCAACTGCCTGTTACCGAGCAGATACATCAGCAAGAATTGAGCATTCCGCTTCATCCTGCATTGCAGCCACATGAGATAGACACTATTGTAGATGCGTTGAACAGCTTTGAATAAGGAGTTTGATAGCTTGTATAGAAAGCATAAAACGAACCGTTTATGTTTGAATTTATGTTAAATATAAACGGTTCTTTTTGTAATAGTTTTGCAATAGCAAAATTATTTGTTATATTTACGGCGGAAAACAGTAGTAAACAATAAAGCAAGCGCTGTCTAACGTTCTCACTATAAGAATGTCAAAGAATTAACTTATTTATGAAACAGACAACTTGTTATTTAGTAATGCGAAATCTGACAATAAGGACTGTTAAAGGGTTTACATTATGTTGATGTTCTAAGAGAAGATTACATAAAGATGAAAGGAAATAAAAGATAGAGTAAGGTTGTTGATATTGATGATGAATCAGCCCTTATTGTCGGTACTTAATGAAAGAGGCGGTAGTTCCATTCCGCCTCTTTTTCGTGTTTATAGGGGTGGGTAAGCAACCCGTAAGCATGTAAAGATTTATTTGACTTTCATTCTAATGTCGTTTAAATGCTTTTCAAATGGCATTGGATTACTGTTTGAAAGCATTTGCTTGGATTATCTTATAGATTTTATTCGTAAAGGCAGCAGAAGCCAATAGCTATGCTTTTGCTTCTTAAAAGCATAGCTATTGGCTTCCGAAAGCTATGCTTTTGGCCTGCGATAGCATAGCTTTCAGATTGTAACTGCATAGCTCTTGGTGGGGCAGTAGCGCAACAGGTGGCAGCCACAGCTATGGATGAGCCTTGTACAGTACAATCTGTCTATAATAGTGCTCATACGGCATGGCCGAGCGAAAAAACAAAAAACTGCTGCAAAGGGTACGAAAACAAGTGGAAAACACATCTACTTATCAGAAAAAATAACTAACTTTGCAGCAATGGCAAAGGGCTGTTTCGCCTGCTAAGCAGCTGCTGAAAATCAAGCGTATCAGTGAAACCGCTATTGATGGTGAACTGCTGAAAGCTTGCCTTTTGCCACATAGTGTGGCGCATGTGCGCTGCTTCATGCTTACTGACGAATAAGAAATAACTATTCATATAAAAACATTAACATTATGGCAACAACACCAGAGTTCAAGTATGCGCCTATGTTCCAATTGGGAAAGGACGATACTGAATATTATCTGCTTACAAAAGACGGTGTTTCTGTAAGCGAATTTGAGGGTAAACCGGTTCTTAAAGTAACCAAAGAGGCTCTTACGCTGCTTTCTCAGCAGGCTTTCCACGATGTAGAGTTTATGCTGCGCCGTGCGCATAACCTTCAGGTAGCGAAAATATTGAAAGACCCTGAGGCTTCAGAGAATGACAAGTATGTAGCTTTACAGTTCCTGCGCAATGCCGAAACCGCAGTAAAAGGCGTGCTGCCTTTCTGCCAAGATACCGGTACTGCTATTATTCACGGTGAGAAAGGACAGCGTGTATGGACTGATTTTGAGGATGAAGAGGCTTTGAGTCGTGGTGTCTACAACACTTATACACAAGACAATCTTCGCTATTCTCAAAATGCTCCACTTACCATGTATGATGAGGTGAACACTCGTTGCAACCTTCCTGCCCAGATAGACATAGAGGCTACCGAGGGCGATGAGTATCGTTTTGTAATGGTAGCTAAGGGTGGTGGCTCGGCTAACAAGACCTATTTCTATCCTATGACCAAAGCTACGATTCAGAATGAAGGCACCTTGCTGCCTTTCCTTGTAGAGAAGATGAAGAGCTTGGGCACAGCTGCTTGTCCTCCTTATCATATCGCTTTCGTGATAGGCGGTACCAGTGCAGAGAAGAACTTGCTCACTGTAAAGTTAGCTTCTATCAAGTATTACGACAACCTTCCTACCACAGGTGATGAGACAGGCCGGGCTTTCCGCGATATAGACCTTGAGAACAAGCTGCTCAAAGAGGCTCAGAAGATTGGCTTGGGTGCACAGTTTGGAGGCAAATATCTGGCTCACGACATCCGCGTAGTGCGCTTGCCGCGTCATGGTGCCAGCTGTCCTATCGGCATGGGCGTAAGCTGTTCTGCCGACAGAAACATCAAAGCCAAGATTAACAAAGACGGTATTTGGCTGGAGAAGTTAGACAGCAACCCGTCAGAACTGATACCTGAGGAATACCGCAAGCCAGGCGAAGGTGCCAAAGGCATAGAAATAGACTTGGACAAAGGCATCGACCACGTTCGTCAAGAGCTTTCCAAATATCCTGTCAGCACACGTGTAAGCCTGAAAGGCACTATTATCGTGGCACGTGATATAGCTCATGCCAAGCTGAAAGCACGCCTTGATGCGGGCGAAGACCTGCCTGCTTACTTCAAGGATCATCCTATTCTCTATGCAGGACCGGCGAAGACACCTGCCGGTTATCCCTGCGGCAGTATGGGACCAACCACTGCTAACCGTATGGATCCATACGTAGAGGAATTCCAGGAGCATGGCGGTAGCCTCGTAATGATTGCCAAAGGCAACCGTACACAGGTGGTTACAGATGCCTGCAAGAAGCATGGTGGCTTCTATCTCGGCACTATCGGTGGTGTGGCAGCAGTGCTCTCACAGAGCAGCATCAAGAGCATAGAGTGTGTAGAGTACCCGGAGTTGGGCATGGAAGCTATCTGGAAGATTACCGTAGAAGACTTCCCTGCTTTCATCTTGGTGGATGATAAGGGCAACGATTTCTTCAAACAGTTGAAGCCTTGGTGCCCTAACTGCAAGTAAATTAATACAGCCCGGTCTGTCGAAGCACAGCATCAACCTACTGGGCAGATGCTTGGATACATAAAAAAGCCATGTCGGCAATTACTGCCGACATGGCTTTTTTAGTACTTGATTGCATATTTCAACAATCTGAATAGGGTAACTTATTCACCGAAAATCTCTTTTGTAGATACGCGCTTGACAGGAGCAATCTTCTCAAGAGCTTTCATGTCTATATTGTTCTCATCGCCCAAGATAATGTAAAGCCAAGGTTTGTTGGCCATAGTCTGCTTCTCAAAGTTTACAACATCTTGTAAGGTTATAGATGGCAATGCCTTGTAGACAAGTCTGTTGATGTCAAAATCCAGTCCCATCTCCTGTGCCTGCATATAAGCCATCAGTATTCCTACTTTAGTAGTGCGGGCAGCTTCCATACGCTTTGTTACCGCTTGCTTGGCCAGGTTGAAGGCTTTCTCGGACTGAGGTATATTGTTGATGATGTCGTTAAACGTCTTGATACAGTCTGTCATCTTGTCGTTTTGGGAAATGATGTGGGTAACAGCATATTCGTTATGTCCCTTTCTCTTGGGCGTCATGTAAGCAGCCCAAGCGTTGTAAGCCAGTCCGCGGGCTTCTCTCAGTTCCTGGAACACTACGGTATTCATGCCACCGCCAAAGTATTCGTTGAAGAGTTCAATAACAGCTTGGTTGTTGGGGCTCCACTGGCGGTTGTCGTTGTGATACTGTCTCATATAGATATTCTTGGCTTGATAAGGCGCAAGAAGTATCTGGTTCTGTGGAGTAGGTTGCTCCATATACTGCTTTGCGGCAGGTGCATCAGCAAGCTTCTTGGCTGTTACGTGTGTTTTGTTGACCAAAGCTACCACTTCTTTCAAGGTGTTAGGACCGTAATAAAGCACCTGATGCTTGTAGTTCTTCAGCGTCTTCAGTAGGTCGAGCAACTGCTGAGGGTCTTTGTTGACCAACTCTGCGCTGTCAGGGCGGTTGGTGTATGCATTGTATTTGCCATACACGCCATAGTTATAGAGCGCATAGAAATTGAGATTTTGGTTTAGCTTGCTGTCTGCGCGGTCTTTCAGAGTGGACTCTACCCAGCGCTGGTAAGCAGCTTTGTCTGCCTTGGCGTTTTGCAGATACTCCTCTGTCAGTGCCAAAGCCTTGCCCATATTCTCGCTTAATCCGCTGATGGTGATGGTAGTCTTGCGGTTGTTGCTTGAGATATTGAAGTTGCAAGCCAGCTCATAGAACTTCTTGTTGAGCTGCTCAGCAGTCATTTTATCTGTGCCTACATAGGTCAAATAGTCTTTGGCGCAAGCTATCCATCTGTTGCTTTCACTGCCTAATGGGTAGACAAAGTTGAGGGTGAACAGTCCGTTGGTGTTGTTCTTTACATAAAGTACAGGCTGAGCTTGCTTGGTCTTGCCCTTTTGCAAGTCTTTGTCAAAGTCAAGGAAGCGTGGTTGTATGGGAGTAACTTTAGAGTTGACAACCTCCGATACGAACTTGCTTTGCATGTCGCGGTTGGTCGGTATGGCGGTAATCTGAGGTTTGTCAATCTTCTTTTGTGTAGAATCTACGCCCTCTACCTTCAGCACAGATACATAGTTGTCAAGGAAGTGCTTGTTGGCAAAGTCTACTATCTGCTGCTTGGTAATGTGAGAGATGCGGTTCATCCGGTCGCATACATCATCCCATTTCTTGCCGTTGATAAATGCATCCACAAACATGTTGGCACGGTCATCATTGTTTTCTATCGAGTTGTAGAAAGCTAGCTTCATGTTGTTGACAACCGAAGGCAACAGCTCATCGGCAAACTCGCCCTTTTTCAGCTTGTCAATCTCTGCCAGCATCAGCTTTCTTACATCAGGAAGACTTTGTCCTGGCATAGGAATACCATAGAGAATAAACTGTGAATACTCGTTCAATGTAGAGTTGAAAGCACCTGCATATTGACACTTCATCTTCTGGTTGAGGTCCAGATCAAACAATCCGGCCTTGCCGTTGGCCAGTATCTCTGCAATCACGTCTAAGGTATCGTTCTGCAAAGAGGCTGCTTTCTCAAAGTTCCATGCCATCATAATGTTGGCAGCTTCCTGTCCTGTTACCGTGGTGTCTTTAGGTTGTGTCAGCGGCTTGACGGGTGCATAGGTGGGGAAAGTGAGGTTTTTGCTAGGTTGCCAGGTGCTGAAATACCGATCAATGGTGGCGATAACCTGATCTGGGTCGAAGTCGCCTGCCATGCAGATAGCCACATTGTTGGGCACATAATAGCGTTTGAAGTAGTTCTTGATGTTGGTGATTGACGGGTTCTTCAGGTGCTCCTGTGTGCCGATAGTGGTCTGTGTGCCATAAGGATGGTTAGGATAGAGCAGCTTGTAGAGAGCTTCCCATTCCTTGTTGTTGTCTTTGGCCAAGCCTATATTGTACTCTTCATACACAGCTTCCAGCTCGGTATGGAAGCCGCGGATAACCATATTCTGGAAGCGGTCTGCCTGTATCTTGGCCCAGTTTTCCACTTCATTGGAAGGTATATCCTCAACATAACAAGTTACATCGTTGCTGGTGTAGGCATTGGTACCTGTGGCACCGATGGACGACATCAGCTTGTCGTATTCGTTTGGGATAAAGTATTTGGCTGCCAACTGCGACACACTGTCTATCTGGTGATAGCAAATTTTGCGCTGTGCAGGGTCTGTCAGTGTGCGGTAGACCTCATATCGCTTTTCTATATCGTCCAGATAAGGAGCCTCTTTGGCTGCATCGGATGTACCAAACTGTTTGGTTCCCTTGAACATCAGGTGCTCCAGATAGTGTGCCAAGCCTGTAGTTTCAGCAGGGTCGTTGCGGCTGCCTGTTCTTACAGCTATGTAAGTTTGGATGCGTGGCTTCTCTTTGTTGACTGAGAGGTACACCTTCAGACCGTTGTCAAGCGTGTAGATACGCGTCTGTATCAGGTCTCCTTTCACGCTTGTGTACTTGTATTCCTTGGCAGATGCGCCCAAGGTGGCAGCCATAAGGAATGCAGAAATGATTAACTTTAGTTTCTTCATATTATGAGTTTTGATAACTTGTTTTCTGATAGCAGTGCAATCGGTTTGCGATAGCACCGTTATCGCAAGCCGATTGCTATGTTATTGCAAGCCAATAGCACTGTTATTGCCAACCGGTTGTAGTGCAATCGGAAATGTGCCGTATATCAATGAACTGGCAGATAATGATTAGATGGCTTGTTTGTCAAGCTGTTCCATGAACTTGTCGAGCACGTCTTGCCCCACGTCCCCCATACTCATTTCTTTCAAGGCATCTTGCCTGATTAGCTCTTTCCACTGCTTGCGTGCCTCGTCTGCTTGCTGCTTGATGAGTGCAAAGGTGTCTACATCTGCAGAACTGATGGCCATGTAGCGTGCAGCCACAGCCAAGGCAAACGCTTCTGCGTTGGCTTCATAGCTGTTGTTGCTGGCATTCAGCCAGTTTACAAGGTCTTGAATGTCGGTCAGCAACCCCTCTTTTGTCTTGCAGACCATTTCGTCTACCATCTGTACAGGCAGCAGCAGACCTGCCAAGTCTGTCCAAGTGTCAAGTTGGGCAGGCAGCGTTATGGCCTCAGTATCGGTGGGCCTGATATACTTGTCTATAAACATGCTGATGGCAATGGCATAATACTGTATGCCGCATTGCAGCGAGTGGCAGCTTATCTTGCAGTTATTATAGGTATAATATCCGTCTGCTGGCTCTTGCTCTTTCCGGATGTTTTGCAGCGTGTTCCAGGCGTTGAGCGCACAGCCAATGGTTACGGGGTTGAGCCATTGATAGTTGACGGCACTCTTCTTTCCGTTAAAGGGCCGGATGTCTCGGCGCGGCCATTTGATTACATCGCGGAAAAGACCTACGGTAGCGATGTTTTTGCCAGGCACCAGCAGGGTGTCTCTGCCACTGCCAATGACGTAAGAGAAAGGCATTTTGGTAGTGTCGGGGTGATTGCTGATTTTGTTGAGGCAAACCGAAAAGGCCCCTATCTGTGCCGGCATGAGCAGGTGTGCACCGCTGGCTGTCTTGCTTCCGCGCTGCAATATGCCGTAATGCAGTGGCCCCATCTTATAGGCATGGTTGCTGAAATTGGTGGCAGAACCGGCATTATAGAAAGAGAACATGCCGCCAATGAGCAGCGTGCTCTTGTGGTGAGAGGCGGTAAAAGGACCGCAGAAGGCAGCACATGCCTCTCCGTTGGCCAAGAATGAATTGACAAAAAACAGGCTGCTTTCTGCCGTAAAGCTATTGGTCAGCTGGCTACATTCGCCCACATAGCAGTTGCTGACGTTGGCACCATTGGTTACCGAGGCTCCATCGGCAATGATAGAGTTCTCGCAGATAACCGCAGTACCTATATAAACGGTATTCTCAAAATCGGTAGTAAGGGTGCAGTCAGACAGTCGGCGTGCGCCTGCCACCTCGCAATCGTCTCCAATATGCGTGTTGGTTATTTCGGCGGTGTCAATGATTTTCACGCCATTGCCGATGTGTCCTACTTCCGGCACGCGCTGCTCAATGTTGCTTCTAATCAGCTTTCGCAGCGTAGAGGTAAAGTCTTTGTCTGCTACACGGTCTATCATCAGTGCTGCCAAGGGTGCAGTCAGTCCGCTAAAAAGCATCACATTGCCGTTGCCCGCCTCGTTGAGCACCGATATAAGGTTACCTTCGCCAAAGGTAGCGCCATCTGTCGTTTCCATGGTTGACACGTTGCAGATATGACACTCATCACCGATAACATAGTTGTTGATGTGATTGTTGATATGTTCAATCAAGCAGTTGTCGCCTATGGTAACGTTTCTCAGTGTGGCATTGCAGATACCTGTATGCTTGAAAAAGCCGGGAGCCACCTCTAAGGTTTTGTCAAAAGCACCGAGATTTACCTCGCCATAGAAGTTGACATGGTGCAGATAAGTGGCGTCAAAACCGTCAGCCACATTCACGCTGGTCCAGTCTTCAGCCCAGCAACCATTGCTTTCGAGGGTTAGTGTTTCCTCTTCTGTCAGTAACCTATAGTCCATTGTTTACGCATTTTGATATAAACAGCCGTGTGGCATTATTCTATTGGGTACAGAAAATCATTGTAAGGATACTTCTGCACGTGCAGTTCTCTTACGCGTTTGTAGAGCGTTTCTCTCATCTCTTCTATGTTGGTCTTCTGCCGTGCCGATATAAACAGGCATCCGTCGCTGAGCTTAGCCATCCATGTTTTCTTCAAATCGTCGAGCGTGCGGTTGTCTTTTGTAGGTGGAGTCAGGTCGTCTGCGTCTTTCTCTACCCAGGTGTAGGCATCTATCTTGTTGAAGATAATCATGGAAGGCTTGTCCGCACAGCCCAAGTCTTTAAGGGTATTTTCTACCACTTTTATCTGTTCTTCAAAGTCAGGATGGCTGATGTCCACTACATGTACCAGGAGGTCGGCCTCGCGCACCTCGTCAAGTGTTGACTTGAACGAATCAACCAAATCGGTAGGTAGCTTGCGTATAAATCCCACGGTGTCTGCCAACAGGAAAGGCAAGTTGTCTATTACCACCTTGCGCACAGTGGTGTCAAGGGTGGCAAAGAGCTTGTTCTCGGCAAATACCTCACTTTTGGCAAGCAAGTTCATGATGGTAGACTTGCCCACATTGGTGTAGCCCACCAGTGCTACACGTATCATGCGCCCGCGATTTTTGCGTTGTGTGTTCTTTTGCTTTTCAATATCTGCCAACCGTTGCTTCAGAAGCGACATGCGCTGCAAGATGATACGGCGGTCCATTTCAAGCTGTGTCTCGCCAGGTCCGCGCAGTCCCACGCTTCCTTTGCCACCACCGGAACCGGATCCACCGCCTTGTCGCTCAAGGTGAGTCCAAAGCCGTTGCAGTCGGGGCAGCATATATCTGTATTGAGCCAGTTCCACTTGCGTCTTGGCAGCAGCCGTCTGCGCACGCATGGCAAAGATGTCGAGAATTAATGAGGTGCGATCCAGTATCTTTACTTTCAGCTCATTCTCGATGTTTCTAATCTGTTTGGCTGTCAGTTCATCATCAAAGATAACCATACCAATCTCTCTGTCGGCATCTTCTTCATCGTGTATATATTGCTTTATTTCCTCTAATTTTCCTTTTCCTACATAAGTTGTGTTGTTAGGTCCGCCCACCTTCTGTGTAAAGCGTTTTACAGTAACAGCACCAGCAGTATCTGCCAGAAACTCCAGCTCGTCAAGGTATTCCTTTGTTTTTGCTTCATCTTGTTCTTGTGTGATAAGTCCTACAAGAATGGCAGTTTCGGTTTTAACTTCTGAAATTACAAATTCTTTCATTCTGTTTACATCTGTTTATATGGCTACAAAATTACATTAAATAGTTTGAAATGCAAAATAATTGCTTCTATTTAGCTGCTATATAGGCTGTTGTGCTTGCCGAATGTTAGTGAAAACAGGGCTGTTATATGTCAAAAAGCGAAAAATATTGGTATAAATGCCGTAAACGTTTACGTAGTTTTTTGAAGAAATAAACGGCAAATGTTGATTTGTGTCAATTATTATCCATATATTTGCATCGTTAATCAAGGATTTTCAGAATTACATACTACATTAATACTAAAAGCTAAGACATTCAAAAAGGTGAAGAAATTAGCCCCGACGTGGTGTCGGGGCATTTTCGTATCTATGCGTCAGCCTTTTTTTGAACCTTTGACAGCACAGGCGCAAATATCTGATTTTATTCTTTTCTGTGAGCTGTAGGCATCGTGTGTGCATGACGGCCGCATCAAAATGCCGCATGAAAGCATAGCAATCGTCTTTCAACAGCACTGCAATCGGAGAGCGAAAGCACTGCAATCGGAAGCCAATAGCATAGCAATGAGAAATGCAGTTGAAAGCTATGGGCGGTAAGGCCCTTGTATGTTATACAACAAGAGCCACTTTTGTCGTGGCAAAAGTGGCTCTTGTACGTCTTGTTACAGAATGTCTTTCTGATTTAATAATGCTCTTCTTTTTCCAGTTCTTGTGCAGTAATCTTGCGCTTGTCTATCTTGTACCATGCATAGACAATATAGGCTAATACAATGGGAATGGCCAGCGATACGACAAACATGGTGCGCAAGGTAAACTCACTGCTGCAACTGTTGGCTATCGTGAGTCCACTCTGCGGGTCATCGATAGAGGGATAGAACACCGTATTGTTGAAACCTGCCAGCAAGCCTAACGCCCAAACATTCAGTATGGCTCCTAAGCCTGCTCCCCATATTCCTTTGCGATAGCTGCGGCAAGTAGCGGCATATACGCTGCCAAAGATAAAAACGCAGGTGCCAACGGCTATCATCAAGGCAATGGGCCATAGCGTAAAGAGAGTCTTCATATACTTGTAAGGAACGGTGGATACAATGCCTGTGGCAGGGTCATAGCCGTAACCTGTGGCACAAGCGAGATGCCCCAACGAGAGACAGAAGAAGACAAGAAAAGGCACCATGTTGGCTCTTGCCTGCTGCTTGGCTTTGATGCGGATAGCTTTTATTTCTACATTGTTGATGATGTAAAGGCAACCAAGCGTGCGAGCAAGGAAGAGAAATGCCAAGCCGAATATCCAGTTCCAGATGTTTTGCAGTGCGTCCAATCCGTAGAAGGAAGAAGTCCACATGCTTACATGGCTGGCATCGCTGAATGCCGGACCCAATATGCTGGTGCGGTCTATCGTAAAGTTAGCACCATTGAAGAAGGTTCCTATGGCCATGCCCAATAGCAGCGGGGCCAGCACACCATTGATGACAAGGCAGATCTGAAAGGTGCAGGGCTTCAGAAAATTGCCTACCTTATACTGTAACTCGTAACTGACGGCTTGCAGCACAAAGGTAAACAGGATAATCATCCACACCCAATAGGCACCACTGAAGCTGGTGCTGTAAAACAGTGGGAATGATGCAAAAAAGGCTCCGCCGTAAGTTACCAGTATGGTAAAGGTAAGTTCCCACTTGCGACCTGTGGAATTAAAGATAAGCCGGCGCTCTTGTTCATTGCCGGTGAGTGAGAATACAAGTGAATTAGCTCCTTGTACAAACATCATGAACGCCAATAAGCCTTCTAATAAAGAGATGATGCACCACCAATATTGCTGTAAAAAAGTGTATGACATGATAATTGAAAAGTTAAGACAATGGTATAACAGTTATACTTCAAGCGCCGAAGTTTCGCTATGGTAGGTTGCTTGGTATTTCTTGATGGTCTTGTACATGATATTGACTTCTACACAGAAAAGCACGGTAAAGAGCACCAAGAAGATAAAAAAGGTTATAATGACAGGGGTAGGCGTAATGCCTGAAGTGGCCATCCATGTGGGCAGCATGTCTTGAATGGCCCAAGGTTGTCTGCCCATTTCGGCTACAATCCATCCTGCCTCGCTGGCTACATAGCCCAATGGCAGCATGACTATACTTGCCTTCAATAGCCACGGCATGGAAGAAACATCGCGCTTGAACGATGCGTACAGAGTGAACACAAAGAAGAGAATAAACAATACGCCTAAGCCTACCATAATGCGGAAGCTCCAAAAGCAGATAGGTATATAGGGAACAATTTGGTCGGGGTGGGCAACAGTGGCATACCCGAAGTATTTGACATAGCGTGCTATGTCTGCCTTTTCTATATTTGTCTTTGCCGTATCGCTGGCTTTGCGCGCCAGACGGTAGTTGGTGATAGCCTTGACAGCTTTTTGGCCTTGTTCAATCTTGCTGTTGAGGCTTGGCTCTGTTTGCCCTTGTGCATTGGTGTAGCCCCCCTTATAATGTCATTGATGCCCGGTACATAGCCGTTGGCATCGTGAGTGGCTAACAGCGAGAGCATACCTGGCATGGCAATGTGCAGTTGTGGTGCAGGTTCTTCAGTATAATTAGGCTGGCAGAAGGGGTTGACGGCAGCCACAGCCGTAAGGCCTACATGTTTGCCGCCATTGTAGAGAGCTTCCATTGCCGCTAATTTCATAGGCTGTGTCTTTGCTATCAAGTAAGCAGAATGGTCGCCACTGTGGGCTGCCAGCAGCGATGCTATCGTGCCAACGACAGCAGCCACCCTCATGCTTTTGAGGGATAAGGTCTTGTTGCGCTGTTTGAGCAGATAGTAGCTGCACACCGCTATGACAAAGAGAGAGCCGATAATCCACGAAGAAATGACCGTGTGGAAAAACTTGTCTATGGCAAAGGGCGACAGTGCCACATCGGCAAAAGATACCATTTCGTTGCGCATGGTATCGGGGTTGAACACCTGGCCGACAGGATATTGCATCCAGGCGTTGGCCACCAATATCCACCAGGCAGACAGTGTAGCGCCCAATCCAGTCAGCCACGTGGCGGTGAGATGGAAGCCTCGCGATACTTTGTGCCAGCCAAAAAACATGACGCCTACAAAGGTTGACTCCAAGAAGAAGGCCACTAACGCCTCTATGGCCAGCGGAGCGCCAAAGATGTCGCCAACCAACCAGGAGTAATTGCTCCAGTTGGTGCCAAATTCAAACTCAAGAATAATGCCCGTGGCCACGCCCATGGCAAAGTTGATGCCGAACAGCTTCTGCCAGAATTTGGCTGTTTCGCGCCAAAATGCAGTGCCAGTCCGGTAATAGAAGGTCTCAAAAATGCCCATCAGCAGTGCCAATCCTAAAGTTAAAGGTACAAAGATCCAATGATACATGGCTGTAAGGGCAAACTGGGCTCTCGACCAGTCTACCGTAGTCCAGTTGGTATCTAAAAGCATTTGTGTCATAATTGTAGATGTATATAAAAGTATAAAACAAAAGTTGTTGCTTGCAATAGGGCTGCTGTTGCAGCAGAATGACTATGGTTACCTCTTCTTTTCATACTTTGAAAGATGTGGAGAAACGATTCAAAAAAGCTGGTATTGAGAGCATTCTGCATCAAGGGGACGGACTTCTGGTGGCATGGATGCTGCGCTGTATCACGTCATTTGCCACATAATCAGCCTCATGCCCTTTGTCGGCATGCGTCTGCAAAAAGTTCGGCATGAGAAAGAGCCGGATGAAAACAAATATAATGATGAGCTTGATAAGAATGACAGTCCATAGCTTTTTGCCAATGGTCATAGACTTAAAACCATCAAAATAAAACCTGTATATGGTATGCAAAACATGGAGTGCTTTCATAAGTAGCCCTTTCCTTCACGTCAGTTACTGCATACAAGCGTAAACGTATAGAAAACATTTGTATGCGGTTACAATTCAATTTCTATCCAATTGCAAATATAATAAAATTCGTTAACGATACAAATATTTTGCTTTTAAAATTGATTTATATCATTATTTTAGCATTGCTTCTATATTGTTAACTGCTGCGTTTAGTGCAGGTATAGCCTCTATACCTATTTAAATATATAGCGTGCGGATTTGAATGTAGGCATGTGTAGGCAGAACTTCCGGTGTGTATGCAAACAGCTTGATGTGTATTGAATAGTAATGAAAGTTGAGACAAATGGTAGACAAATATGCTTGCAGTAGGCAAATATTGCTCTAAATTTCCCTAAAATTATTGATTTTATTACAATAGAACACTTCTCACAGCCTATATTTTTTGACTTTTAAGATAAATAACCTAATTTTGCAGTTCATAAAAAGTATATATTATAAGATGTGTATCACAAATACACGCAGCGAAACAATAATGTTGTTATGAATAAAAAAGTATTAATACCTTTAGTAGTTTTAGTGTTGCTGCTCATTGGCGGAGTAGCTTATCTCTATGTAAACCTTGACAAGCAGAAGAAAGCTAATGAGGATATGACCACTTTGGCAGAGCTTGACAAGAAGGAAATGGAAAACGAATATCAGCAGTTTGCAGACCAATATAGTGAGATGAAGACACAAATCAACAACGATTCTATTGTCAGCCAACTCACGCAAGAACAGTTGAAAACAGAGCAATTGCTGAAAGAACTGAAGAGCGTAAAGGCTACTGATGCCCGCGAAATAACCCGCTTGAAAAAAGAATTGGCTACATGCCGTGCCGTGATACGAAGCTATGTACTTGAAATAGATTCGCTCAACAGATTGAACAAGAACCTGACGGCTGAGAATACACGCATGAGAGGGCAGTATGCTGAGGCCACCCGACAGATAGAAGGGCTGAATGTGGACAAGCAGAACCTGTCGCAGCAGGTTGCCATAGCAGCGCAACTCGATGCTACCGGTATCAACTTGATGGCTAAAAACAAACGGGGAAAAGCCACAGGCAACCTGAAGAAGTGCAAGAAGCTGCAACTAAACTTTGCCATTGCAAAGAACGTAACCGCAGCAAGCGGCAATAAAACCGTGTATGTAAGAATTACTACTCCTACCGGTTCAGTGCTTTCAGGTGGCGGATCGTTCAATTATGAAAACCGCACACTGGCTTATTCCATGAAAAGAGGTGTAGAATATACAGGCAATGAAACACCTGTTACCCTCTATTGGAATGTCAATGAAGTGTTGCCACAAGGCACCTATAATGTCAGCATCTTCTGTGATGGAAACATGATAGGCTCCCGTAGTTTCTCATTTAATGATTAATGGATATAAATGAGGCGTGGAAGCCCACATCTTATTTAAGTTATATAGCTTGAAGATGCTGCCCTTTGACAGTATCCTACGGCATAAGAAGAGTCATAAGCAATGAATAAATTAACAATGTGTACGCTGCTGGCATTGGCAGCTCTGCCCGCTTGTGCGCAGCAAATGCTGTCGCTCGACACTTGTAGAGCTATGGCCTTGCGCAACAACAAGCAGTTGGGCATAGCCAAGTTGAAGCAAGATGTGGCAAGGGATGTGCGCAAAGCAGCTCGTACCAAGTATCTTCCTCATGTGGATGTGCTTGGAGGCTATGAGCTGACAAGTAAGGAAATTTCCATACTTAACAACTCTCAGAAAAACGCATTGGCTGGTCTTGGCACCAATACCGTTGGGCAAGTGGGCAACGCTATGAATGCAGCTGTTGCTGATTTGGTCAAAAACGGACTGCTGTCGCCTGAATTTGCCGGTGCGCTTTCCAATCTCTCAGGCAAGATCGCACCTGCTTTAGAGCAAGCAGGCAATGCTGTCGGCAACTCGATAAAAGATGCTTTCCGCACCAATACGCGCAATATATTCACTGCATCGGTGGTAGTTACGCAACCAGTCTTTATGGGTGGTGCCATTACTGCTGCCAACAAGATGGCAGATATTGGCGAACAGATGGCGGCAACAGACATTCAAAACAGCTCGCAAAACACCATTTACAGCATTGACAATGCCTATTGGATGGTGGTTTCGTTAAAGCATAAGGAGAAGTTGGCCAACAGTTATCTCACGCTTGTAAAGAAGTTGGACACGGATGTGAAGAAGATGATTAAAGAAGGTGTGGCCACCCGGGCTGACGGTCTGAAGGTATCGGTGAAGGTAAACGAAGCGGAGATGCAGCTGACACAGGTGGAAAACGGTGTGTCTTTGGCCAAAATGCTGCTCTGTCAGTTGTGTGGTATGCCTGTGAGTGACCAAGTTACGCTGCAAGATGAGAACGATGAAACCATTGTAGCAGTGAAAGAAGACCTCCATGCCAATGTGGATGAAGCGAAAGAGAACCGTCCTGAGTTGCGCCTTTTGAAGCAAGCGGTGGAGTTGAGCGAGCAATCTACTCGCTTGGTACGTTCCGCTTATCTGCCGCAAGTGGCAGTTACGGCAGGCTATCTCATGTCAAATCCTAATCTGTACAATGGCTTTGAGCGCAAGTTTTCTGGCATGTGGAACATTGGTATCCTTGTTCGTGTACCTGTGTGGAACTGGTTTGAAGGCACGTATAAGGTTAGAGCCAGCAAGATTGCTACCCAAATAGCTCGCATGGAGTATGATGATGCAGGCGAGAAGGTTGAATTGCAGGTCAATCAAAGCTCCTATAAGGTTGCCGAAGCTAACAAAAAGCTGGCGATGGCCACCAAAAACACGGAGAGCGCAGATGAAAACCTGCGCTGTGCAAACCTTGGTTTCAAGGAAGGAGTGATGGATGTAACAGATGTGATGGCAGCTCAGACAGCTTGGATGCAGGCTCAAACGCAGAAGATAGATGCAGAAATAGATGTCAAACTCTCACAAATCAATTTGAAGAAAGTGGTTGGAGAACTAATTTATTAAATGAAAATTATGGCTAAAAATTCGCAAACTAACAATATTTTACTGGCATTGCTCGGTTTTACCATAGTGATAATCATTGTGGGCATTATAGGTTTTGCCACATTCGGGCGCACCCCTGAGACCATACAAGGCGAGGTTGAGGTGGCAGAGTATCGTGTGTCGAGCAAGGTGCCCGGCCGTATTCTGGAACTGAGAGTGAAGGAAGGCGACTATGTAAAGGTTGGAGATACCTTGGCTATTCTTGACTGTCCGGATATAGAAGCTAAGAAAACACAGGCATTAAGCGCAGAAAGTGCAGCTTCAGCCATGAGCGAGATGGCTGAGAATGGAGCGCGTAAGGAACAGATAAGAGGCGCTTATGAAGTATGGCAACAAGCCAATGCGGGTTTGGAGATAGCCCGTAAGTCGTATGGTCGTGTGCAACGGTTGTATGACGAGGGTGTAATGACCGCCCAAAAGCGCGATGAAGCGTTTGCCAATTATAAGGCATTGGAGGCTCAGGCACGTGCTGCAAAGAGCCAATACGATATGGCTGTGAACGGAGCGCGCCGCGAAGAGAAAATGGCTGCTGCCGCTCAGGTGAACCGTGCCAAAGGAGCTGTGCAGGAAGTGAACTCTTATATACATGAAACAGTACAGATAGCGCAGGTAGAAGGCGAAGTGAGCGACATCTATCCTAAGGTAGGCGAGTTGGTAGGTTCAGGCTCTCCCATTATGAGTATCTCTATTATGAGCGACTTGTGGGGTACTTTCAATGTGCGCGAGGACCAGCTTTCGGGCATGAAAGTTGGTGATACCTTTACCGCATTCTGCCCTGCTTTCAACAAAGATGTAAAGATGAAGGTCTACTACTTGAAGGATGAAGGCAGCTATGCAGTATGGAAAGCTACCAAGAGCAATGGCCAGTATGACTTGAAAACCTTTGAGGTAAAGGCTCGTCCTGTCAGCAAACTGGATGGACTTAGGCCTGGCATGTCGCTTGTGTTGAAGCAATAAGTAAGCCATTTATAAAGTTGTAAACATGTCATTTAGTATAAAACAAGTGCTTGATGTGGCGCGCCGAGAGTGTGGCTTGCTGGTTCACAACCCCATGTATCTGTTTTGCATGGTTGTGTTTCCTGTCATTGTTACGCTCTTTTTCACCTCGCTGATGAGCCAAGGTCAGCCTACCGACATGCCAGTGGGTATCGTTGATCTTGACAATACATCGGCCACGCGTGCCATGATCAGAAAACTTGATGCCTTTCAGACCACGAAAGTGGTGGCATATTACGACAATGTGGCTGAAGCCCGCAATGCTGTACAGCAGAACAAGATATACGCTTTCTTGTATATTCCAAAGGGAACGACTGCTGATTTGCAGTCGTTCAGACAACCGAAGATTTCTTTTTATTACAGCTATACATCGCTTACGGTCGGTGCTTTACTGTTTAAAGACTTGAAGACCATATCAACGCTGGGTTCAGCAGCCGTAGGTTCATCGGTGTTGACAGCCAAGGGAGCCACATCTGCGCAGGTAATGTCTTTCTTGCAGCCTATCACCATAGACTTACACACTATCAACAACCCCTCCATTAATTACAGCATATACCTCAGTACCATGTTGGTGCCAGGCTGCCTGATGCTGTTCATGCTTCTGATTACCCCATATTCTGTCGGTACAGAGCTGAAGTTTGGCCGCTCACGCGACTGGCTTGTTGCAGCGGGCAATAATATGTTGGCGGGTGTGATAGGCAAGATGCTACCCCAATTCCTTGTGTTTCTGACAATGGTTTACGTCTACATGTATTACGTGTTCGGCGTGTTGAACTTTCCTCATCCTGGCGGCATCGGCATCATGTTGCTGTTAGGACTGCTGATGGTTACGTCAGCTCAAGGGCTTGGACTGTTTATGGCCAGTATAGTTCCGTCGCTTCGCATGTCTATGAGCATGTGCAGCCTGTGGGCAGTGCTTAGTTTTTCTTTTGTAGGAACAGCCTTTCCTGTGTCTGCCATGGACCCTGTGCTGCAAGGTATAGCCCAGCTTTTCCCTTTGCGTCATTACTATATGATATACCAGTTAGGCATATTCAATGGCTATCCCCTTTATTACATGTGGGTGCATATATTGGCATTGGTTCTTTTCTCTGTGCTTCCGCTGCTGTCATTGGGCCGCTTGAAGCGCCAGATGCTGAATTATGAATACCTGCCTTAACTAAATAATGTACATTGATACAGGCATTTTGAGTTGATTATTTTTGCTTAAGCATAGTTTGCTGTTGGCGCAGTTGCTTAAGTCTACCTATTAAATAGAGACAACGATGTTAGGATTATTGAAACAGATAACTATGGGTTTGAAAGACCTTTGCTATGTATGGGCAGATGAGTTGCGTTTCACCTTTAAGGACCAAGGCTTGCTGACATTCTTTATCATTGTGCCTTTGCTTTACCCCTTGCTTTACTCTTGGATTTATAACAATGAGGTAGTGCGTGAGGTTCCGGTAGCGGTGGTTGACGCTTCCCATAGCCATTTGAGCCGCGAGTTTACGCGCCAGTTTGACGCTTCTCCAGATGTACAGGTGGTTTATTACTGCAATAGTCTTGACGAAGCCAAAGATTTGATAGGCCGTCAGAAGGTGTTTGGCGTGCTTTATTTCCCTACCGACTTCCAGACCAATGTCAACCGTATGGAGCAGAGCCATTTAAGCATTTACTGCGACATGAGCTTTATGCTCTATTATAAAGCCATTTTCCAAACTGCCACAGCTGTGGCAGGTCAGTTGAATGCGGGTATTCAGGTGGCGAGAGCGGGCAACTGGACCAACCGTGAGAATGAAATCAGCACAAAGCCCCTTGACTTTGACGATGTGGCTATCTTCAATAATACAGGTGGTTACGGCAACTTTATCATTCCAGGTGTGTTGATACTGATACTTCAGCAAACGCTATTGATGGGCGTAGGCATGTCTGCCGGCACCTCCAGAGAGCAGAACAGGTTTCGCTATATGGTGCCTATCAGCAAGCATGCCAACGGCACTTTCCGTATCGTGTTGGGCAAATCGCTGTGTTATTTGATGATTTATGCCGTGGCAGCAGCCTATTTGTGCTTGGTTGTTCCTAAGCTGTTCCATTTTGTCAACATGCTTCATGCGTTTGACTTTACAGTGTTTATGTTGCCTTATCTGCTTTCTTGCATCTTCTTTTCAATGATTATAGGCTCCATGATGTGCTACCGCGAGAACATTTTGCTCATGGTTGTGTTCACCTCTGTGCCCTTTTTGTTTATGTCAGGTGTGTCATGGCCTCAGAGCAGTATCCCTGCTTTCTGGCAGTGGCTGTCTTCTTTGGTACCGTCTACCTTTGGCATTCGTGGCTTCGTGCGCATGAACACGATGGGGGCACGCCTGAGCGATGTGCTGCCAGAGTATCACGCATTGTGGATACAGACAGCTGTTTACTTCTTTATTACCTGTTTGGTGTATCGCTATCAGATACTGTCTACCCGCAAGCGCATTGTAGCACTGTTCAACGAGAAGCGGGAGGCGAGGGTACAAAAGGTGCAGCCGGAAGCATAAAAGCTTGTATCTGTATTTTGCTTACAGCATATAAAAAGGCAAACAGCAGTCATTTGCATTGCTGTTTGCCTTTTTATATGCTGTAAACCTCTTGGGCTGCAAGCCTTTTAGGCTTGTTCATTCTTTACTTGCACAATCTTTGTTGGCGCCTTTTCCTTGTTGCGGCGATTGGTAACCGTTACTACCGATTGTGCCAGATTGACAAATGCCTGTCCTGTTATCGTGTCAACCTTAGTTGCAGCAGGTTCACCTTCATCGCCACTTTCGCAGATACTCTGTACCAAAGGTATCTGTGCCAATAGAGGAACGTTCATTTCCTGTGCCAGTTGTTTGCAGCCTTCCTTTCCGAAAATATAGTATTTGTTCTCAGGTAGCTCGGCAGGTGTAAACCACGCCATGTTTTCCACCAATCCGAGAATAGGCACATTTACCTTGTCATTCTGATACATGTCTATGCCCTTACGTGCATCTGCCAAAGCCACCTTTTGCGGTGTGCTTACTATTACGGCTCCCGTAATGGCCAGTGTTTGCAGCAGTGTAAGGTGAATGTCGCTGGTGCCGGGAGGAGTATCCAGTATAAAGTAGTCCAGGTCGTCCCAGTCTGCATCGGCTATCAGTTGCTTCAGTGCATTGGATGCCATGCCGCCACGCCATAGGGTAGCTGTGTCAGGATTGACAAAGAAGCCTATGCTCAGCAGCTTGATGCCATACTTCTCGATAGGTTCTATCAAGTCTCTGCCGTCTTTGTTGACGGCATAGGGTCGTGCATCTTCCACATGGAACATTTTGGGTATAGAAGGACCGAAGATATCGGCATCAAGCAGACCCACTTTATAGCCCAACTTTGCCAGTGCAATGGCCAAATTGGCAGATACCGTGCTTTTGCCTACGCCGCCTTTGCCAGAGCTTACGGCTATGATATTCTTTACTTGTGGCAGTAGTTTGCCTACTTCTGGGCGCGGCTTTGATTTGCTTTCTACACTGATGCTGACTTCTACCTCTTTACTGATGTGATAATGTATGGCAGCTTCGGCAGCCTTGACGGTAGACTTGAGGAAAGGGTCTGTATCTCTCGGAAAGATAAGCGAGAATGAAACTTTCATGCCGTCAATGCGAAGATTGTCGGCAACCATTTCACTTTCTACAAGGTTTTTCTTGGTACCGGGGTACACCACGGTAGCCAAGGCATCCATAATAAGTTTTGGATATAATGTCATAATGTTTTAGTTAAGCAGAACTTGACAACCGGTTGTTTGCTTGTATCGTTTGTCAAGCCTGCGTAAATATTCTGTGTATTGATAATATTGTGATTGCAAAGTTAGTGATTATTTTTTATTTAAGCAAGATGTAACTTGTGGGCAGTCTGTAAATATTTGTCGGCATGCATCGTGCCAATCTCTTTCAGTTAAGTCTTTTTATGAAAAATGGCTTTCTGAAACTGCGCATTTTTTGTGATGAAGAAAAATCATGAGCATATTTCCGCAGTTTTAGGCGTTAAAGTTTATGATTGCGTATATGATTATCAATCAGCATATTAACAGAGTTATCCACAGTTGTATCTATGCTGCATACAGTCAAAAGTCGGTGCTTTATTTTCCTAAAGCACTGCTTTAGCGTTGCAAGAGCACTGCTTTCAGTTGCCAAAACCTATGCTTTAGCTGTACTGACCCTATGGTTTTGCCGTCTGAAAGCAGTGCTCTTGCACAAAAGATGCGGTGAGTTACCACGCCGAAAGGGTGCTGACAGGCGATACAGATGCCCCGTTTTTGTGTAGATGAGCACCTGATGCTGACAGTAAACTTACAGAATATTAACAGTCAAATTTTAAAAAGTGTTTTTTATATAGACAGACTACAGCATGAAAGGTTGCTGGCAAAAAAGCGTTATAGGGTTGTGGGGAACAAGAGTTTTGGGCAGATGTTTATCGTGTTTAGGTATTTCAGAGGGCCTTGGCAAATGTCTGATACATCTGTGGAAAAGCCCTTCCAATGCTCAGAAAAACGCATTTTATGCATTGAAGGATATAAATATGACGTGAATAATGTTAAATGTACCATGAAAAATACGCACTTATCCTATAAAATTTGATTTATTATAAAAAGAAACAAAAATGTTATATATCTTTGCAAACAAAAGTTTTTATTTTACGTAGGCGTGCGTAAGCCACCTGTCGATAGTGAAAGCCTAAGACTACAACAAATCAAAAAACAGGTCTGACAAACCTTAGCTAAAAAACACGACGATAACCCTATATTGATACACTGATACTATTGGCTTCAGAAATATTATTTGAACATTATGAATATGTCGTGTCTTCATGTCTGCATACCATAGCAGTTATGAATGAAATAGTTGTTGAATGAATATTAATTAATACACAGTAATATAATTATGAGAACAAACAAGCATTTGCAAAGAACGTCAATCGTTTTGGGCCTTTCTGCTGCTTTGTGCGTGCCAGTTACCGCTTTGGCCACTGGCGCTGGCGCCAATGTAATGGCAACCCAGGCTGTTCAGCAGGGAAGAATCGTCAAAGGAAACATTGTTGACGAAACTGGCGAACCGATGATTGGTGTTACCGTACTTGTGCAGGGTGCCAAGGGCGCTGCTGTTACCGACCTTGACGGTAACTTTTCTATCAACGTGCCACAGGGCGCATCACTCAAAATATCTTATACCGGCTATAAAGATCAGGTAGTAAAGGTAGGTGCCAACAATCAAGTTAACGTTAAGATGGAACCCGATGTTATCGGTCTTGACGATGTGGTAGTTATCGGTTACGGTACCCAAAAGAAGCGCGACTTGACAGGTGCAATCGCTTCTGTAAAGAGCGAAGATATTACTATGACACCTGCCGTTAACCCTATGCAGTCATTGCAGGGTCGCGTGTCAGGTCTTGACATTACCAAAGAGAGCGGTCAGGCCGGTTCTGGCGTAAAGATTCAGTTGCGCGGTAACCGCTCATTCTCAGACTCAGGCACCTCACCTCTCTTTATTATCGACGGTATGCCTGGCGATTACAGCACACTGAACCCCAACGATATCGAGAGCATCGAGGTGTTGAAAGATGCATCTTCTACAGCTATCTACGGTTCTTCAGGTGCCAACGGTGTAATCCTCATAACCACAAAGGGCGGCAAGAAGGGCAAGCTCACTGTGGGCATGAACGCTTATTTCGGTATCAACGGCTGGTCTGAAATGCCAGAGGTACGACAAGGCGAGACCTATATACAGGGCCTTCGCGATGCAGCCATCAACGCAGGTACCTATGTTGACGATGAAAACCTCTTCTTGAGCAATCCTAACTACTACGAGGCTTACAAGAACGGCAAGTTCATTGACTGGGAAAAAGAGCTGCTCAAGACAGGTACTATCCAGAACTATTCAGTGTCTCTGTCAGGCGGTACAGACCAGACAAAGGCTTACATGTCCTTGAACTTCTCTGACGAGCAGGGTCAGTACAGAGACGATGACTATAAGGTATATTCTACCAACATCCGCATCGACCACACCGTAAACAAGTGGTTGACAGCCGGTATCGGCTTGCAGGGTTCATACGTTCACAAGAACAATCCATTTGCCAAGCTTGAAGATGCCATGACAGCTATTCCTTACGGCGACCTCTATGACGAGTATGGCAACCTTACAGAGTATCCTATCGAGGGCGATGCCAACTACATCAACCTGCTGGTCAACAACAAGAGCAACTACCGCGCACAGAGCCAGAACTCTAAGCTCTATGTTAACCCATACATCAAGATTACTCCTTTCAAGAACTTTACTTGGGAAAGCCGCGTAAACGGTACATTGACATACTCTCGCAGCAACAGCTTCCAGGGTCAAGGCTCTTACAACTTTATCAAGGCAGGCGGCAATGTGCTCACCGATACCAAGGCTTCTATCAGCGAGAGCCGTAGCTACAGCTACAAGTGGGAAAACATCTTGACCTATCAGTTCAACATTGCCAAGGACCACGAGTTTACCGTAACAGGCGTAACCTCTTGGAACCACAACCGCAACGACAATGTACTTTCTTCAGGTACAGGTATTCTTAACAACTCATATCTGTGGTACAACCTTGCCAATGCTTACCAAAAGTCAGGTAGTTCAAGCTACACCATGAGCAAAGGTTTCGGTCTTATCGGCCGTATCAACTACTCTTACCTGGGCCGTTACTTGGCTTCTGTATCAGTACGTCATGACGGTTCTTCACGCCTTGCTGACGGTCACAAGTGGGCTACTTATCCTGCTTTCGCTCTTGGATGGCGTATCTCTGACGAGAAATTCATGGAGAGCACACGCAGCTGGCTTGACAACTTGAAGCTCCGTTTAGGTTATGGTGAAACGGGTAGTACCTCAATTATCAATCCTTACTCTTCAGTAACCAACCTTGAGCAGGGCTATCTCACCTTGGGTGGCGAGAAGATTACTACTTACGGTTACTCCAACACCGTGGCCAACCCATTGCTTACTTGGGAGCGATCAAAGAACTGGAACGTAGGTTTGGATGCTGCCGTGCTGAACGGACGCATTGAAATGGTACTCGACTTGTACAACACCAATACCGAAGGCGTCATCTGGAACAAACTGCTCCCTGTAACACTCGGTGCATACAATGTGAGCACACAGTTCAACACCAATGTCAACTTGGCAAAGACCAACAACAAAGGTGTCGAGTTCTCGCTCAACACACGTAACATTATAACCAAAGACTTTACCTGGAACTCTACACTCACATTCTCTTATAATAAGGAGAAAATTACCAAGTTGACAGGTACAGCCAACGAAAAGGTAATCAAAGACGACCGCGTTTATGCAGTAGGATCACCGGTCAACGCTTACTACCACTATAAACTCAACGGCATCTGGCAGAAAGATCAGGAAGCCGATGCTGCCTGCTTTGGTCAAAAGCCGGGTTCTTTCAATATTGATGTTCCAGGGCTGACACGCCATCAGGATGCTGACGGTTCTGTTTACTATACCAAGAACGTAGATGGCGAAGAGAAGGTTTACAATGCTGCAAACCCATACGAAATCTCTTCTGCAGACATGCAGGTAATTGGCCATAACTCACCGGACTGGTCTCTCGGCTTCCAAAACAACTTCAAGTACAAGAACTTCGACCTCAGCATCTACATGTACATGCGTTGGGGACAGATGATCAAGTACTCTCTGCTTACCGACTACGACCCAACAGGTGTCAACAACTATCCTACCTACTTCAATGTTTGGTCTGAAACCAATCCTTCTAACGACTTTCCTGCGATGAACGCAAGCATCACAGACAAGCTCAGCTACTACAACGGATTTGCTGCAAGAGCATACGTTGACGGTTCATTCTTCAAGATTAAGAACATTACCTTGGGCTACACATTGCCAAGTAAACTCTGCAAGTCATTGGGTATTGCCAACTTCCGCCTCTATGGAACTATCACCAACCCTCTGATTGTAGCCAAGAGCCACCTCTTGAAAGACTATGATCCGGAAATGAACGGTTCTTTCAACTACCCGTTGACCAAGCAGTTGGTATTCGGTCTTAACTTGTCATTCTAATCGTTTGAATTATAAAATAACAGAATAAAATGAATAAGAATATATTAAAATCAGCCATGGCATTCTGTGCCGTAGCGCTGTTGGCATCTTGCTCCTTGGATGAGTACAACCCATTGGGCTCTGATACCAGTGAAGGCCTTACCAGCTTTGACAAGTGGTATGGCATGCAGGCTAAATGTTACGAGCCTATTTCCATGCAGATGTACTCTTCCAGCGACTTTATGGCAGTAACAGAGTGCGGTACAGACCTGTGGATTACATCCAAGAACAGCGACAACCGTAAGGAGCTGTTCTATTATGATGGACTTGTTCCTTACGCAGGCAAACCTTGGGACAACGTGTTCACACAGTGTTACAGTGCACTTGGCAACTGTAATACGGTAATTGAAAACGGTGAGAAAATGTTAAAGGAGCCTGAAAACGAAAACACCGAAGCCGTTAAGCAACTTTATGCAGAGGCTCGTTTCCTTCGTGGCTACTACCATTTGATGCTCACTACCTATTTCGGACCTATCACATTGGTTACGCATGATGTGGAGCAGAGCATTGACCTCTCGCCAAAGCGTAACACATTGACCGAGATTTACACTTCAGTTATCAGCGACTTGAAGTATGCAATGGATAATCTGAACGTCACACCTTACAACAACAACCGTGCACGTGCTACCAAAAAGGCTGCACTCGGCATGCTTTGCCGCGCTTATGCACAGGCTGCCGGTCAGAACTTGACACCTGCTGACGGTGGTTCTTACTGGCAGAAAGCTGCTGATTTGGCTGCTGACTTCGTGGCAGACACAGAGAACGGCGGTGCAAAATACGGTGGTTATCTCTACAATGACGTGTCAGACGTATGGGCACAGGCCAACAACCGCAACAACAAAGAGGCTCTCTTTGAGGCTCCCGGCATTGATGCAGACGTAGACCAAGAGACTTGGAACTATTCAAGTGCAGGCAAAAACAAGATATTTGCATTCTGCTATTGGAACCAGAGCCTTTGCTCTGCTATCTCAAAGATTAAGAGCGACAAGCAGAACTATCTCTATGGACGTACCAATGAGGGTGTTATCGCTCCTTCAAAGTATCTGCTCGACCTTTACGATCCTACATGGGACAAGCGTTGGGAGAATACATTCCAGACTGCATTCGGTTCTTTCTCAATGGCACAACCAGGCTGGATAGCATACAATTCGCAGAAAGCTACCATCAACAAAAAGACAGCTACCCTTTATGGTATTGGCAAAACAGGCACTATCTATCCTTATGCTGACTGTGCAGCAGAAACCTCTGTATCAGGTGGTAACCAATATACAGCTTCTGTTTGGCCTCTTGGCGAGACATCAGGCGATATCACCAAGCTCCAGAAAGACGTGAAGAACGTTTACGTTTACGACTACGACACTAACGATAAGTATGGTATCAACAAGGACGAAAACCGTATTTTCCTTTATCTTTCCAAGAAAGCAATGGACAAAGACGCTCGTGCAGACCGTGTTTACGCATGTGTCAACATCGACGATTTGTTTGATGAGAACGGCTACTACTGGTCAACCAACCAAGGCAATGCTTGGGCTGACAAGTATGGTGCTACCAACCCGTTGTATCAGTGCTACCCATGCCTGAACAAATACCAGTGGAACTATAAGGGCGTATTCTACGGTTCTAACCTCCAAGTCAAGAATGGCGACGTCTTTGTGATGCGTTCTGCTGAAGTATATCTTATCGCTGCTGAGGCATATCAGAAGCTCGGCAATGGTGGAGAGGCTGCCAAATACATCAACAAGCTGCGCAAACGTGCTGCAAGACCAGGTGTGAGCGAGGCTACTTACACCCTTGCCACTGCCACTGAAGACGATGTGCTCAATGAATATGCACGTGAGTTGGCTGGCGAATACCAGCGCTGGGCTGTATTGCAGCGCCATGGAAAGTTGAACAAGACTTACCTTACAGGCAAGAATAACCGTGCTGCTGCAAGCATCCACGACTACGACAAGTACCGTCCTATCAGCCAGAAGTTCCTCCAGCAGATTGACAATGCTGACGAGTATGGCGACAATGGCTATGGTACAACATCCAAGTCGGGTCTTGACGGCTACGAAAAGTAAGTCATATTGCTTGGCTTCCATAATAAGATTAAGTTGCTTTTCAACATTGTTTGAACGGCATTCAAAGACCATTTGAATTGTGTTTGAATATCAATTGAACAGCTTTCAACGATGCTTGAAAGAGCAACAGAATATAGAGAATATCAATAACACTGGCTTTTATCCTGTCGGCTGCCGATAGCCGGCAACCGACAGGATGATAATATGTACAAATCTTATACTTATTTACAATATTAATTAAATTATTAATCTTATGAAGAAAATTTACACTTTGGCCCTTGTGGCTATGCTGGGCGTTGGCGCTGCTAACGCACAGTCTTACAAATTGCAGAATAACTTGGTAGTAAAAACAGCTTTGAAGGTGGCAGACGGCCAGACCGTTACTGACGAAAACAAAGGCGATGAGGTTACAGCCGATATGTTGGGGCAGCTTAATAACGCTGAACTTGATGCTGACGGCAACACTCTTCCTCTTTCAGGCGGTACGGCAGCAGGTGCCAACTACCACAATCTTTTGAATGACTATACAGATCCGGAGACTGGCATTACTTTTGCAAAAGGTACATATGCTACTCTGAATACAAACACTGAAATCAAGCTGAAGGATGAGTTCAACCCAGAGGGCGTATCTAATGTTAAGCAGATTGTGTTCTACTTGGCTTCTCAAGGTCAGCTTCAGGTTTATGCGCGTGAGTACAACGGCAACCCTGATGAATACATTCACTATGAGGGAGACCCTACCAACCGCAAGCTCAAGAGTTATAAAGCTCCCGGTTTCGCTACTGACACTTGGACCGAGATGAGCTTTACCAAGCCATTGAAGTTTGTTGTTGACCTGACCAACAGACAGGATGGCACTGAGGACGAGATGACAAAGTCCAGCCTTGACATCAACAAGAAAGCTGATGATACAGAAGTTGTCAACATGTACTTGCAGTTCTATGAGAAGGAGACTAACGCTGATGGCCAAATCGTTCAGGGTGCTAACTTGATTCCTTGGACCGCAGACGGCAACTTCGTTGTTGCTTTCAAGAAGAAGGCTTACTTGATGGGTTACGCTTTGATTTGTGGCACCGACGGTGCTCAGACACGTTCAATTGACATTACAGCAGACGGTGCACAGTGGAGCGCTCCTTACTCTACCGATATCAACAGCATTGTAGAGAACAATACTGTGAAGGCTAACAATACTATCTACACTATCGACGGTCGTGTAGCCGGTACCGACAAGGCAGCTCTTGTTAAGGGTCTTTACATTCAGAACGGTCAGAAGTTTGTTGTTAAATAATAAAGAATTGACAACGGGTTTGCTTGATACATATATGTGGGCAGTGTCATTTTAATCTTTGATAACAGCTATTCATGTATATGTCAGGCATCCTATAAAAAGAATAGACCTCCCGACAGGCTTTTGGGCTTGTATCGGGAGGTTTTTCTGTTTGGCAGTTACTCTCATCTTTGTTCTGCCTTTTGGTGGGTTACTTGTTTGTTGTTCTGTAAACGATACCTTTCATGTAGCCTAACTATAAATAATGATAGTGCGAAATATTGTTCACTGTTCAACCAACTGTTACTTGTTATTCAACTGACTACAAACGCATACATTTACTAAAATAGAAACAATATGAAACTAAAGAAAACCAGATTTTGGGCTCTTGTTGGCATGGCTTTGCTGTTGGGGCAGCGTGCTGTGGCTACGATAGAGGGCAGTCTTGACCCTTCATCAGTAGTGGCTCAGTGGAGCAATTCGTCAACATATCCCAAGATAATCGACATTGATTTCAGCGATGAGTCGTGGCCTGATACATGGAAAGGCAAGACCAGTGTAGACTGTCCTGCTTACAGTTCGGGCGGTTATGTAAACTTGGTGGTCGATGTGCCAGCCAATGGCGGCACTACCATTGGCTATCCAGTGCTGTTCCATAACTGCACTTTTGCCAACAGACTCTCTGCCAGTGGACTGGGTGGAGCTACGGCAGCCTTTGCCCGCCAGTACTATTTAGGGCAGAAGGCTTGTGGCAACAGTGCTTCCAATATGAACAACTGGACGGTAGCGGGCCATACAACTTATCTGGAAGACAACATCCAATACGGCAGCGACGGCAAGCCTACGCGTGGCGAGGCGGGCTTTGTGCAGATGTGCCGTGATGCTGCTGTGAAAGACGAAGCAGGCAATAAGGTGTCTCAACACGGCTGGATGGAGATAGACCACATACCCTATGTGGAGCGTGTGCAGTGGTCGTGGTCGTCTACAGCCTGGGGACGAGGCATCAAGTGCGACTATAAGATTGGTGATGGCGACTGGAAGCCGTTGGTGTGGATGGGTTCAGAAAAGCACAAGTTGGGCTATACCGCCTTTTCAGACCAGGGCTATTTCATGGAAAATGTAATCAATGCATCTGATGTGTCGATACGTTGGCGTGTATGGGACGGCGAAGATCCCAATAACCCCGTGCAGCAGACAGAGCAAGGAGGCACTGTGTTTACCAAAGGTTTCACCCCTTATGACCAGCAGCAAGCTCCCAGAGTGCATAAGGTGCAGATATTTGGCAGCGAGATAACAGCCGCTCAAGCGCAGTATGCCAAGGAGCATCCGGTAAGCGATGTGGGCACTCTTAGCGATATAGGAGGCGGCAGTGCCGATGAGAAGACTGCTCCTGACGCCAATGCTCCCATCGTGCTGTTTACGGTAGCGCAAGACGGCAGTGGCGACTATCACAGCATACAAGCCGCTATCGATGCTGTGCCTACCGGCACACGTGGCATCATCTATGTGCGCAAAGGCGTGTATGAAGAGAATATTTATGCAGGAACCAAAGAGAACAAGAACAAGTTTGTCTCGCTGATTGGCGAAGACCGCGACAATACTATCCTCACTTCCAGTGTGAGCCGTGGTGCAGGTCATGAAGACAATACCTATAACGACTGTGCAGCCTTGAATGTCTACACCCCTTGTTTCTATGCCGAAAACCTGACAATACGCAATACCAGCGGCAATGTAGGGCAGGCAGAAGCCTTGTTTACCAATGGCGATGCCCATGTGTTCAACAACTGTCTGCTGAGCGGTTATCAAGATACGTATAAGGCAAACACCGGTTCGCGTGGCTATTTTACCAACTGTACCATTGAGGGTGCTACCGACTTTATCTATGACGGTGGCATGGAGTGGTTTGACCGTTGCGAGTTGCGCTGCCTGAAAGGTGGCGGCTACATTACAGCTCCGGCCGAAACCAGTATGCCTATGACCCGTGTGCTGTATCCTGAGCTGAGCCAGACCACTTTCTATCCGGGCTTGTTCTTCCGCCATTGCAGCGTAACGGCTGCCGAGGGCGTGGCAGACGGAGCTTATTATTTGGGCCGTCCGTGGAAAGAACGTTGCGGTGCCATGTTCATGCAGTGCCGGTTAGGCAGCCATATCAATGCACGCGGCTGGAAAGAGTGGGGCGGTACCGAAAACACCAGTTCGCTCTATGAGTATAAAAACACCAATGCCGACGGTACCTTGGCAGACGTGTCCAAGCGTGCGGCATTCTCTTGTCAGGCTACAGATGCCGAGGCTGCGGCTTATATGACACCGGAGTTTATGTTCAAGAAGTTCTCTGACGTGCCTTTTGACTACGAAAAGATTCTTCGTGGTGCAGCGGCACCGATGAACTTTGTGGTAATACCTACCGAGATTTCATGGGAAGGCGACGACAATACAGCCGGATATATTGTCTATAAAGACGGTGCGTTCTGTCAGTTTACCACCGCGCCCCAACTGAAGAAGGCTGAAGACGATGATGCGCGCTACACCTTCAGCTCTGTATCTCGACAGGGTGTGGTGTCCAAGCCCGTAGCTCCGGCTGATGCACAGCGCATAAAGGCGTTCCCTACTGCCGAAGGTTTTGGAAAATATGCTACTGGCGGACGTGGCGGCAAGGTGGTTACTGTAACCTCTTTGGCAGATGACGGCTCTGCTGGTACGCTGCGCTGGGCGTTCCAGCAGTACCCCGGTGAGCCTGTTACTATTGTGTTTGCCGTAAGTGGCGACATTACTTTGCGCTCTGATTTGCGCGTGAACCGTGCCGACTGGACGTTGGCGGGGCAGACAGCACCAGGCGAAGGCATCGTGGTTACGCACAACAAAGTAAATCTGGGCGGATCGCAGAACTTCATCGTGCGCAATATGCGCTTCCGCATCGGGCAGAAAGACGTGAACGGAAAGATACAGATGGAGAATGCCTTGGGCGCAGAAAACTGCTCTAACTTTATCTTTGACCACTGCGTGTTTGGCTGGTCGGTAGAGGAAAACATGAATACTGCCGACAGCCACTTCCTTACTGTGCAGAACTCTATGGTGCATGAGGGTCTCTACAACGCCGGACACTCCAAGGGTGCACGTGGCTATGGCTGCCAGTGGGGCGGATCGCCAGCCTCTTACTACCGCAACTTGTTGGCCAACAACAATTCGCGTAGTCCGCGCTTCAACGGTGCGCGTGGCGAAGACTATGTAGTATTTATAGAGTATATCAACAATGTAAACTTCAACTTTGGCGGATCCGGCGGCTGCTATGGCGGCGAGAATACAGCCGATATTACCTCTTACAATGGCTTGAACTCAGCCCATGAGTGCAACTTTATCAACAACTACTACCGTCCTAACATGGCATCCAGCAAAACGGGCATCAAGTTTGTCAAGGCAAGCTATGCGCGCAACGGTGCCACTTCGTGGGCACCTTCCAAGTGGTATGTTGACGGCAATGTGATAGAAGGCGACCTCAATTCAGAGAAAGACAACTGGAAAGCGATGGAGGCGGAGCATTACAAGCTGTCAGACATCAAGGCCGACAGCCGTATCAGACCCGAACATGCTTACTATAAGTATTCGCTGTCGGGCAATATTGGCAACTACGACCCCGACCTGTATATGATTTACGACTATCTTCCTGCAAGTGAGGTGCTGTATGAGGTTACGCATCATGCAGGTACTGTTAACCGCGACAAGATAGAACAGCGTGTGGCCAACAGTGCATGGAATGGCGACCAGCCTTATGGTGGAACTACCAAAGGCAAGAATTCTGGTATCATAGATACCGAGAATGATGCTGAGGGCTTTATCACTTACTCTACAGACTACACTGTGCCCACCGATACCGATGGTGACGGCATGCCTGACGAGTGGGAGAAAGTCCACGGACTTGACCCCGACAAGGCTGACCAAAACTTACTGAACCCTGATGGCTACACCGCATTGGAGGTGTATCTCAACAGCTTGATGGGCGAAATCCTGTCAGATCAGTTTACTGCCGGCATCAGCGGCACGACCCTCCAGCAGCCGGCATTGCGCTACGACCGCACCACAGCTACCCTTTATGTGGGTGAGAATGCAGTGGGCGGACGCCTCAAGATTTATACTACTGACGGTAAATTGATAGGTCAGCAGCGCATATTGTCAGCGGCTACGCCATTGATTACGCGTGCGCAAGGCGTACTGCTCTTGAAGGTGGAGCACCAAGGTTTGACCTCTCGTATTGTCAAGGTGGTAAGATAAGAAAAACAATAGCACTGTTATCGGCTTGCGATAACGGTGCTATTGCCGTGTAATAACAGTGCAATCGACTTGCGAAAGCACTGCTTTCGCAGGCCGATTGCACTGCTTTTGTAAAATGAGTAAATAGCGTGTGACAGCTATCTGTGCAGCTACGTTTGTATAAGGCTTATGCTATGGCATAAGCACATCTGCTTATCTTCATGCTTTTACATAGTGAGAGATGATGTTGCCGTCATAATACTCGCGTGCTGTCAGCTTTATGTTGTGTGGCAATGGCGGGGCAACGGTGCCGCCGCTCACTGTCAGCGGTGATTGTTCAATGCGCAGTTCATCCCACATTCCGGCTTCCAGAAACTGCTGATGCGTAAGGCTTCCTCCCTCAACAACCAGCGATTGTACCCCCTGTTCATACAGCCACTGCATAAGTTGCGGCAGAATGGGCTTGCTGAAGTCTGCTGTCTGGCAAAACGGATGCTCGCTGTCTATCACGATGCGTTGTGGGTCCTTGCCCCACCAGTGGCGCACGTTCAGTTGCGGTTGGTCGCGTTCGGCTGTTACGCGCCCCACTAAGATAGCATCGTTTTCGGCTCTCAGCTTGTGGCTCAGCATCTGTGTGAATGGTGTAGAAAGCAAGGCTGGCTTGAAGTTGTCGTCTATAAAGCCATTGGCTGTGGCACACCACTTGAGCAGTATGTATGGTCTGTGGTGCGTGTTGTAGGTCATAAAGCGCTTGTTGAGGCTGATACACTCAGCTTCCAGCACCCCCACCGTAACCTCTATGCCGGCATCGCGCAGCTTCTGTATGCCGCGGCCGTGCACCTTGGCAAAGGGGTCTACACAGCCCACCACGGCCCTTTTTACGCCTTTTCTTACTATCAAGTCGGCACATGGCGGTGTGCGTCCATAGTGTGCGCACGGTTCCAGGCTCACATAAATGGTAGCACCGGGCAGCAGTTTCTCGTCTTCTGGCTTTACAGAGGCAAAAGCGTTGACCTCTGCATGGCCCTGACCGCAGCGCACATGGTAGCCTTCGCCGATGATACGCCCCTCCTGGCTCACGATAACAGCCCCTACCATAGGGTTTGGCTTGGCGTTTTGCAGACCGTTGCGTGCCAGTTGCAGGCAGCGGCGCATATACATTTCGTCTGTTTCTTGCTGATTAAGTTTCATGTGTTTTCGTTTTTTGCAAAAGTAAGAAAAAAGTTGAGTTTGACAAAACAAATACAGGATAAGTAGGGTTGATAGCTGGATGTAGAAACAAAAAAAAAGCGAGACGGTATGAACAACCGTTTCGCCTTACACATTTGGAAACTTCAAACAAGTCTTTTCTACCAGACCGTTATGGGGGTTACCTGTAATTATCGTCTTGCCTTATGCGCCTTTTGGGCGGCTTTGGTAGCTGCGGTAAGGGTGGCATAAGCCTTGCCCGGACAGTTAGGATAGAACTTCACGCGGTAAGTTCCGGCTGTTACGGCTATGTTGTCGGCACCATGTTGCAGGTCAGTAAGGCTTCCGCCCCAGTTGATGTCCCAGCCATCGTTGGCACGGAACTTGAATGTACCGTCTGTAAAGGTTACCGTTCCTTCCCAGCAGCGCTCGCTGCGGTTGTAGGTAAGCGGTGTGCTGGCATTCCAGCCTTCTGCGGTAGCATCGCCTATTACGCCGATAGTGCTGATAGCAGTGAGCGATAGCTTTTCGTTGCCAAGATCTACGTTCACTTCATAATAGCCGTTAGGTTCGCTGATAACAATGTTGCCGGCGCCGCCGTCGGTACTGAAGCCTTCGCCATAGTTGGTTCCGTTCCAGTCGGTAGATGAGGTACAGAACTTGAAGCCGCCCTGTGTCAAGTACATATAGCCTTGATATACACCGTCAAAGTTAGGCGATGACAAGATATCGCCGGCCTGCTGGCTCCATCCGTTGGCATCACCTGCCATCCATAGGTACTGCTGGAAGTTGAGCGCAGTAATGGTGTAGTAGCAGTCGTCCATATTGATGTCGAGCTTGTAGAACTTGGCTTGCTCTGTGGCAGGGCGTGTAAAGTAGCTGGCATTCTCTCTTGTGAAGTAGCCGTTTTCTGCCTCTTCGTTGCCTTCCTCCGGGCCGATGGCTATTGCTTTGTCAAAATCCGCACTTCCATTCTCGTAGGCAGAGGCAGGCATCAGCTTGAACTTCAGCTCTGTGCGGTTGCCGTTGGCATCGGTAGGAGCAGGTATCAGCACACTGAACTTAGGGTTGGCATACACATCACCGCCATTGTTGGTAACCTTATAGGTCAGGTCTGTCTTGCTGTACCCGTTGATAGAGCCGCAGATATAGTAGGAATCTTCTATTACAGGGGTAGCCAGTGTGGCAGCTACCGCTGTAGAGCCTACTGCCTTTACTGCTTGTCCGTCTATGTTGATATAGGCACTTACGTTAGCTTTCATGTCGCGCTGCACAGGGCGTTTGCCATATAGCTTTACAATGGCTTGGCGCAGTGTGTCGGCTGTTACCTTGCAGAGTGAGTCGGCAGTCAAGGTCAGCGAGTCGGTGTTGTCAGCATTATAGAGCACTACATCATAGGTAATGTCAGCCTGGTCCTCCTTGGTGATAGTGGTTCTGAACAATTCCACGCTATCAGCCGTCAAGGTATGGTAGTCAATGGCCGCAGTTTTTTCAATGCTCATGGCAACTGTCTTCACACCTTCATCACCATTGTGCATAGGGTCTGCCCAGTCTCTGAAGTCTTCGGTACAGCTGGCCAATAGCATAGCGGCACCCAAGGTATATAATAGTTTTTTCATGTTGTTGTCTGTATTTGGATATTTTTATTATAGCTTGTGCTGCCTACTGCCGTGGCACGGGCAGCGCAAGCGGAGCATTATAGACCTGTGGCTTATTTCTTGAAGAAATAGAAAGCACCGCTCAGGTCGTTGAAGTAAACAGTGTATGTGCCGGCAACGGTAGGTATGTTGGCACCGGTAGTGGTGGTAACTCCATACGGAAAGTCGGTTGAGCCCCATTCTGTTGAACCGCTCTTGAATTTCAGTTCGCCACCGTCAGGCAGTGTAATCTCGCCCTTCCATACGTGGTTCTCCATGCCGCTTCTGTTCTGTGCAGCTACCAAGGCTGTGCTGTTGCCACCGCAAACCACGTTCATCTCATTGTAAAGTGCGTAAGGTGTGGTAGGTTTCAGCTTCGTCATGCTACATGTTATGTTCTTTGTGTCAAGCGTGATCTTGTAGTATCCATCCTCCGGAGCCTTGATGTTAGGCACGTCGTCAGAACCATTGCGCAGCGCAAGTTTGCTTAAGTCGTCGCTGCCACCGAAGCCATAGCTCCAGTCTCCAGGTGTTTTCAGAATCTTGAACTCTGCATCTTTGGCAAAATAACTGTCAAACTCAAGTATGCCTTGTCCCGTCTTGAAGTCGTATTCAGCACCGGCTTTGGTGAAGAATGGAAGCATGGAGGTACCCACATTGGCCCAACCGTTGTCCCAGCCGCCGGTAATGCCGGCGCCGATTACATACCACATTTCAGGGTCTGCGGCCTTCAGTTCAATATAGTAGGGCGCTACGTTCAGTTCTACAAGATTGGAATAGATAGTGTCTCCAGCCAACACAGAGATGGCGCGGGCGTAAATGGCCTGCTTGGCAGGCACTTCGCTCTCTTTCCATTTGGCTATCTGCATGATGCCTTTGGCTATACTGCTGGCATTGACATCACCTGTGCAGACAGTGAACACTTGGTCTGGCATGGCATAGTCAGCCTTTGTCTTGCCTGTTTTGTCCAGTTGTGCCTCGTCGCCAGACACCTTGAACAATGAATTCTTGTCGAGCGCAATCTGTATTTGATACTTTGCTGCTGCAGGGAAACCGTAGTCTGGCTGCGACCAAGTGAAGTGAAGCGTCTTCGAATGCTTCAAGTCGATGGTTTGGGTAGAGTAGGCAGGGGTATTCAGCACAAAGGTAGAAGGCTCCTGGAGCGTAGGGTTGGAGTCGCGGTCTTCATCACATGCCGACAGCACACATACGCCACATAATAGGAATAATATTGATTTTAATATCTTTTTCATAATCTAATGTCCTTTATTAATAGGGTTATTGTTAACAGGTAACTATTAATAGCCGTCATTCTGCTTGAGATTGTCGTTGGCCATCACATCGTCTGCTGGCAGCGGGAAGAGGTTTCTTGTCTCGTCAAAATCGCGGCCTTGCTTTACACCACCTTTCCATTGCCATTTGTAACCGTTGTTTCCACCGTAGCGTCCGAAGCGTATCAGGTCCATACGGCGGCGGCCTTCAAAGTAGAACTCGCGGCTCCACTCGTCGCAAATGTCGCTCAGTGTGTATGCAGCTTTGGTGTAAGCATGGGCACGCTTGCGGATAGCGTCTATGGCATCGGTACCCTCTTTGGTGGTAGTGCCACCGTTTAGGCGGGCATTGGCCTCTGCATAGGTAAGGTAAGCCTCTGCCTTGCGCAATATAAAGAAGTCGGTATCCATGAATGTGGCATCGTGTCCGGCACTGCCGTCGGTCTTGAAATTGGTAAATTTAGCCACGGCATAACCGTTGCGGAACACTGATATGGTATCAATGTTAAGCTGCTTGTTCTTGCCCCAGAACAAGGCTCTGTCGTCTTGGGCCTTTACTGTCATGTTGTAAGATTCTATCTCTGGAGCATTGCCATTAGGGAAGAATTTTGCCAAGAGGTCAGGACGCGCTCTGTTGCCGCCCCATGCCTGGCTTGCTACTCCGTTCACATCATTAGGATTGTTGGGGTTGGCATGCATGTCTGTGCTGAAGCAACCGGCAGACAAGAAGAGTGTAGTTCCCCAGCTGGTAGTTGTCAAGCCGTCTTGCAGCAGTGGCAAGATGGCTTCCTTGGCAGCATTAGTCTCACCGTTGTCGCCCATGAACAGCATTTGGTAAGCAGACCAGCCATTTTTGCCTTCCGTGTTTAATTCATAGCTTGAGTCCATCACTTTCTTGGCGTAAAGACTCGCATTCTGCCATTCTTCCTTTCCTGTATAAACCTTGGCGTTAAGGTATAGGCGTGAAAGCAGCAACCAGTCTGCAGCCTTGTCCACACGGCCGTAGTTGGCATCAGTAGACAGTTTTGGCTTGGCTTCAGCCAAATCAGGCTCAATCTCTTTGAGCTCGTTGACGATAAACTCATAAGCTTGCGCACGAGTGTAACGTTCCGGCTTCGTCATAGGAGTCGTAGTAAATGGAATATTGCCGAAAGCGTCGGTCAACAGGCTGTAATAGAATGCGCGGAGGAAGCGAATCTCGGCAGTCTTCTGCTTGTCTTTGTCGCCAGCAACACTGATATATTGGTTGCAGTAGGCTATACCTGTGGTCAAGCGGGCATAGAAGCCCTTTATCATAGGGTTGGAAGCACTGTAGTCGTTGGTGTTAAAGCCCGGTATACCCTCATTGTCGAGCCAGCAACACATGGCCTCGTCAGTGGTAAGGTTGAACAGGCCGTCTGGGTCAAGATCGAGACTCAAGTTAGGGTCAATAGGGGTAACGTCAAGGTCGCCCACACATGAAGTTGATGTGAAGCTTAAGGCCAAAGCCATAGCGACAACAGGAACTAACTTATATATTTTTTTCATGATAATTATCCTTTTATACTGAATTAGAAGTTCAAGTTAAGCCCGACAATGAATGAAATGGGACGTGGATAAGAGTTGTTGTCAAATCCGTTGTTGATTTCAGGGTCAATGCCTTTGTATTTTGTAATGGTGAATACATTGGAAACAGTGCCGTAGATGCGGCCTGACAGTCCGTGCCAGTAACCTGCTTTGAAGAGGTTTGCAAAGCTATAGCCCAATGTTATGTTGTCACACTTCAGGAACGAAGCATTCTGTATGTAGTAATCAGACAGCTTTGCGGTGTTCTCACCACTCTGCCAGTTGCGGTCTACCACTGATTTCAGACGGTTGGTAAGGCAGTTTAGAGAGTTGCTCCATACCGTTCCGTAGCTCATATTGCAGTTGTCGGCCTCTACTCCGTTGAATACATAGTTGCCAAAGCTGGCTCTGAATGATACGCCGAGGTCCCAATTCTTGTACTCCAGACGTGAAGACAAGCCCATGGTAACATCAGGTGAAGGCTTCTTGTAGAAGTAACGGTCGTTGTCGGTGATGCTTCCGTCGCCGTCGCGGTCTACGACACAGCCTTCAATAGGATTGCCATTCTTGTCGTATACCTGCTGGAACACCCAGAAAGCATTGGTTGGATAGCCTACTTGATAGTATTCAAACATGGCTCCGGTGCCATCACCTACTTTTACATCAGTATTGGCTACGGGTGAACCGGAAGACGAAACGCCGTTCAAGTCGGTAATTTCGTTCTTGTTGTAAGTTACGTTGTAGCTGATAGTCCAATAGAGGTCTTTGGTCTGTATGGCTTTCCAGTCGAGTGCGAGCTCTACACCGGTGTTCTTCAAAGAGCCGATGTTTTGCCATGCTTGGTTGCGGTAAGCCGACATGGCGGCTGTTGGCGCATAGTTAAGCAAGTCGTTGGTCTTGCGATAGTAATAGTCTACACTACCGGTCAGTCGCTGGTTGCAGAAGCCGAAGTCAAGACCTACGTTGTAAGTAGTGGTGGTTTCCCACTTCAAGTCAGGTGTATAGTTGTCCGGACGATACAGAACGCCATTGCCGGTAACAGGATAGAAGCTGTCTGTACCAGTGTTGGTAGAGTAGGTCGGGAACCAGTTGTAAGTAGCTATCTTGTCTCCAGCCTGCTGGCCGGTCTTTCCGTAACCCAAGCGAAGCTTCAAGTCAGAGAGCCAGTCGGTGTTTTTGAGTAAAGCCTCTTCCTTTAATTTCCATGCAAAAGCAAATGAAGGAAACCATGCCCAGTGGTTTTTGAAGCGTGAAGTACCGTCATCGCGCACGGTAGCTGTCAGGAAGTAGCGGTCTGCAAATGAGTAGTTGGCGCGTCCGAAGAATGAAACCAGATAGCTTTCCACCTTTTGTCTGTATGGTGTATGTGGGCGAGCTTCACCCGGATGCTCTGTATTGGTGTCGGCATAGTAGCCTACGTAATCGTTTTGGGTACTCTTCCAGAAGTGCTGCCATTCATAACCAGCCATGATGTCGAAATGATGCTGTTTGGTAATATCCTTGTAATACTGTGCGTATGTGCTCAGAGAGAGGTTGCGTTTGAGCACGTCTTCGCCTCCGTAAGAGCCGTAGTAGATATAGTTGGGTGATGCTCCAGAGATGTTGCGGGCTTGTCTACCTTTGGATATGTCTGCACCGAGAGTGAGGTGCAAGCGCAGATCTTCGAATCCGTGTACCTTGTAGTTGACATCTGCACTGCCCACAAATGAACGGCTGTAGGCTGTTTCGCCACTGTATGCAAGTACAGCCAACGGGTTTTTAGGCGCATTGTTGTTAAGTGTGTACGGCCATTGTGGGTCGTTCAAGGCAGAGCCTGATTGTGTCCATTCAAAGAATCCGCCGAATGCTCTTTCCATGGTAGCGAGGTCGTTGCCCAACAGTGCTTTGTGATAAGCAGAGGTATAGCCGTATGGGCTCTGTGTAGGGTCCATCCTCATGGCATTGCTGATGGCATCGCCATTGGGAAAATTGGATTTGGCATACATACCCTTTCCGTTCAAGTTCATGGTAAGGTGGTCGTTGAGGAAAGAGGGGTTGAGGTTGAGAGCAGCAGTAACACGCTGGAAATCTGATGTCTTCAAGATACCCTGTTGGTCTGTATAGCCTACTGATACACGGTAAGGGAGATTCTTGGTAGCACCGGAAACGGTAACGTTATGGTCGTGGCTCACGGCTGTGCGGTATATTTCGTCCTGCCAGTCAGTGTTGGCTGTACCCAGTGCACGATAGGCATCGCTTTCTGTGCCGTACATTTTTTCAATGAGAGCACGGTATTCATCGCCATTGAGCAGGTCGAGTGTCTTGCGCTTGTTGCTAACGGTGAGCGAACCGTTGTATGACACTTGTGGCGCTTGTCCTTTGCGTCCCTTTTTGGTTGTGATGATAATGACACCATTAGAACCGCGAGAACCGTAGATAGCAGTGGCTGATGCGTCTTTCAAGACACTGAAAGACTCGATGTCTTGTGGGTTAACCATGGCCAAGGGGTTGGCCAATCCCTTTACGCCATCGTTGTCCATAGCCAATCCGTCGATAACGATAAGCGGGTCGTTGGATGCGTTGAGTGATGAACCGCCACGCACTCTGATCTGTGCACCGGAGCCAGGAGCACCGTCATTGCTGATGATGTTGACACCGGCAATCTTGCCTTGAATCATATCTTGCGGGTTTACTACGAGACCTTTGTTCTTTGAATCTGGCTTCATGGCAGTAACGGAACCTGTCAAGTCGGTCTTTTTGGCAACGCCGTAACCGATGACTACCACATTGTCGAGCACTTGGGAGTCGTCTTCAAGTGTAACGACCACTCCCTGCTTAGCAGCTACTTCCTGTGTTTTATAGCCGATAAAGGTAATCTGTAGTTTGTCGCCGTGTTTGGCTTTGATAGTAAAGTTACCGTCGATGTCGGTGATAACACCGTTGCTCTGTCCTGCAACACGGACCGTGGCACCGATGACTGCTTCACCAGAAGCATCCTTGACATGTCCTTGCAGGGAACCCGTGTTCTGTGCAAAGGCACAAATTGAGAGGAAAAGGCCAAGCAACAGGCCCATTATCCTCATAGAGGCTTTCACTCTTACTTGCTTCATTTTCTTGCGTTTTAAAGTTAACTATTAATTGATATTGTATTATGTTTCTTGACAGTTTGATAGCTATTGCGAAGGTAATAGTCCTTGTATTTCAGGTATATCACTGTGTTTTATTCAGTTTTAAGTGCATTTGCTTCATTAAGGTCAGATGTTTCAGATGCAAAAGTAATACGAGTTAAGATACTTTATTTTTTTTCAACGGAAATCTAAGCAAAGAGGTGTGTAAACGTTTGCATAGATAATATTCATAAATATAATAAGGTGTAAAAGCTGTTTGCACTGTTTTTCCTATTTTTGCATTGTGAAGCTATGCAATATGAATGTGCAGACAGGCAAACGGTTTTGCAGCAGTGAGTTATTGCCCAATGGCTTGTGCAATAAAGTTACTGATGTAACCGTTGTATCAGTAGTCCGTGATTTTAGAAAAACAAAATTAGAATGATGTCTGATAACCATACACCTACTACAATGAAAGACATTGCCCGGCATTTCGGCGTGTCTATTGCTACTGTGTCAAGAGCATTGAACGACAGTTCGCGGATAAGCGAAGCTCGCCGCAAGGAGATACAGCAGTATGCCCGTGAACACGGCTTCAGTCCCAACATCATGGCAGAGTCGTTGCGCAGTAGGCGTGCTATCAAGGTGATAGGTGTTGTCATTCCGCAGTTTACCCATTTCTATTTTTCTTCCGTATTGAGCGGTATTGAAGATGAGGCCCTCAAGCATGGTTACCGGTTGATGGTGGCCCAGAGCAACGAACAGTATGAGCGAGAGGTGGACATCTGCCGTTCGTTTTATGAAAACCAGGTGTGCGGCATTATCGTATCGCAAGCCAAAGACACCACCCACTATGAACATTTCGAGAAACTGATAGCCAAGGGCGTGCCGTTGGTGTTCTACGACCGCATATGTACGGGTGTTAATGCCAGCAGGGTAACGGTAGACGACTATACAGGTTCATACGCAGCGGTAGACTATCTCATCAAGACAGGTTGCCGCTGTATAGCTTTCTACAGCTCGCCCATGAAACTTGAAATATCCAAGAACCGCTATAACGGCTACCGTGATGCACTGCTCAAGAATGGCTTGAAGCCAGATGCAAGCTTGGTGAAGATATGCGACAACCGCGAGGATGCAGAGCGTATCACTCCCGAAGTGTTGGCTATGGAGAACAGACCAGATGCTTTCTTTGCCGTAAATGACGACACGGCTATCGGCATCTTGTTTACAGCCAAGCGCTTAGGACTCAGTGTTCCTGATGATATATCTATCTGCGGATTTACGAACGGGCAGCGTGCCATAGCCTGCGACCCTATGCTTACCACTGTGGAGCAGCGTGGCGTGGAGGTAGGGCGACAGGCTGCGGACATCTTGATTGACAAGATAGAAGGCTTGGTGCCTAAAGACAAGGTGGAAAAGCGCGTGGTGCGCACACGGCTTATCGTAAGAGGAACGACCCGATAGCCTGACAGACAGTATGCAGCAGATGCGGACAATCAATGAAAACAAACAATATACCTTAAACAAATGAACACTAATTTAAAGAAAAAACCAGACCTGAGTTTTATGAAACTCTGGAATATCAGTTTTGGATTCTTTGGCGTGCAGATAGCGTATGCGCTGCAGAGTGCCAACATCAGCCGTATTTTTTCAACCATAGGGGCAGACCCTCACAGCTTGAGTTACTTCTGGATATTGCCTCCGCTTATGGGAATCATTGTCCAACCCATAGTGGGCAGCCTGAGCGACAATACGTGGTGCCGCTTTGGCAGGCGCATACCTTACCTCTTTGTGGGTGCTTTGGTGGCTGTGCTGGTCATGTGTCTGCTGCCTAATGCCGGCTCTTTTGGCATGGCGGTGTCTACTGCCATGACTTTCGGTCTGGTGTCGCTGATGTTTCTTGACACCAGCATCAATATGGCCATGCAGCCCTTCAAAATGCTGGTAGGCGACATGGTGAACGAGCAGCAGAAGGGCTTGGCCTATTCCATACAGAGCTTCTTGTGCAATGCAGGTTCGCTGGCAGGCTATGTATTCCCCTTTCTGTTTACCGCATTGGGCATCAGCAATGTGGCCCCTCAAGGCGTAGTGCCCGACTCGGTGATATATTCTTTCTATATAGGTGCCGCCATTCTTATTCTGTGTGTTGTCTATACCACTGCCAAGGTGAAGGAGATGCCTCCTAAGGAGTATGCCGAGTATCATGGCATCAGTGAGAAAAAGAGCGAAGAAAAGGTGTCTTTGGTGCAGCTGTTGCGCCGTGCTCCCAAGGTATTTTGGACGGTAGGACTGGTGCAGTTCTTCTGCTGGGCAGCGTTCTTGTATATGTGGAATTATACCAATGGTGCCATAGCCGAAACCTGTTGGCAGACTACTGACCCATCGTCGGGCGCTTATCAGGCTGCCGGCAACTGGGTGGGCATACTCTTTGCCGTGCAAGCTGTCGGCAGTGTGGCATGGGCAGTGGTGCTGCCTCGCTTCTCCAACCATAAGATAGCCTATGCGCTGAGCCTGCTGTTGGGCGGCATCGGTTTCTTGACGATACCTTATGTTCACGACCAGTATATGCTCTTTGTGTCCTATCTGCTCATAGGTTGCGCCTGGGCAGCTATGCTTGCCATGCCTTTTACCATTGTTACCAATGCGCTCAACGGCGACCATATAGGCACTTATTTGGGCTTGTTTAACGGTACTATCTGCATACCTCAGATTGTAGCTGCAGCTTTTGGCGGTGTGATGCTGAACCTTGTGGGCAGCCATCAGTGCAACATGATGTTGGTGGCAGGCGTGCTGTTGGCAGTGGGAGCTGTGGCAGTGTTCGGCATTAAAGAGACAATAGGCGAGGAGTAGCTCACCGAAACATTTGTATCTTACATGTAAGAAGGGCTGGACGGGCATCATGACAGATGCTTAGTCCAGCCTTTTGCTTGAAATAGACGATAAAACTGTATAATTCATTGAAAATGAGTAACTTGTCAATAGCGCTGCAATCAGCCTCCGATTGCAGCGCTATTAGTTTCCGATTACACCGTTATTGGAAGCTGATAGCACTGCTATTGGCTACCGATAACAGTGCTGTTGCTTCTGACAGCTTTGCGGCAGGGCTTGCACTCTGTGCAAACAGCTGCTTTTCGCGCGCGTACCTTTATTATATGTATGCACAGGGAATGATGAAATAGCATAAGGAAAGCCCTGTGGTTGATTAGTCGTTACAAATGAAATATATGACGTTAAATAGCATTAATAATAAAAGAAAATGCAGCGAAGCAATAGAATGAATGGAAAATTTTTGCTAAATTTGCACGCAATAAATTTCAAAATAATATATGTCATCATTTGTTGCAGATAAAATTGTGATGGACGGTCTGACCTTTGACGACGTCCTTTTAATCCCAGCTTATTCAGAAGTACTGCCTAAGACGGTAGAGTTAAAAACCAGGTTTTCACGCAACATCAGCTTGAATGTGCCTTTTGTAACGGCAGCCATGGACACCGTTACAGAGTCGGCCATGGCCATTGCCATAGCACGAGAGGGCGGTATCGGCGTTATCCACAAGAATATGTCCATTGAAGAGCAGGCCCGTCAAGTGGCTATTGTAAAGCGTGCCGAGAATGGTATGATTTATGATCCTGTTACCATTCGTCGCGGTTCAACCGTGCGCGAGGCTCTTGACATCATGGCAGAATACCATATTGGCGGTATACCAGTGGTGGACAACGAGAACCATTTGGTAGGTATCGTTACCAATAGAGACCTGCGCTTTGAACGCCAGGCAGACCGCAAGATAGACGAAGTGATGACCAGCGAGAATCTTGTTACTACTCATATCAAGACCGATCTTGCAGCTGCTGCCCATATCTTGCAGGAGAACAAGATTGAAAAGTTGCCGGTAGTAGACAATGACAACAAGCTTGTAGGCTTGATTACCTATAAGGATATAACCAAAGCCAAAGACAAACCAATGGCTTGCAAAGACGACAAAGGTCGTCTGCGTGTGGCTGCAGGTGTAGGCGTAACAGCAGATACACTTGACCGTATGCAGGCACTTGTCAATGCAGGAGCTGACGCTATCGTGATAGATACAGCCCATGGCCATTCCAAATATGTAGTTGAAAAGCTCGTTGAGGCTAAGGCTGCATTCCCTAATGTAGACATTGTGGTAGGTAATGTAGCCACAGGTGCGGCAGCCAAACTGCTGGTAGAGAATGGCGCCGATGCCGTTAAGGTAGGTATAGGTCCCGGTAGTATCTGTACCACACGTGTGGTAGCAGGTGTAGGTGTGCCACAGTTGAGCGCTGTTTACGATGTAGCTTGCGCACTGAAAGATACCAATGTGCCGCTGATAGCCGATGGCGGTTTGCGCTATTCCGGCGATGTGGTAAAGGCATTGGCAGCAGGGGGATACAGCGTAATGATAGGTTCGCTTGTAGCAGGAACCGAAGAAAGCCCTGGCGATACCATTATCTTCAACGGCCGTAAGTTTAAGAGCTACCGTGGCATGGGTAGCCTTGAGGCTATGGAAAACGGCTCAAAAGACCGCTATTTCCAGGCCGGTACCAAGGACGTCAAGAAGCTCGTGCCGGAAGGTATTGCAGGACGTGTACCTTACAAAGGCACACTGCAAGAGGTTATTTACCAGCTGGTAGGTGGCTTGCGCTCAGGTATGGGCTATTGCGGAGCACACACTATCGACGAGCTTCACAATGCCAAATTTGTGCGTATCACCAATGCAGGTGTGTTGGAGAGCCATCCTCATGATATATCTATCACCAGTGAGGCTCCTAACTATTCTCGTCCTGAGTAGTATCAAAAGACTAATACATCAATCGGGGCTCAAGCCTTGAGCCCCGATTATTGACTTATTATATATAATAGAAAGGCAATATGAAGTTCCTTAATATGTTTGCTGTCATGCTTGTTAGTGTAAGCATGGCCCATGCTCAAAGTTCAGACCCGGTAGTGATGAAAATCAACGGTGTGCCCGTAACACGCTCTGAGTTTGAATATTCTTACAACAAGAACAACTCTGATGACGTAATAGACAAGAAAACCGTAGACCAATATGTAGACCTCTTTATCAACTACAAGTTGAAAGTGGCTGCGGCTTATGATGCAAAACTCGACACCTTGAGCTCTTTCAAGAAAGAGTTCTACATGTATAGAGACCAGCAGATACGTCCGGCTTTTGTGGATAGTGCAGATGTATTGGCAGAAGCGCATAAGATTTATCAGCAAACAAAAGACCAGATAGGCCCTAAGGGACTCGTGAAACCAGCCCATATACTGATGTATTTGGAGCAAAAAGCTTCAAAAGAGAAGCAAGAGCAGGCACGTCTGCGTGCCGACTCTATCTACAATGCACTGCTGAAAGGTGCCGATTTTGCCGAAATGGCAAAGAAATACTCGCAAGATCCGGGTTCTGCCCGCAATGGAGGCGTGATAGGTTGGATACAACCAGGGCGCACACTCAAGGAGTTTGAGACAACGGCTTACGCCTTAAAGCCAGGCGAGATAAGCAAGCCTGTGCTCTCGCCCGTGGGCTATCATATCATCAAAGTGCTGGAGCGCAAGCAGTTAGAGCCGTTTGACTCGTTGAAAAACAGCATTGTCAAGTTTATAGAGATGCGTGGCTTGCGCGAGCGCATTGCCGACCAAAAGCTCGATTCATTGGTAAAAGCTTCTGATGGCAAAGAAACAAAGGAAAGCTTGCTGACCAAGAAAGCCGATGAAATGGCGGCTAACGACCCTGCTTTGAAGAACCTTATCCGTGAATACCATGACGGATTGCTGCTGTATGAAATCAGCAATAGAGTAGTGTGGGACAAAGCTGCTAAAGATGAAGCAGGACTTAAAAACTATTTTGACCGCAACAAGAAGAAATATTACTGGACAGAACCACGCTATAAAGGCATGGCTTACCACGTAAAGAACAAAGAAGATGTAGACGCAGTAAGGAACTGCGTGAAAGGTATAGCTTTTGACAAGTGGGCAGACAAGTTGCGTGCCACTTTCAATAACGACTCTGTACTGCGCATTCGTGTAGAAAAAGGCATCTTCAAGAAAGGCGATAACGCATTCATCGACAAGATGGTGTTCAAAAAAGACACTACCGTGAATCAGATAAAAGGCTTCCCTATTGATGCTGTTTACGGCAAGCTGCTCAAGAAAAAGCCCGATAGCTATGAAGATGTGCGCGGACAAGTAACCGCTGATTACCAAGAGCAGCTGGAGAAGAATTGGGTAGCAGACTTGAGAAAGAAATACCCCGTAGAGGTGTATCAAGATGTATTGAAAACAGTAAACAATCATAAATAATGAAATTAACAAGCAAGACAGCTCTCTGGTGTGCAGCTTCATTGGCTTTCTTGGCCAGTGTCAGTGCCCGCCCTGCTCTCTTTCGTAATACAGATACAGCAGCTGAAGCCGACTCTGTAGCTCATAAGGTGGATTCAACAGAGGCTCCTGACCCTGCCAGTATCATTGATGAGGTAATATGGGTGGTAGGCGATGAAGCCATATTAAGGTCTGATGTGGAAGCTGCACGACTGCAAGGCGAGGCTGAAGGCATGAAATGGAAAGGAGACCCCGACTGTACGATACCGGAACAGTTGGCAGTTTCAAAACTGTTTTTGCATCAAGCGGAACTCGACAGTATCAAAGTTACCGAAGCGGAAGTGGCGCAAAGCGTTGACGGACAAATCAACTTTTGGATACAGAAGGCTAACGGTAAGGAGAAGTTGGAGGAATACAAGCGCATGAGCATTACGCAATTGCGCCAGCAGTTGCACGATGAGTTCCGCAACCAACAGCTCATTCAGCGCGAGAAGCAGGAGCTGGTAAAGGACATTACCGTATCACCTGCCGATGTACGCAAGTATTTCAACAACCTGCCTGCAGACAGTGTACCCGTGGTTCCTACCGAAGTAGAGGTGGAAATCATTACCCGTACTCCTAAAGTGGAGCAAGCTGAGGTGGATCGCATCAAGAACCAACTGCGCGACTTTACCGAACGTGTGAACAAAGGAGAAACCTCTTTTGCTACGCTTGCGCGCCTGTATTCAGAAGATCCTGGCTCTGCACGTAATGGAGGAGAGCTTGGCGACTATGTAGGTCGTGGCGTCTTGGACCCCGCTTTTGCCAATGTAGCCTTCAATCTTACCGACCCTAAGAAGATATCAAAGATTGTAGAGTCTGAGTATGGCTATCATATCATACAGCTGATAGACCGTCGTGGCGACCGTATCAAGTTGCGCCACATCTTGCTGAAGCCACATATTACACAGGCAGCGATAGAAAAAGCCACTGGGCAATTGGACTCTTTGGCTATGCAACTGCGTGAAAAGAGATTCACATTTGAAGAGGCAGCATCGCTTATCTCTGATGATAAGGATACGCGTAACAATCATGGACTGATGGCAAATGCTTCAGAAACCGGACGAACAAGTAAGTTCCGTATGCAGGACTTGCCGGCAGAAGTGGCTAAAGTGGTAGACACTTTAAAGGTGGGTGAGGTGTCATCAGCCTTTCAGATGGTGAACAGCAAAGGCAAAAATGTATGTGCTATCGTAAAGCTCAAGAGCCGTGTGGATACCCATCGCGCCACTATTACCGAAGACTTTCAGGTAATGAAAGACGTGGTATTGGCTAAGCGCAAAGAGGACTACATTAAAGAATGGATAGCACAAAAGATAAAGAATACCTATATACGCATCAACGACCGCTATAAAAACTGCGATTTTGAGTATAAAGGTTGGGTAAAACAGTAGCACAGAAGGCTGATATGCAGTGGCAGCAGAGGCACTTCTTTCATGGTAGCAGTGCTGTATGAAGAGACTGTCGATGCACGTTGTGCCATTGTGTGTGCCCATGCAACTACCTATTATTATTCATGACAATAAACAAAAACATAAAAAACATGCTGAACGGGCATAGGATTTTCTTGGTGATTATCCTATGCCTGTTTGGGCTTTGTGTGGTCTCTTCACGGCAGATTTTACGCAAAAGGAAACGCCCGAAGACTGCGGAGCGCGTGTATTTGGAACATGCCGACAGATTAAGGTACGACCAGTTTGGCTTGAACCCCACCGCTCAGATATTGAATGGTCATGTATCTTTTAGGCACAGTGGTGCCCGATTGACATGCGACAGTGCTTATTTCTATCAGGAATCCAACTCCTTCAAGGCTTTTGGACACGTCAAAATGCTGCAAGGCGACACCCTTTCGTTGACTTGCAACTACGCTTTTTACGATGGCACAGACCAGATGGCGGAAGCCCGGTACAATGTGGTGCTGCGGCATAGGGGTACAACGCTTTATACCGATAGCTTGAACTACGACCGTCTGTACGGCATTGGCTATTTCTTTGAAGGCGGCAAGATGGTGGACAAGCGAAACGTATTGGTGGCCGATTGGGGCGAATACGACACGGAATCGCGTGAGGCTATCTTTAATTATAGCGTAAAACTGCGTAATCCGAAGTTCGTACTTACCACCGATACACTGCATTATGACACCAAAACATCAATGGCACATATCGTGGGTCCATCCAAAGTGGTGTCTGGCAAGAGCACTATTTATACCTCAAAGGGCTATTACGACACCAGTAAGGATTATGCCCGGTTGTATGGTCGCTCCAAACTTGTAAACCAAGGGCGCGAGATTATAGGCGACAGTCTGTATCATGACGACAAGAAAGGCATCAGCCAGGGCTTCCGGAATGTAATCTATACCGATGCCGTAAACAAGAACCAGCTCAAGTGTAACTATTTTTGGTATAATGAGAAGACAGGTTTTGCCTTTGCCACCAACAATCCTTTGATGATTGATTACTCGCAAAAGGACACCCTCTACATGCATTCCGACACCATGAAAGTATACACTTATAATATCAATACCGATTCGGTATGGCGCAAGGTGCACTGCTATAATAAGGTGAGAGCCTATCGCACGGACATTCAAGCCGTGTGTGATTCGTTGGTGTATAATACGAAAGATTCTTGCATGACGATGTACAAAGACCCTATTGCGTGGAATGCCAATCGTCAAATCTTGGGCGAAATCATCCGGGTATATATGAAAGACTCTACCATAGACCGCGCTCATGTAGAGAATCAGGCTCTCTCTGTAGAATTACTTCCAGACTCGGCACACTACAATCAGATAGCTGCCCGCAATATGTATGCCTTTTTTGACAAGGGCGAAATCAGACGAAATGAGGCTATCGGCAATGTGCAGACAGTCTATTATATGCAAGACAGCAAAGACAGTTCGCTTATATCTATGCTCAACCTTGAGACAGACACAATGCGAATGTTTCTTAAGAACAGGCAGTTAGAGCGCATTTGGACGTGTAAGCAGACTTCTGTCATGTATCCAATCACGCAAGTTCCGCCTGGGAAAGACAAGTTGCCGTCTTTTGAATGGTTTGATTATATACGTCCGCTTGATAAAGATGACATCTTTGTATGGCGAGGCAAAAAGAGCGGAACTGAGCTGAAAGCGCGTCAGCGGCGTGCGGCACCGTTACAAGTGATATCATCTGACAATGTTGTTGCAGAGAGCAATGGTGGGCAGACGAATGTTTCAGCGCAGCAAAAACATTCATCCGTTGCGTCTGCCGCTACCGGCAAGACCGGGAAAAAAGATGCGACGACCAAGCCTGTTGCCAACACTCGGCTTTCAGAGGCAAAGTTGCCGAATACCAATAAAACAGCAGCAAGTAAGTAACCCTATGGTTTCCGAACTGTAGCCCTATGGTTTTTGAATCGTAGCCCTATGGTTTTTGATCTGTAACCCTATGGTTTCCTAAATCGAACTTTATGGGTGTTGTGCTGTTGAAATATGTTTAACACTTAACGATTTATCAGAAATATGTCATTGTTTAAGCAGCGTCAACCACGTGGTTTCCATCATAACTATATCTATGTAGACAGTAAAAAGGAACGAATGGCAGAGCTAGAGAACCGTGCTCGGCAAGAGTTGGGGCTGTCATCCTCTGCTTCAGACCATCATGAACGCCTTAAAGGGCAATTCTTGAACGCTACAAAGTATGCCAAGCGTTATAGCGAGCGGAGACAGTCTGGACGGCTTATGCTTAACTTCGGCGTAATAGTCGTTTTGCTGGTTGTGCTTGTCGCTCTGTGGCGAATGCTGCTGACACTTTGAGATATTGTTGCTTTTGCATGATATAGGCATTGTTTTTGTGGTGCAATGTCATTGTGTAGCGATTGTCAATGCGGTGCCGTATACAGCAATTGTCATGCAACTGAACGATACAAACACCTCATGTAATGATTGAAAGCATTGCAGTGGGGCATAGAATACCTGTTAATTGAAAAACAAGAAGCTAACTTATAAAATCGGATTATGAGTGATGTAATACAACTGTTGCCAGATTCAGTGGCCAATCAGATAGCGGCTGGCGAGGTGATACAGCGCCCCGCGTCTGTCATTAAGGAGCTTGTAGAAAACTCTGTGGATGCTGATGCCACTACCATTAACGTGCTGGTGGTAGATGCAGGCCGCACTTCTATTCAAGTAATAGACAATGGAAAGGGCATGTCTGAGACCGATGCACGCCTTTCTTTCGAACGGCATGCCACCTCAAAGATACGCAATGCCAGTGACCTTTTTGAACTTCACACAATGGGTTTCCGTGGAGAGGCACTGGCTTCTATAGCTGCTGTGGCGCAGGTAGAACTGAAAACGCGTACTGCTACCGATGATATCGGCACCCAAATATCGTTGGCGGGTTCTAAGATTACGGCTCAGGAGCCGGTATCTTGCCCTGTGGGCAGCAACTTTATGGTAGAGAATTTATTCTTCAATGTGCCTGCCCGGCGCAAGTTTCTCAAGTCAAATTCCACTGAACTCAACAATATCCTTTCTGCGTTTGAGCGCATCGTATTGGTCTATCCCAACATTAATTTCACCTTTCACAGCAATGGTGTAGAGATGTTTAACCTCAAGAAGGGCAGTCTAAGGCAACGTATTGTTGATGTATTTGGCAAGCGCCTTAATCATGATTTGCTGCCCGTAGGCGTTGAAACCTCTGTATGCAAGCTCAAAGGCTTTGTAGGCAAGCCCGAATCGGCACGCAAGAAGACACCACATCAGTACTTCTTTGTGAATGGCCGCTATATGAAGCATCCTTATTTTCATAAAGCTGTACTGGCTGCTTTTGAGCGATTGATACCTTTAGGCGAGCAAGTGCCTTACTTTATTTACTTTGATGTCAATCCTGAAGATATAGATGTAAACATCCATCCCACAAAAACAGAGATAAAGTTTGAGAACGAACAGACCATTTGGCAAATCCTTATGGCAGCTGTTAAAGACTCGATAGGCAGGTTCAATGATGTGCCTTCCATTGATTTTGATACCGAGGGCAAGCCTGATATTCCTGTATTTGACGCTTCGGCATCATTTAGCGAGGCCCCAAAAGTGGAGTTTAATCCCAGTTACAATCCCTTTAATGAACCAGCCCCACGACCTTCTGTTCCTAAGACAGCATCGCCAGACTCGTGGGAAAGCCTGTATGCGGGGGTGCAATCAGCTCCCGTTGAGCAGACCTTTATGCCCGAAGAACCTGCTGCTGAGGAGCCAACTATTTTTACAAGCAAGGCCAGTGATACAGCAATACCGGAGGTAGCAGAAGAAAAGTCGCCTGCCCACTACCAGTATAAAGGCAAATATATCCTTACTGCAGTAAAGTCGGGGCTGATGTTTATCGACCAGTTCAGGGCTCATGAGCGTGTGCTTTATGAGCGCTATTTAGCTCAGATGTCGGGTCATACGGGTGTTTCCCAGAAGATGCTTTTCCCCGAATTGTTGCAGTTCTCGCCCAATGAAGCTACAACGTTGGAGCAGATGATGGAACAGTTGCATGGCCTTGGCTTTGAGATTACGTCTCTTGGCAGTGGCAGTTACTCTGTCAATGGGGTGCCGGCAGGTCTTGAAGGCGTCAATATTTCCATATTGCTGAAAAATATTATTGACGATTCTGCGGATGGCAACCGGGCTGTTGGTGCCGATATACACCACAAGATAGCTTTGCAGATGGCCAAGAGTGCTGCCATACCTTATGGCCAGGTGCTCAGCAATGCAGAGATGGAGAATCTTGTTAACGAGCTGTTGGCATGCTCAAATGTAAATTATGCTCCTGACGGGAAGCTTATTATCAGCATCATGAAGCAGCAAGATATAGACCATTTGTTTGCCTGATGCCTTTATGAAAGGCTTCAATGGGTGAAGCATAAATACAAAAAGTCCTGACAGCAAGATGCTAAAATAATTCTTGCTGTCAGGACTTTCTACGTTATAAAGTGTACCTCTCGTCATCCAAAGCCGTCATAGCGGTCATGAGAAGCCACATTATGAGTTTTGCCAAGTGCTTCTTACAATTTGGAAAGAAAACACTCTCTGTCAACGACAAATCTGAGGTGCGTGCCCTCTCCGATAACAGTGTCGCCTTGATGTGCTGCCACTTTAAAGTAGAGTTTGCGCCCGTCTACCTTCTCCAGCGTAGCAGTGGCAGTAACGGTAGCTCCTATAGGCGATGGCTTCAGGTGCGAAGAGGCAATCTGTCCACCCACGGTGGTGCTGCCTTCAGGCAGTTGTGGTGCCACCGCTAACATGGCAGCGTTTTCCATTAGTGCCAACATGGCAGGCGTAGCCAATACAGGTATGTCGCCAGATCCAAGGCTGATGGCTGTATTTTGTTGTGATACGGTGGTTTGACTGGTATGGGTAAGTCCTGGTTCCATCATGTTTCTGAATATTGATAAGAGTGATACAATAAGTGTTGTCAGTGGCTTTTATGGGGCCGTTGCATAGCTATCAGTATCCGATTGCATAGCTATTGCACGCCAAAAGCATTGCAAAAATACGCAAAAACAGTGAAAAAGCCCCCTCTTGACTTGCTTATTATGTGATAAATGCGTAATTTTGCACGCATATTTTACTACAGAGTGCTTGGTAAACCTCTTAAAAAACAAGATTTATGACGAGTAATAAACAACAGGTGAGTGTGCTGTTTATGCTTTTCAGCATACTCTTTTGCGTTTGCTTGATTACTGCAAACGTGTTGGAAACAAAGCAAATAGCGTTAGGTCCTATCAGTATAACAGGTGGCTTGCTGGTCTTTCCGGTATCTTACATCATCAATGATTGTGTGTGTGAGGTTTGGGGCTATCGCAAGGCTCGCTTGCTTATCTGGTTGGGTTTTGCCATGAATTTCCTCTTTGTCATGTTCGGTGCATTGGCCGATGCTGTGCCAGGAGCACCCTATTGGCATAATGATGCAGGTTTTCATGCTGTGTTTGGCTTGGCACCTCGTATAGCAGCGGCCTCTTTTTTGGCATTCTTGGTAGGCTCGTTTATCAATGCTTATGTGATGAGTCGCATGAAGATAAGCTCTGGAGGCAAGAATTTCTCGCTCCGTGCGGTTTTGAGTACGGTGTTTGGCGAGGCTGCCGATTCAGTTATCTTCTTTCCTCTGGCATTGGGAGGCGTGGTGCCTACTTCAGAACTACCCTGGCTGATAGGCTCTCAGATACTGCTGAAGACAGTGTATGAGATTATCGTTTTGCCCATTACTATTAAAATAGTGAACAAGACAAAGCGTTATGAAGGAACCGATGTCTACGACAATGGGGTAGACTATAATGTGCTCAAGATTCTTAATCTTTAGGTATAGGGCAACCCTTTTGCTGGGTATGAATAGGCAAAAGGGTGCCGTATCTGCCTGCCTAAGACACTTGCTTGCCTAAAGATACTACTTATTGTTTCTTTTTTTATTGTGATTAAGCATGGCTATATGGGCTTTGTTGAAGGCATGGAGCATAGCAGTCATGATTCACCGACAAACAAATACAATACAATGAACAGCGAAAACAGAAAAGACGAAGGTCTGAAATTATTGGGAGCAAAGACCAGATACAGTATGGATTATGCACCGGAGGTGCTTGAAACATTTGTCAACAAGCATCCTGACAATGACTATTGGGTGCGCTTTAACTGCCCGGAGTTTACCTCTCTCTGTCCTATTACAGGTCAGCCCGACTTTGCCGAAATACGCATACAGTATATACCGGCAGAGCGTATGGTAGAGAGCAAGAGCTTAAAGCTGTATCTCTTTAGCTTCAGAAACCATGGCGACTTTCATGAAGACTGTGTAAACATCATTATGAAAGACCTTGTAAAGCTGATGCAACCTAAGTATATAGAGGTTACAGGCATCTTTACGCCCCGTGGAGGCATCAGCATTTATCCTTATGCCAACTATGGTATGCCGGGCACCAAGTATGAGAAGTTGGCTGAGCACCGCTTCTTCAATCATGACTTGAACGCCTGACAGGCTGCTTACCGCTTGCCGTTTCTTTATGCCAAAACTCTTATGAAACATGCCGCACGATATGTAATAGCTGCTTGTATCGCTCTGTTGTGGAGCCTTGCAGCACCTGCTTTCTCTGTCGGCACTCATCGTCCGCGAGTGGCGGTAGTGCTCAGTGGCGGTGGTGCCAAGGGCACAGCTCATGTGGGAGTGCTCAAGGTTCTGGAGCGGGCAGGAATTCCCGTTGACATTGTTACGGGCACTTCTATGGGAGCATTGGTGGGCGGACTGTATGCAATAGGTTACGATGCCACCACTCTCGACTCGTTGGTGCGCCACCAAGACTGGAACCTGCTGCTGTCAGATCGCGTGCAGTCTTACGGGCAGAGCCTTGAAGAGCGGGCGCATCAGCGCACCTATCTTCTGAGCCGTCCATTGGCTTTTACGCCCCATAAGCCCTTGAAGTCTGGCGGATTGATAGTAGGAACCAATCTTTCCAAACTGTTTTCAAGGCTTACCATGGGGTATCACGACTCCATAGACTTTGGCAAGCTGCCTGTTCCATTTGCCTGTGTGGCCACAGATATTGTTACCAATACCGAGTATGTGTTTCACAGTGGCTACCTGTCTACGGCTATGCGCGCCAGCATGGCCATACCAGGCGTGTTTGCTCCAGTAAGGAAAGATAGCATGGTACTGGTGGATGGAGGTCTGCGCAACAATTATCCTGCCGATATAGCACGCCAAATGGGAGCCGATGTTATTATCGGCGTGTCGGTAATGAGCGATGAACGCACGGCCGACGAGCTGAACAGTGCAGCAGATATACTGTTGCAGATAGTAGACATTAACTGCAAAAACAAGTTTCAAGACAATTGGAGCATGACTGATATCCCTGTCAAGGTAAATGTCAAGGGCTACTCTTCTGCCAGCTTTACGCGCCAAGCTGTTGACACACTGATACGCAGAGGCGAGCAAGCTGCCATGCAGCAGTGGCCACAACTGATGGCTTTGCGCCAACGTTTAGGCATTGATACAATTGTTGCCACAGCCTATCGCCATGCCAAAGTGCCTACGCAGGAGCCGCAGTGGGTGAGGGTAGACAGCATTGCATTTGAACACATAGGCAGGGAAGAGAGCAAATACATCAGGCAGAAATACCGCTTGCATGCTGCCGATAGCTTGCCTGTTAACCGTATAGAGCAGGCTGTAACAGCCCTTACCAATGATTACATGTACACAGGAGTGACTTTTAGCTTGACCCGCCAGTCGGCAAAAAGCGTGCTGAAGATAGTGGCTAAAGACAAAAGACAGAGCAGAGTAAACTTGGCAATGCGCTTTGATACCGAAGAAATGGTTGCCATGCAGGCCAACGTGGAGCACCAACTGAATACCGCCATGCCTATAACCTTGGAACTGACAGGGCGTCTGGGCAAGCGCATGATGGCGCAAATAGATGCTAAAGCCAGTCCGCAGCATTGGGGCAAGATGGGGCTTACCTACACGTTTCGCCACGATGATACCAATGTATATGAGCATGGCAGTCGCAGATACAACTTTATCTATAACCAGCACCAGTTAAAGTTGCTGGTGGGCAGAGCCAACTTCAAGAATGTAAGTATAGACATAGACATGCGGGCCGACTTCTTCGACTTTCATGATGTGCTCCGGGGCGTGGACCGCAATGAGCCTTTAGATAATCTACACCAGTATAGCTATCATTTTACTTTGCAGTATGACTCGGAAGACAAGTGGTTCTTTACCACTCGTGGCGCCTATTTTACCGCGGCATACAGCTATCTTACTGATGACTTTATCGGCTGGAAAAGCCACACAGGCATCAGTGCTGTCAATGCACTCTGGCGCATGTCGTTTGCCCTTAACCCGCGATTGGTGTTCCAGCCTCAGCTGTATGGTCGCCTGCTTTTTGGACAGCGCATACCTCTTATCGTGCAAAATGCTGTCGGAGGGCTCTTTGCAGGACACTATATAGCGCAGCAATTGCCCTTTGCAGGCATAGGCAATATGGAGCTTGTAGGCAACAAGTTTGTGGCTTGTCTGCTTCGTCTGCAACAGCGTATTATGGACAACAACTATGTAATAGGCCGTGCAGCCTTGGCACAGGCAAGCCCAGACTTGCGCCACTTGCTCAAGCATGGTCCTATGATAGGTGCCGAATTGGGGTATAGCTACAACAGCATGTTTGGCCCGTTAGGGGCTACTTTAGGTTATTCCAGCCATACACATCAGCCCTATTTCTATATAAATTTGGGCTTTATATTTTAGCTTTTCCAGTATATAACAATAAAAAACTGCATATATGTTTTACGTAACCAAGAAAATGGAAGTGGCAGGTTGCCACCATTTAAACCTGCCCTATGAGAGCAAGTGCACCCGTATGCACGGCCATAACTGGATCATTACTGTTCACTGCAAGGCACGGGAACTCAACGAAGTGGGCATGGTGGTCGACTTTACACACATAAAACAAAAAATACACGACTATCTTGACCATGGCAACTTCAATGAGTTGCTGCCCTTTAATCCTACTGCTGAGAACATAGCACGCTGGGTGTGCGAGCAAATACCGGAATGCTATAAGGTAGAAGTGGAAGAAAGCTCCAACAATACCGTTACTTATGTAGCCGATGAGGCTGAGCAGTAGTGCGGCTCATGGTATGTTTTGAGGCATAAAACTTACGTATTTTTAAACTCTTTCAGTAAGTTGACAGTCAAATGATAAATAGAGGCGTCCGCATATACACTTTATTCCGGACTCCTACTTGGATACGGTTAATGATATAACAACCATGCGAATTAACGAAATTTTTTATTCTATTCAGGGAGAAGGCCACTTTGCCGGCACTCCCGCAGTGTTTGTCCGGTTCTCTGGATGCAACTTGGCTTGCGTGTTTTGCGACACCAAACACCAGTCATTTACCGAGATGACCGAAGATGAAATCATAGCTAAAGTAAGTCAATATCCCACTCATCATGTAGTGATTACAGGTGGTGAACCAATGCTGCAACTTACCTCTTCGCTGGTGGAGAAGCTGCATGGGCAAGGCAAGTTTGTGCAGATAGAGACCAACGGTACCCAGCCTCTGCCCCCCAATTGCCACATAGATTGGATAACATGTTCGCCCAAATACCGTCCGGTGCTGCTTCATCATATCGATGAACTGAAGGTAGTGTATCAGACACCGCCACAAGACATGAGCCAATACGGTAAGTTGAAGGCCTCTGTTTATAGTCTGCAACCTTGTGATGTGGCAGACCCGGCTGTTAATGCGCAGACCATACAGAATGCTTTCAACTACTGCTTGCAGCATCCTAAGTGGCATCTGTCTTTGCAGATACACAAGTTGATTAATGTAAGATAACCCTACTGCTTCAGAGTTTGCTGTAAGGGTTGATGTCCAGCTTCAATGCAATCACCTTTTGAAAGCATTGCAATCGCTTGCCGATTGCAATGCTTTTATATTCCAATAGCACTGCTTTCGCAAGCTGATAGCACCGTTATTGGAAATGGGTCTTGTAGCTTTTCATTTACTGTATAAAAAAATAGGTAAATAGTCTTTAAGCAAGTGTTCAAAATAAATCGTATATATATATTCATTACTTGATGGAATACTTTTAAGCAATCTTGCACTTTCTTTTCGCCTGTTCTGTTGAGTAAGCGTTATTTCAAGGGATGTTGCTCAGAGGCAAGGATATATGCTTTTCCATTCATGCGGTTTGATAGTCTATTTTCTGAGTTAACCAAATTAATTTAGAATTGGTGGAAAACAGAAAAAGCCGTACAACTCAACGAGTTGCACGGCTTTCTTTAAAAGCTTTTATTATTCCTTATTGTGGATTTATTGACCTTACTTAACCTCCTCGAATTGCACACCACTTATAAACAAGCCGTTTGCGTGAGCGTGTTGCAAATGTGCTGCAAATATGGAAATAAGCAACGATAAGCAAACACACACTCAACTGCTGCAAAGGTAGTGCAAACCGAGAGAAATACAAAAATAAATCACAT